>NZ_CP010029.1:1813686-2413686 GCF_001656035.1 Yersinia entomophaga
ACGAAGGGTAATCAGGCGCGATCGACCGGGAACGCCATAACCTCGCTCAATCGCTCCGCTCCCAGCGCCAGCATCACCAAACGATCGACACCCAGCGCAACACCGGAGCAATCGGGCATACCGTGCTGTAACGCTGCGATCAGATTGACATCGATTGGATTTTGCGGCAATCCCAGAACGGCGCGTCGACGATTATCCTGCTCGAAACGTTTCAACTGCTCGTTGGCTTCGGTCAGCTCGCGGAAACCGTTGGCTAACTCCATACCTTTGAAGTAGACCTCGAAACGCTCGGCTACCCGATGGTCTTCGGTACTGATTTCAGCTAGTGACGCTTGAGAAGCAGGGAAATGATACACAAAGGCCGGTTTTTCACGGCCAATTTGCGGTTCTACGCCAACGGTGAACAGCAGCTGTAATAGCGTGTCGCGGTCATCTTCCGTATCGGCGATATTGCTCAAATCCAGCTTCGCCGCCGCTTCCCGCAGCTGGGTTTTGTCCGCTGACAGTGGATCGACATCCAAATGACGCAGGAAAGCCTGCTGATAAGACAGCGTTTCTGCGCTGTTACAATCCAGAATCTGCTGTAGCAGGTCGTCGACCTCATTCATTAAGCGATACATATCATAATGAGGACGATACCACTCGAGCATGGTGAACTCGGGATTATGGTGACGACCGGCCTCTTCATTGCGGAAACTACGACCCAATTGATAAATGGAGCCGCTGCCAGCCGCCAGTAGGCGCTTCATGTGATATTCCGGACTGGTCATCATGTACAGCGTCATGCCATCGGCAGCACCCGGGCCAACAAACCGGGTTTCAAAAGGAGACAGGTGGATATCTGTCACTGTCGCTTGGCTCATGGCTGGCGTTTCAACTTCCAATACGCCGCGATCGGCAAAGAACCGTCGTATTTCTGCCATTATTGCTGCGCGTTTCAACAAATTGGCGATGGGTGCACTTGGCTGCCAGCTTGCCGTTTCGCTCATGGTGGTTAACTCCGAAATCAAACAGGGGATGCAGTCTACTCGCATCCTATCAGGCAAACAAATTTGCGACAAAGATTGCCTATTTATGCCACGAATTCAGCATAACGCGTCGTCAAAAATCCTTATCAACAGCAGATCCTGTCTGCGATCACGTTTCTGCCAGTTAGCCCGCGCGCAGAGGTTCAAATAAAACAAAACAATCGATCACATCAAATTTCTACTACTTATGATTAGGTATACTCATTCCCATACAAATAGTAAGAAATTGCTATTCTTAATGAGTTCCCCCTTGCATCGGGTAATTGATTAGCAAGGCAATAATATTAAAAACCATATTAAGAATAGACATTCCTTTTATATAGCCGAGGTCATTGAAGTTACAGGTAGGCAACTGGCAAACCGATCCCGATCAACTGATTCAGGTTTTTGATTCGGTTGAGAAAGTACAGTTAACCCACCGCAGCCTCAGGTACCAAGGGTATAAGAATTTCACTTGAACAATGGAGAAGCGCAGTGCAAACCTTTAACGCCGACCTTGCCATTATCGGGGCCGGGGGCGCTGGTTTACGTGCAGCAATAGCCGCAGCGGAAGCCAACCCCCAACTGAAGATTGCTCTTATCTCGAAAGTTTACCCAATGCGTAGCCACACCGTGGCCGCCGAAGGGGGATCAGCCGCAGTCACTCAGGACCACGATTCTTTCGACTACCATTTCAACGATACGGTTGCCGGCGGCGACTGGCTCTGTGAACAGGATGTCGTTGACCACTTTGTTCACAGTTGCCCGGAAGAAATGGCGCAGCTGGAAATCTGGGGATGCCCGTGGAGCCGTAAACCCGACGGTTCTGTAAACGTGCGCCGCTTTGGCGGTATGAAGATTGAACGCACCTGGTTTGCCGCCGATAAAACCGGCTTCCATATGCTGCATACTCTGTTCCAAACTTCCCTGAAATATCCACAAATCCAACGCTTTGATGAACATTTTGTTCTCGATATTTTGGTGGATGATGGACAAGCGCGCGGCGTTGTTGCGCTGAATATGATGGAAGGCACCAAAATCCAGATTCGCGCCAATGCCGTTATCATGGCGACTGGCGGTGCCGGACGTGTCTATCGCTATAACACCAACGGCGGCATCGTCACCGGTGATGGCATGGGCATGGCTTTCCACCACGGTGTTCCGCTGCGGGATATGGAATTTGTACAATATCACCCAACCGGCTTGCCTGGCTCAGGCATCCTGATGACCGAAGGCTGTCGTGGCGAAGGCGGTATCCTGGTGAATAAAGATGGCTACCGCTATCTACAGGACTACGGCATGGGGCCAGAAACTCCGTTGGGTAAACCAGAAAACAAATATATGGAGTTGGGGCCGCGAGATAAAGTTTCTCAGGCTTTCTGGCACGAATGGCGCGCTGGCCGCACCATTGCGACACCGCGTGGCGATGTGGTTTATCTGGATTTACGTCACCTGGGTGAGAAAAAACTGCTGGAACGCCTGCCGTTCATCTGCGAGTTGGCCAAAGCCTATGTGGGTGTCGATCCGGTAAAAGATCCAATCCCAGTACGTCCAACCGCACATTACACCATGGGTGGCATCGAAACCAATCAGCAGTGTGAAACCCGTATTAAAGGGCTATTTGCCGTCGGTGAATGTTCTTCCGTTGGCCTGCATGGTGCAAACCGCCTCGGCTCTAACTCACTGGCCGAACTGGTGGTCTTTGGCCGCGTAGCCGGTGAACAAGCCGCACAGCGCGCCATGGAAAGTGGCCCGGCGAACGGCAACGCGCTGGATGCGCAAACCCGCGACGTAGAGGCTCGCCTGGCCAACCTGATGAAACAGGAAGGAACGGAAAACTGGGCTAAAATCCGCGATGAAATGGGTCTTTCCATGGAAGAAGGCTGTGGTATCTACCGTACGCCAGAACTCATGCAAAAAACCGTCGATAAGCTGGCCGAGCTGAAAGAGCGCTTTAAACGCGTGAAAATCACCGATAACTCCAGCGTATTCAATACCGACCTGCTATACACCATCGAACTGGGCTACGGTCTGGATGTAGCTGAATGTATGGCGCACTCTGCACTTAACCGTAAAGAGTCTCGCGGTGCCCACCAGCGTCTGGATGAAGGCTGTACCGAACGCGATGACGTCAACTTCCTCAAACATACTCTGGCCTTCCACACACCGGGCGGCACGCCGCGCCTCGAGTATAGCGATGTGAAAATTACCAAACTGGCACCGGCTAAACGTGTCTACGGCGCCGAAGCCACCGCGCAAGATAAGAAGACGGCACAAGATAAAAAGGATAAGGAGCAGGCGAATGGCTGATATGAAAGTCCTGAAAATGGAGATCATGCGCTACAACCCTGAACAGGATAGCGAGCCTCACTTCGACACTTTCGAAGTGCCTTACGATGAGCAAACTTCATTGCTCGATGCCTTGGGTTATATCAAGGACAATCTGGCGCCAGATCTGTCTTACCGCTGGTCTTGCCGTATGGCGATCTGCGGTTCGTGCGGCATGATGGTCAACCGGGTACCTAAATTGGCCTGTAAAACCTTCCTGCGGGAATATACCGAGGGCATGAAAGTCGAAGCCTTAGGCAACTTCCCGATCGAACGCGATCTGGTCGTGGATATGACTCACTTTATCGAGAGTTTGGAAGCCATCAAGCCTTACATTATCGGCAATAAACAAGATCCAAAAGATGGCCCAACCCGCCAGACTCCGGCACAGATGGCGAAATACCATCAGTTCTCCGGCTGTATCAACTGTGGTCTGTGCTACGCCGCTTGCCCGCAATTCGGTCTGAACCCAGAGTTCATCGGTCCGGCAGCGATTACGCTGGCACACCGTTACAATCTGGATACCCGCGATCACGGCAAGAAACAGCGTATGCCTCAGCTCAACGGTAACAACGGCGTGTGGAGCTGTACCTTCGTCGGCTATTGCTCTGAAGTTTGTCCTAAGCACGTTGACCCAGCCGCCGCGATTCAGCAGGGCAAAGTTGAAAGTGCGAAAGACTTCATGATCGCCATGCTGAAGCCACAATAAGGGAGGGGAAACAGCAATGACAACTAAACGTAAACCTTATGTCCGCACCATGGCCCCGAACTGGTGGCAGAAGCTGGGTTTTTACCGCTTCTATATGCTGCGTGAAGGCACCTCCGTTCCGGCGGTCTGGTTCAGTATTACCCTGATTTACGGCGTTTTCGCCCTGAAAGGTGGCCCGGCAGGCTGGGAAGGATTTGTTAGCTTCCTGCAAAACCCGCTGGTGCTATTGATTAATATCATCACGCTATTGGCCGCGCTGCTTCATACCAAAACCTGGTTTGAGCTGGCACCTAAGGCCGCCAATATAGTGGTAAAAGACGACAAAATGGGACCAGAGCTGATCATTAAATCGCTTTGGGTGGTGACTATTGTTGCGACAGCGGTCATTTTGGCCGTCGCCTTAATCTAACCCGGAGGGAAATAAGATGAATCAAGTTCCTAAGCGCTCCGATGAACCGATTTTCTGGGGTCTTTTTGGTGCTGGCGGCATGTGGGGAGCCATTATTGCACCAGCGGTTATTCTGCTGGTTGCTATTTTGCTCCCCCTCGGCGCATATCCAGGCGACGCTTTAAGTTACGAGCGGGTTTTGGCTTTCAGCCAGAGCTTCATCGGCCGCGTATTCTTGCTGCTGATGATTATTCTGCCGCTGTGGTGTGGCCTGCATCGTATTCACCACGCTATGCATGACCTGAAAATTCATGTGCCAGCCGGCAAATGGGTTTTCTACGGTCTGGCAGCCATCCTCAGCGTAGTCGCTGCTATCGGCGTTCTCACTCTGTAATTCTGAACAAAACGGCCTGCCCCGCGCGGGCCGTCTTCCCTTTGCCCCACTTGTCATCCCCCTCAAAATTTGCATCACTGATAGATGAGAGTTATTTTCAATAAGAACTTATTACTAACAGGATGCCTCGCTATGTCTGTCCCACTGTGGTCAAAAATAACGGTACTTATGTCTGCCCTGCTCTCCGTGGCTTGCAGCGTAACGCCGCCAAAAGATGTCAAAATTGTCGATAACTTTCAGTTACCTCGCTATCTGGGCACCTGGTATGAGATTGCCCGTCTGGATCACTCCTTTGAGCGAGGTTTAGAGCAGGTGACGGCGAATTATTCACTACGCGGCGATGGCGGGATAAAAGTAATAAACCGCGGCTATAACCCACAAAAACAGCGTTGGCAGGAAAGTGAAGGCAAAGGTTATTTCATTGGCGAACCCAATCGGGCGGCGCTAAAAGTCTCCTTTTTCGGCCCATTCTATGGCGGTTACAACATTTTTGAGTTAGATGAAAACTATGGTTATGCTCTGGTATGCGGGCCTAACCGTGATTATCTGTGGATTCTATCCCGTACGCCAAACCTCAGCGCCGAAGTACGTGAAAAACTGCTATTAACGGCCAAAGGCTATGGTTTCCCAGTGGAAAAACTGATCTGGGTGAAGCAGGAATAAGCTAGAACTGAGATCGAAAAAGGGCCGAAGATCGGCCCTTTTCTATTCTGATATTTATCAATTCGCTAACGTTTAGCTTAACTAGCTAATTTCAAACCAACAATACCAGCGACAATCATGCCTAAGCTAAGCAAACGTGCCGCGCTGGCGGACTCACCAAGCAGCACAATACCTAAAATGGCCGTACCTACCGCGCCAATTCCCGTCCAAACCGCATAGGCGGTTCCCGCAGGCAGGCTTTTCATTGCATGAGCCAATAGCACCACGCTCACAACCATTGCCGCCAGCGTAATAATACTGGGCGCCAAACGAGTAAAACCCTGAGTATATTTTAAGCCAATAGCCCAAATAATCTCTAATAATCCGGCAATAACCAGAATAACCCAAGCCATAGTAATCATCCTAATGGGAGGGGTCGTCCCCAGATAGCAGCGGTTTTGCCGGGTCGTCCCGGGCTGCAAATAAAACCGCATTTAAATTAGCACGACGCCTAACGGCCATCAATAAGGTGGGAGGAACAATCTGGTGCCCAAGAATGGCTAAGGGATGCTAGGGAAAGATATAACAGGAATGACCTTCCGCCGTTAAGATTTAATAAAAATCATTAGAAGAATAAAAAACAAAAAATTAATGATTTAAAATTATTAATTAGCTATTGAAGTACATACAATCAACACTAGGAATAACCTTAAATTCTCGATTGAGAATAGTCCTAACATTGATATATTTCATTTCCATTATCTTAATCACAATTTATTGATTGATTTTAAAGAAACACGCAAAAGAAAATTTTATTAAATTCATTATTTAACACTAGTTCATGGCTATTTTTTTGCAAAATTCGATCTTATATTTCAATATTTACTTTAGAGACAAATAATTATCCCAAATTAGCTCAATCATCGATCGAATATAATGTAAAAAACAAAATTTGCAGTATATTAAGCCGAGAATTAAGCCGGGCAATTAAATTCATGATTTAACAAATCAGGGCTTCGCCTGCTTATTCCCCCACGCCAGTAATATGTGGAATTTAACAACATCATTTTTATCTCAAGGATTTGATAATGAAAAAGTTATTATTAACTGCTGTTATTGCAGCATCTTTCTCTGCGGCTGTTCATGCGGCGCCACCTGCTGCCGGTTCCCCTGGGACCATCCGTTTTGAAGGCGAAATCGTCACCGGCGCCTGCGGTATTGATTCTAATTCTTTAGATCAAACCGTTAATTTAGGTCAGGTTCCTTCCCATTTATTTACGGCAAAAGGCGACCGTTCGACGGCGGCTAAGTTCGATATCGTATTGACCGACTGCGATACCACTACGTCTAAAAATGCCACCGTAACCTTTACCGGTGCTGGCCACCAAGAAAATAGCGAACTGTTAGGCGTTACTGGTGCAGCAACTCATGTGGGTATCCGCCTACAGGCCGGCAATAATGAATATCTGGCATTAGGCACCGCCACTAAACCTATTATGTTGAGCAATGGGGATAACCGACTGCAATTTTCGGCCATGTATGAAGCCACTGATGCAGGCGTAACCGCAGGTGACGCAGATTCTACAGCGCAATTTACGGTTAATTATCTCTAATAATATTCAACGGCTTTAATATTAAGGGGGAATATATTCCCCCTAAACATACAGGGCAAGAATTGTGAAAACTTATAGCTTTTATAAGTGGGTACTCTGCGTACCTTTTTTTGCCTTCGAGGCTGTTGGCGTAGAGTTTAATACTGAATTTTTAAAAATTGGTGAACAGGGTCAGGCTGACCTTTCACAATTCTCCGCGCCCGATCGATTGGCCCCGGGAAATTATCTCGTCGATATAGTTGTAAATAATAACTACTACAAGCAACAAGAAATTAACTTTGTCGAAAATGCGAAACATCCGCAAACACAACCTTGTTTGCCTCGTAGTCTGATTAGCACTTTTGGTTTAAAACGAGAATATATCTCGTCGCTGCCTGAACACTCATGCCTACTGATTTACCCGGTATTACCGCACGTTATTATAAAAATAACGGACAGTTGAAAATTACCGTGCCGCAATCCCTACTGGAATATTATGACAAAAACTATACTCCACCAGAGCAATGGGATAGCGGTATTGCCGGCCTGATGCTGGATTACCGCATCATCGGAAATACCCGCCAGAATAAACATGAGGATAGAGTTAATTCCCTTTCTGCATTTGGCACGACCGGGGCTAATTTAGGTGCCTGGCGTTTTCGTGGCGACTATCAGTTTGCTAATTACAGTAATAAAGAAGGCAATCAATCTTTAGATTTTAATAACATCCATGCCTTTCGTCCGTTGCCCTCAATAAAATCGCAGCTCACTTTGGGGCAAACCTATTTAACCTCGGATATTTTCGACACGCTCAGTTACAGCGGCATCAAGCTCGCCAGCGACGAGCGTATGCTGCCGCCCAGCCTGCGCGGCTACGCGCCGCGGATCACCGGTATCGCTAAAACGAATGCCAAGGTAACCGTCAGCCAGCAGGGTAGAACCATTTATTTAACCACCGTGCCGCCCGGCCCGTTCAATATTCAGGATTTGAGCAGCGCAGTACAAGGCGAGCTGCAGGTCAGCGTTGAAGAAGAAGACGGTTCCACCAGCCAATTTACCGTAAATACCGCCTCAGTTCCCTTTCTAACGCGAGAGGGACAAATTCGCTATAACACCGCGATGGGTAAACCGACCAACGGCGGTAATCACGTACAAAACCCATTCTTTACCATGGGTGAAATCTCCTATGGCGTCAGCAGCACCTGGTCTGCCTACGGCGGCACTATTCTGGCTAACGATTACCACTCTGCCGCCGTTGGTCTGGGTAAAGATTTATATCAATTCGGCGCAGTTTCGCTCGATGTGACCCAAGCTCGCGCGACTTTGGAACATCAACAATATCTTGGTCATTCCTATCGTTTTAACTATGCCAAGCGTTTCGACAGCCTCGATGCCGATATCCGCTTCTTTGGCTATCGTTTTTCCGATAAGAAATTCATTTCCCTCAGCGAATTTACCAATGCCAGCAACGGGGTATTACAGCGAGATAATAAGCAACGCTACTCGGTAGTTACGGCTAAACAGTTCGATGGCTTTTCTACCTATCTTTCTTATACCCATGATGCGTACTGGAACGCTAAATCCAGCGAACGTTTCGATCTTTCTGCCAGCACGCTATTCGACATTGAGCAGTTTAAAAATGTCTCTCTCAATATTTCCCTGTCTTATAACAAAGATCAGGATCGTAACGATCTGGTGAGTTATTTGGGGATCAGCATACCTCTCGAAGGGCAGACCCGCGTGAGCTATAACCAGCAAACTGGCCGCGGTCGCTTTGACCAAACCGTGTCTCTGCGACAAAACCGAGGTAAGGACGATTATTACCAGCTAACTACCGGCGGCCAGCAAAATAACGCTCTGGTCAGCGGCTTCTATCAGCATAAATCAGATGCCTACCAGCTGGGATTAAGCGGCAGCTATGTGTCTGACAGCTATCATTCTGCTAGCGCTAATCTCAGCGGTTCTATGGTCAGTACTTTGTACGGCTCCGCGCTACATTCTTCCGGCAGTTCCGGCAACACACGCTTATTGGTTGATACCCACGGTGTTTCAGATGTGACCTTTAATAACGGTAAAAACCACACTAATTCATTCGGCTATTCCATTATCGATGGCGCTCCTCCCTATGAGAATTTCGAGGCGCGAGTCGATATGAATAACCTCCCCGCGAATGCCGAAGCCCATGCGCCGATCCGCAGTCTGGTGCTGACTGAAGGTGCCATCGGCTACCTGCCGTTTGAAATGAATCAGGGCAGCAAGCTGTTGGTATTACTGAAGGATTACCAAGGTGTTTCCGTGCCGTTCGGGGCCGAAGTCACCAATACCCAAACCGGTAAAGCTAACGCCATTGTCGGCGAAGACGGCCTGACCTACCTGATCGGCGTGAAACCAGAGAGTCAGCTTAAAGTTCGCTGGTCGGATAAAAGCTGCACCCTCGTCCTGCCACAGGTATTGCCTGATGCCGTTACGACGCCTCAACCCATGAGTTGCCGCTAACCCTTTTGTTAAAAATGACGCTTAGGAATTGAATATGAAGAGAACATTACATCGCTATTTCATCACCATTCTGACGCTGCTGTTATGCGGTGGACTCAGCTCCGCTCAGGCGGCTCTGGTATTGGATCGCACACGGATCATTTATCAGGAAGGCGCGCAGTCTATTAGCATCACGTTGACCAATAAAAGCACCTTGCCTTATGTGGCGCAGTCTTGGATCGAAGATAGCGAAGGGAAAAAGATCGCTTCGCCTTTTCTAGCATTACCTCCGCTACAACGAGTGGAACCCGGCGATCGCAACGTCGTTCGTGTCACTCTCCTACCGGATAACGCGATCCCTAAAGATCGAGAATCAGTTTTTTATTTAAATATTCGCGAAATACCGCCGAAAACTGATAAACCGAACGCATTGCAAATTGCCCTGCATTCTAAAATCAAATTATTTTACCGGCCTACCGCCGTTATTCCTCCGCGTGGGGAAAATAATGCCGCCAAACTGGCCATCACCACCCAAGGTAAGCAGCTAACCATTAAAAATACGACGCCGCTGCATGTCACCTTGGTGGCCATCGCCATAGGAGCCGGAAAGTCCCCGCTGGTATTTGAACCAAAAATGTTATCGCCGGGAGAAAGCATCGTAGTACCCACAAACCATCCTGTTAACGGCCGGATTTATATATCTCATATGAATGATTATGGTGGCCAGCAGGATACCGCCTACGATTGTTCAGCTTCTGAATGCTCCAGTAACGATAAGCAGAGGTCATAATGCGACGTTTAGCCTCTCTTTTATGCCTGGGCATGGCTTTGGCCTTTCTGTCACCCGCAGTTTGGGCCTTGGCCTGCGTTCGCACCGATGGCAGCGGTTTAATCCTGACCGAAAGTATCGGCTCAACGGTCAAAGTGCCCACCACTCTCCCCGATTACAGCGTGATTTGGCGCGGCCCCACCCGGAGTATTTCCGCTCGCTGTTATCGCGATAACAATATTCGCGAAATGGAGAACATTTACTTCTACGTCAATCCGAGAAACACCAATCCATTGAACTGGGGAATTGAATTCGGGATGCGTTTTAACGGCACTGACCAGTGGCCGCAGGGCGGTGGTAACGGTGCTGGAATCAATACCGGTAGCGTGATACCGGCCTGTAAAGCAGGAATTCCGCTGGCACAGTGTCCTGATGTCACCTTTGCCGTCACCTTTCAGCCGATTATCCGCAAACGTGGGCTGGATCCGTTCTCACCAACGCCGGATAGCACCTATGCCCTGTACCAACTGGACGGCAAATACGGCCTAAATAACGCTCGCGCCAACTTTACCTATGTTATTACCGATTTAAGTCTCATAACCGCAACCGATTGTACCGTGGATGTAACCATCACACCTTCCCCCGGCGTCGTCGATTTCGGCACGGTGCAGAAGACTCCCTCCGGTTTTTCACCGGCGGTACCGCAACAGTTTTTTTCACTGGTTCTGGATAAAAGCGGCTGTAAAACACCGATTAAAATCAACGGCTATATCACGACTCCCAATGCTTATGGCGACTATCTGCTACCCAGCGCAGACAGTGGCTTTGGTATCAAACTAACCGATCTGGCAACCAATAGTCAGATTCCATTGGCCAAACCGTTCTTTTTAGCGGATTTCACCGCGTTAGATACACAGCACGAAGTGTTACTCAGCGCTGAGCTGGTTCCTCTCGGCGAGATTAAAGTCGGGCCATTTTCTGCGACTGCGACGGTGGAAATTCTCTATCTCTAAACTTCGGGACAGATGCGGTTGAACGTCCTTCATATGGATTTGTAGGGGATTGAAATGAAGAAAGTCGTTTTGATTGATCCATGCCGCTTTAGCCGAGTTGGTGTTGAATGGTTAATAAACTCGCGCATGCATTTGGCATCTAAAGTTGCACTGGCGCAAACCAGCAATCTGGTGGTCGCCAATGCACAAATTAAACTGTGGCAACCTCAATTGGTTATCGCCGATCTTTATTCTTACGTCTTTGAAACACATAACCTTAAAATTTTAGAGTCACTTTTGGCTACCTGTATCTCCAGCAAGTTACTGGTTTATCTGCACTCCCCTTTGCCTTGGCTCAGCCAATATCTTCTAGATCGTGGAGCGTGGAAAGTCATCACCAAAAAACATA
The DNA here is from genome assembly GCF_001656035.1 of Yersinia entomophaga. Lineage (NCBI taxonomy): Bacteria > Pseudomonadati > Pseudomonadota > Gammaproteobacteria > Enterobacterales > Yersiniaceae > Yersinia > Yersinia entomophaga. The sequence continues at coordinate 1,825,392 of NZ_CP010029.1, forward strand.
ACATCAGTCAATTGGAACAATTAGTAAGTGCTGCATTATGCAATCCGATGGGAAATTACTCTGAGCAACCATTACAACCCGCTCCGGCATTATTTAGTGATAGAGAGGAGTCGATATTAAATTACTGGCTGGAAGGCTGGGTTGATAAAAGAATAGCAAACACATTAGATATTCATATTAAAACAGTTTATACCCACAAGCGTAATATTCGCCTCAAATTAGGTGCGAGCAATCGGCTTTCTCTTTATCTGGATCTATCAACAAATCAAGGTCAATAACTCAAATTGGCGGCAGCAACCTGATCTGTTGCCGCTGATTTTAGTGGATACGTGATATGGATAGATTTATTCGGTGCTAGCGGTGTTATCAAATCAGGCCAGATCTATCTGAATATAAAGAAAAACCATTATTATTTTCCACATCACTTTAGCTTAACGGATGAGCAGTTCATAAAAATCATGTCATCAATAACCCCCCCATCAAAAAAAAATCACTGGAATTAATATTTATAGATATTTAATTATTTTATGAAATACATCACTCATATTAAGTCGTTGCGAAAACCATAGGTATCAGTGATTGTTACATGAAGAAAATAAAGAGTTAACGTCCTGCCAGCAATAGATGAAGAATATACCATAGAGAAAAATTGGAGTATTACACATAAAAAAGGAATGAATTATGAAAGATAACAAAACTATAGCATTCATATTATTTTCTATTTTCATGATATTCAGTCAATTTTCTTCATTTGCCCAAGCCCATGGATATATTCAATATCCAGCTAGTCGAGCCTATCTATGTCAATTAGGAAATAATACTCAATGTGGCTCTGTACAATATGAACCGCAAAGTGTGGAGGGTATAAAAAACTTCCCAGAACATGGTCCCACTGATGGAGCTATCGCGAGTGCAGGAGTCGGTATGTTTACACCGCTGGATATTCAAACGCCCACCCGTTGGTCTAAGTCAAGCATTTACTCTGGCCCCATTACATTCACTTGGAATATTACGGTAGAACATAGTACAACTCGCTGGCGTTATTTTATGACCAAACCAAATTGGAATAGATCAGCACCACTCTCTCGTGCATCATTTAATTTAATACCATTTTGTCAATATAATGATTATGGAAGTATTCCTGATAAATCCGTTACTCATCAATGTGTATTACCTAACAACCGCACGGGTTACAACATCATCCTTGGCGTATGGGATATTGCAGATACGAATAATGCATTCTATCAAGTAATAGATGTCGATATAATTGGTTAATGTTATCAACAACCAGAGAAACAAATACACAGTGGAAAATACAGATCGGTTCCCGGATTAGTTTTGAAGTGGGAAAGATAAAGAACCCCAATATTCGAATATAACTCAATTATTGGGGTTCTTTATTTATTAACTGCCAGAGTTATCTGGATCAGTTAATAAATCATAACTATTTCAGGCACTAATTACTTAACACGAGAAACATATTCGCCAGAGCGGGTGTCAACTTTAATAACTTCACCAACCTGTACGAACAATGGCACTTTAACCACTGCGCCGGTGCTCAGGGTTGCCGGCTTGCCGCCGGTACCGGCAGTGTCACCTTTCAGACCTGGATCGGTATCAGTGATTTCCAGCTCTACAAAGTTTGGTGGAGTCACAACGATAGGCTGACCGTTCCACAGGGTAACGATACATTCAGCCTGATCGATCAGCCATTTGGCGTTTTCGCCTACGGCTTTAACATCTGCTGCCAGCTGTTCGAAAGTTTCGTTATTCATGAAATGCCAGAACTCACCGTCGTTGTACAGGTAAGTCAGGTTCATATCCATGACGTCTGCGCCTTCCAGAGAGTCGGTAGATTTAAAGGTTTTTTCCAACTGTTTGCCAGTCAGAAGGCGGCGCATTTTCACACGCGCAAAAGCCTGGCCTTTACCTGGCTTCACGAACTCACTTGATTCAACGGCGTAAGGTTCGCCTTCGAACATGATTTTAAGACCGGGACGGAAATCGTTGCTAGAATAAGTCGCCATAATGGCCCTCTGAATATTGAAACTGGTGTTAAGCCCAAAAAATGGCAAACATTGTAACCCGAAACATGCCAATTAGAGAAGATTGGTTGCAGCAACTCGCCGATGTAATTACCGATCCTGATGAATTACTCCGACTTTTAGCGCTAAATGATCATGCCGAGCTACAGCAAGGTAGGGACGCCCGTCGCCTGTTTCCGCTGCGCGTGCCCCGCGGCTTTGTTGCACGGATGCGCAGCGGCGATGCAAAAGATCCTTTATTGCTACAAGTCCTTACCGCACGCGAAGAGTTCGTCACCGCTCCCGGTTTTACTACCGACCCGCTGGATGAGCAACGCAGCGTTGTTCCAGGCTTGCTACACAAATACCGCAATCGCGCACTGCTGCTGGTAAAAGGCGGCTGCGCCGTTAACTGTCGTTACTGTTTCCGCCGTCATTTCCCTTATCAGGACAATCAAGGCAACAAGGCCAACTGGCAGCAAGCTTTGGACTATATTGCTCTCCACCCTGAACTGGATGAGATTATTTTCTCCGGCGGCGATCCGCTGATGGCCAAAGATCACGAACTGGATTGGCTGATCACCCAGTTAGAGGCCATTCCGCACCTGAAACGCCTGCGCATTCACACTCGTCTGCCGGTTGTTATTCCTGCGCGCATTACCTCTACCCTATGTCAGCGGTTTGCAGATTCTCGCTTACAGGTGCTGATGGTGACGCATATCAATCATCCGAATGAAATCGACCAACCGCTGCGTGACAGCATGACGCGCCTCAAACAGGCCGGCGTAACTCTACTGAATCAAAGTGTATTACTACGGGATGTAAATGACGATGCCGACGTGCTGGCAGCGTTAAGTAATGCGCTGTTTGACGCAGGAATTCTGCCGTATTACATCCATGTGCTGGATAAAGTGCAGGGCGCTGCGCATTTTATGGTGGATGATGATGAAGCAAGATTGCTAATGAAAGGGCTACTTAGTCGGGTTTCTGGTTATTTAGTGCCAAGGCTGGCGCGGGAAATTGGCGGGGAGCCGAGTAAAACACCTTTGGATTTACGCTTGACGCAAAGCTAGCCTGCAAAATAAATCAGGAGATACCTTGGCATCTCCTGATGATTTATTTCTTTTCGCTTAAACTCTGGCAAGCAAAGGTTATGGGCACTTATAAACCTGACCAACCATCTTGCTGTCTAACGGAGCGAAGCTGGACAAGAAGGTCTCGCTCGGGCTGGTTGCACCAAAAATCACGTTGCCGCCCATCGCTGCCGCTTTGTTACGCAGATCGTTGGCTGCACCGCGCATAGAACTGCTTTCACCGCCCTGGCCGGATAACCAGTTGCTTTGGCTGCCGCTGACTTCGCCAACTAACTGGCATTCGCTACCAGGCTTAGTATCAGAGAACTTAACCTGCTCGCCAGCCGCAGTTAACTGGGTGGTAGAGCTACAGCCAGCCAGCAACATTGCCGCTGAAAGACCAAGTAATACTTTAATCCGCATTTTTTTCCCCATCAGATATTGAGAATCACGCCAAAGTTTACCAGAAAGCAAAGTCGCCGCTTAGGCATCCGTTGCCACATTTATCTGGGCAATAATAGCTTACAGTTTACACGCTAACTCTGCGCTGTGGCTAAAAAAATCCCAGTGGGCATCACACGACTGAATTAAACCACATTTTAAATTCATTAAATAAATGTATAAGCCTAAAATCCGGTAACAAGCTTATATCTACGGAGAAATACGAATTTCATCAATTTGGCAACAGGTGAAGGAAAGGTGCGGGATTGTTGATTATGGCAAGGTTGACCGTGATAGCGCCGGAGCAGAGAGGGAGAAAAGAAAAAAGCGAGCAGGTTTCCCCGCTCGCTTTAGGTTTATAGCTTATTCGCAATCAATGAAGCTATAGGGTGTGGGGCATTACATCATGCCGCCCATACCGCCCATGCCACCCATGCCACCCATGCCACCAGCGCCCATGTCAGCGCCTTTATCGTCGCGTGGCAGGTCGGTGATCATGCACTCGGTGGTGATCATCAGGCCAGCGATAGAAGCTGCGTATTGCAGAGCTGAACGGGTAACTTTGGTTGGATCCAGGATACCCATTGCGATCATATCGCCGTACTCTTCTGAGTAAGCGTTATAACCGTAGCTGCCTTCGCCTGCTTTCACGTTGTTCGCGATAACAGAAGCTTCTTCACCGGCGTTAACCACGATCTGACGCAGTGGAGATTCCATTGCGCGCAGCGCAACTTTGATACCCACGTTCTGATCTTCGTTGTCGCCTTTCAGGCCAGAGATAGCGTGAGCTGCACGAATCAGTGCAACACCACCACCCGCGACTACGCCTTCTTCTACCGCAGCACGAGTTGCGTGCAGAGCATCTTCAACGCGAGCTTTCTTCTCTTTCATTTCAACTTCGGTTGCTGCGCCAACTTTGATAACCGCAACGCCGCCAGCCAGTTTAGCCACGCGTTCTTGCAGTTTTTCTTTGTCGTATTCAGAAGTTGCTTCTTCGATCTGAGCACGGATCTGAGCAACACGGCCCTGGATCGCAGCTTCGTCACCTACACCGTCGATGATGATGGTGGTGTCTTTGTTGATCACAACGCGTTTTGCCTGACCCAGATCTTCCAGAGTGGTTTTTTCCAGTTCCAGACCGATCTCTTCAGAAATAACGGTACCTGAAGTCAGAGTCGCGATGTCTTGCAGCATAGCTTTACGACGGTCGCCGAAGCCAGGTGCTTTAACCGCAGCCACTTTCACGATGCCACGCATGGTGTTAACTACCAATGTTGCCAGCGCTTCGCCTTCAACATCTTCAGCGATGATCAGCAGTGGTTTACCGGCTTTAGCAACGGCTTCCAGAACTGGCAGCATTTCACGGATGTTAGAGATTTTCTTGTCAGCCAGCAGGATAAATGGGCTTTCAAGTTCAATAGAACCTGTTTCTGGTTTATTGATGAAATAAGGAGACAAATAGCCACGGTCGAACTGCATACCTTCTACAACGTCCAGCTCGTCTTGCAGGCCTGAGCCTTCTTCAACGGTGATAACGCCTTCTTTACCGACTTTTTCCATCGCTTCTGCAATCAGTTTACCCACGGTTTCGTCGGAGTTTGCAGAAATAGTACCTACCTGAGCGATAGCTTTAGAGTCAGAGCAAGGTACAGACAGTTTTTTCAGTTCTTCAACCGCAGCGATAACCGCTTTGTCGATACCGCGCTTCAGATCCATCGGGTTCATGCCAGCAGCAACAGCTTTCAGGCCTTCAGTGATGATGGATTGAGCCAGTACGGTTGCAGTGGTAGTACCGTCACCCGCAGCGTCGTTCGCTTTAGAGGCAACTTCTTTTACCATCTGAGCACCCATGTTCTCGAACTTGTCTTCCAGCTCGATTTCACGCGCTACAGAAACGCCGTCTTTAGTAATAGTTGGTGAACCGAAAGATTTGTCCAGAACGACGTTACGACCTTTAGGGCCCAGGGTGACTTTAACTGCGTCAGCAAGGATGTTTACGCCGCGAAGCATTTTAATGCGTGCGTCGTTACCGAATTTTACGTCTTTAGCTGCCATTGGTATTTTCCTTTAAACTCGTTCAGTTCAGAAGATAGTGAGAGCGCGATTACGCTTCAACAATTGCCAGAATGTCACTTTCGGACATGATCAACACTTCATCGTTGTCGATCTTCTCTGACTTCACGCCGTAGCCATCGTTGAAAATAACCACGTCACCTACTTTCACATCCAGTGGCTTGATTTCGCCGTTATCCAGGATGCGACCATTGCCGACGGCCAGAACTTCACCACGGGTAGATTTACCCGCCGCAGAGCCCGTCAGAACGATGCCGCCAGCAGATTTAGACTCAACTTCTTTGCGCTTGACGATAACGCGATCATGCAATGGACGAATTTTCATTGATAGCTCTCCTTTGAGAAGGTCCGTATCAGATTTAGGATTGATACCGGTCTGCCTTCATAACCAGTACCGTGGGTTTCTAAGTGGGGACGTTTACCCATCCCTTCAAGGGATAAGACAAAAAATTTTTAATTTTTTTGTCTTAAAAGGGCAAACTAAGCTAACTCAGCCCCACTGCGACCACGGTCATATTCACCATGTGATTTTATTTTTAAAAAACATAGCATTATAAAATTTCGTTGCGCTTATTTATCGTCTTTGAAACGGTCATCGCGAGAACGATCGCTTTCTTCGTCACGGTGTTCCACGTGGAAGCGGCCATCATCCTTACGCTGAAATTCGCCGTCAAAGGTATTCCCGTCCGCCGTCGGGCCGGTGCTCCTTGAACGATAAATATTCAAATGCGGCATCAGTTTCAAAGTCAGGGACTTTTGAATTGGCGGCAACAGCAATAATAAACCGAGGAAATCGGTAAAGAAGCCCGGTATCAACAGCAAGAAGCCAGCCAGTACCAGCGATACACTTTTCACCATTTCTGCAGCAGGGCTTTCACCCGCAGCCAGCTTTTGCTGCATTTGCATAAAAGTTTTCACCCCCTGATTGCGCACCAGAGACACGCCCACGCAGGAGGTAAAAATCACCAGCAGTAAAGTAACCAACACGCCTAAAGCGGCTGCCACCTTGATAAATATCGATATTTCTATGTAAGCCAATAAAAATATCAGCATGAACGGTAACCAACGCACCGTATTCTCCTTATTCAGCTCATCTAGCTTCCGTCGAGGGCCGAATCAGGGCACTTCAGACGAAAATCATGAGAATGGGGGCAACGCCGCCGCGGCGCATTATGCCTACTACACTAACGTGGTGGTGCCCATGACATTTTTCAAGCAGTCCACTCTCTTTTATTAAGGTTTTATCTAACTGTGAGAACAATCACAGATATCAAATCCTGTTGATTAATTACCACCATATAGTGATCTGAGTTCAAGGCATTTATCTATAAGCAGCATATGATCGTGGCAGCAATAAGTTGAACGGTTAATCCTTCCGCACTTGTTGCCCACGGCGACATAAATTATTCAACAAGCAAATAATTAGACAGCACAATAGAGAAGGTTCTCATGTCAAATAACATTCGTATCGAAGAAGACCTGTTAGGTACACGAGAAGTCCCCGCAGAGGCTTACTACGGTGTTCATACCCTGCGTGCGATTGAAAACTTCTACATCAGCAATAGCAAAATCAGTGACGTGCCTGAATTTGTCCGCGGTATGGTGATGGTAAAAAAAGCCGCCGCGATGGCTAACAAAGAATTACATACCATCCCGCACAAAATTGCTGACGTCATCATTCGGGCGTGTGACGAAGTTCTGGATAAAGGCAAATGCATGGACCAATTCCCGGTCGATGTATTCCAGGGCGGTGCAGGTACTTCATTAAATATGAATACCAACGAAGTTCTGGCCAACATTGGTCTGGAACTGATGGGGCATCAAAAGGGTGAATATCAGTACCTGAACCCTAACGACCATCTGAATAAGTGCCAGTCTACCAACGATGCCTACCCTACCGGTTTTCGCATCGCGGTTTACGCATCTATCATGAAATTGATCGATGCCATCAATCAGTTGGGTGAAGGCTTCGGTAAAAAATCCAAAGAATTCGAAACCATTCTGAAAATGGGTCGTACCCAATTACAGGATGCTGTACCCATGACTCTGGGTCAGGAATTCCGCGCATTCCAGGTATTACTAAACGAAGAAACCAAAAACCTGCAACGCACCGCCGAACTCCTGCTGGAAGTGAATCTGGGCGCGACCGCTATCGGTACCGCACTGAACACTCCTGAAGGTTATTCCGAACTGGCCGTGAAGAAATTGGCTGAAATCAGTAATCTGCCGGTAGTTCCAGCCGAAGATTTGATTGAAGCGACTTCTGACTGCGGCGCTTACGTAATGGTGCACAGCGCGCTGAAACGCCTGGCTGTTAAGATGTCAAAAATCTGTAACGACCTGCGCTTGTTGTCTTCCGGCCCACGTACCGGTTTGAATGAAATCAACCTGCCAGAATTGCAGGCGGGTTCTTCTATCATGCCAGCCAAAGTGAATCCGGTTATTCCTGAAGTTGTGAATCAGGTTTGCTTTAAGGTGATTGGAAACGACACTTGCGTTACTATGGCGGCCGAAGCGGGTCAGCTCCAGTTGAACGTTATGGAGCCGGTGATTGGTCAAGCGATGTTCGAATCTATCCACATCCTGACTAACGCTTGCTACAATTTGCTGGAGAAATGCATTAATGGCATTACGGCAAATAAAGAAGTTTGCGAAAGCTACGTATTTAATTCCATCGGTATCGTAACTTATCTGAACCCTTTCATTGGCCACCATAATGGTGACATCGTTGGGAAGATCTGTGCGGAAACCGGTAAAAATGTGCGGGAAGTCGTTCTTGAACGCGGCCTGCTAACTGAAGCCGAGCTGGATGATATCTTCTCTGTTGAGAACCTGATGCACCCAGCCTACAAAGCAAAACGCTATACCGATGAAAACGAACAATAAAATAACCATCCGGTAGCCCTTAAAGGCACGCTAGCTCCCCTGGACAGCGTGCCTTTTTACTTTCTGACAAACACAACTTTATAACTTTTTATTTTCATTTCATTCAAGGAGTAAACACTATGATAGCCGTAGAATTAGTCATTGTTCTGCTGGCCATTTTTTTAGGGGCCAGGCTGGGCGGTATCGGGATAGGGTTTGCAGGGGGCATTGGCGTATTGGTTTTAGCCATTATTGGTGTAAAACCCGGCAGTATTCCCTTTGACGTTATTTCAATCATTATGGCTGTAATTGCCGCTATCTCTGCAATGCAGGTCGCAGGCGGCATGGATTATCTGGTACAGCAAACTGAGAAGTTGCTGCGTAAAAACCCAAAACACATCACTATTCTGGCGCCTCTGGTCACCTATTTTTTGACCATTTTTGCCGGTACAGGGAACATCTCTCTTTCCGCATTACCAGTGATTGCTGAAGTGGCGAAGGAGCAAGGCATAAAGCCTTGCCGTCCGCTGTCTACGGCCGTGGTTTCAGCGCAAATCGCCATTACAGCATCTCCGATTTCTGCCGCCGTGGTCTATATGTCCTCGGTAATGGAAGGCCACGGAGTCAGCTATTTACATCTACTGATGATCGTTATTCCCTCCACGCTGTGCGCCGTATTCTTAATGTCGCTGATCGTGTCATGGTGCTTTAACTCCAAACTGTCCGATGACCCTGTTTATCTGAAACGCCTCGAAGAAGGTTTGGTCACGCTGCGCGGCGATCAGGTCAAAGTGATCAAGCCTCGGGCCAAAACCTCGGTATTACTGTTCCTGTTGGGCGTTATGTGCGTGGTGGCTTATGCCATTATCAACAGCCCAAGCGTCGGTCTGGTAGAAACGCCGCTGATGAACACCACCAACGCGATTCTGATTATCATGCTGAGCGTCGCGACGCTGACCACGCTGGTCTGCTCCGTGGATACAGATGCCATTCTCAACTCCAGCACGTTTAAAGCCGGTATGAGCGCCTGTATCTGTATTCTGGGCGTGGCATGGCTGGGCGATACCTTTGTACAGCACAATCTGGTATGGATTAAAGAAACGGCGGGTGGCCTGATTCAGGCTCATTCATGGTTGCTGGCAGTGATTTTCTTCTTCTGCTCTGCGCTGCTGTACTCTCAAGCTGCGACTGCCAAGGCACTGATGCCAATGGCGATGGCGCTGAACGTTTCTCCACTGGCGGCGATTGCTTCTTTCGCAGCGGTTTCCGGCCTGTTCATTTTACCAACCTACCCAACGCTGGTTGCGGCGGTTCAAATGGACGATACCGGCACCACCCGCATCGGTCGCTTCGTCTTTAACCATCCGTTCTTTATTCCCGGCACCATCGGGGTCGCGCTAGCCGTTGTATTCGGCTTCGTGATGGGCGGTCTGGTTCTCTAGTTCTCCCCGAGGGCGCCCCGTGCGCCCTCATCAATCCCCTCTTATCCCGCTGCATTAATCTCCATATTGGATAAATCATCTTCAGACCCGCCCCTCCTTCGGGGTATAGTGCATGACTGTCAGCTTTTCCTAGCGAGGTTAGAATGTCTGATTCTGATGTGATTGTCGTACTGTGCACCGCACCCGATGAAGCCAGTGCTCAAGATCTTGCAGGGCGAGTTCTGGGGGAACAACTGGCGGCCTGCGCTACGCTGCTGCCCGGCGCAACGTCTCTTTATTACTGGGAAGGACGTTTGCAGCAGGAATACGAAGTACAAATGCTATTCAAAAGCAATAGCACCCATCAGCAGGCATTACTGAGTTTTATCAAACAACATCACCCTTACCAGACGCCAGAATTGTTGGTCTTGCCGGTTCGGGATGGAGATAAAGATTACCTGTCATGGCTCAACGCTTCTTTACACTGATACTGCTGCTATGCAGCGCGCTACTGGCACCTCAAAGTGCTCAGGCATCTCTTTTTAGCCAAAACGGTCAGAGCCGCTTTTTGCCGGTCGATCAGGCATTTGCCTTTGATTTTAGACAACAGGGCGAGCAGCTCGATTTAAGCTGGCAAATTCACCCCGGCTATTATTTGTATCGCCAGCAGATCAAGATTGTTCCGCAACAGGCGACTCTTGGCGCGGTGAACATTCCCGCAGGCCTTGCTCATAGAGACGAGTTCTATGGCGAAGTCGCGATTTTCAAACAGCGGCTGGATTTACAGATCCCGATGATTCGGGCAGAGAAAGGAGCCAGCGTCAGCGTGACCTATCAAGGCTGCGCGGATGCGGGATTCTGTTATCCGCCGGAAACCAGAATTGTACCGCTGAGCGCCATTGTCGCCACACCGCACACCGCAGCGGAAACGCCTGTTACGCCGCCGGCACAAACCGAATCTGAACCGGCCTCATTGCCTTTCTCTCCACTCTGGGCACTGTTGATTGGCATCGGCATCGCTTTTACGCCGTGCGTTTTGCCAATGTATCCGTTGATTTCAGCCATTATTCTTGGAAGAGAAAAACCCCATAGCCAAGGACGAATATTTGTTTTAGCTATGGTTTACGTCCAGGGAATGGCGCTGACTTATACCTTATTAGGATTAGTGGTGGCCGCTGCCGGGCTACAGTTTCAGGCGGCGTTACAGCATCCTTACGTGCTGATTGGGCTGTCGGCGCTGTTTGTACTGCTGGCGTTATCGATGTTCGGCCTGTATTCCCTGCAATTACCGGCTTCCCTGCAAACCCGTTTAGTCGAGTGGAGCAACCATCAACGCGGCGGTTCCCTGTTCGGCGTCTTTGCCATGGGAGCGCTAGCCGGATTAATTTGCTCCCCCTGCACCACTGCGCCTCTCAGCGCCATTTTGTTGTATATCGCTCAAAGCGGAAACATGCTGGCTGGCGGCGGTACGCTTTACCTGTACGCGCTGGGGATGGGGATTCCACTGATTGCGGTCACGCTATTTGGCAACCGCCTGCTACCGCGCAGTGGGCCGTGGATGCAATACGTGAAAGAAGCGTTCGGCTTTGTGATTCTGGCACTGCCAGTCTTCCTACTGGAACGCATTATCGGCGATATTTGGGGCATTCGCCTGTGGAGCCTGCTGGCGGTGGCCTTCTTCGGTTGGGCCTTTATTATCAGCTTAAAAACGCATCAAGGCTGGGTTCGGGCGCTGCAACTTCTGCTGCTGGCAGGATTACTGATTGCAGCCCGACCATTGCAGGATTGGGCTTTTGGTCACAGCGCTACGCAGCAAACGACGATTAGCCATCTCAACTTCCAGCAGATTAATAACCTACCGGAATTACAGGAAGCGCTGGCAAAGGCGAAAGGTAAACCGGTGATGTTGGACTTGTACGCCGATTGGTGTGTAGCCTGTAAAGAGTTTGAAAAATACACCTTTAGCGATCCTAAGGTGCAGTCTCAATTAGCCAACACGGTGCTGCTACAGGCCGATGTGACAGCCAATAATGCGGAACACGCCGCAATGCTGAAAGCGCTCAAAGTGCTGGGATTGCCAACTATCCTGTTTTTCGACGAACAGGGAAATGAAATGACGCCGTCGCGGGTCACCGGTTATATGGATGCCGAAGCTTTTTTGCATCATTTGCAGAATAGCCAGCGGTAATCCACACTAGCAAAACACCGATGTGGAAGGAGAAGCAACGTGCAACGAGAAGACGTTTTGAGCAACGCCCTCAGCCTGTTAGAGCAACGAGGCCTCGCAACGACCAGTCTGGAAATGCTGGCAGAAAAATTATCCTTGCCCGTCAGCGACCTTCAACGTTTTTGGCCAGATAGGGAAGCGTTGCTATACGATTGCCTGCGCTACCACGGCCAGCAAATCGACACTTGGCGTCGGCAGCTACAGCTCGACGAAAGCCTGACGCCACAGCAAAAACTGCTGGCTCGCTACCAAACGCTGAATGAACAGGTTCAGCAACAGCGTTATCCCGGCTGCCTGTTTATCGCCGCCTGTAGCTTCTTCCCAGAAACCGACCATCCCATCCATCAATTGGCGGAACAACAGAAACAGGCCTCTCTGCAATATACCGAAGAATTACTGCATGAAATGGATGCCGACGACGTTGAAATGGTGGCACAGCAAATGGAGTTAATTCTGGAAGGCTGCCTGAGCAAGCTATTAATCAAACGTCGACCGCAGGATGTGGAAGTGGCAAAACGTCTGGCGGAAGACGTTCTGGCCGTCGCCCAGTGCCGCAAAAACGGCGCGCTGAGTTAAGTTCAGGGCCAGCGGCTTTGCATCTATCGCGCTCAACCCGCATTATAGTGGCCCTTTATTTTCAGTAAGACTCATAGAGAATTCAGAAATGGCCCAACAAACCTCTGTTGCCGAAGTGATTTATTACCACGGCGCTGTTTATACTGCGGATCGAGATAATACGATCTGTAGCGCTATCGCTATCGGGCAGGGTTATATCCTGGCAACTGGCAGCGATGACGAGGTACTACGCCTCGCTACTCCAGAAACTCAGCTAATTGATCTGCAAGGCAAGCTGATGATGCCAGGACTGATTGACAGCCATATGCACCCGTTTTGGGGCGGCAAGCAGCTACGCGGCTGCCACCTGAACTATGCGGCGCTGACCGTTGAACAGACGCTGGCGTTCATCCAACAACATTTGGATGCCGATCCAAGTCAGGGGGATACCGACTGGCTACCCGTGCGGGCGTGGCAGCGTCAGGCCATGATTCCTGTCGGTGCAGATATGAGCCGTGCTGCGTTGGACACCTTAAAGACTCGCCGTCCGGTGGTGCTGTTTTCCAACGACTGCCACACCTTGGCCGCCAACAGCCGCGCACTGGAACTGTTGGGCATTGATGAAAATACCCCAACGCCGTCCGATGGCAAAATTGCCCGCGATGAGCAGGGAAAACTGACCGGAATTCTGGAAGATGCGCCCGCAATGCGCGCTTTCGACAGCATTCCTTCCGGCTCGCCTGAGCAAAACGTGAATACCGCCGCCTATGTGCAACAGGTTTTAAATGCTCAGGGCGTGACAACGGTGATGGATACCCGCGTATTTGCCGAACAATTATCCGCATTCGGCGCACTGCGCGATCGTGGCGAACTCACGCTGCGACTGCTGGGTGCAAAAGAAGTCACTCCCGACAGCCTGAAAGGGCCGCAGGATGCCGGACGAGCCGTTGATGAAATTGTCGAATTTGGTCGCCAATGGGGTGATAAAAACTGGACGCCAGAACCAGGTTTGGCCGTTGATCACGTTAAATTATTTATCGATGGCGTACTCCAGCCGCCGACAATGACGGCCTCGCTGCTGGAACCCTATCGTGAAAATCGCGGAACAGCCGAGCAACCAGACTGGCAGCCAACCGAACGTTACGGTGACCTGTACTTTACGGCTCCGGTGGTGGACGCCCTGATGGTGGAATGTGCTCGCGCCGGTATGCATCCTCATACCCATACCGTCGGCGACGGTGCCATTGAAATGGTACTCAACGCCGTTGAGAAGATGCGTGAAGCTTATCCTGAGAAGGATATTCGTCCGGGCCTGGCACACAACGAATTGGTTGCAGCCCATCAATACGAACGTTTTGCCAAACTGAAAGCGACGGCGGTGCTGTCATTCCAATGGTGTGGTTTGCCGGGAGTGTTGATCGACGAAGAGCGGGAAATGCTGGGAGAAGCGCGTTTCCAGCATATGGAACCGACCGCCCGTTTCCTCGATGCGGGCGCGCGTCTGGCTTATGGCAGCGACTGGCCGATTGATCGTCTGGATGAGTGGTATAACCTTCAGGTGGGAATGACTCGTCGCGCGTGGGATAGTGAAGGAAACCCGGCTGGCCCGCGTTTAGATAACGACCGCGATTTGACGTTAATCGAAGTGCTGCGAGCGGCAACTATTGACGCTGCCTATATGATTGCCAAAGAACAATACATTGGCTCATTGGAAGTCGGTAAATTTGCCGATGCAATTATTTTTAAAAATAATCTGTTTGAACAACCGGCGGAAACCATTTATCAGACCAAAATCGAAAAAACGCTGATCGGTGGGAAAATCGTTTACCAAAGTTAATCTAACCTTATAAAAAAGGGGCAGTGCTGCGGCGCTGCCTTTTTATTTTAGGCCATTACCACCCTTTATTGAACATTATCACTTTGTATTTCAATAGCAGAATATAAATGCCGGTCAAGTTAACCAAAAACACCACTTTAGGATATCTATTATTAACATTGATTAATTTTATATATTCCCAATAATTAGAAAGAAATAATCGCGTTATCGCCCTCCTGCGCTAAATTAAAATTCATCGTATTTACCCGAAAAAAACCGCGGCCTTGGCTATTATTACTCTCCGTACTCACGCTGAGCTTTCCAACCCGTACCCCCTGTGTCAAAATCCGCTCCCTTTTTATATTTGAACACCAGAACGACGGTATCCGTTGATACCAGGAGATGATAGGGTAATGCCACAAAATATTCAGTTACGCAGAGTTCTTAAAACGCCAGCCTTGGTCGCCTTCGGCCTTGCTTATATGGTTCCGCTGGGCGTATTCACCACTTACGGTCAGGTGACGGTTCTCAGTCATGGCCACTTACCTATCGCTTATCTCATCACGATCATCACCATTTTATTTACTGCTCTCAGCTATTGTCGTATGACCAGCGCGCTCCCGCTGGCTGGCTCTGCCTATTCTTACGTACAGCGCTGTTTTGGCGGTAAAACCGGTTTTCTGGTGGGTTGGGCGCAAATATTGGATTATCTGTTCCTGCCGATCCTTAACTATTTAGTTTTAGGTATATTTTTACACGAAGCATTCCCGGCTATTCCTGCGGCAGTCTTTGTCCTGGGTTCGATCGTCAGCGTCAGCTTGCTGAATATCCTCGGCGTTCGCTTGCTAACGTCGGTTAATTTCTCGCTGATTTCGGCGCAAATGGTCTTTATCGTTCTGTTTTTGGCACTATCGTTCAGCCAGGCCGATCTCAGCCCGGAAGCACTGTTAAAGCCGCTGTTGGTGGGCTCATCTGACTTTTCCGGTCTGTTATCCGGCGCGGCGGTGCTTTGTCTAGCCTTCCTCGGTTTTGATGCCATAGCGACCATGGCGGAGGAAGCGCATGACGCCAAACGCACGCTGCCACGCGCTATTCTGATTACCGTTATCGCAGCCGGTACTATATTTATGGCCGTTTCTTATGCCGCTCACCTTATCTACCCAGACTGGAAAGCGCTGATTCCGGTACAAGATACCGCCAGTTTGGTGATATCGGAAAAAGTAGGCGGCAAGTGGATGTACACCTTCTTTATGGCGACCTATCTGACCGGCGTATATGCCTCTGCCATGACGGCTCAGACCGGGGTTTCACGCATCTTTTACGCCATGGGTCGTGAAGGCGTGCTGCCACGCAAAATCTTTTTCCATCTTCACACACGTTTCCACACGCCTTATCGAGCCATCATTTTTGTCGCGATTATCTCGCTCTCCGCACTGTTCCTCGATTTGAGCATGGTGGTATCAATGATTAGCTTCGGCGCACTCGGCGCATTTACCTTCGTGAATCTCAGCGTGGTCAAACACTTCCTGATCAATGAGAAACGCCGCGGCACCAGCGCCATGATTAAGTATGGCCTGCTCCCGATGATAGGGTTTGTGATGTCGGTGTGGCTTTGGGTCAATCTGGAGCCAGACGCACTGAAGGTAGGATTGATATGGTTGGTCATTGGGTTTATCTATCTGGTTTATCTGACCAAAGGCCTGCGCCAGGCGCCGCCTTCTGTCGATCATGATGACATTGCTCACCTGATAGATTAAGTTTTCCCATTGAACCAAACAGATAGGCCCCGCATTGACCGTGTTCAAGCGGGGCTTATTTCGTTTATATGACTCATTCTCGCTGTGGAAAAAACCGGAATGTTAACCAGCCGTCGAATTACACATACTGATGCACCTTACTTTGTCGAAGTAGACAAACTGTATGAAAGCGCCTTCCCCCGCCATGAAAAACGCACTCCTAAAGCTAAAACCAGCGCGTTAAACAACGATAATTATTTGTTACTTGCCTGGTTCGACGGCGAACTATTTGTAGGAATGATTGGTTCATGGGCGTTTAACGGTTATACCTATATTGAACATCTGGCTGTCAGTAGCCAGCAACGCTCGCAGGGATACGGCAAACGCATACTTGAGCAATTTATACGACAGCATCCGGTGATTATTCTGGAGGTCGACCCACTGACGACTGAAATCGCCCGTAAGCGCCTGCGCTTCTATCAAGGACTCGGCTTCGTAGAAAACAGCTTCGAGCACCGCCACCCCCGCTATCATCCGGATCTTGACGATCACGAACTGGTGGTATTGAGCTACCCAGAACCAATCAGCCAAGCTCTTTATAATCAATTTAATAATGAGCTTATCAACATCGTAATGGGCAACGTGTCGTCCCTGAGATTTTGAGAAACTCGCGGCACTATGTCGCTCAGCGCCCAACAATGAGCGATAATGCATCAAAACCAGCTAAAACGCTGAAACATTAGGCAGGCAATCAAGAAGTGGAAGGATTTACATTGACGAGCCAACGGTAATCGAGTTTAATACGCCCCGTTGCCCGGATAGCTCAGTCGGTAGAGCAGGGGATTGAAAATCCCCGTGTCCTTGGTTCGATTCCGAGTCCGGGCACCATATTTAGAGAAACCAGCCTACGGCTGGTTTTTTGCTTTCTGGCATCTGGACTCTTCATCGAACACGTTCGATTATTCGAGCCAAAGGCTCTCACCCCTGCGGGGCCGTCGCAAGCGACGTTCAAAGCCGCCTAGCGGCGTTGTCCGAGTCCGCCAATTACTCTATCGACACTGAACCTACTTCAGAGTGACCCAATAGATATTGGTTTTTAATTCAGCAGAATTAAGAACTCTACTATCTGGAAATACAGATACTGTAACAGCAATATGTAGTCTATATATTTGCATCTATGAAACCATTAATGCCATTGATAAAGCCCATTCTTTTCTGAACGGTATTGAGTTGGCGACATATTGAAATAACTTTTAAAATCCTGGCAGAAAGTACTCTGACTAGGGAACGCCATATCCTGGCTGATTTCACTCACTCTCAGATTTGTCTCTACCCGTTTATCCGCGGATAAAATAAGTCTTTTCCACCGTCTATATTTGGATAAGCTCATGCCTATTTCGCTTTGGCCTTCAAGTCAAAATAAGATTTAGAGTATCCAGCCACAGCAATAACGTCCGAGACTTTGATTCCCAGATGAATATTGACTTATACCCAACAAAAAATGTCAGGAAAACTTTTAATAAAAAAATTTTTTGGCATAGGTCATATCAAGACATGAGATTCCCTGTTGATTAAAAGAAAAACCAATATATTGTCATGAAGCGAAAACTCTCTACTTCGTATTATAAATCGAATAAATAATTATGTTAGCGGTTTATCAGGCAGCCTTAAATACCGCATTTACTCTTTCTTCCCACAGCATTACTACCGGTAATACACTCAATATTTTCAATAAATAAAAAATGTTATTAGCTGCTATATTTAAAAAATAAAAGTGGTTATCAATAAGTGACAATAAAGTTCGGTAGCCTGAATAGCAAGCCTGTCTATCAATCCAAATGAGCTACTGTTTTTAACTGACTCTCGTTATAAATACAAACTTCATCGACCAGAAAACAGTGATAAGCACATCGCTGGTAAACTCTGCAATACGGCTGTTGACGCCTCAGAGCTATAAAACAAAAAAACCCTCCAGAAATAAGGAGGGTCAGTGGAAATGACGGAACGTTGGAGGAAAAGCCCAAGCGCGGTATCTCCGCCGTGTTTTACCTGTCTGAACGCTAAATCGCCCCTAAATTCAGATATAAACCAGCAGAAAATTGTCTCTCACGCGTTTAACAAGCTGCTTCTACGGTTTCTACCTCTCTTTGTACATAACCAAGACGGATAGCATCAAGCGCAATCATTTTCTCTTCATTAGTCGGAATCACAGCGGCGATGACTTTCGACGCCTTAGTGGTAATAACCTGAGTAGCACCGCACTGTAATTGAGCATTCTTCGCTGAATCGGTCTCAAAACCAAAAACGGCCAGATGCTCCAATGTTAGCTGACGGATCAACGCCGAATTTTCACCCATGCCGCCAGTCAGGATTAAAGCATCAAACCGCCGCAGCGAACTGGCGTGTCCGCCGATATGTTTGGCAAGCCGATGTACAAAAACGTTTATCGCTAAACGTGCCCCCGCATGCCCTTCACGATAGGCTTTCTCTAAAACCCGCATGTCGCCGGATAAGCCAGAAATGCCCAAAAGCCCGGATTCCTTGTTTAATACATGATCCAAATCCGCCATATTTTGTCCGGTTCGATGCGCCAGATAAGCTAGTGCCCCGAAGTCCACATCACCGCTACGGGTTCCCATAACTAAACCTTCCAACGGCGTCATTCCCATTGATGTATCTACGCTTTTACCATCTTGAATGGCGCAAATAGATGCACCATTGCCGAGGTGCGCAATAATCAGACCATAGTCCTGCTTATCAAATCCGAGAATATCAACGGCTTTACTCGCCACATAGCGATAAGACGTGCCGTGAAAACCGTAGCGTCGGACACCTTGCTCGCGAAAATAACGGTAAGGCAGCGCGTAAATATATGCCTCCGGTTTCAACGTTTGGTGAAAACCTGTATCAAAAACGGCCACCTGCCTGATGCCTGGAAATAGCTGACGTGCAGCCTCAATACCATGCAAATTTGCGTAGTTATGTAGAGGAGCCAGTGGTGAAACTTTTTTTATCTCATCAACGACGCGATCGTTAATTAACACTGATTCACTGAATATTTCACCGCCATGGGCAACACGATGGCCGATTAAGACAATAGATTTATCCAGTCCGCACTTTGCTAACTCATCGGAAATAGCTGTCAACGCATCAGCATAATTGCCTTTACCCAGTTGAATCTTGGCGTTTTTATCAATTCTTAAAAAAGAGGCTTCGGAACCAATACCGTCTGCAATTCCTGACGTGATGGCTTCACAATTACTCAGGTTCAGGACTGAAAATTTAATCGATGATGAACCGCTGTTAATAACCAGAACCGTAGGGTTTAAAGTCATGTCATTACTCCGCCCATGTATTATTGAGGGCAAGTTGAGGGCTTTTAGCGCCATACTTAAACTAATTTGTAGACGATATTAAGAATGGTCAGTAGACCGACGAGAGTGACAAAGTAGTTTTCTGGGCGACCTCTGAATCGAGCCAGCGCTGGCAGTTTATGGATGGCATACATCGGCAGCAGACACAGCAATGAGGCGATAATTGGTGCCCCCATGGCTTCAATCAAATCGAGGATATTGGGATTGATATATGCCACTATCCAGGTCGATCCCATAATGAAAACCATGCTGATCAGATTTAACCTACCGCTGGAAACTTTGGTTTTATCACCCTGATAACCAAATTTAACAATCAAACCATTTAGGCCTTCTAGCGTGCCGAGATAATGCCCAAAGAAAGATTTAAAAATGGCAACCAGCGCAATCAACGAAGCGGCATACTCCAGCGTAACGGAGAAAGCTGACTGGCCTCCCGCCATGGCGGAAAAATGGTTAGCGAGATAGGACAGTACGGGAATATTCTGTACCTTGGCCTCTGCCATATTCTGAGGCGATAGCGCAAATAAGCAGCTAAAAGCAAAGAACATAACAACCGCGACCATTAACATGCTGGCTCTGCTAATAATCTGAGAACATTTTTTCTCAGTAAAACTACGACCGAATTCCGGCTCATATTCTTCACGTTTTGATACAACAAAAGAAGAAACGATCGGTGAGAAGTTAAAGGAAAACACCATGATGGAAATACCCAGCCACACCGTTACCAGTATTCCGTCATGTCCGAACAGAGAAATATCATTGACACCCACCTGCTCAATAACCGAGGTATTCCAGTAAGGAATCAACGAAACTGAAATAAGTACCAGGCAGGCAATAAATGGAAATACCAGGAAACTCATGACCTTAACCATGAGATCTTTGCCAAAGTAAATCACTGCGGACATTAATAGCAGTAATCCTAACGCCACCAAACCTCGGTTTAGCGGAACCAACTGAAGCTGATTTTCCCAAAAGGTCATAAAGGTGTTGGTAATAGTAACGCCGTAAATCCACAGAAGTGGGCAGATAGCAAAAAAGTAAAGGAAGGTAATAACGACGCCGCCGGTTTTACCGAAGTGCTCTTCAACCGTTTCAGTAATATCCCCTGAACAATTTTTTCCTGACAAACACAAGCGAGCCAATGAGCGGTGGCAAAGAAAAGCGATTGGATAAGCCAAAAGCAACATGATTAATATTGGAATAAGCCCGCCAATACCTGCACGAATAGGGAAAAATAGAACGCCTGCGCCTATCGCGGTGCCAAATAATCCTAAAGTCCAGGTTGTATCTGACTTACGCCACGTTTTTGTTTTGACTGGTGTTGATATAGCATTATCGATATCCATTAATAAATTCCTTATTAAGATATTTTACGAAATACTGCTTAACCCCGTAATTTGTGATACTCGTGATAAATCAATGTTGCCGCCTGATATAATGCTGACGGTCTTTTTGCCGGTGATATAGTCTTTTAACTTTCCGCTCAGTAATGCCGCTGATGCTAATGCCCCTGCACCTTCGGTTATGATTTTGTTACGTTGAATAAGGTCGATCATACTTCTTCTTATTTCATCTTCGCTGACCAAGACAATGTCATTAACCAGCGCTTTGACTATTTCAAAGGTTGCATTACCTGGGCGCGCGACATCGCAGCCATCGGCCAATGTTGAGGTTTTACGATGATTGGTAATACTACCGTTATAATAAGAGGCCGCCATGCCATGAACGTTTTCCGATTGTACGCCGATAATATTAATAGTCGGGTTGACTGATTTGATCGCCAAAGCAATACCGGCAATCAAACCACCACCGCCAATAGGAACAATCACATTATCGACATCGTAAAGATCTTCGAGTATTTCCAAACCAATGGTCCCTTGGCCGGCAATCACCTTTTCATCATCAAAGGGATGAATGAAAATTCTATTCTCCAATTCAATAATTTCACTGGCTTTGGCGATGGTGTCATTGAAGTTCTCTCCGTGCAGTATCACCTGAGCAGAATATTCACTGGTCGCCGCAATTTTTGATTTCGGCGCACAATTTGGCATAACAACTTTGCTGTTAATGCCTAACATGGCGCAAGATAAAGAAACGCCTTGTGCATGGTTCCCTGCGGAACAGGCAACGACACCCTGTTTTTTTTCTTCTTCAGTAAGTGAACTGAGTTTATTAAATGCCCCGCGAATCTTAAATGAACCGGTACGCTGCATGTTTTCAAATTTGAGGTAAATCTCACCATGGCAACGCTCGCTAAGGTAATTTGATCTCGCCAGACCGGTTTTATAGATATGCCCCTTTAATCTTTTTTGCGCGCTAATCACGTCGTTAATCGTCATTTTTAAGTCATTGTAAATTTTCATGTTTATAGCCCTGATCAATAATAATTCAAAGAATAATATATATAATAGGGCTGGATGCTACGGCA
The DNA here is from genome assembly GCF_001656035.1 of Yersinia entomophaga. NCBI lineage: Bacteria > Pseudomonadati > Pseudomonadota > Gammaproteobacteria > Enterobacterales > Yersiniaceae > Yersinia > Yersinia entomophaga. Next base: position 1,847,425 of record NZ_CP010029.1, read on the forward strand.
CGAAAAACTGGATTAATGTGACGGAAATAGCAAAAAGAAGCGGTTGATATCTAATGAACAGTGGTTTATTTCAAGAAATGCAACGGAGTCGACATTAAGAGAGAAATTAGTTTTATTTATCTGAAAAGGTGAGGGGAATTAAATTTCACTTAAAAAACGTTTATAACCAAATAAAATAGACAGGAAAGCAGCGGAAGAGAGCCATGAGGTAAGGAATAAGAATAAATTTAATGAAAATCAAAGCCGTCAGGCCAAAGTTTTTTACTATCATAATATTTTATCGCTATGCCTCACTCAATGTTAATAAATGGTTGTGTTTATGTTTAAATATAACAAACCTACAGTTTTAACCATAAAGTCGGATAGATAATAAAATGTGATAACGATCACTTCATTATTCATAAAATTTTTCAGTAAAACACATATCGTCACATGTAAAAACAACGGAAATAGCACGGTATAAATCAAGAGCAATACTAAAAACATGCCTATTCGCTTTTATTCATTCACTTACCAAATTACACAACGCTTAACTTAAGATAATAAATATATCAAAATAAAATTAATCACCAACAACAGATAACCACCGCAAAAGTAATGTAAATTACATTTTTCACAATTAATTTAAAAACGCTGTAAGAATAATAAAATTAAACACATTATTATCATAAGCATAAATGAGCGAAAAACATAAAAATAAAATACAAATAAAAGAGAGAATAGGCACTATTAATAACGATAGAAACCGATGGGAAAACTAATGCTTGTAAACAATACTTATAAAGCACCCCAAAACTGGTCGTTGCCTAAGTCAGAAGCTCTTATTTCAGGAGGAAATGCATCTGCATCTTCAATATCTAAATTTGATATACCCAGACTAGAAGAAATAAAAACGCTTTGTGATCAAGGCTGCATAGGTATAGTGCCTGAGCATCTAATTAAATTACAGGTATTTGCTCAAGAAAATAATTGTCTGATAGGTATCAGGCCCGTGGATGTTATGGCAACAGACCTGATCAAAAATGGATACCCAACCAAGGGTTTTCATATTAAGGGAAAAAGTGCTAACTGGGGCCCTCAGGCTGCATTTATCTGCGTTAAGCAGGAGCTGAGCAAACTGGTAGATAAGCCAGATAAAATTGCGTTATTTAATCAACAAATTCAAGCCTGCATTGACGAAGGCCACGCGCAAAAAGTACCGCTGGAAATAACTGCAGCAAGGTTAGATATCTTGATGAAGAGAAATATGGTTGATATTCAGATAGATGCTAATGGTTTCCCCATTGCGCTGGATGCCCGAACCCCCAGTGGAAAACTGTATAAATTTGAGCTGATACCAGTAAAAGAACATGCGGATTTATATTTAGTTCAACATCATGGAGAGACCATTGAGGTGCTGGCACCGCCCGGTGAAAATAAAAAACCGCTGACCGCTGATTACGATTTATTGATGATTGCACCACACTTACAAGAGTACGGGGCTAAAGATAATCTCCTAATCAAAGAGGTTTCCCACGATGTATTCAAACGAAACATGGATGTTTATAAGCGTCGTCGTCATAGCGAGGTAGTTAATAAATATTTTCAGGCGGAATATCTTGATCCCGCTAAATTTTATGAGCGGGAAGACAGCAATATTGGCAATGTCTCACCGCGAATCCGCGCAATGATACCACTTATAAATAAAGCTATGGTGGGCGAGGGTGAACCGGTTGTCCATCACAGCACTGACGCAGGCAGCCCGGCAAGCGACATAGCGGCAAATTTCCCCGCGACCTTCGTGCTACCAAAGCCACTAGGAAAATTGAATGATATTTGCGTGATAAAAAATATAGATGAATTTAAGGAGTTGATCATCGCCGCTAAAAACGAAAACTATTACATTCCGGTCAATCCACTATGGCCAAATGAAGTGACAAAAATACGTAGCGAGAGTTTTTCCTCCGTTATTCGACGTTTTAGTCGTTAAAGTAATAAATACGGATGATTTCTAACCTTTTATATATGACGTCTATTTTCCAAGGCGAATTTTTTTATTTATTCGCAGGTTTTTCGCACATTAAAAGCCACCTTCAAAGAAGGTGGCTAACCGACGATGAAATTACTTCGCTGGGCTTAGGGTAAATATTTTTGGGTTTCTTCCTAACCATTGAGCGGCTAGTGCATTGACCTGTTCTGGCGTCACCGCTTCCAACTGCTCTGCCTCTTGAGCCAGCAGGGCGAAATTGCCGTCATCACTACCAACCTGAGCCAAGGCATCAGTCCAATAACTGGCACTGTTTCGCCCTTCTTCCTGCTCAATTCGCCAAGCTTTTTTGGCTTTACTCAGCTCTAGCGGACTGATTCCTTCTTCTGCAACCTGCTTCAGCACTTTCTGCGCCAACTGCGCCATTTCTTCTGCCCTTTCTGGCGCAGAGGTAAAGTTCAATCGAGCCAAATAATAAGGCGTTGGCAACTTGGCTACCATTTGGCTAAAGCCCAGAGTATAAACGCCGCTGGCCTGTTCCCGCAGCGCATAGCGCAAGCGTAGAGAAACCACTTTATCCATCAGTTGTAAGGCTAGCTGATTCGGCTGTGACCAGACCGCATACGATGAGAATTGCATACTAACCATAGTCTTAGGACTACTGGCTAATGGGTAGTCCTTCGACATTGCACGATTCAGCGGCTTAATGCCCAAATCACGCCAATGTAGTCGCTGCTCGGTAGCAGGAATACTTCCCATCCAACGTTCCACCAGCGTTTGCAACTTCCCTTCATCCAAAGAACCGCTAATAGTTAGTGTCATATCCTGCGTGGCGGAAAATAGCTGACGATGGCGTTGCTCTAGCCCTTTTATATTAAAGTCGCGCCACGGCCCGTTAGCTGTCACCAATAAGCGATCCCCATGTTGATAGCCTTCCTGAGTCATGCTATCGAGAAAACGGCGCTCTACCGGTTGCTTATCAATGCCCAAAGCATAGGACTGCTTCTGCCGCTCCAGCTTTTCGCCGGAAAACTGAGGCGCAGTCATTTTCAAGTGCAGCAATTGCAATAGGGATTCCAAATGTGCCGCTGGCGCAGAGCCGCGTAAACCGTGGAATAACATCTCGTCGTAAGGCGTCAGCGCCAAATCCTGCTGTTTACTCAGTTGAGCCAACTGGCGCGAGCTGTATTTTCCGTAACCGCTGGCTTCCGGTAAGCGCATCGCCCAGCTAACCTCACTGACCTCATTCTCATCTTCCAACGAACGCCCACCGGGAATACGTAATGAAATCTGCACATTATCTTTCATTCCCGCGTCCGATTTAACGATCACCCGCATTCCGTTGCTCAGCGTCCACAGTTGTGTATTGGCGATAGGCAAAATCTGGCGCTGTACAACCCTCCCGGCCACCGGCGTATCTAGCGTTAAAGTCACCGCTTTGGGTTTTAGGGTGAAAGCGCCCAGCTGGGTTTGACGAGTTGCGTTCCACAACGCCGCGATAGCTTTACTATCCACCTGTTTTTTATCCGTATCTGGACCAATTAAAGCTAATCGTACTGAAGCGGTATCCAGCAATTCCGCCACCTGCGCCTGAACGTGCTGCGGGCCAATCGCGGCCAGCCAGGTTTCCGTCATTGCTAGCTGCTGCTGTTTATCCAGCATCGGTAAATTGAGTTCAACCGCCGTAGTAAGATTATCTGCAAGATAACCAGGCTGATAACGGCTTTCACCGGCAGCCTGCTGACGCAGTTTGGTTAATATTTGCTGACGCGCTGCATTCAGTTCTTCTGCACTCACCGGCGTGCTGGCCATGCGCTGTAGCTCGGTAAATAGCTGTTTCAGCGTTCCGTTGTAATCACTCCCCTGCGGGCGAGCGATTAATAAATGCTGAATACGCTGATTATCCAGCAAAGCGGGCTGCTGATTAATGCTGGCAACCGAGAGCATCTCGTTATCCACCAGCAATGATAAGCGCTGGTTAAAGATGGTCAGCCACAAAGTATCCAGCAAATCTCGCCACTGACCGTTAGCGCTATTTAAGGAAACCGGCAAATCACGCTGTAACCCCAACTGAATAATGCGCGAGCCTTGTTCTGCATCGAATAATTCACTGATTAACATGCCAGGCTGAGGCGCAAATTTCTTCCAATCTGGATTATCCTGAGCCAACGGCTGGGTAGCAGGAACGGAGAATAACCCAGTAATTTGTTTACGCACTTCCGTAGATTTGAAGTTTCCGACAATCACCAGAGCCATTCGCTGCGGCTGATACCATTGTTGATAATAAGCCACGGCTTCAGATACCGGAGCATGCTGTACCACATCCAGCAAACCAATAGGATCGCGTTGTGCATAGCGGCTACCGTAATACCGTAGTTGCTCCAGTGACTGGTTAATACGGAAACCCACGCCCTGACGCAAACGCCACTCCTCCACAATCACTGGCCGCTCTTTATCAAAAGCTTCGGGTTCAAAACTGATACCTGTCGCCCAATCGGACAAAATCCGCAGCCCGAGCTGAATTTGCTTTTCCTCTGCGTTAGGCAGAGAAAGCTTGTAAGTCGTGGCATTCAGACTAGTCACTGCATTAACGTGACTTCCCAAGGTAATACCTTGTTTTTCTAGTGATTTAAAACTGGAAGTGCCGGGGAAATTACGCGTACCTTTGAACGCCATATGCTCGACAAAATGCGCTAAACCACGCTGTTTTTCACTCTCTTGCAATGAACCACTGTTCACCAGCAGCCGCATTTCCACGCCCGGCTGCGATCGCGCTAGCAAATAAACCTGTAGGCCGTTATCCAGCGTGAAGTGCTGCACATCACTGCGAATCGGCAAAGACTGCCCGTCAGATAGCTCGGTTTCACGGGTTGTCGGCGCGCAGCCCAACAATACGTAGACAAGCGACACAAGCACTAGTCGGTTAAACATGGTGTAGCAACTCCTTGAGAAAAAACAGATTTTACATCCAGGTACAAGCGATGGTCGGCGAGATCGGCCAGGAATGTCTGGTGACTTACCAGTAAAATGGCGCTGTGCGGCAACGCCGAACGCAGCAACCGCAGCAGATGGCGCGCGCTGGATGCATCCAGCGCCGAGGTGGTTTCATCCAACAAAATCAACCTTGGCTTATTCAATAACAAACGGGCAAACATCAGCCGCTGCTGTTCGCCGCCGGAAAGGCGCTGTTGCCACGCCGTCGATAAGGCCAATTGATAAATGAACTGCGGCAAACCAACCTGTGTCAGGACGTCCCGATACTGTTCATCGCTAAAAGCACTGCGATCCGCTGGATATGCCAGTAAATCGTCCAATCGCTCATGCGCCAGATATAACCGCTGCGGCAGCCAGCTCACGCTGGCGCTGCGGGTAATCTGCCCGCGGTAATGTGGCCAATGGCCGCTGAATGCACGTAATAACGTGGATTTACCAATGCCGGATCGTCCCTGAATCAGCGTCAGGCTACCTAGCGCAGCCTCTACGAGGATGCCTCGCAGCAGTGAATTTCCATCGGCAGTTTGTAAATTCAAGCTGGCCCGTAGCGGCATCGCGTCGTCCGAAGCCGTTTCTACCGGGCTGGACGGCTCCGCTTCCAGCAGCACCACAAAGTTATACAATCGGGTTACGGTGGCCTGCCAGGCGGCAATGTCCCGATAGGAGAAAATGAACCAGCCTAGAGCACCCGCCACCTGAGCGAATGACTGACGGATTTGCATCAATCCGCCCAATAACAGTTCACCGGCGAGGAATTTTGGTAACGCGAAAAAAATCGGCGCCAATGCGCTAAGCTGCTGATAACCGACGGTGAAGAACGATAGGTTTTTCTCATAGCGAATCAGCTGATACCAGTTATCGGCAATGGCGTGAAAACGCTGTAGCAAAGCCGCTCGCTCGTGCAATTCGCCGCGTTGGCCAGCAATAGCGTCGCTGGCTTCCCGTCGGGCAATCAGCCCACTGCGGTAATCGGCCTCACGACGCTGTTTTTCCATATTGAGCTGACGCAGCGGATAGCCGATCCAGTGGGTCAGGCCAATGCCAATCAAGGTGTAGAAAATACACACCCAGAACATGTAACCAGGAAGGGTGAAACTGTGGGACGGCAGGGAAAAATTCAGGCTGCCAGAGAGTTGCCATAAAATGGCGGCGAACGACACCAGCGTCAGCATGGAATGCAGGAAGGTAATCAACAGACGCAGGCTAGATTCAATCAGCAAACGCACATCCTCGGCAATTCGCTGGTCTGGGTTATCTGGCTCCAATGCGTTGATTTTCAGTGCATAGTGTTGCCCGTTGCGAGAAAGCCAGCGTGCCAGAATATATTCGGTCATACCGATACGCCAACGCATGATTAGCCGTTGCTTCAAATAATCCGCAAACACCACCACCAGAATCAAAGCGCTAACCAGCACGATAAAATGCTGGAGTAACTGATAGAGAGCCTGGCTGTTTAGCTGCTGTAGCGCATTGTAAAAATCGCCGTTCCACTGGTTAAGACGCACATTAAACCAAACCGATGATAGGCTGAGCACCAGCACTATCGCCAATAGCAACCAGGCAAACCATGCGGTGCCAACGCCCCAAAAAGGCCTAGCGAGATAACAGAACTGTTTTAACGTTTTCATCAATCAACCGATCTTGTACTGACCTAAAAACCAAAACGTCTGGCTGCCTAAGCCGCCCGACTGCGTTCAGTGACTTCTCAACATAATTACAGGTCGTAACTCAGTTGCAGCCAGAACTGGCGCCCCGGTTCATAGGAGTGCAACACCTTGTCTTCATACACAAAAGTGTCCGCCACGTTGCGTTTGTTCAGTACGTTATTCACCTCGACCGAGATCCCCGCACCATAGGCAAAATCAGGTTTCCAGGTCACTTTGGTGTCCCAGCGGTAGGTGCTGGCAAAGTGGGTCTTCTCGTACTTCAACATCTGCGAACCGGTGGTCGGATCGGTGTAATAATCTTGCTGGTAGCGTACCGCCTGATCCCGCGGGCCACGCCATTGCAGCAGGTTATAGAAGGTCAGGTTGTGTTCCTGCCAATCACTGGTCAGCTCCAGATTGAAGCGCCACGGCGAGTTAAAGTTGGTGGAGGGTAAATCGGAAGCGTTAATCACCTTGCCGTCGTACCAGACTTTATCCGAATCCAGCTTGGTGCTTGGGTCGAAGAAAGCGTAACCCTGATCTTTCGGCGTATTGCTCTTACTTTGCTGCCAGCTCAGGGAACCGGTCATAGCATGAGACAACGCACCAGTTTCCCACGGCTGATTGTTGCTCACGGAAAGTGAAACCGTATCGTTGCTGCTGCGGCCGCCGTTATCAAAGGTACGAATGCGCGACTGCAAACTATTACCGCTGTTCGGATACTTAGTACGGCTGCGTACCTCGTCATAACCTTCGCGGTGAACATATTGCAAACGCCACTGGGTTTTCATGATTTGCTGTTGCAGAGCGAGGCTTAACTCATCGTTATAAGGCGTTGAAAGTTTATCGATACCTTCGAAATCTTTCACGTCGCCCCACTCAACCTGATTGGGATCGCGGTGACAGTCGTAGTAGCAATTCTGCATACCGGCGTTTTGCGCTTCATACAGCGCATAGGTCAGCATTGAACGACCATAGTAACGGTTAGCCCCAGCGATCAGCACCGTATTACCAGTTCCGAAAATATCCAAACTGCTGCTCAAACGCGGAGCAATATTGGTCTGGCCGACAAAATCATCCCGATCCACACGTACGCCCGGACGCACGGTCAAACGGCCATACTGCATGCTGTCGTCAAGGAACAGGGCGTAGCTGGTGTAATCCGCTTTATAGGTTCCCGCGCGAAAGCGGGTGATATTGCTGGGCTGAGCATCTGAAGTAAGCCAGTCTGGCGATCCGTAGAACCGATAGCGGTAGTAATCCCGATCCCGTTGATAGCGCGCCTCGGTTTTATTAACTTCAAAACCAACGTTTGGCGAGTGGAACATCCCCAGCGCCTCAAATTGATTAAAGCGCAGCACCCCTTTCGCCGTGGCACTGTTTTGTCGGGTGATCAAGTCCCCCTGCCCGCCATTGTTGTAATAACCCGTATTCGGCCAGTTTGAATAATCTTCCAGGGCGAAGAAATCTTTCACATCATTGGTGCGCTCATCCACCAGCTTTTGGTAACCGGCGGTTAAATCCAGGTTGGCAAAATCAAAGCGGTGCTCTAACTGCAACGTCGTGTTCAAGCCATTATGATCGTTATCGTAGCCTGAATTGATTACGCTGCTGGAAAAGAGCGAGCTGGTATAGGCCGAGTAATTGCCGGATAAATGCAGGCTGGTACGCTCATTGGCATCCCATGAGAACTTGGCGAAATAGTTATCAGACACCCGTTTCTGGCTGCGGTAGCCGCCGTCCATTGAGACGCCTTCCAGCTCATTATTCGGCCCTATCTGTAAACCGCTGCCGCCGCTGGTATAAGTCGGAATATCCGAAATACGATGCGAGGCAGAAAAGACTACGCCCAGATTATCGGTTATGCCCGCTTCAAACCAACCCCCGAAGTTCTGTTTACTGTATTTCGGCTGGAAGCGATCTGGCCGACTGGTGTCATTCTTTGAGCTGTCAAAAGCGGTGCCGGGATCGGTAAACACCTTGTTCCACGCCGAACGGGTTTCGCGGAAATATAAATGTGCGCTGTTATCACCACGCCAGCGACGGCTGGTGACATCCAGCGTACCGCCGGTAAAACCACCATATTCCACCGGAATGTTGTTATCGAACACAGTCACGCTGTCGATTAAACGGCTATCGAGATAAATCCCCTGATCGCTGCTGTCAACGCGGGTCGTGGTTTCACCATTGCCACTGCTGGCCGGATCGACGTCGTTGTTAAAGCTCACGCCATCCAGTTTGTAGTTGTTTTGGTAGCTGGAAGAACCGTGGATAGAAATCGCACTCGGCTTGATTTCCCCTTGATTGAGACTGGTGTTACCGCTGTTAGAAAACTGTACCGCCGGATTGGTACGCAATAATTCGGTAATGTTACCGTTGCCGGTAGTGCGCTGGCGAATCTCTTCCGAAGTAATCACCTGCGGGGCTGACATCAGATTATCCGCTGCCCGACCGCTGGTTTCCCCCATCACAGAGGTAGTCGGAAGAATAATAGCGCCGGTGTTAGCACCTTTCATCGTCGGTGGACGAATAACAAAACCGCTACCGCTGCTAACCAACTCCAGGCCGCTGCCCGCCAGTAATTGCTGCAACGCAGACTGCGGGCTGTAATTACCATGCAGAGCGGGCGCTCGCAGGTTACGCAGCTCGGATTCATCGAATAACACATGCAGTTGGCCTTGCTGCGCCACATTGGCAATAGCGTTGGCTAACGGTTGCTCCGCCATATTGAGCTGTAAATCGGCGGCGCCTGCCCCTTGACTCATCAGCAGCGTTGCCAGCGCCAGGGCAGAAAGAACAGGCATCCCAGAAGGTTTCTTTTTGTTGTAAGTCATCTCGCAATTTCTTCCCTAGAAAATAAAAATGCCTTGCCAATGGGCAGAGGCATCAGGGAAGACGAGAGAATGAGAATTATCCTCACCTATGAAATGAATTATTTTTTACTTTTGCTGCGGGCGCGGCAAAATCAACGCGTTACCCTGAGCGTCCTGTACAACATTCACCGCCAAAAGCAGCGGTAAAGCGTTTAAGAACTCATCCGGATTAGCTAAATCCAGCGAACCTGAAACCGGCAGCGATGCCAAGCGCCCGTCGGTCAACTCGATTTTTCCTGACCGATAGCGCGCCAACTCTTTCAGTAGCTCGCCCAATGGCCGATTGCGGAATGAAATTTGCCCACTACGCCATTCGCCGACTTCATTCACCTGCCGCTGACCTCGCTGTAGATCGTTTTCCCCTTTCAGCAAGCGCGCTGAATCTCCGGCATGCAACATCACGGTTTCCATAGATGGCCGCCCGGTGACCGCTACAGTACCTTGGCGTACCGCCACCCCCATTTCATCAGCGTCATAGCGGACGTCAAATTCGGTTCCCACGACCCGCACCTGACTTTCTCCGGCATAGACCAAAAAAGGTCGCTGCTTATTTGCCGCCACCTGCAAATACACCTCGCCATGATCCAGCCAGAGTTGGCGTTTTTTCCTAGCGTAGTGAACACGCATTTTAGTATATCGATTCAAATGCACGCGGCTGCCGTCGGACAGCACCACTTCACGAGCATAATTATCGGTTTGCAGATGAATATCGTGCATCAGCACTAGCGGCAACTGACTGGCAGGCAACCACAGAGCAAGCAAAAAGAAAGCCCCAGCGGCACAGGCGCGCAGCGGACGCCACCAGCTCGGTTTTGCCTTAGGCTGCGCAGCACTCGCCGGGCGCGTAATCAGGGCACAGTCCCCCCAGATTTGCTGCATCTGTCGAAAAGCCTCAGCGTGAGCCGCAGAGCGCTGTAACCATTCCTGAAATTGCCGTTGTTCCGCATCGTTAAGGCGACGCCCCTGGCTGCGGCTAAACCACAGCGCAGCCTGTTCGTCGATTTCTGTTTCCAGAAGGCGGCTAGCGTCCGTCATTGTGCTCACTCTCCTGTTCCGCTACGTAGCGTTTACAATGCACCAAGGCACCGGCAATGTGCTTTTCTACCATACTGACAGAAATTCCCATTCTCTCGGCCACTTCAATTTGCGATAAACCGTCAAAGCGGTGCATTAAAAAAGCCTCCCGACGACGAGGAGAAAGGCTTTGCAACGCTTCCTCCAGCCGATTTAAACGCTGTTGGTGTTCGAATAAACGCTGCGGTTCGGTTTCTGTCGGCGCAACTTCCTCTCTACCTAGGCTATCTTCATGATTTTCAGACAATAATAGCCGCTGCTTTCCGGTAGCACGCCAATGATCGATAAGCACCCGATGAGCAATTTTGAACAAAAAGGCGCGCGAATGCTCCACCGGTGTTTGCCTGGCACGTTTCAACCACAGTGTGAATACGTCCTGTGACAAGTCCTTGGCATCGCTGGCGTTATCCACTCTTTTACGAAAGAAGCTAACCAACTGACCGTAAGTGGCCTGATAGGCCAAACTCACCCTGTTTGATGGGGGTTTATCCATGAATGCATCCGTTAAAGTCGCGCGGTCCTTTTGACCTGTGCCGTTCAGGCCAGCATAGGTATTGAAGCCGTCAGGTACATCAATCCGGTTGCCCACATCTGGCTGTAAAATAGCGTTCCACAATTTTCTCTGCTGATTCGGCGGATACTCGTAGGCCCCGCTCTTCTGAAGCTGGCGGTTATAAGCAAAACTCGGAATAAATGCAAATGATAATGCCTATAACTATCAATATGCTTATTGTTACGTATAATCCGCAGCTTGGCTGTCGGTGTTATTGAGTGCAGGGAAAGTGATAAATATCATCGGCACGGCATGGGCAGCCATTTATAAAAAGGGTTTATAATCAATAAAATAACGCCGAGAATACGGCGTTCGCGGAGTCGGTAATGAAATCATTCTACCCACAGCCAGCCCATAGCCACGGCCCAACCACTGCAGCGGCTCACTTTACACCACACACTTTTGGACCGCCGGAAGGCAACCCGCGCACCCGCTGGACCGCCAGTTTACTGCTGGGCTTAGCGCTACATTTACTGGCCGCAGTGTTAATGCTGGGCTGGTGGAATCGGCTTTCACCTCAGGGCGCGTTGCCACCGGCAGTAATGGTAGAAATGGCGATTTTTCAGCAAGCTAAAACCGCGCCAACTGACGTACCACAAGGTGTTTTGCAGCAAATGGCGGCACCTGATGACGTTCAGCCGGTCAAAAAGGAGTTGCTGGAGCAGCCGAAGCTGGCGCTTTCTCCCCGCGGTACTCACGCGATTCGGCCGGAGAAAGTCGATAGCAAGAAAAAACCGGTAGTAAAACCGAAACCAACCGAAACCCCGTTGCCGGTCATAGCCGAAAATACCGCATCAACCACCAGCGCCCCATTGCCCGGTTCGGCCAAGAAAAACGCCGCCAACTTTTCCAGCGCTTCTTCCGCGGCAATCAACGGTAAAGCCGCATGGCAAGGGGAAGTATTAGCCCATATCGATCGCTATAAACGTTATCCCCGAGAAGGGTTACGCTATCGTTTGGAAGGGGTGAGCCATGTGCGTTTTGTGGTTGATCTGAAAGGAAAAGTGTTATTAGCAGAGCTGATCACCAGTTCCGGCGCCAGAATTCTTGACCGCGAAGCTATGACGTTGATTTCCCGCGCTCAGCCAATGCCCGCGCCACCGGCAGACATTCTAAACAACGGAACTATCGAAGTCATCGCCCCTATCGCCTACAACGTTAAAGGCGCTTATTAGTGAGCACTGCGCAAGGCCAGAATGGTCACGCGCAGTAGCCAGTCACCTAACAAAGCCAAGGGCGTAGCTACCTTTGAATAAGATAACGAATGGTCGGCCCATCCTGCTGAATATCCAACACTTTATAGCCATAATTACGTGCATCCAGCGGGATATTATTGATCGATTGTGGGCAATCGCTGATCACCTCCAGTATTTCCCCTGGTTTGAGCTGCGGCATGGCTTCCAGCGTAGCGACTGCTGGATATGGACAGGGCTCTCCGACCATGTCTAGTCGGTAATCTGGAACTATCGGTTGGGTGCTCATAGTGATTCCTTAGATAAAATTGGCGCGGCAGCTTTACGACTGCGGAAGAAGCGTTTTTCCCACCACAACATGGCGGCAAAAGCGATGCCTAATAACAGATAGGTTATCAGCAGCCCTCCGATTGGGCCGAAGGTGTCCAGCAGATTGACTTTGTCATGGTTTGTCACGAGCACTGGGGCAAAATCATCCCAGTAATATGCCAATAGAGTGGCACCGATAACGTTGCCTAAACCGACCCACCAGTAGTGAATTTGCCCTTCTACAGCACGATACATCCAGCCGGTTTCACAGCCACCAGCTAGCACAATGCCGAAACCGAATAACAGGCCACCAATGACCGCATTTGGCCCTGCCCACAGGATTTTCGGCGCAACACCCAGTTGAACATAGCTAAAGATACCAATAGCGCTCACCGCCATGCCGAGAATAATGGCTTTTGCCATATGGGTACGGCCAGTAATCCACAGATCGCGAAAAGCCGATGTGAAGCAAATCTGCGCCCGTTCGATCAATAAGCCAAAACCAATGCCAAATAGCATAGCAATGCCGAGTTTAGGCGCCTGGAATAATTCGGTTAACGCCCAGCATAATGCCAGCGCGAATACCACCATACCCAGACGGAAACGGCGCTTTGCGCGCTGAGGATTTTGCGTTAACGGTGCTGCTGCGCTGACTTTCTGCAATTTCACCGGAATACGGAATATTGGTAACAGCGTAAATTTTGCCCCGAAATAGGAGCCAGCCGCCGTTGCGAGGGCAAAAAACCAAGCGTGTAATGAAAATTGAGGAATACCAGTAAAAAATGCAGCTAAATTGCACCCCATAGCCAGACGAGCGCCAAAACCGGCAATAATCCCACCTACCAGCGCCTGAGCAATTCGAATACCGTGTTGGGGCTTACGTAGCTTAATATTGTTAGCCCACAGCGCCGCAGCGATACAACCGGCAAACATGCCGATAATCATCATTCCGTCGATACGGTCCAGCGGCGTACCTTCGAAACCTATAACTTTAAAGTAGCCCCACTCCTGCGGGTTAGCGCCGAACCACTGCATTACATGCCCGCCCCAGCGTGTGAACTCTCCGGTCACGGCCCAAAAAGTACCGGTCAGGCCAAAATAGTAGGTCGATAAGATCCCTGCGGCGATCACCGCCGGAAGCGGTGCCCAAAATCGCACCAAATATTCGGATTTAAACGACTGCCAGGTCATGCTTCCTCCACGCAATATTCATCCCCCACGCAGCGAGGTTTGTTATCGCCGATGGAATAAAAAGTTAAAAAGACTCGCAATGATAAGGCAATTTAAACCCACAGAGTATTTAATCCTGCATAGTTTGTAAGGTTTTTGTCTTTCCCGCCACGCAGTGGAGCAGGGATCTATTATTGAGAAAGGAAAGTTACATTGGTGCAGAACAGAAACGTGAACGCTAAATAATCGGGTTTATCGAAGAGAAATAGGGTAGCCGGTATAAAAAACCCGCGGCGCACATTCGGCAAACCGCGGGCTTCGATCCAGACAGGAGTTAACTAACCTTGGCTAGCTGGAGTTTGTTGTTCCGCGAAGAAAGATTTCTCATATTCTCGGGCTTTCTTCCGATCAAACTGGTGTTCCCACTTGGCAATCACCAATACTGCCAGTGCGTTACCCACAACGTTCAACGCAGTTCGCGCCATATCCAGAATTCGGTCAACACCAGCAATAAATGCCAGACCTTCTAATGGAATGCCCACGCTGCCTAAGGTTGCCAGCAACACCACAAATGACACGCCCGGTACCCCCGCGATGCCTTTGGAAGTCACCATTAAGGTCAGCACCAGAACGATTTCCTGACCAATAGAAAGCTCAATACCATATAGCTGCGCGATGAAGATCGCCGCAATACTTTGGTACAACGTAGAACCATCCAGATTAAAGGAATAGCCGGTTGGCACCACAAAGCTGGTAATCGACTTTGGCGCGCCGTAGGCTTCCATTTTCTCGATGATACGCGGCAAAACGGTTTCTGAGCTGGCAGTAGAATAAGCCAGAATCAGCTCATCTTTCAGAATGCGAATTAACGTCCAGATCCGCAGATTACAGGCTCTGGCAACTGCGCCCATCACAACCAAGGCAAAGAAAAGAATTGCGGCGTAAACCAATATCACCAGCTTGGCGAGCGGAAGCAAGGCGGCAAAACCAAAATTCGCTACGGTCACGGAAATCAGGCCGAATACACCTATTGGGGCGTAACGCATGATCATATGTGTGACTTTAAACATGCTCTCAGAAACGGCTTTGAACACGTTAAGCAGCGGCTCTTTGGTTTCTTTTGGTAAAGAAGACAGCCCTAAACCAAACAGTACCGAGAAAAAAATAATCGGCAACATATCGCCATTGGCCATCGAGGAGAAAACATTCGATGGGATCAGCGATAGAATGGTACTCACCAGACTATGGCTACCGCTTTGTACCTGCGCCGTGGTTTTTTCATACTGAGAAATATCCACTGCGGTTAGCGTCGACATATCGATGCCATGACCCGGTTGGAAAAAATTGGCCAAAGTGATACCGACAATAATCGCGATAGTGGTGATCACTTCAAAATAAATAATGGTCTTCAGGCCAATTCGCCCTAATTTCTTTGCATCTCCAACGCCAGCAATACCCACAATCAGCGTTGAAATAACAATAGGAACCACAATCATTTTAATTAAGCGAATAAAAATATCGCCAGCAGGGCTGAGAATATTACTGACTAACCAATCACGAGACTCGGCCTGATTATGGAGAACAGCACCAACCAGAATACCTAATACAAGCGCAATTAGGATTTGCCAAGCAAGACTTATTTTTACACTTTTCATACCCAAAAAAATCCCTCAAAGCATTCCCCAAAGCGCATGATGGACATGCACTTCAGATGGAATACTTAATCATTAAATACGGGGCTATAGTTAATAAAATCCGCGGATCGGCCTCCCGCCAGCCGTCCACCTTTTCAATCAGTATCATTTCAACCCGTTGTTCTGCAAGCCTTGTTTACTCTGGCTTAACCCACTACGCCGAGTATCTTTTGGTAGGAACAAAGAGTGATAAGCCATAACCAACTGTTATTAAAATAATAAATTTAAACCATAGCAAATAAGCACTTCACCCTTAGGTATAAAAAATAGGCGAAATTAATTAGCCGATAAAATCAGCGGCTTGTTGTATTTAATGCCTTATTTTGTTCGCATTTTGTTAAATGGGCAGTATTTCGATTTTCTACCTATTTTAGGTATTCTGCAACCAAAGCTCCCAATAAATTCATTCAAAAATGAGAAAAATCATGATTAATCGAACAAATCTTTGCTGCATAACTATGCTGTTATTCTTAAACTCGTTTTTTATTTCCATTAAGAATATCTACTGACTTTAAATACTATTAAGTAATAATAAAAATCTAATAATCGACTTGCTCTAATCATTATCAGAATTATTTTTAGATAAACTTCCTGCCATTATTGCGAATGGATTTTGTCTTAATCGTTATTCAAACAAAGAAGTCACCTATATACACAATCACGGTGTAATACTTCTTTCGCTGAAATAAATGGCACACAGGAGTATTTCATCTGATCAAACTTCAATTCTCGATTAAATCCCTTCCCTATTGAGATATTGATACACCACACAGCACATCAAGTAAGTCCCTAAAACAACATCTTTTCTGCGTGATCTGTCGCCCAAAAAAGAAACAAAACGACGCCCAACACTATAATTAACCTTTAGTTGACATATTATTAACAATCTAAAGGAGAATAAATATGAGCCAACTACCTAAACACCCAATTCCCGCTGCAATTGCAGAAAATGCCCTGATCAACCCAGTCCAATATCATGATTATTATCAACAATCTGTACAAAACCCCGATGCATTCTGGGGCGAACAGGGCAAGATTATCGACTGGATAAAACCCTATAGTATTGTTAAGAACACTTCATTTGATCCTGGCCACGTCAGTATTCGTTGGTTTGAGGATGGTACGCTAAATTTATCCGCTAACTGTCTGGATCGCCATTTGGCCGAGCGCGGTGAGCAAACCGCAATTATTTGGGAAGGTGATGATCCAACCCAATCCAAGAACGTCAGTTATAAACAGCTACACCAAGATGTTTGCCAGTTTGCCAATGTATTGAAAAAACTTGGCGTAAAAAAAGGCGACGTAGTGGCTATTTATATGCCAATGGTGCCGGAAGCCGCGGTAGCTATGCTGGCCTGTGCGCGTATCGGTGCCGTTCACTCGGTAATTTTCGGCGGGTTCTCACCGGATGCGGTTGCTGGTCGTATTATTGATTCCAACTCCAAACTGGTTATCACCGCTGACGAAGGTATCCGCGCTGGCCGCGCTATTCCATTGAAAAAGAACGTTGATGAAGCGCTAAAAAATCCGGCTATCACCAGTATCAATAATGTCGTGGTCTTCCAACGTACCGGCAAACCGGGCTACTGGCAGGAAGGTCGAGATTTATGGTGGCATGACCTGATTGAAGGCGTTTCAGCGGATTGTCCCGCTGAAGAGATGAATGCAGAGGATCCATTATTCATCCTTTATACCTCTGGTTCTACTGGTAAGCCTAAAGGCGTACTGCACACCACCGGTGGCTATCTGGTTTATGCCGCCATGACCTTCAAATACGTGTTTGACTATCACCCGGGCGATATCTATTGGTGTACCGCCGATGTGGGCTGGGTCACCGGTCACAGCTATCTGCTTTACGGCCCGCTGGCCTGCGGCGCTATCACTTTGATGTTTGAAGGCGTTCCTAATTATCCAGGCGTTAACCGCTTAGGTCAGGTTATCGATAAGCATCAGGTCAATATTTTGTACACCGCTCCAACGGCGATTCGCGCATTGATGGCCGAAGGCGATAAAGCGATTGAAGGCACCAAGCGCACATCGCTGCGTCTGATGGGTTCAGTTGGTGAGCCAATTAACCCCGAAGCCTGGGAATGGTATTACAACAAAATTGGTAACGGTAAATGCCCAATTGTGGATACCTGGTGGCAGACCGAAACCGGCGGTTTCATGATTACGCCACTGCCAGGTGCAACCGAGCTGAAAGCCGGTTCAGCTACCCGTCCATTCTTCGGCGTACAGCCAGCGTTGGTGGACAATCTGGGGAATCCGCAGGAAGGTCCAGCCGAAGGTAATTTGGTGATTATCGATTCATGGCCGGGTCAGGCCCGTACTCTGTTTGGCGATCACGATCGTTTCGAGCAAACCTACTTCTCAACCTTTAAAGGCATGTATTTCAGCGGAGATGGCGCCCGTCGCGATGAAGACGGCTACTACTGGATTACTGGCCGCGTGGATGACGTTCTCAACGTTTCCGGTCACCGCTTAGGTACCGCTGAAATAGAATCGGCGCTGGTTTCTCATCCGAAAATCGCCGAAGCAGCGGTGGTTGGCGTTCCCCACAATATTAAAGGTCAGGCAATTTATGCCTATATCACGTTGAATCACGGAGAGGAGCCAACACCGGAACTTTATAGCGAAGTGCGTAATTGGGTACGCAAAGAGATTGGTCCAATCGCGACGCCAGATATTCTGCACTGGACAGATTCATTGCCAAAAACCCGCTCTGGGAAAATTATGCGTCGCATATTACGCAAAATTGCCGCGGGCGATACCAGCAATCTAGGGGATACCTCAACGCTGGCCGATCCGAGCGTAGTAGAAAAATTACTGGAAGAAAAACAATCAATGCAAGCAACGTCATAAATTACACCGCCAGAGAGCGGCAACTTAATTAATGCCTCACAGGAGAACTCTGATGAATGACAGCATTTATCAAGAGATTGAAAATAATCCTAAATTCAAAGAGTTGGTACAAAAGCGAGGCCGGTTTGCCTGGCTGCTATCATCAATTACCTTAGCACTCTACGTTGGCTTTATTTTTCTCATTGCCTTTGAACCTCAATGGCTGGGGACTCCGCTATATGCAGGAGCCAGCATCACGCGCGGTATTCCGGTCGGCATAGGTTTAATCGTAATTTCTTTTGTTCTTACCGGTATTTATGTTGTCCGCGCTAACGGTGAGTTCGACCGCATGACGGCAGAAATTCTTCGCGAGGTGAAGCAATGAAGATCCGCCATTGGTCTGCACTTTCCTTACTGGCTCTGCCTGCGCTGTCACAGGCAGAGGCAATCAGCGGTGAAGTTCAGCGTCAACCGTTGAATATTCAAGCTATTGTGATGTTCTTACTTTTTGTTGGCGCTACGTTGTATATCACTTATTGGGCTTCGAAACGCACTCGTTCCCGGCAAGATTATTACACCGCTGGCGGTCGCATCACCGGTTTCCAAAATGGGTTGGCTATTGCCGGTGACTTTATGTCAGCCGCATCATTCCTCGGTATTTCCGCACTGGTTTATACCTCAGGCTACGATGGGCTGATCTATTCCATTGGTTTTCTGATCGGCTGGCCAATTATTCTGTTCCTGATTGCCGAACGTCTACGTAATCTTGGTCGCTATACCTTCGCCGACGTTGCGTCATACCGTTTGCAACAGCGCCCAATTCGTACCCTATCAGCCTGCGGATCGCTGGTTGTGGTTGCCTTATACCTGATTGCTCAGATGGTTGGTGCAGGTAAACTTATTGAGCTGCTCTTTGGCCTGAACTACCATGTGGCCGTAGTATTAGTCGGTATTCTGATGGTTTTATACGTGTTATTTGGCGGAATGCTGGCAACCACTTGGGTACAAATTATCAAGGCTGTCTTGCTGCTGGCGGGAGCAACATTCATGGCGTTGATGGTCATGAAATCCGTCGGCTTCAACTTCAATACTTTGTTTAGCGAAGCCATCAAAGTTCACCCTAACGGTCTCAAAATCATGAGCCCCGGAGGATTGGTTTCAGATCCTATATCTGCGCTATCGCTGGGTCTGGCTCTGATGTTTGGGACAGCCGGACTGCCACATATTTTGATGCGCTTCTTTACCGTAAGTGATGCAAAAGAAGCTCGTAAAAGCGTGTTCTACGCTACTGGCTTTATCGGTTACTTCTATATTCTGACCTTTATTATCGGTTTCGGCGCTATTTTACTGGTTGGCCCAAACCCTTCCTTTAAAGATGCGGCTGGCGCACTGTTAGGCGGCAGCAATATGGCGGCGGTTCATCTTGCTAACGCCGTTGGAGGCAATTTCTTCCTTGGTTTTATCTCCGCCGTCGCTTTCGCCACCATCCTAGCGGTAGTTGCCGGCCTAACATTAGCCGGCGCCTCTGCGGTTTCCCATGACTTATACGCCAGCGTAATTAAGAACGGTAAAGCGCGAGAACGTGATGAATTACGCGTCTCTAAAATTACCGTGGTGGTATTAGGGATTGTAGCAATCGGCTTAGGGATTCTGTTTGAGAATCAGAATATTGCCTTCATGGTAGGTCTGGCCTTCTCAATCGCCGCCAGCTGTAACTTCCCAATAATCATCATTTCGATGTATTGGGACAAGCTGACGACACGAGGCGCACTAGTCGGCGGCTGGTTAGGATTGATTACTGCCGTCGTGCTGATGATCTTGGGACCAACCATTTGGGTCAAGATTCTTGGTCACGCCGAACCAATCTATCCATATGAATACCCAGCTTTATTCTCAATGATTGTAGCCTTTGTCGGCACATGGCTGTTCTCTATCACGGATAATTCAGAAACCGGCAAGAAAGAGCGCCTGCTGTTCAGAGCGCAGTTCGTTCGATCGCAAACCGGCCTGGGCGCCTCTCAAAGCGGCGGCCACTAAGCATTAGTTTTTTCAAATATCTCAATGTACTAGAATAAAAACCAAGGCCCTTCGGGGCCTTTTTCCATCTCATTCAGTGCGAAAATAGCGAAATAAAAATCGGTCGTGCAGAGGGTTAGACTGATACAGATAAAATGTAGAGAGAATTTATAAACGGGCTGATTCTACCCGACAGTAATAATAAAGATAAAAGCCTAAATAGCCTTCAGCGCAGCTGACTTTTTCACTGTTAAGAACGAGGTACTTTTGGGGAGAATTACGCCACATTACCTAAAATGTCCGCAGGATAACTAACTCTTCATCACCGCTTTATAATGTTAAATAACCGAGTAATCAGCACGATATACGAAGGCTATTGAGAATAATTTATGGCTCGTGAGTGGCCAATCCTGACCGATAAGTGATGAGTGATAAGTGATAAGTGATAAGTGATAAGTGATAAGTGATAAGTGATTATCGCCGGATTATTGGTTTTCATGATAATTACTTTCGACCAGCAGTTAAAAATCTTCTGTCTGTTACTCTTCGCAGTGAGGCCGGTAGTGTATCAGAGGCCTCAGCATCCCGACTGGCGACACGTTTTATCCCCTTACGCCCCACCGGATGCAAGCCTGGCTCTTGAGCTACCGCCGAGTGTGAATACCCATTAATGAGGATGAGTTTCCGATAAAACCGACCTGGTTCGTTGGTTGCATGGCTTTTTAATAAAATATAAGCCCGGTGAGTGACTGTATCTGCCTGAAAATGCTGCGAATTTACTGCCTGAAAACGTCAACGGCGGCGCAATTTACCGGATAAGCCGCCCCTTATGGAATGAAAATCGCCATATACGCCTTCAACGCCCGACATTCCCGGGGGTTCCCATGCCCTTAAACGCAAAAAGCCCCCCGCAATCGCAGGAGGCTCGGTTCGAGGGCGGCAATGACTTTTATCCGCCTCGCGTCTGTCTTTTTTCCATAGCAAAAACCCCACGCTTTTGGCATGGGGTCTTGGCTTGATTTGATGCCTGGCAGTGTCCACTGTATTCGTCTCATCTTCTGGATGAGACTCACCCCGCTGGGGCCAGCGCAGGCGCAGTTTGTCGCATGCATGCTCGAGTCGCACACCACCCAAACGAGACAAACAAAAAAGGCCACCCGTTAGGGTAGCCTCTTTTGTTTATTTGATGCCTGGCAGTGTCCTACTCTCGCATGGGGAGACCCCACACTACCATCGGCGCTACGGCGTTTCACTTCTGAGTTCGGCATGGGATCAGGTGGGACCACCGCGCTATTGCCGCCAGGCAAATTCTGTTTCAATCAACCCGCCACGTGATTTACACCACACAGCCAGTCAATCCAATCTGTTAACAATGCTGAAAATCAAAACGCTCTCTAAAACACCTTCGGTGTTGTAAGGTTAAGCCTCACGGATCATTAGTACTGGTTAGCTCAATGCATCGCTGCACTTACACACCCAGCCTATCAACGTCATAGTCTTTAACGTTCCTTCAGGGGGCTTAAAGCCCCAGGGAAGACTCATCTTGAGGCAAGTTTCGC
Organism: Yersinia entomophaga; assembly: GCF_001656035.1. Lineage (NCBI taxonomy): Bacteria > Pseudomonadati > Pseudomonadota > Gammaproteobacteria > Enterobacterales > Yersiniaceae > Yersinia > Yersinia entomophaga. The sequence goes on from NZ_CP010029.1 coordinate 1,869,313, forward strand.
GCTTAGATGCTTTCAGCGCTTATCTTTTCCGCATTTAGCTACCGGGCAATGCCATTGGCATGACAACCCGAACACCAGTGATGCGTCCACTCCGGTCCTCTCGTACTAGGAGCAGCCCCTCTCAATCTTCCAACGCCCACGGCAGATAGGGACCGAACTGTCTCACGACGTTCTAAACCCAGCTCGCGTACCACTTTAAATGGCGAACAGCCATACCCTTGGGACCTACTTCAGCCCCAGGATGTGATGAGCCGACATCGAGGTGCCAAACACCGCCGTCGATATGAACTCTTGGGCGGTATCAGCCTGTTATCCCCGGAGTACCTTTTATCCGTTGAGCGATGGCCCTTCCATTCAGAACCACCGGATCACTAAGACCTACTTTCGTACCTGCTCGAGCCGTCACTCTCGCAGTCAAGCTAGCTTATGCCTTTGCACTAACCTCACGATGTCCGACCGTGATTAGCTAACCTTCGTGCTCCTCCGTTACTCTTTGGGAGGAGACCGCCCCAGTCAAACTACCCACCAGACACTGTCCTCACCCCAGATTATGGGGCCGAGTTAGAACATCAAACATTAAAGGGTGGTATTTCAAGGTTGGCTCCACGCAGACTGGCGTCCACGCTTCGATGCCTCCCACCTATCCTACACATCAAGGCTCAATGTTCAGTGTCAAGCTATAGTAAAGGTTCACGGGGTCTTTCCGTCTTGCCGCGGGTACACTGCATCTTCACAGCGAGTTCAATTTCACTGAGTCTCGGGTGGAGACAGCCTGGCCATCATTACGCCATTCGTGCAGGTCGGAACTTACCCGACAAGGAATTTCGCTACCTTAGGACCGTTATAGTTACGGCCGCCGTTTACTGGGGCTTCGATCAAGAGCTTCGCCTTGCGGCTGACCCCATCAATTAACCTTCCAGCACCGGGCAGGCGTCACACCGTATACGTCCACTTTCGTGTTTGCACAGTGCTGTGTTTTTATTAAACAGTTGCAGCCAGCTGGTATCTGCGACTGGCTTCAGCTCCGAGAGCAAGTCTCTTCACCTAGCGCCAGCGTGCCTTCTCCCGAAGTTACGGCACCATTTTGCCTAGTTCCTTCACCCGAGTTCTCTCAAGCGCCTGAGTATTCTCTACCTGACCACCTGTGTCGGTTTGGGGTACGATTTAATGTTACCTGATGCTTAGAGGCTTTTCCTGGAAGCTTGGCATCAACTACTTCTGCACCGTAGTGCATCGTCATCACGCCTCAGGGTTGATGGTTTTCCGGATTTACCAGGAATACCCCCCTACACGCTTAAACCGGGACAACCGTCGCCCGGCTAGCCTAGCCTTCTCCGTCCCCCCTTCGCAGTAACACCAAGTACAGGAATATTAACCTGTTTCCCATCGACTACGCTTTTCAGCCTCGCCTTAGGGGTCGACTCACCCTGCCCCGATTAACGTTGGACAGGAACCCTTGGTCTTCCGGCGTGCGGGTTTTTCACCCGCATTATCGTTACTTATGTCAGCATTCGCACTTCTGATACCTCCAGCAGTCCTCACAGACTACCTTCAACGGCTTACAGAACGCTCCCCTACCCAACAACACCTAAGTGTCGCTGCCGCAGCTTCGGTGCATGGTTTAGCCCCGTTACATCTTCCGCGCAGGCCGACTCGACCAGTGAGCTATTACGCTTTCTTTAAATGATGGCTGCTTCTAAGCCAACATCCTGGCTGTCTATGCCTTCCCACATCGTTTCCCACTTAACCATGACTTTGGGACYTTAGCTGGCGGTCTGGGTTGTTTCCCTCTTCACGACGGACGTTAGCACCCGCCGTGTGTCTCCCGTGATAACATTCTTCGGTATTCGGAGTTTGCATCGGTTTGGTAATCCGGGATGGACCCCTAGCCGAAACAGTGCTCTACCCCCGAAGATGAGTTCACGAGGCGCTACCTAAATAGCTTTCGGGGAGAACCAGCTATCTCCCGGTTTGATTGGCCTTTCACCCCCAGCCACAAGTCATCCGCTAATTTTTCAACATTAGTCGGTTCGGTCCTCCAGTTAGTGTTACCCAACCTTCAACCTGCCCATGGCTAGATCACCGGGTTTCGGGTCTATACCTTGCAACTAGACGCCCAGTTAAGACTCGGTTTCCCTACGGCTCCCCTATACGGTTAACCTTGCTACAAAATATAAGTCGCTGACCCATTATACAAAAGGTACGCAGTCACACCACGAAGGTGCTCCCACTGCTTGTACGTACACGGTTTCAGGTTCTATTTCACTCCCCTCGCCGGGGTTCTTTTCGCCTTTCCCTCACGGTACTGGTTCACTATCGGTCAGTCAGGAGTATTTAGCCTTGGAGGATGGTCCCCCCATATTCAGACAGGATGTCACGTGTCCCGCCCTACTCATCGAGTTCACAGCATGTGCATTTTTGTGTACGGGACTATCACCCTGTACCGTGCGACTTTCCAGACGCTTCCACTAACACACAAACTGATTCAGACTCTGGGCTCCTCCCCGTTCGCTCGCCGCTACTAGGGGAATCTCGGTTGATTTCTTTTCCTCGGGGTACTTAGATGTTTCAGTTCCCCCGGTTCGCCTCGTTAGACTATGTATTCATCTAACGATAGTGCAACGAATTGCACTGGGTTTCCCCATTCGGGTATCGTCGGTTGTAACGCTTCATATCAGCTTACCGACGCTTTTCGCAGATTAGCACGCCCTTCATCGCCTCTGACTGCCTAGGCATCCACCGTGTACGCTTAGTCGCTTAACCTCACAACCCGAAGGTGTCTTTCGACATCATCGTGCTGCGATTATTGAGAGACTCTACCTGCAGATGACTCCTTGTCTCGGTAAATCTACGGAGAGACAAGTTTTAGCTGCAGTGTTTCAATTTTCAGCTTGTTCCAGATTGTTAAAGAGCAATATCTTAAACACGACTCGTTAAAGTCATCTTTAAGATATTCAGTTGATAATGTCTTTCACTCATTATCGGATGGCGTCCCCAAGGGGATTCGAACCCCTGTTACCGCCGTGAAAGGGCGGTGTCCTAGGCCTCTAGACGATGGGGACACAGGAAATTCCGACTAAATCAAAAACTTAATCGTTTCTCGTGTCATCATGAGTCGAAACTCACGACATCAACAGGTGCTCTTGCTCATTACTATTATCAGACAATCTGTGTGGACACTACGCAATGCGTATCATTAGGTAAGGAGGTGATCCAACCGCAGGTTCCCCTACGGTTACCTTGTTACGACTTCACCCCAGTCATGAATCACAAAGTGGTAAGCGCCCTCCCGAAGGTTAAGCTACCTACTTCTTTTGCAACCCACTCCCATGGTGTGACGGGCGGTGTGTACAAGGCCCGGGAACGTATTCACCGTAGCATTCTGATCTACGATTACTAGCGATTCCGACTTCATGGAGTCGAGTTGCAGACTCCAATCCGGACTACGACAGACTTTATGTGGTCCGCTTGCTCTCGCGAGTTCGCTTCACTTTGTATCTGCCATTGTAGCACGTGTGTAGCCCTACTCGTAAGGGCCATGATGACTTGACGTCATCCCCACCTTCCTCCGGTTTATCACCGGCAGTCTCCCTTGAGTTCCCACCATGACGTGCTGGCAACAAAGGATAAGGGTTGCGCTCGTTGCGGGACTTAACCCAACATTTCACAACACGAGCTGACGACAGCCATGCAGCACCTGTCTCACAGTTCCCGAAGGCACCGAAGCATCTCTGCTACGTTCTGTGGATGTCAAGAGTAGGTAAGGTTCTTCGCGTTGCATCGAATTAAACCACATGCTCCACCGCTTGTGCGGGCCCCCGTCAATTCATTTGAGTTTTAACCTTGCGGCCGTACTCCCCAGGCGGTCGACTTAACGCGTTAGCTCCGGAAGCCACGCCTCAAGGGCACAACCTCCAAGTCGACATCGTTTACAGCGTGGACTACCAGGGTATCTAATCCTGTTTGCTCCCCACGCTTTCGCACCTGAGCGTCAGTCTTTGTCCAGGGGGCCGCCTTCGCCACCGGTATTCCTCCAGATCTCTACGCATTTCACCGCTACACCTGGAATTCTACCCCCCTCTACAAGACTCTAGCTTGCCAGTTTCAAATGCAGTTCCCAAGTTAAGCTCGGGGATTTCACATCTGACTTAACAAACCGCCTGCGTGCGCTTTACGCCCAGTAATTCCGATTAACGCTTGCACCCTCCGTATTACCGCGGCTGCTGGCACGGAGTTAGCCGGTGCTTCTTCTGCGAGTAACGTCAATCACTTCACGTATTAGGTGAAATGCCTTCCTCCTCGCTGAAAGTGCTTTACAACCCGAAGGCCTTCTTCACACACGCGGCATGGCTGCATCAGGCTTGCGCCCATTGTGCAATATTCCCCACTGCTGCCTCCCGTAGGAGTCTGGACCGTGTCTCAGTTCCAGTGTGGCTGGTCATCCTCTCAGACCAGCTAGGGATCGTCGCCTAGGTGAGCCATTACCCCACCTACTAGCTAATCCCATCTGGGCACATCCGATGGCGTGAGGCCCTAAGGTCCCCCACTTTGCTCTTGCGAGGTTATGCGGTATTAGCTACCGTTTCCAGTAGTTATCCCCCTCCATCAGGCAGTTTCCCAGACATTACTCACCCGTCCGCCGCTCGCCGGCAAAGTAGCAAGCTACTTTCCGCTGCCGCTCGACTTGCATGTGTTAGGCCTGCCGCCAGCGTTCAATCTGAGCCATGATCAAACTCTTCAATTTAAGATTTGTTTGATTTGCTACCGAAGTAGCGATGCTCAAAGATTACTTTCTGCAAATATGCATTCGAACCGAAGTTCAAATGTTTACTGCTTTGGTCACTCTTCAAGACTTGATATTTCTTCTGCCTGCCGAAACAGGCTTTGATATCGTCTTGCGAGTGCCCACACAGATTGTCTGATAAATTGTTAAAGAGCGTTCGTTACCCGTTCGCTTGTGGCGAATCTTACGGTAACGCGGGAGGCAGATAATACGCTTTCCCGCTACAGAGTCAACAACTTAATTCGTTAATTTTCTCTGTTCTCCCCGGCCACTCTGTGAAGTTGCTCACAGCGCCGTGTCGATGGATGCGCATTATAGGGAGCTGCTTCAGAATGGCAAGGGTTTATCGTAAAGTTTATTCCGTTTGCTGATTATTTGCGCTTTACGCTTATTTAACCCGCATTTTGATGGCTTTTGGTAGTTCTGCGAGGCTATTTAGCACCCAATCGGCCAGCGCTTCACCCGCTTCAGTTACGGGTTTACCGCTTCTCACCAGAACTTTAGTACCGACATTGGCAGCCAATGCGGCCTGCATGTCTTCAATTTTATCACCTACCATATAAGAAGCAGCCATATCGATGTTCAATTCTTGCTGTGCTTCTATTAACATGCCAGGTAACGGCTTGCGACATTCGCAGGTTTGACGAAACTCGTCGACACTTCCTTCCGGATGATGCGGACAGAAATAGATACCATCCAAATCCACACCGCGATCGGCCAGTGACCAATCCATCCATTCTGTCAGGCTGACAAACTGGGCTTCGGTAAACATGCCGCGGGCGATGCCAGATTGGTTAGTCACTAGCACCAAGGCAAAGCCCATTTCTTTTAATTCACGGCAAGCATCAATCACACCGTCAATAAACTGAAAGTTATCTATCTCGTGGACATAACCGTGGTCGATATTAAGAGTACCGTCACGATCTAAAAATATTGCGGGAACTGGCTGCGTCACTTATATGCTCCTGAGGACTGTAAACACCGCTAGTATTGCATGTTTCACCCATCATTGAGAATGAAGAGAAATAACCTTCCCAGTTGACTTGGACGTCTAGACGCCTTAACATCCGATCCATGCTTTGGTTTCACTAAAGTTTACTTTTTATCTAGCCACGGAAACTAACGATAAAATAAGAATAATATGATTAAACTCTCCAATATCAGCAAAGTGTTTCAGCAGGGATCGCGTGTTATTACCGCCCTCTCTGACGTGACTCTTCACGTCCCTGCCGGACAGATCTATGGCGTTATCGGCTCATCAGGCGCAGGCAAAAGCACCCTGATTCGCTGCGCCAATATGTTAGAGCGACCAACCAGCGGTCAGGTTCTGGTTGATGGTCAGGATCTGACTTCATTATCAGAACGCGAACTGACTCGCGCACGCCGTCAGATTGGCATGATTTTCCAGCATTTTAATTTGCTCTCCTCCCGTACCGTATTCGGTAATATTGCTCTGCCGCTTGAGTTGGATAACACGCCGCGCGCAGATATAAAGAAGAGAGTGCTCGAATTACTTGATTTGGTCGGTTTGGCTGATAAACAGGACGCCTATCCGGCTAACCTTTCCGGCGGACAAAAACAGCGCGTGGCTATTGCCCGAGCGCTTGCCAGCAATCCGAAAGTTTTATTGTGCGACGAAGCCACCAGCGCACTGGACCCAGCGACGACCCGTTCTATTCTGGAACTGCTGAAAGACATTAACCGTCGGCTGGGATTAACTATCTTGTTAATCACCCATGAAATGGACGTGGTAAAACGCATTTGCGATCAGGTTGCCGTTATTAGCGAAGGCAAGCTGATTGAGAAAGACAGCGTGAGCGAAGTGTTCTCCCATCCGAAAACGCCGCTGGCGCAGCAGTTTATTCATTCCACGCTGCATCTGGATATCCCAGAAGACTATGCCCTACGCATGAGCGCTGAACCTGCGTCTGACCGTGTGCCATTGCTGAAACTGGAATTTACCGGCAAATCCGTAGACGCTCCGCTGATTTCTCAGGCAGTACGTCGCTTTAACATCGATATCGGTATTCTGAGTTCACAAATGGATTATGCCGGCGGAGTTAAATTCGGCGTTATGTTGGCGGAATTGCACGGCGAAAGTGAAGATGGCCTGGCCGCAATCAAATTCCTGCAAGATCATCATGTAAAAGTAGAGGTTCTGGGTTATGTCTGAGGCAATGATGTGGTTAATGGGCCGGGGCATCTGGGAAACGATTGTGATGACCTTCGTTTCCGGCTTTTTCGGTTTTGTACTGGGCCTGCCAATTGGCGTGTTGCTGTATATCACACGTCCTGGGCAAATCAGCGCCAACAGTACCTTATATAAGACAGTCTCAGCGTTGGTGAATATTTTCCGCTCCATACCTTTCATTATTTTATTGGTTTGGATGATTCCATTCACTCGCATGATAGTAGGCACCTCTATCGGCCTACAGGCGGCAATCGTTCCTTTAACCGTAGGCGCTGCGCCATTTATCGCGCGTATGGTAGAAAACGCCCTACTGGAGATTCCATCTGGTTTGGTAGAAGCGGCTCGCGCCATGGGTGCCACGCCGTTCCAAATCATCAAAAAAGTATTATTACCAGAAGCTTTGCCCGGTTTAGTTAACGCGGCAACCATTACGCTGATTACTCTGGTCGGTTATTCCGCCATGGGTGGCGCAGTCGGTGCCGGTGGTTTAGGTCAAATCGGATACCAATATGGTTATATTGGGTATGACGCGACCGCAATGAATACCGTCTTAGTATTATTGGTTATTTTGGTCTATCTGATTCAGTTCTGTGGTGACCGGATCGTCAGAGCCGTGACTCACAAGTAATAATCAGCCTGCGATAGCGCTCACAGCGGCGCCTATTAAAATGAATGTCTATAGAGGAAAGGATATGTCTTTTAAATTAAAATCTATCGCGGCAGTCGGCGCGCTGATCGGAACCCTGCTTTTGGCCGGTTGTGGTCAGGAAGAAAAAGATACTAATCACATCAAAGTAGGTGTGATCGTTGGCGCTGAGCAGCAGGTTGCAGAAGTTGCGCAGAAAGTTGCGAAAGATAAATACGGTCTGGACGTTGAGTTAGTTGTATTCAACGATTATGTGTTGCCTAACGAAGCGTTGAGCAAAGGCGATATCGATCTGAATGCTTTTCAGCATAAACCTTATCTGGATCAGCAAATCATTGATCGCGGTTATAAATTGGTTTCCGTTGGTAATTCCTTCGTTTACCCCATTGCCGGTTACTCCAAGAAAATCAAATCACTGGACGAACTGCAACCGGGCTCCAGCGTCGCAGTACCTAACGATCCAACTAACCTAGGCCGTTCCCTGCTGCTGCTGGAAAAACAAAATCTGATCAAACTGAAGCCAGGCGTAGGCTTGCTGCCAACGAAGCTGGATATCATCGAAAACCCTAAAAACCTGAATCTGGTTGAGCTGGAAGCGCCCCAGTTACCGCGCGTTCTGGATGACCAGAAAATTGCGCTGGCGGTGATCAACACCACTTATGCCAGCCAGGTTGGTCTGACTCCGGCGAAAGACGGTCTGTTTGTCGAAGGCAAAGACTCACCTTACGTTAACCTGATCGTGGCGCGTGAAGACAATAAAGACGCGGAAAACGTGAAGAAATTCGTACAGGCCTACCAGTCTGAAGAAGTTTACGAAGCCGCGAATAAAGCCTTTAACGGCGGTGCTGTAAAAGGCTGGTAATTTTTCATTACTGATTTTAGTGAATATATCTTCAAGACGGGCTACGGCCCGTCTTGTTATTTGCATGATAGATTGCTTCAATAGCGCAACTTAAATATAAAAAGCAAAGGAATCTCTATGCGTGCGTTACCTCTCTGTTGGTTAGCTCTTTCGCTAACTGGATGTTCCATGCTGCAAACCGAATCATCCAATGGCGGGAAGATGTTGCCAAACCCACAGCCGACGGCCAAATCCACTCAAACTACGGCTCCGCGTTCTGCGCCGGTGAAACTGTATAAAACCGCCGAAGAGTTGGTCGGTAAACCTTTCCGTGATTTAGGGGAAGTTTCAGGTGAATCCTGCCAAACCAGCGCGCAAGACTCACCGCCGAATATTGCCACGGCGCGTAAGAGAATGCAGATTAAAGCCTCTTACCTGAAAGCAAACGCGGTATTGCTCCATGAATGTCAGATTATCAGCGGCGCGCCAGGTTGTTACCAGCAGGCGATTTGCCAAGGTTCTGCGTTGAACGTATCGTCAAAATGACCACGTTTTCCTTTGAGCAGATCGGCGTTATCCGGTCGCCCTATAAAGAAAAATTTGCAGTTCCTCGACAGCCGGGGCTGATTGAAGACGGCGGCGGTGAGCTACAATTACTGGCTCCTTATAATCAGCCAGAGGCAGTTCGCGGCCTGAATGATTTTAGCCACCTATGGATAATGTTTGTTTTCCATCAAACCATGGACGGCGGTTGGCGACCTACTGTGCGTCCTCCACGCCTTGGCGGCAATGCTCGTATGGGCGTATTTGCCACCCGATCGACTTTTCGTCCCAATCCCATCGGTATGTCGCTCATTGAGCTGAAAGCCGTGCGAGTGAAAGGTTCGGAAGTGGTGCTTGAGCTAGGGAGTCTGGATCTGGTCGACGGCACGCCGGTTATCGATATTAAACCCTACCTGCCCTTTGCAGAAAGCCAGCCGCTGGCTCGTGCCGGTTTTGCTCAATCAGCACCTGACACCGATATGCCAGTAACATTTTCCGCTTATGCCCAACGGCAGTTAGCAGAAAATCAGGCGCGCTACCCGAATCTAGAGCGTTTTATTTCTCAGGTTCTGGCACAGGACCCTCGTCCGGCCTATCGGAAAAATGAAGTAGAAACGCGGGAATACGCAGTATTATTATTAGAGTTTAACGTTCGTTGGCGAGTTATTGGGCAGCAAACCGAAGTGTTATCCCTCGACCCACGCTAAATTTCGTGCTGTTCTCTTTTGACAACCGTTTCTCACTGGTAAACTAAGCTACTTTTACTGTTTTTGACTGCCTGACCAATCTCGGCAGCCTGTTGCAATTTGCAGTTCTAATGGAACCAAAACATCATGCGCACTAGCCAATATTTGCTCTCCACTCTAAAAGAGACGCCTGCCGACGCGGAAGTCATTAGCCATCAATTGATGCTGCGTGCCGGCATGGTTCGTAAACTGGCCTCAGGTCTTTATACCTGGCTGCCCACCGGTATTCGCGTTCTGAAAAAAGTTGAAAACATCGTTCGTGAAGAGATGAACAATGCGGGCGCTATTGAAGTTTCCATGCCGGTAGTTCAGCCCGCAGACCTGTGGCAGGAGAGCGGTCGTTGGGAGCAATACGGCCCTGAATTGCTGCGTTTTGTCGATCGCGGCGAACGTCCTTTTGTACTTGGCCCGACTCACGAAGAAGTGATTACCGATCTGGTTCGTGGCGAAATCAACTCTTATAAGCAGTTGCCGCTGAACTTCTTCCAGATTCAAACCAAGTTCCGGGACGAAGTACGTCCGCGCTTTGGCGTTATGCGCGCCCGCGAGTTTCTCATGAAAGATGCTTACTCTTTCCATACAACGCAGGAGTCTCTGCAAGAAACTTACGATGCCATGTATGCCGCATACAACCGTATCTTTGAACGTATGGGGCTGAACTTCCGCCCGGTTCTGGCTGATACCGGCTCTATCGGTGGCGACGCATCCCATGAGTTCCAGGTTCTGGCCGACAGCGGTGAAGACGATATCGTTTTCTCTACCGAATCAGACTACGCGGCGAATATCGAATTCGCGGAAGCCATGGCGCCAAACGAACCTCGCGCGGCCGCGTCGGAAGAATTGCGTGTTATTGATACGCCAAATGCGAAAACCATCGCTGAATTGGTAGACCAATTCCAGTTACCCATCGAAAAAACCGTCAAAACCCTGATGGTTCATGCCCATGAAGAAAGTGGCCATAAGCTGATTGCCCTGCTAGTACGTGGCGATCACGAGCTGAACGAAATCAAGGCGGAGAAACTACCGCAGGTTGCCAAACCGCTGACCTTCGCGAGCGAAGAAGAAATTCGCGCTATCGTAGGCGCAGGTCCTGGTTCTCTCGGCCCGGTGAACCTGCCAATGCCAGTGGTTATCGATCGCAGCGTTGCAGTTATGAGCGATTTCGGCGCTGGCGCAAACATTGATGGCAAACATTACTTCGGTATTAACTGGGAGCGCGATCTGCCGCTGCCGCAGATTGCTGATCTGCGTAACGTGGTTGAAGGCGATATCAGCCCAGACGGCAAAGGTACTTTGCAGATTAAACGCGGTATCGAAGTGGGTCATATCTTCCAGCTGGGCACCAAGTATTCCGAAGCAATGAAAGCGACGGTTCAGGGTGAAGATGGCCGCAATCAGGTCATGACCATGGGCTGTTACGGCATTGGGGTTTCCCGCGTAGTGGCGGCGGCGATTGAGCAAAATCATGATGACCGCGGGATTATCTGGCCAGATGCTATTGCGCCATTCCAGGTTGCTATTCTCCCTATGAATATGCACAAGTCTTTCCGCGTTAAAGAGCTGGCGGAAGAACTGTACGCCACTCTGCGCGCTAAAGGCATCGATGTCATTCTGGACGACCGTAAAGAACGTCCGGGCGTGATGTTTGCCGATATGGAACTGATTGGCGTGCCGCACAATATCGTTATTGGCGATCGCAACTTGGACAGCGAAGAAGTGGAATACAAAAACCGCCGTGCCAGTGAGAAGAAAATGATTAAAACCAGCGAAATCATTGAGTTCCTGCTGAGTGAAATCAAAGGCTAATCAGCCGAGAATGGATACCAAAAAGCCCTGTTTTTAACAGGGCTTTTTCTTTAGCTGAATCACTGAAAAACCAGTGAATAATCCGTCCGCTTACGATTATTTGCTATTACAGGTCTTACCCGCAGTGAACTTGATATTGCCATCAGGAATCATGGACTTATCCCACTGTCCGTCTTCCATAGACGGTCGCATACCAAAATGTCCATTTAACGTCAGGAAAATCGGCTCGCCGGCGTTTTTCCGCGCATTCATATAACCGGTTTCCAACTCGACATTATTATCAACCGCGAAGCTATGGCCGGTAGCGCAGTCGGTAAACTGTGCCGCATCAGCCATATAAATATACATGCCACGCAAAGGAATAGACGTCGTTGGCAAAGCTTCGCTGGCCGTTAACTGGTAGTTCAGAGAGGATGTAATCCGTTGTCCATTTTGATCCAACATTTCCAGATTCTTTCCTACCGGATGGAAATAGCGCTTCTCACCTTTAGCGCTGGTTAACACTAGCTTATCGGCGGTTCGCGCCCAGGTTCCCTGCTCTGAGAATGTCCTATCGCCATCTCTGGTATCGCGATAAGTTTCCTGCAATACGAAGGTGCCGTCAGCATCTAAAAATAAAGACGTATCCAGCCCACTGCAATCCGCGCAAGGCAATACGCCCTGATAACTTTGCAGCATCGGTTGTAAAGGTTGCTGTTTTGGCTGATAAAGGTTTTTACAGCCCAGCAGTGACAAAGCGCCAGCTGCTAATAACAAAGTAATACTGAGTTTTCTCACAGCTTATCTCCTACTGCGTACCAATCCTATGGACCCACACCCCTGCGGTATCAATCCTGATGTATTTTGCCGCGCAGCGCTTTAGTTGCACCTTTGCGGACTTTTCCTTCCACCCGCCGAATTTTAGAGCCTTTGGTCGGCTTGGTTGGTCGCCGGGTCTTCTCTACGACCATGGCTTGGCGAATCAGCGCCGCTAAACGGGCCAGAGCTGCCTCGCGATTCATATCCTGACTGCGGTATTCCTGAGCCTTGATAATCACCACCCCATCCGCCGTGACCAGATGATGATTCAGCGCCAACAGGCGCTGCTTGTAATACTCTGGCAGGCTAGAGGCCTTGATGTCAAAGCGCAAATGTATTGCCGTTGAGGATTTATTAACATGCTGGCCACCCGCGCCCTGAGCCCGGATCGCCGTTAGCTCTATCTCGCTGTCGGCCAGCGTCACGCTATTCGAAATATTTAACACACTTATTGCTCGCTGCCTTGCCATTCAGAAAAAGTGATTTCCAGATTATTCTGAGCATCAGAAAGCCAAATGGTTCCCTCTTGCAGGGTCGCCTGCAAATTCATGTTGCGAGCGGACATCGCAGCCAGTTTCGCCATTTGCTCATCATCCAGAAAACGTACCTGAAGATTTTCATGGCCGGAAAGTTTCTCTTTAACCTGCGGCCACCACACTTTCGCCGCGCGTTCCCCATAGGAATAAAGAACAACTTTTTTCGACTGATTGCAGGCTTTGCGCAAGCGCTTCTCGTCCGGCAGCCCTAACTCCACCCACAGCTCGATGCCGTTATGATCGTTACGCAGCCAGATTTCCGGCTCATCGTCCGCACTTAGGCCTTTGGTAAATAACAAACGCTCGTCCGCATGGCAAATCCACGCCAATAGCCGCAGCATCATGCGTTGATCGGTTTCGGAAGGGTGCTGTGCCACCGTCAGGTTAGTATCCATAAAGACATTGCGATCCATATCGGCAATATTGACTGTGGCTTTGTGAATGGTTGCTTTTAGTGCCATGGGTGACCTCTTGATTTTCAGGAGGACAGTGTACTTGATCCCGCCTTTGCGCGCGCTGCTAACCCCACATAAACCGATTATTAATGGCTTTTAGTAAGCAAAGAAACCTTCCGCTGAACGCTGATATCTCTTCAACTCCTGTGCTATAGTCCTTATAAGTTCAGAGTTTATCTTCGTGGTTTTACAATGTGGTTTACCATTGAAAATCCACCGGGTTAAACTTTTCCGGGAGGATACCGTGCAACAATACTGTGAATTAGTACGTCGTTTTTATTCCGAGATTGGCAGTGGCGATCTTGGGTATGTGCCTGATGCGCTGGGCTGTGTATTGAAAGCATTGGACGAAGTTGCGGCAAATGACGCACTGCCGTCCTCCGTTAGGGAACAGGCGGCTTACGCCGCCGCTAACTTATTGGTGAGCGATTATGTCGATGAGTGAAGAGTATCAACCCATCAATTGCGATGATTACGATAATCTGGAACTCGCCTGCCAGCATCACCTGATACTGACGTTGAAGTTGAGAGGCGGTGAGATCGTAGAAGGTAAAGCCAGCGACCTGCTATTACGCAAGCATGTCGAATACCTGATTGTGGAAGAATCGGGGAAAATGCGCGAGTTACGGCTGGATCATATCGCCAGCTTCAGTCATCCAGAAATTGGAACTGTCGTGGTCAGTGCTTCGTAATCCTTTCGCCAAAAAAAACGGGCCGCTGAAAAGTGGCCCGTTTTGTTTTTAACCAAGGCGAAATATTAGGGTTTAAGGCTGGCATAGTAAGCCGCCAAATCAGACATATCCTCATCGGTCAAACCTGAAACATAGGCGCGCATCACCTCAGCCTGACCGCCAGAACGCCCGCCGGTTTTATACGCTTTTAGCGATTGCTCAAGATAGAGCGCATTTTGCCCTGCCAAATTCGGATACATCGGCACCGAAACCTTACCATTCATACCGTGACAGGCAATACAGGCGGCAGACTTCGCCTTACCGGCCTCAATATCATTTTTCGCCATTGCAGAAAAACTGCATAGGCTCAACGCCACTGCCAGACACACAACTGATTTCATCATTGATCCTCAAGACCGCTTTTATTATTCGTTATTTATTCTGTTATTCAGCTGACGCCACTGAACGCACCAGCAGGCTCCGCCTTCTTCGGCTACGCCCTCTGGCGTGATAAATACGCCGATGGCGGCTATCAATTGCTCACCAAAATACAATAGCGGAATACGTTCGCGCTCCCAAGGCGGAATGCCTAATTCCTGCCACAATTTTTTAGCGCGCCGCGAATGCCGACGCCCAACGATTCTGATGTTCCCCTGTAGGCCAAAACGGACGCTAACAGGTTCATTTTCAGCGGGCACTCGGATTTTCTGTCCCTTCTCATCAGCCAGTTCCAAACGTCCCAGCCCGGCGGGTAGCTCCAACGGCGATGGCACAGACCACGGTAAAACTGTCGTAGTGATGGCTTCCAACTGCGGTAATACATACAAATATTGCCGAAAACGCCGTACCTGATGAGGAGCTAACTCCAGCACCGGTTCTGCATCAGCCCGCGCCAACGCCACTTCATTCCAAATTCGCTGTAGCTGTTCTCTGGCGGGCATCGCCACGCCTTTCTCTGCCAGCCAACGACGCAGCAAGGCACCGCGTTTAGCTTCCGACATTAGCGCTAAACCGTTGATCGCTAAAGAACCATCCGGTTGCCGTAGTTGCGCCAAGGGTTCAGATAATAGCTCATCTAACAATTGTTCCTGCTCAGCGCACAACTCCGCACTACGCGCCACCGATCGGGAAAAATGCGGCCAACGTTCGGATAAAACCGGCAATACTTTCAGACGCAGAAAATTACGATCGAAGCGATCGTCCTGATTGCTATCATCTTCTATCCATGCCAACTGGCAATCTTCGGCGTAACGCTCTAATTGTTTGCGAGAAATAGCTAATAATGGGCGCAAAATCTGCCCCTCAGCAAATGGCATAGCCGCAGCCATCGAAGCTAAACCCGCAGGGCCGCTGCCGCGTTTTAACGCCAGTAAAAAGGTTTCACTTTGATCGTCGAGATGCTGAGCAGTAAGTAAGGTTTCTCCTTCTGCCAAGTGGCTGGAAAAGGCCTGATAACGCGCGGTTCGCGCGGCGGCTTCTATCCCACTGTGGCGCGTATCGAGCTGTACCCGAACAACTTCAAATGGCACATTCCAGCCCTGACACTGTGCCTGGCAATGTTCCACCCAGTTTTCCGCCAGTGGATTCAAACCATGATGTATATGAATAGCGCGCAGGGTTAGAGACGGCAACAGACTAGCGCGCAGCTGCACCAAAGCGTGGAGCAACACGCTGGAATCTAGTCCACCGCTGAATCCCACCAGAAAACTGGTTTGCCCACGCAGGTTATCGGCAATATATTCAACGAGTTGTTGTGGCTGATTCATCGATACATCACCGAGACGGCTTCAATTCATACAGTTCCAACGGCAGCCCGTCCGGATCCTGAAAGAAAGTGAAACGCGATTGTGTATAAGGATCGATTCGCACCGTTTCACAAGCCACGCCCTTCTCAGCCAATTGCTTAACGCTCAAATCAATATCATCTACCTGAAACGCCAGGTGACGTAAGCCACAGGCTTCCGGGCGGCTTGGCCGCGCAGCCGGAGCCGGGAAGGAAAATAACTCAATGATATAATTATCGTTTAATGCCAAATCGGCTTTCCAGGAATCACGCTCTGCGCGATAAACCTCACTCAGCAAAGCGAATCCCAATACGTCGCAGTAGAAATCCTTGCTGACCTGATAATCTGAGCCGATCACCGCAATATGGTGAATCTGGCGAATGTCCAACATGGCTGGCTCCATCATTATTTTTCACCCGCTGGCTAACGGGTGATGGGTTATCAACTGGTTTTCAGCACCTTAACCATATATCGTCCATCGTCGGCCAGATGAGCGCCGTGAATATCGGTTTCAAAGCCGGGATAGTGCTCGCCGATAGCACACAGCATCAGCAGGAAATCCAACACCGCTCGGCTTTCTTCGGTAATCATTTCACCCGGCATCACCACGGGTACGCCCGGCGGATAAGGCAGAATCATATTGGCAACCACTTTGCCAATCAGATCACCCATTTCACATTCTTCTATATTACCGCGGATTTGCTGTTGGAACATATCGTAAGGCGTCAGTTTCATTTCCGGCAATACGCTAAAGGACTGATGCATTAGACGCGGCAAGTCATGGTGACGAATAAGTTGATGTATGCCGGCGGCGAGATCCTGAATTCGCATATGACGATAAAAATCAGGATCTTCCGCATACAAATCCGGCAGCATATTTTTGACACGTAAATTCAGATCATAGGCGCGCTTAAACTCCATCAGCCCACGTAATAAACTCATGGCTTTGGTTTTATCTATACCAATACTGAACAGGAACAATAAGTTATACGGCCCGGTTTTCTCAACTATAACGCCACGCTCATCGAGAAATTTTGCCACTAGAGCGGCAGGAATACCTTCCTCCGTCAACTGCCCATCACTGTTCATTCCCGGCATCAGAATCGTGACTTTAATCGGGTCCAGATACATATGATCAGCGTCTGCCTTAGCAAAGCCATGCCAGTTTTCGCCCGGCTCTAGCGGCCAGCACTGGATGTCTTCAATATCATCTGGCTGCCAGACGTCAAAGAACCAGTTATCGCTTTCGGCTCTCAAGCGCTTAACTTCTTTACGGAAATGCATCGCGCGCTCAATAGAGCGCTGAATCAGCCGTTTGCCCGGTTTACCTCGCATCATGGCGGCTGCCGTTTCCATTGAGGCCACGATACCGTAATGTGGGGAAGTGGTCGTGTGCATCATATAGGCTTCATTAAAGGTCGATTCGTTATAATCGCCTTTTATATGAATCATCGAAGCCTGAGAAAATGCGGCCAGTAATTTATGCGTCGATTGGGTTTCGTAAATAACTTTACCGGGAATCCTATCGCCGCTCATTCCACTCTTACCATCGTAGATCTGGTGAAATTGAGTGTAAGGCACCCAAGCAGAATCAAAATGTATCGAAGGAACGTCCAGAGTCTGTTTAATATAATCGGTGTTATACAACAGACCGTCATAGGTTGAGTTAGTAATAACCGCATGGACAGGCCAGGTAGCCCCCGCCGTTTGCGCGATCTTTTCGTTGATGCTTTCGCGAGTAAACTCTCTCTTCGGTATTCCGCCCAAAATACCGTAGGCATTACGCGCAGGCCGCAAATATAGCGGCGTGATATCGCTCATCATCAATAAATGCGTCAGTGACTTATGACAATTACGGTCGATCAATATGCTGCAACCGGCTGGGGCAGAATACATGCCGACGATTTTATTGGCGGTCGACGTACCGTTGGTCACCATATAACTTTTTTCGGCGTTGAAAGTACGCGCGATATACTCTTCGGCTTCTAAATGCGGGCCGCTATGATCCAGTAAAGACCCCAGTTCGGTCACCGAAATAGAAATATCGGCTTTTAAGGTATTGGCGCCAAAGAAATCATAAAATAGGCTCCCCACCGGGCTTTTCTGAAATGCCGTGCCCGCCATGTGCCCTGGGGTGCAAAACGTATATTTTCCCTCTTTAACATAGTGAAACAACGCTTTGGTCAGCGGCGGCGTGATGACATCAATATACTCGGCGGTATACTGCTCAATATGCTGAGCAATATCATCGGCTGCGTTAAGCGCATATTCGAAGAAATACAGTGCCATGCGCATTTCATTCAGGCTGACATCCAGCGATGAGGTCGTATTGATAAAAGCATAAATCGGCAGGTATTCATTTAACTCGTTGATCTCGGTACACAGCGCCATGCTGTGCTGATCCCAATCGAAAATGACGCCAATAATCCGAGCGTTATGTTCAATCAGCTTGAGTAGATCCTGCCCATCTTTCGGGTAAACCAGTTGAAAACCTTTAGCTTGCAGAGCGCTGTGAAGCTCACGAATTGGCTCATCCTTATAGTAACCCCCCATTGGGCTCATAATGGCGATGATATTCATTTGTATAGTCCTCACATTTTTATTTATCCCTATAACAACATGAAAACTCGCCGCTGTGTACCTAATTAGATAATAATGTTGGAAATTCTATATCAGACACCATGCCATATATTGACTGCATTCTGGACAAAATAATAAATTTAATCACCGAGTGAATTAATCGGGCGAGATTAAAGCCACAATTAAAACTAAAAAAGAGAACGATCAGACAATAATAATTATCAAAACAAGCCCAGCCAGCAAATTAAATAACATCAAGTAATAATCAAAATGTAACTTATTTTAAGGCTTTTAAATTTTTGATTTACATTTAACACTTCACCATCAAAATATAATATTTTATTTCACAGGTTATAAGGATGGTGTTATGCAGGGAAAGTTTCTCTCTCTATTAATCAATACACTGTTTATTATTGGACTTCTATTTTTTTATATATCCGCCAGCTATGCTATTTACCCCGTTAACCTGGTATACCGCGCCGACACCCGGGACTTAGGGGAGATAAATGCAGCTAACGGAATGCGTCCTTGGGCAGGCCCACGCGTTGATTATGATCTTATACATCATTTTGATGGAGAATCTGTCGATGATTACACCAGTGCCTTTGTCTCTACCAGCGCTTCGTTTCGTCATAGCATCGAGCACGCAGCATCACTTGCCAGAGCCAATAGCGAAGAGCCTTTTGAGGAAGACTTTCGAATTTTTATCTATGCCATAAGGCCAGAGTCAAACTTCTATGAAGTCGAAGGTTCTATCGCACATGCCAGAGATACCAGCGCCGAACACTCACCACGACAAGCCGGATTATCAGCGCTATTGCATAATTATGGCGGAATGGAGGAATGGGTGGCGCTGGAAGGTATATCGGCGGAGCGGATCATTTCTTTTATCGAAATAACCGGAGAAATATTGCAGAATTATTATCAATCCGGTCAGCTATTTTCAAATGGCTTTTGGATAAATCGATGGCAGCCAAATTTAGGTTATAACTCAGCCAACGATGGTGATATCAGTAGCTCAGAATTTTATACCCATATTGGCAATCCGCGAGGTTATCGTGATGTAATACAAGGTGAAACACTGCCCCCATTAGCCGCCTCTTTTACTTGTATAACTCCCAACTCCAATTCCATGAAGAAAAGGCAGTTACAAAATAAAAGATGTAAAACCAGAAAAGGCAGACATTTTTATTTCGTCAACAGACTTATTGCGGCATTAGAGAATAACGTTGAATAAATAAACATATCTCAATGAGATATTAACCCACCATAATATAAATGATACACGGAGGTTATTTTGAATAAACCGATTATTTTTTCTCTGTTTGTTTCATTAACGCCTATTGCCTTTGCCGATGATACTCCTGGCTCCAGTTATGTCATCGATGGGACCGTCGCGGCCATTCGCGTATCGGATCAGGGGTGTCGGATTTCATTTAGTGAGAGAACCGAACCACGCGAAAATATGGTCTGGCATTTTAGTGACGTACCGATAATCTGTAATCTGGCTAAAACGGCTTATGTACTGCGGGAAAAGGTCAGAGTAAACGTGGAGATAAACCCGGATAAAAGTTACGTTAACACTATTTCTAGTATTATTCTTGGCGATACCAACTCAAAGTGGTTACCCAATAATCTCTGATTGAGCGGCTATTATTGCCCAATAAAAAACCCGGAGTCAAAGTGAGTCCGGGTTTTTGTCTGAAAGATTAAATCAGCAATAGCCGTAGTTCATCAACCGCTGGTAGCGGCGATTCAGCAACTCATCGTTATTCAACACATCCAGATCGCTCAGATCGGCCAGCAATTGCGCTTTCAGTGAAGCGGCAATGGCCTGATAATCGCGATGTGCACCGCCTAAAGGTTCAGGAATCACGGAATCGATCATCTTGAGCTCTTTCAGGCGTGGCGCGGTAATACCCATAGCTTCGGCAGCTAACGGCGCTTTATCCGCACTTTTCCACAGAATTGACGCACAGCCTTCCGGCGAAATCACCGAGTAAGTGCTGTACTGCAACATATTCACTTTGTCGCCTACGCCAATCGCCAACGCGCCACCGGAGCCGCCTTCACCGATAACGGTACAGACGATAGGCACATTCAGACGAGACATTTCGCGCAGGTTACGGGCAATGGCCTCTGACTGGCCGCGTTCTTCGGCGCCAACGCCAGGGTAAGCCCCCGGAGTATCAATGAAAGTAATGATCGGCAGCTTGAAGCGCTCAGCCATTTCCATCAAACGCAGCGCTTTACGGTAGCCTTCTGGAGCAGGCATACCGAAGTTGCGACGAATTTTTTCTTTGGTTTCACGGCCTTTCTGATGACCAATGATCATCACCGGACGGCCTTCCAAACGGGCAATTCCGCCGACGATAGCTTTATCATCAGCATAGGCACGGTCACCTGCCAGCTCTTCGAAATCCGTAAAAATGTTAGCGATATAATCCAGGGTATAAGGACGTCGCGGATGGCGCGCTAATTGAGCGACCTGCCAAGCCCCGAGGTCCGAAAAAATCTTCCGCGTCAGCTCAACGCTTTTCTCACGCAGACGCTGGACCTCTTCATCCAGATTAATATCTAATTTTTCGTCTTGACGGCTGACTGCAGTCAGCGAGTCAATTTTCGCTTCCAGCTCTGCAATCGGCTGTTCAAAATCAAGAAAATTCAGACTCATAGCATTCCTATTTTAGTCAAATTCCAGTTCCACCTGCTCATTACCAACCAGCGTCCGCAGGTCGATCAATAAACGGTCTGTCGGGGTAACACGCCACGTGGCACCAAATCGTAGTCTGGCGCGCGCATCTTCCCGTTGGTAATAAAGATGTACTGGGATCGTCCCCGATCGGTGGGGTTCCAACGATTGGCGGAGACGGTTCAAAAGCTGGTCATCAATTTGCCTGTCAGTCAGCGAGATAGCAAGCCCACGGGCATATTTTTCACGAGCTTCACTGATATCCATTAACTCACGGGCGGTCATTTTAAGTCCACCGCTAAAGTCATCAAAGCTGACCTGCCCACTGGCTATCAGGATACGGTCTTTTTCTAACAAATGCTGATATTTTTCCAACGCATCCGTGAACATCATCACTTCCAGACGCCCGGAACGGTCATCTAGCGTACAGATGCCGATACGATTTCCGCGTTTTGTTACCATCACGCGCGCAGCGATTACCAGCCCCACTGCTGTCGTCATTTTGCCCCGATCCGTCGGGTGCATATCTTTCAGGCGCAACCCACCGGTATAACGCTCGATTTCCTTTAGATACTGGGTAATCGGGTGACCGGTTAAATACAGCCCCAGCGTCTCCCTCTCACCGTCAAGAACCACCTGTTCCTGCCAGCGCGGTACGTTAGCATAAGATTGCTCGACCTGCTCAGGCGCATCCGCCAGTACGCCGAACATATCTGCCTGACCAATAGCTTCCGCTTTGGCATGCTGATCTGCCGCTTTCAGCGCTTCTCCGAGAGAGCTCATCAAGGCCGCACGATGCGGACCGAGACGATCGAAAGCGCCGGACATTATCAGTTTTTCCAGAATCCGTCGATTCAGTTTTTTGGTATCAACCCGCGCACATAAATCGAACAGATCTTTAAAGTAGCCGCCTTGGTTGCGGGCTTCCAGCATAGCTTCGATTGGGCCTTCGCCCACGCCTTTGATAGCGCCAATGCCGTAAACGATCTCGCCTTCATCGTTCACATGGAAATGATACAGCCCGCTGTTTATATCCGGCGGCAGGATTTTCAGCCCCATGCGCCAGCACTCATCCACCAAACCAACGACTTTCTCTGTATTATCCATATCAGCGGTCATTACCGCAGCCATAAATTCAGCCGGATAATGTGCTTTCAGCCACAAAGTCTGATAGGAAACCAACGCGTAGGCGGCAGAGTGAGATTTGTTAAAACCGTAACCCGCAAATTTTTCTACCAGATCGAAGATCTTAATCGCCAGTTCGCCGTCAATACCCTGACTTTTAGCTCCATCTTCAAACACGGAACGCTGCTTGGCCATTTCCGCCGGATTTTTCTTACCCATTGCGCGGCGTAGCATATCCGCCCCGCCGAGGGAGTAGCCCGACAGCACCTGAGCGATCTGCATAACCTGTTCTTGGTACAAAATAATGCCGTAGGTAGGCTCTAGTACCGGTTTCAGAGATTCATGCTGCCATTGGATATCTGGATAGGACAACTCTTCGCGACCGTGCTTACGGTCAATAAAGTTATCTACCATGCCTGATTGCAACGGTCCTGGGCGGAACAGCGCCACCAAGGCGATCATATCTTCGAAGCAGTCGGGTTTCAGGCGTTTAATCAGATCCTTCATCCCGCGGGATTCGAGCTGGAATACCGCCGTCGTTTCCGACCGTTGCAGCATATCAAAGCTCTTTTTATCCTCCAGCGGAATGGACGCGATATCGATGGGTTCCAGCCCGGTCTTGGCGCGACGGGCGTTGATCATCTCCAGCGCCCAGTTAATGATGGTTAGAGTACGCAAACCGAGGAAGTCAAACTTCACTAAACCGGCATATTCGACATCATTTTTATCGAACTGAGTAACCGGGTTATTCCCCTCGGCGTCGCAATATAGCGGCGCAAAATCGGTAATTTTGGTCGGCGCGATAACTACCCCACCGGCGTGTTTACCGGCGTTACGGGTAACACCTTCCAATTTACGCGCCATATCGATCAAGGCTCGAACTTCTTCGTCCGCTTCGTAAATTTCAGGTAACTGTGGCTCGGCGGCGAAGGCTTTTTCCAGCGTCATCCCCGGATCGGGCGGAATCAATTTGGAAATACGATCGACAAAACCATAGGGATGGCCCAGCACCCGGCCAACGTCGCGGATTACCGCTTTAGCGGCCATCGTACCGAAGGTAATAATCTGCGAAACCGCGTCACGGCCATACATTTCAGCAACGTGCTCAATCACCAGATCGCGTTTTTCCATACAGAAATCGACGTCGAAATCGGGCATGGATACACGTTCAGGGTTCAGGAATCGTTCAAAAAGCAGATCAAATTCCAGCGGATCCAGATCGGTGATTTTCAGGGCATAAGCCACCAGAGAACCTGCACCTGAACCACGCCCCGGCCCAACCGGTACGCCGTTATCTTTCGACCACTGGATAAACTCCATCACGATCAGGAAGTAGCCTGGGAATCCCATCTGGTTGATAACTTTAAGCTCGATATCCAGACGTTCATCATATTCAGGCCGCTTTTGCGCCCTGACTTCCGGATCCGGGAATAAAAATTCCAGACGTTCTTCCAGACCCTGTTTGGATTTTTCGATCAGAAAATCTTCGGTACTCATATCCCCGGTCGGGAATTGAGGCAGGAAATATTCACCCAGCCGAATTGTCACGTTACAACGTTTGGCAATTTCAACGCTGTTGATCAGCGCTTCAGGAATATCCGCGAACAGCTCGCACATCTGCTCTTCATCGCGCATAAACTGCTGAGGACTATAATTTTTTGGTCGTTTCGGATCGACCAAAGTGAAGCCATCATGAATCGCCACGCGAATTTCATGGGCATCAAAATCCGTTTCATCAATAAAGCGCACATCGTTGGTGGCAACCACGGGAATACCGCGTTCAGTCGCTAATGCTACCGCTACGTGCAGATAATTTTCTTCGTCCTGTCGTCCAGTACGGATTAGCTCTAAATAGTAGCTACCAGGGAAGTATTCATTGTAAAAATCAAGACATTGATCGACCTGAGCCTGATTGCCACGCAGCAAAAATTTGCCTACGTCGCCCATACGTCCGCCGGACAACAAAATCAGCCCTTCGCGGTGCTTAATCAGCCAGTCACGATCGATAACCGGCCCTGCGGGGCCATAGCCACGCTGATAAGCCTCGGAAATAAGCAGGGTAAGGTTTTGATAGCCTTCGTTGTTACGCGCCAGAATAGTCAGATGCGCAAACTCATCGCCCAGCATCTCGCTCTGCACACAGAAATCAGCGCCAATGATAGGTTTGATTCCCGCGCCGTGAGCGCTGCCGTAAAACTTCACCAAACCGCACAGGTTGGTAAAGTCAGTAATCGCTAACGCTGGCATGCCTAAGGCGGCAGCCCGCTTCACCAAGGGTCCAATCTTGGCTAATCCATCGATCATGGAATAATCGCTGTGAACACGCAGGTGGACAAAACGAGGTTCGGCCATATCCAGATACCAGAAATTAGTGGATTGAATCACACCCGCAGGACTGGGTGTCTCGGGGCATCATAACTATAACCTGTATCACGCAAACCATTGTATGGATGCAATTCGATATTCACTGGCTATACGTTGTTTCCATCAGGCAGTAGCAATGCGGGCCTATGCCAGCCCGAGCACGCGTTTAACCGGAGCAAAACTGCGACGATGGTGATCTGTGGCACCCAATGCGGCCAACCGCTCTAGATGGAATGCGGTCGGATAGCCTTTATGCTGAGCAAAGCCGTAATCCGGAAACTCGGCATCCAGCAACGCCATTTCCCGATCGCGGGTCACTTTTGCGACGATAGACGCAGCGCTAATCTCAGCCACTCGGCTATCCCCTTTCACCACCGCGAGGGACGGCATCGGCAGTGCCGGACAACGGTTACCGTCGATTAAGACATAATCAGGCGCAATATGCAGCCCGGCAACCGCTCTCTGCATCGCCAGCATGGTAGCGTGCAATATATTCATATCGTCAATTTCTTCCGGCTCTGCGCGCCCCAGACTCCAAGACAGCGCCTTCTCGGTAATCTCGTCATAAAGCGCCAATCTGCGCTTTTCACTGAGTTTCTTTGAGTCTGCCAGCCCGATAATGGGTTGATTCGGGTCGAGGATCACTGCGGCGGTCACGACCGCGCCAACCAGCGGCCCGCGCCCGACCTCATCAACGCCGGCAATGAGATTTGCCTGCGGATAAATAAAAATATCGCTCATTGCTTCGCTAATTCCAATACCGCCTGTGCGGCCTGTTTGTCCGCATCGCAGCGAATGCTTTGGTGCAAGGCCAGAAAACGTGTTTTTAGTGCTTCAACCGCCTCGCCACCCTTCAATAAAGGTAATAAAGCGTCTGCCAATTTTTGCGGCTGACACTCTTGCTGTAGCAATTCGGGAACCAGTTCTTCGCCCGCCAGTAAGTTAGGTAATGAGACATAAGGCGTTTTCACCAAACGCTCCGCCAACCAGAAGGTGAAAGGCTTCATACGGTAACCCACAACCATCGGCGATTTGGCCAACATGCATTCCAGCGCGGCGGTGCCCGAAGCCAACAGAGTGGCATCGCTGGCGACCATTGCAGCTCTGGCTTTACCATCCAATAAATGGACGGATAATTCCGGTGCAACTTCGGCTTTTATACGTTCGAACTGTTCCCGACGCTTGCTGTTCACCAGCGGCACCAATACTTCTAAATCAGGGAATTGCTGCCGTAATATCTCGGCGGTGCGTAGAAAGTCGGCACTTAACATTTCGACTTCTGAATGCCGACTCCCCGGCAATAACGCCAGACAGTGGACATCAGTAGCGATACCTAATTCAGCACGAGCCGCCGCACGATTGGCAACCAACGGCATGGCATCCGCCATGGTGTGACCAATAAAACGACAGGGAACGTTGAAACGATCGTAAAACGCTTTTTCGAAAGGCAGAAAAGCCAAAACCATATCTGTGGCTTTACCGATTTTGAAAACGCGCTTATGACGCCAGGCCCAAACCGAGGGACTGACGTAATGAATAGTGCGAATTCCGTTCTGCTTTAAGCGGCCTTCCAGGGTGATGTTAAAATCGGGAGCATCGATACCCACGAATACATCGGGAGAAAGCTCGCTGAAACGGCGCGTCAAATCCTTACGGATTTTAAGAAGACGCGGTAACCGTTCCAGCACCTCCACAACCCCCATCACAGCCAACTCTTCCATTTCGTACCAGGCTTCACAACCCTCGGCTTGCATTAAGGGGCCGGCAACGCCGACAAAGCGGGCATTGGGAACCTGAGCTTTAAGCGCCCGGATTAACCCTGCACCTAAAATATCGCCGGAGGTTTCTCCGGCAACTAACCCAATAGTTAATGGGCGATCGGCTGTCATGACAGGCTCTTGCATAAGTTAGCGGATAATACCGCGGGTCGAACGAGCGAAGAAATCGCTGAACGGCTTAACCGCAGGATGCTGCTCGGCCAATTCGGCAATTTCCGGCTTCACTTCATCCAAAGTACGTCCGCTGCGATACACAAGCTTGTAAGCATTACGGATAGCATGCAGAGATTCTTTATCAAAACCACGGCGTTTCAGCCCTTCGATATTAATACCGAACGGTGTCGCGTGGTTTCCTTGCGCTATGACAAAAGGAGGCACATCCTGCGCAACCCCGGAACAGCCGCCAACCATTACATGTGCACCGATCACACAGAATTGATGAACAGCGGTCATTCCGCCAATAATGGCATAATCATCCACTTCAACGTGGCCACCCAAAGTCGCGTTATTGGCAAAGATGCAGCGGTTGCCGATAATGCAGTCATGAGCGATATGGGCATTAATCATCAGTAGGTTATCGCTACCAACTTTCGTCACCCCGGTACCTTGTACCGTGCCACGGTGGATAGTCACACTTTCACGGATACGGTTACGATCGCCAATTTCCACCCGTGTCGGTTCGCCGGCATATTTCAGATCCTGGTTAGCTTCACCAATGGAAGCAAACTGGTAAATCTCATTATCGCGGCCGATTTTAGTCACGCCGTTCACGACAATATGGGATTTCAGTACTGTGCCTTCACCAATTTCCACCTGGGAACCGATATAGCAAAATGGGCCAATGTGAACATTAGCACCAATCACAGCACCTTCTTCAACGATAGCACTCGGGTGGATAAAGGCGGTTTTGTCAATCACGTATCAAGACTCCTTAGATGCGGGTACTGCTGCTGGTGCCGGTTTGCTGCGTGCGCACATCATGGTGGCAGTACAGACAATTTCACCGTCAACTTTAGCAACACCGGTAAAGCGGGTTAAACCACGACGCTCTTTGACGAATTCAACTTCCATAATCATCTGATCGCCAGGCACTACCGGGCGTTTAAAGCGGGCTTCATCAATACCAGCAAAGTAGTAAAGTTCGCCTGGTTCAAGTTTACCGCGGCTTTTAAATGCCAAAATACCGGTAGCCTGCGCCATTGCTTCCAAAATCAGTACGCCAGGGAAAATAGGCTTACCGGGGAAATGGCCTTGGAAAAAAGGCTCGTTGAAAGAGACGTTCTTCACTGCACGTAGAAATTTCCCTTCCTCAAAATCCAGGACGCGATCTACCAGCAAAAAAGGAAAACGGTGCGGCAGTAGATCTAAAATCTCTTCAATATGCAGAGTATGAGTGTCAGTAGTCAAAATACTCTTCCTGTCTAAAAAATTAATGCTATCAACGACACGGCCTGCTTTGACCCCAAAAGGAGATCATTAGGCAGGCCGCAAATTAGGAACTCTGTACGCTTCGGGCAGTAAGCGCCAATAGCTTTTGTTATTGGCTCAGAGTGGTAATTACTCTTTATCGATTTTACGTTCGACAGCTTTCAAACGCTTATTCATCTCATCGATATTCATCACCAGTGCTGCGGTTTTTCGCCACGTTTTATTTGGCTGCAACGGAATTCCGGAGGAGTATACCCCAGGTTCAGTGATTGGACGCATCACCATTCCCATTCCGGTCACAACAACCTTGTCGGCAATCTCCATGTGACCATTGATCACACTGGCACCACCGATCTGGCAATATCGGCCAACTTTCAGGCTTCCCGCCATGATAACGCCGCCCGCAACTGCGGTATTGTCGCCAATAGTCACGTTATGCGCAATCTGGCATTGATTATCAATGATGACACCATTACCGATAACCGTGTTATCTAACGCGCCGCGGTCGATAGTTGTACAGGCACCAATCTCCACGCGGTCACCAATTATTACGGTGCCAAGCTGCGGGATTTTGATCCAATTGCCACGATCGTTAGCGTAACCAAAACCATCTGCACCAATGACCGTACCGGATTGAATCAGGCAATGCTGCCCAATCTCAACTTCATGATAAACGGAAACATTGGCCCACAAACGGCTACCTGCACCGATACGTGCATTTTTACCGACAAAACAGCCCGCACCGATAACCACGTTATCACCCAGAACAACGCCGGACTCAATCACCGCATTTGCGCCAATTGATACCTGATTGCCCAAGGTTGCTTCAGGGGAAATCACTGCGCTTGGGGCGATGTCCTGAGCTGGCTGCGGAGTGGTATCCATAATCTGCGCCATGCGCGCATAGGTCAGATAGGGATTTTTAACGACTAAAGCAGCAACGTTACAATAAGGCAGATCTTCCTCGGTCAAAACCACGGCGCTAGCTTGGCAAGACGCGAGTTGTTCCCGGTAACGGCTGTTTGACAAAAACGTGATTTGCGCAGGTTTGGCAGAATGCATTGAAGCGATGCCGGTGATGACAATTTCGCCATCACCGTGCACTTGTGCATCCAACTGCTGGGCTAAATCAGCCAGTCGAATTGAAGGCATGTGTTATTTAACCTGTTTCAGCACGTCAGCAGTGATGTCTTTTGAGGAATCAGCGTATGCCACAGCATTCGCGTCGATAACCACATCATACCCACCTTTACTTGCAACAGATTTCACAGCGTCCTGAATACGGCTCAGGATTTTGTTACGCTCTTCCATCTGGCGACGACGGTTGTCTTGTTCAAACGCCTGCGCTTTTTGAGAGAAGGTTTCACGCTGCGCCATGACGTCTTTTTCCAGTTTGGTACGATCGCTGGCTTTCATGGTAGAACCGTCGCGCTGCAGCTTCTGCATTTTGGTCTGCAGATCGCGCTCCATTCCTTGCAGCTCGGTTGCACGGCCTTTGAATTCATTCTCCAGCTGCTTAGCCACGGTTTCACGCGCGGGTAATTGTTGGAAAATGCTGGAAACATTAACAATAGCAATCTTGTCAGCGGCTTGAACGCTGGCTGAAGCAGCCAATGCTAAACCAAGACCTGCGGCACACAACCACTTTTTCACTATAAACTCCTTACCATTACCCGTTTGTGTCAGAGACACCCTGAAATGCACTTGACGCCGGATTTATCCGATGCGGCAAAGGTAATACTAGATCACCTTTGCAACAGGGAGATCGGCGTCAGCGCGATCTTTACTTATCGATCAACAATTCTTGCTCAACTACTCAGTAGCCTGTTACCAGGTTTTACCGATGTTAAACTGGAACTGCTCGGATTTATCACCCGGATAGTCTTTGACCGGTTTGGCGTAAGAGAACACCAATGGACCCAGCGGTGACATCCACTGTAATGCTACACCCGCAGAAACGCGAATATTGCTTGGGTCGCTGTAGTCAGGAATCCCGGCGGCTCCCGTTGCCGCAGTGTTTTCCCAGTGGGTATCCCAAACGGTACCTGAATCGATAAAGATCGAAGTACGAACCGAGTTAGAATACTTTTCACTGATAAACGGCGTTGGCGTGATCAATTCGATACTCGCCACAGCCATGGCATTACCGCCCACAGCATCGGTAGATTTATTAACCGTAGCGCCATTATTCGCATAGTATGCAGCTTTAGGCCCGATGTTGTTCGAGCGGAAACCACGTACAGTGCTGGAACCACCGGCATAGAAGTTCTCATAGAACGGCATTTCTTTGCCACCGAGGCCATCGCCATAACCTAAGCGCCCGCGACCTAACAGAACCCAAGAACGATCCTGATCCAACGGCAGGTAGCCGGAAGTATCGAAGGTCACTTTGTAGAATTCATTATCGGAGCCAGGAACGGTTACTTTACCGTTAACCGAAGATTTTACACCGGAAGTCGGGAAGAAACCTCGGTCTAGGTTGTTATAAGTCCAACCAAGGTTCAGGGTAAAGTCATCAGCGGTGAAGTCAGCGCGGTCAGTATAGTTCGGCTTTTGGCCGACTGACTCGAGATAACGCCACATAGCAACCTGCGGCAACATGTCGGACAGACTGTTGTGCACATAGCCCACGCCTACGCGTAATGAGTTATTTTCGTTGATTGGGAACCCAAGGGTACCGTCAACACCGTAGCTGCTGTTGGTATAGCCAGACAGGTCTGCGTTATCCGCTTTAAAATCGTTGTAGAACACACGACCACCCAGACTCACACCGTCAACGGTGAAGTAAGGGTCGGTTAACGTAAATTCAGCATAGGTCTGGTAATCATTCTTAGTACCGTTAATCCCTACGCTGTTACCCGTGCCCAGCCAGTTATCCTGTTGAACACCCACCTGGAAACTCACGCCACTTTCAGTACCGTAGCCAATGCCGAAGTTCAGGCTACCGGTATTACGTTCTTTAACTTTGTAAACAATATCAACCTGATCGGCAGTACCCGGAACACGCTGCGTTTCCACATCGACGGTTTCGAAGTAACCTAAACGGTTCAGACGATCTTTACCTTGTTCAACCTGAGCGTTACCCAGCCATGCACCTTCCATCTGACGCATTTCACGACGAAGAACGGAATCTTTACTGGTGTCATTGCCTTCGAAGCGAACGTGACGCACATAGAAACGGTTACCCGCATCCACATTAATGTGCAGTTTCACGGTTTTATCCGCATCGTTGATTTCAGGCTGAGTCTGTACGCGTGGGTAAGCGTAGCCATAGCGACCTAACATCTTTTTGATGTCGTCTTCCATGCGCGTCACTTTACCGCCGTTATACAACTCGCCCGGCTCAATTTTGGTCAGCTTCTCAGCTTCAGACTGATGGCCCGCCAGATTCCCGTTGACCACCACGCTGCTCAACTTGTACTGCTCGCCTTCTGTCAGGTTGATTGTGATGTAGATGCCTTTTTTATCCGGCGTCAAACTCACCTGAGTAGAATCGATGTTGAAGCGTGCGTAACCGCGATCCAGATAGAAGCTACGCAGGATCTCAAGATCGCCTGCCAGTTTCTGTTTCTGATATTTACGGTCACCAACCACGTTCCACCAAGGCACTTCATCGCGCAGCTGGAAACGTGAAATCAGTTCGTCTGTGCTAAACGCATGGTTACCGACGATATTGATCTGCTGAATCTTGGCAGATACACCTTCGGTAAACACCAGCTTCAGATCGACACGGTTGCGCGGCAACGGCGTCACTACGGCTTTCACCGAAGCGCTGTATTTACCCACGCTGTAATAGAAGTCCTCCAGACCTTTTTCAATGCTGGAGATCGTTGTGCGGTCTAGTGCCTCGCCAACCCGAACGCCAGAGGCTTCAAGGTTCTGTTTAAGCATATCCTCTTTCACCGCTTTGTTACCGGAGAAAGTGATACTGGCGATCGTTGGGCGTTCTTTGACTTGAACAATCAGAGTATTACCATCGCGCAGAACGCGAACGTCCTCGAAGTTGCCTGTGGCAAACAACGCACGGATAGTATTACTGATGTCATCATCACTGACGGTATCGCCTACGCGAACCGGCATATTAAGTAACGCCGCACCGACGGCGACTCGCTGCAGGCCCTCGAAATGAATGTCTTTCACTACGAACCCGTCTGCACCGTATACGGTGGCGCTGCCAAACAGCAGCGACGCTATGAGCAACTTTTTCATCGCCATCGTTGTTATGCGTTCTTCCTAACCTATCCCCTGCCGTTAAAAGCGGGAGAAATCATTGAAAAGTGCAAGTCCCATCAACAGCATTAGCAATATCGAGCCAATGCGGTAGCTGAAATCTTGAACTCGCTCAGAAACCGGCCCACCCTTGAGCTTTTCTATCGCCAGGAAGAGCAGATGTCCACCATCTAATACCGGTAACGGGAACAGATTGATAATCCCCAGGTTGACACTAATCAGTGCCAAAAACATCAGGTAATAAACCAATCCGAACTCGGCTGAAACCCCTGCGCCCTGTGCAATGGAAATCGGGCCACTCAGGTTATTCAGCTTAACATCACCAGTAATCAGTTTACCCAACATGTTGACCGTCAACCGCATCAACTGCCAGGTTTTATCCCCAGCCTGATAGAGTGCCGTAAACGGACCATATTGGCGAATCGTTTTATACTCATCCGGAAGCGGTATAACTTTCGGAATTACGCCTGCAAAGCCTTCGGTTCTGTCTTTACCCGCCGATTTTGTATCTGGAATCAGGGTTAAAGACAAGGGAGAACCACCCCTTTCAATTTCAACTGCCAGCGGCTTGCCAGGATTTTCGCGTACCCGGCTGGCAAATGTCTGCCAACCTTCAACTAGCTGACCGTCAACTTTAACGATCCTATCCCCTGCTTGTAAACCCGCCTTTTGCGCTGCCGACTCTGTTTGAACCTCTTGCAGCACTGATTCAATCTGCGGGCCACGAGGAATAATCCCCAAAGTCACCACGGGGTCCTGCTTATCAGGCTCGAACGACCATTGACGTAAATCCAGAGTTTTCTGTACTACGTTATCAGAGCCAAAAGGGGCTACGCCAACTTGCACCTGCTGGTCGCCAATTTTACCGACCAGAGCAAGACGAACTGCAGACCAATCAGGCGTTTCGATACCGTCAACAGACTTAAGTTCCATTCCAGCAGAAATATCAGCCTGCGCAGCAATGGATTGTGGGGATATTTCACCCACAACCGGACGAAAGCTCGGGATGCCGATGATAAACACCAGCCAGTAGGCAAAAATAGCGAAGAGGAAGTTGGCGATAGGGCCGGCGCTGACGATCGCAGCGCGCTGGGCAATACTTTTATTGTTAAAAGCCTGATGGCGGAATTCCGGGGCAACGGCCTCGGCACGCTCATCCAGCATTTTCACATAACCGCCGAGGGGAATCAGGGCGATCACATATTCTGTACCTTGTCGATCGGTTCTGCGCCATAAGGCTTTGCCAAAACCGATAGAAAAGCGCTCAACACGGACTCCACAGCGACGCGCCACCCAAAAGTGGCCGAACTCGTGAACCGTAATTAAGATGCCCAGCGCAATGATAAATGCAGCCAGGTTCCAGAGTATGCTCATCATAATCCCTAAACTCCCCGTCAGTGACGGATTAAAACACTAACAGCATCAGGCAGGCAAATACCGGCACGGCTGCGGTCAGGCTATCGATACGATCCAGTATCCCGCCATGACCAGGAATCAGATGACCGCTGTCTTTGATTCCCGCTTCACGTTTGAACATACTCTCGGTCAAATCCCCGAGTACTGAGGCCAGAGCCGCAACCACAGAACACACTAACAGTTTTTCCGGAATCACATCCAGCGGAGCATAGCGGCCAAACAACCAGGCTATCAACGCCGATGACAGCAAGCCGCCTATCAACCCTTCCCAGGTTTTCCCGGGGGAAACTTTCGGTGCAAGCTTATGTTTGCCGAACATTTTGCCAAACATGTAGGCACCGGAATCCGCGCCCCACACCAGCAACATCACGTAAAGCAGCCACCAGGCACCGGTTGAATGATTTTGCTCATAACCGTACTGACGCAGCGCAAACATGCCCCAGAAGAATGGCACTATGGTCAGAATACCGAAGATAATTCTGATGGTTCGCGAGTCACGCCAGAAAGCAGCCGAGCGCGGGTAGGTCAACACCAGCAACAGAGCGGCTATCCACCACCCCATCGATGCCCAAAGCGGGCCACTGACTTGCAAATCGTGCACTGTAGGTTGATATTCTGGAATACTCAACCACATCGTTACCAGCAAGAAACCGCAGAGTATCGCCAGCCAGATGCGCTGTGAGTGCGAAGCGAAGCCAGCGAGCTGCCCCCACTCCCAAGCAGCCAGCATACATACAGCCAGCGTCACTATGGCAAAACCAATCGGAGGCAGCAAAAACAGCGCCCCGATGACGATAGGGATTAAAATCAAAGCAGTTATGAGACGATACTTCAGCAAAAGTTCCCCCTAGGATGCAGCAACATCGTTAGGTGTCGTTCCACCGAAGCGGCGCTCGCGTTGTGCAAATGCATTCAGCGCACCTTCAAAGACAAGTTCATCAAAATCAGGCCAAAGGACATCAGTAAAGTAAAGTTCAGCATAGGCTATTTGCCACAGCAGGAAATTACTGATGCGATGTTCGCCACCGGTCCTGATCACTAGATCCACCTGAGACTGTTCGTTCAGGCAAATATGAGAATTTAACAAATCCTCAGTGATATCTTCAGGTTGTAACAATCCCTTTTGAACCTGCCCAGCCAATTGGCGCATTCCCTGAATGATATCCCAACGTCCACCATAATTGGCAGCAATGTTAAGCTTCAAACCATCATTATTTTCCGTCAGCGCTTCAGAGCGTCGAATGCGTTCCTGCAGACGTCCACTGAAGCGGCTGATATCACCAATAACGCTTAAACGTACGTTATGTTTATGCAGACTTTTCACTTCGCTGTCCAGCGCTCGAACGAAAAGCTCCATCAGTGCGGTCACTTCCTGAGCAGGGCGATTCCAGTTTTCACTACTAAAAGCATAAAGCGTGAGCGCATCTAATTGATGAGTGGCGGCAAAACTCACCGCACGGCGAACTGATTTCACTCCCGCTTTATGACCGAAGATCCTTAATTTACCCTGGCGTTTAGCCCATCGGCCATTACCATCCATAATAATAGCAACGTGGCGCGGGCCTTGGGGGGACAAGTTAGCCCTATCTTCATTTACGGACGACATAACGCGAACATTCTTCCTCAATAAATACGACTGCTCTTCCCTAACATTAGGCCTCATGCGCACAAAAAAAGCCGTGTACTGAATCACGGCTTCTTATATGACAGCCAAACCAGAGGGTCTAAATACCCATAGAACCGTTAATCAAGGGTCTGTCTGCCCATTGACGGCGCAGACTATATCATCTCAGTCCGAGACGAACAAATTCCACCAATGAATAACATCACCTTCAACGACTTAATGCACCTAATGCTCGCTCAGCAGCAATTCGTGCCAAACGGTCAATATCTAAGACTTCATCGACTGAATTGGGTTCCTGCAATGCCAAACTTTCGAGCACATTTCTGTTTAATCTCGCAATATCTGTGAAACCGATACGCGATTGCAAGAAAGCCATGACAGAAATTTCATTAGCCGCATTTAACACTGTGGTCGCCGCTTGCCCTGCGTTAAAAGCTTCCATCGCCAGCTGCAGACACGGATAACGCTGATAATCAGGCTCTGCGAACGTCAGCGGGCCCATACGGCAAAAATCTAGCGCTTCAACGCCTGATTCTACCCGATTTGGGTACGCCATAGCGTGGGCGATTGGCGTGCGCATATCCGGTGTACCAAGCTGCGCCAGCACGCTTCCGTCCTGATAGCGAACCATCGAGTGAATCACCGACTGCGGATGCAGAATCACTTCAATCTGCTCAGCCGAAGCGTTAAACAGCCAGCGAGCCTCGATATATTCCAGCCCTTTATTCATCATGGTAGCTGAATCGACGGAAATCTTACGCCCCATCGACCAGTTTGGATGAGCGCAGGCTTGGTCTGGCGTCATTGTGGCAAACTGATCCAACGGCGTTTCACGGAAAGGACCGCCGGAGCCGGTCAGGATAATGCGCGATACACCATTCTCAATCAGAGAAGAATAGCCTAACTGTTGCTGAACGCGCTCTGGCAGGCTTTGAAAAATGGCATTGTGTTCACTATCGATGGGGAGCAGCTGCGCACGACTTTCTCGCACCGCGTCCATGAAAAGACGACCACAGGTAATCAAAGATTCTTTATTGGCCAGCAGCACTTTTTTACCGGCGCGGATCGCCGCCAGCGTAGGTAATAGCCCGGCTACGCCGACGATAGCCGCCATTACCTGATCGACTTCACCGAGAGCAGCAAGTTCGCAGGCCGCCTTTTCACCGGCTAATACTTCGGTTTTGCTACCTTGCTCAGACAGCAAAAGGCGCAGCGCCGCAGCAGAATCTACGTCCGCCATTGCCGCATAACGCGGGGCAAATTCCAGACATTGTTCTGCCATTAATGAGACATTGCGCCCTGCAACCAATGCGGTGACGGCGAATAAATCGGGATTAGCCCGCACAACGGCCAATGTACTGCAGCCAACGGAGCCGGTAGAACCAAGAATAGTCAGTTGCTTCATGAGGGTGCTCTGAATAACTGTTTTTATGATAGGAAGATGCATCAGTATGAAACATCTGAGCCCGCAAGACTAAGACATTTAGCCCAAATATCAGCTGTTGTCTTCAATAAAACCGTACAGATGTAAAAAACAAAGCGCCGCCTAAGCGACGCCTTGCGGAACCGGTTAACGATTAGAAATTCATTAACTCAGCTTCTTTATCGGACAAAATAGAGTCGATTTTCTTGATGAAGGTATCAGTCATTTTCTGAACTTCATCCTGACAACGACGATCTTCATCTTCGCTGATAGCTTTATCTTTCAACAAGGCTTTAACCTTATCGTTAGTATCGCGACGCACGTTACGCACAGAGACACGGCCCTGCTCTGCTTCGCCACGCACCACTTTGATCAGGTCTTTACGACGCTCTTCGGTCAGCGGAGGCAGCGGAACGCGGATCACGGTGCCAGCTGAAGATGGGTTCAGACCCAAATCAGAAGACATGATCGCTTTTTCTACCGCGGCGTTCAGGCTGCGGTCAAATACGGTAATTGCCAGCGTACGGGAGTCTTCTACTACCACGTTGGCCAACTGGCGCAATGGCGTTGCGCTACCGTAATATTCAACCTGAATACCATCAAGAATACTTGGTGAAGCACGGCCAGTACGGATTTTATCGATATGGCCCTGGAATGCTTCTACGCACTTACCCATGCGCACTTCTGCATCTTTTTTAATTTCGTTAATCACGTTGCGAACCCTTGTAAACTGGTTACTTGGCAGGCTATACCTTGCAGCATAGCCGGTGAATATGTAAACCAGCAATTGCTGGTTAAAAGGGACTCAGCGCACAATTACGTGAAGCCCCTGATTAGAACGGCGCTATTTAGCGATCAACGTTCCTTCGTTTTCACCCATCACAACACGACGCAGCGCGCCAGGTTTGTTCATGTTAAATACGCGAATTGGCAAGTTATGGTCACGAGCCAGCGTAAAGGCGGCAAGATCCATCACTTTCAGTTCACGTTCTAACACGTCTTGATAGGTTAACTGTTCGTACAGCGTTGCATCAGGATCTTTCACAGGATCGGCTGAATACACACCGTCAACTTTGGTGGCTTTTAACACCACGTCGGCTTCGATCTCGATACCGCGCAAACATGCCGCTGAATCAGTAGTGAAGAATGGGTTGCCGGTACCGGCAGCAAAAATCACCACGCGATTGTGACGCAGTAGGCTGATTGCTTCAGCCCAGCTGTAATTGTCACATACGCCGTTCAACGGGATTGCCGACATCAGGCGGGCGTTCACATAGGCACGGTGCAGTGCATCACGCATTGCCAGGCCGTTCATTACGGTAGCCAGCATTCCCATGTGGTCGCCCACTACGCGGTTCATCCCAGCCTGTGCCAAACCGGCACCGCGGAATAAGTTACCACCGCCAATTACCACACCGACCTGAATACCCAGTTCGACCAGCTCTTTGACTTCCTGAGCCATACGATCCAAAACGCTAGCGTCGATACCAAAACCTTCCGCGCCTTGCAGGGCTTCGCCACTCAGCTTTAGCAGGATTCGCTGATATACGGGTTTTGCATTGGTTGCCATGGTGTTCTGTCCTAAGCAGCAGTAATAGTATTGGGGATTTGACCGTCATACATTCAAAACACCTATAAGTGCGCTGAAAGTTTACGGACTAAATTCTAGATTGGATAAAATGGAACCGCCTGTTGGCGGCCCCATTTTTAAGCATTAAGACTGTTTGCTCATTGCTGCAACTTCAGCAGCAAAGTCAGTCTCAACTTTCTCGATGCCTTCGCCCACTTCAAAGCGGATGAAGTTGATCACGTCAGCTTTATGCTCTTTCAGCAGCTCGCCAACGGTTTTGCTTGGGTCCATTACGAAATGCTGACCGGTCAAAGAAACTTCGCCGGTGAACTTACGCATGCGGCCTTCAACCATTTTCTCTGCGATTTCGCGTGGCTTGCCAGATTCCATAGCGATGTCCAACTGGATTTGGTGCTCGCGAGCAACAACTTCAGCAGGGACGTCTTCTGGTTTAACGTATTCTGGTTTGCTTGCAGCGATGTGCATAGCGATGTGCTTAACCAGCTCTTCATCAGCACCGGTAGCGGCAACCATAACGCCGATACGTGCGCCGTGCAGGTAAGTCCCCAGAATGTCGCCTTCCAGAGCAGCAACACGACGGATATTGATGTTTTCACCGATTTTAGCAACCAGGTTAGCGCGTTGTTCTTCGAACTGTGCTTTCAGCACTTCGATATCAACGATTTTGCCAGCCAGTGCTGCATCGATAACTTCGTCGCCGAATGCTTTAAAGCCAGCATCTTTAGCAACAAAGTCAGTTTCACAGTTCAGTTCCAGCATCACGCCGAATTTGCCGTCTGCAGAAACTTTCGCCAGGATGATACCTTCAGCAGCGATACGGCCTGCTTTCTTGGCAGCTTTAGCCTGACCAGATTTACGCATGTTATCGATCGCCAGCTCGATGTCGCCATCAGCTTCAACCAGCGCTTTCTTACATTCCATCATGCCTGCGGCAGTACGCTCACGCAGTTCTTTTACCAAAGCAGCGGTAATAACAGCCATTTCAATTTTCCTCGGTTCTCTCGTGAAGATAGTTCTCACTGTAGATACGCAAAGGGGGCCTATAAAAGGCCCCCTAACCAACATATTTCAATACCTGGTTAATAAGGGCTCAGTGACGAGCCTGTCTTATTATTCAGCTTCTACGAAGCTTTCTTCCGCTTGAACGGCCAGATCTTGAGAACGACCTTCACGGACGGCGGCAGCAACAGCGCTCAGATACAGTTTAACTGCACGGATTGCGTCATCGTTACCAGGGATAATGAAGTCAACGCCATCTGGATCGGAGTTGGTATCAACGATAGAGAATACCGGGATACCCAGGTTGTTAGCTTCTTTGATAGCGATGTGTTCGTGATCGGCGTCAACAACGAACAGTGCGTCAGGTAAACCGCCCATGTCCTTGATACCGCCCAGGCTGTTTTCCAGCTTGTTCAGCTCACGGGTACGCATCAGAGCTTCTTTTTTGGTCAGCTTTTCAAAGGTGCCGTCTTGAGACTGGATTTCCAGATCTTTCAAACGTTTGATGGACTGACGAACGGTTTTCCAGTTAGTCAGCATGCCGCCTAACCAGCGATGGTTCACGAAGAACTGGTCGCAGTTATGAGCAGCTTCTTTTACCGCTTCGCTTGCTGCGCGTTTAGTACCAACGAACAGGATCTTACCTTTACGGGAAGAAATCTTGGTCAACTCAGCCAGAGCTTCGTTGAACATTGGTACAGTTTTTTCCAGGTTGATGATGTGAACTTTGTTACGTGCGCCGAAGATGAAAGGCTTCATTTTCGGGTTCCAGTAACGAGTTTGGTGACCAAAGTGAACACCAGCCTGAAGCATGTCGCGCATGGAAACAGTTGCCATGATTAAAACCTCTATATTTAACGATTGGGGTTATGCCTCCACGTGTCCCATAACACCGACCCCACAAGCCTCCGCTATAAGACAGCGACTTTAGGGCACCCCGGTGTATGTGCCGACACGTGTGTGTTATTTACACATATGAGTGCGATTAGTACTACTTGGCTGAAGACTCATTGCTGCCCTAAGGACAAATGACGCAGAGCGGATCGCCGGCGCGCTTTATACCATAATCCGGCACCATACACCAACTTTTGTTGCATTTCGTGGCAGCATAAAAAGGAAAGTTTGGCAGCAATTTGCTGGGCTGGTACCATGTGCAACAGCATTTTTTACTTATTTAATCATAACAGCGGCCACGCTCTGGCCCCTGTGGACCTTTTCTTCATGGCTATCACAATTAAAACACCTGCAGATATCGAAAAAATGCGCGTTGCCGGCCGCCTGGCCGCCGAAGTGCTGGAAATGATCGAACCTTACGTAAAACCGGGCGTAACGACCGGCGAACTGGATCGTATCTGCCACGATCACATCACCAATAAGCAGCAGGCTATTTCCGCCTGTCTGGGCTACCACGGCTTCCCGAAATCAGTCTGTATTTCTGTTAACGAAGTCATTTGCCACGGTATTCCAAGCGACGATAAAGTGCTGAAAGACGGCGATATCGTGAATATCGACGTTACCGTAATCAAAGACGGTTTCCACGGTGATACGTCCAAAATGTTTATCGTTGGCAAACCAACTATTCTGGGCGAGCGCCTGTGCCGCGTCACTCAGGAAAGCCTGTATCTGGCGATTAAAATGGTGAAACCGGGCATTCGTCTGCGCACCTTGGGTAAAGAGATTCAGAAATTCGTCGAAGCGGAAAACTTCTCCGTAGTACGCGAATACTGCGGCCACGGTATCGGTGAAGGTTTCCACGAAGAGCCACAGGTTCTGCACTACGATGCAGATGACGGCGGCGTGGTGCTGCAACCCGGTATGGCTTTCACTATCGAGCCGATGGTTAACGCCGGCGATTACCGCATTCGCACCATGAAAGACGGCTGGACGGTAAAAACCAAAGATCGCAGCTTGTCTGCACAGTATGAGCATACTATTGTGGTAACTGAGAACGGCTGCGAAATAATGACGTTGCGTAAGGATGACACCATCCCCAACATCATAACGCACGAGTAATGACGACAAGCCGGCAATCGCCGGCTTTTTTATGGGCTGCGTTTTATATCAGGAACCCCTATGTCTGACCACAACACTGAAAACCCTCTCCCATCGGCATCAGTGAGGGCTCTCCCTGAGCAGCCTGCATTTCCCAGCACTTATTCTGATAGCGAACTCCACTGCCAACCGTTGAAACAACGTCTGGAAACCTTCCAGAACTGGCTGGCCGACGCCTTCAATGCAGGGGTGAGCGCGGAAAAACTGGTGGCAGCCCGTAGCAATTATATTGATGCTCTATTACAGCGACTGTGGTCATTTTATGGCTTTGAGCATATTCCGCAGACCGCACTGGTCGCCGTTGGTGGCTATGGGCGCGGCGAACTGCATCCCCTGTCCGATATTGATGTATTGGTATTAAGCGAGCAGCGTTTAAGCGATGAGCAGGCGCAGCGCGTCGGGCAGCTTATTACCCTGCTATGGGATTTAAAACTGGAAGTCGGTCACAGCGTACGCAGCCTTGAAGAGTGTCTGCTGGAAGGCTTGGCTGATTTAA
This sequence comes from Yersinia entomophaga, assembly GCF_001656035.1. Taxonomy (NCBI): domain Bacteria; kingdom Pseudomonadati; phylum Pseudomonadota; class Gammaproteobacteria; order Enterobacterales; family Yersiniaceae; genus Yersinia; species Yersinia entomophaga. Next base: position 1,910,911 of record NZ_CP010029.1, read on the forward strand.
CCGTCGCCACCAATTTGATCGAATCCCGCATGATTTGCGGTGATGTCGCACTGTTTTTGCAAATGCAGAAACACATTTTCAGCGACAGCTTCTGGCCCTCACCCGAATTTTTCGATGCCAAAATTGCCGAGCAACAAGAGCGGCACAAACGCTACCACGGCACCAGCTATAATCTGGAGCCGGATATCAAAAGCAGCCCCGGCGGCCTACGAGACATTCACACCTTGCTGTGGGTTGCCCGCCGCCACTTTGGTGCCACCACGCTGAGTGAAATGGTCGAGTTCGGTTTCCTGACCAAAGCGGAAAGCAACGAGCTTATCGAATGCCAAAGCTTCCTGTGGCGCATCCGTTTTGCCCTTCATCTGGTCTTAAATCGCTACGATAACCGGCTGCTGTTCGACCGCCAGCTTAGCGTGGCACAACTGCTTCGTTATCAGGGAGAAGGCAACGAACCGGTGGAGCGCATGATGAAAGATTTTTATCGTATGACGCGTCGTGTCAGCGAACTGAACAACATGCTGCTACAGCTATTCGATGAAGCCATACTGGCACTGGATACTAATGAAAAACCACGGCCTTTGGATGATGATTTCCAGCTACGCGGCAATCTGATTGATCTACGGGATGAGCAACTGTTTATCCGCCAGCCCGAAACCATCATGAGAATGTTTTACCTGATGGTTCGCAATCAGGATATCATGGGAATCTATTCCACCACCGTGCGCCAACTGCGCCACGCTCGCCGCCACCTAAAACAGCCGCTGTGTACCATTCCAGAGGCTCGTAAACTGTTTATGGCTATTCTGCGCCATCCGGGAGCCGTTTCCCGCGCCTTACTGCCAATGCACCGCCACAGCGTGCTGTGGGCCTATATGCCACAGTGGGGCAGTATTGTCGGCCAGATGCAGTTTGACCTGTTCCATGCCTACACCGTCGATGAACACACTATTCGGGTATTACAAAAACTGGAAAGCTTCGCCGACGAATCAACTCGTCCGCGTCATCCATTATGCGTAGAGCTATATCCGCGCCTGCCGCAGCCGGAATTACTGTTGCTCGCCGCGCTGTTCCACGATATAGCCAAAGGGCGCGGCGGCGACCACTCAATTCTCGGCGCGCAGGATGTGCTGGAATTTGCCGAATTACACGGATTGAACTCGCGGGAAGCTCAGCTTGTTGCCTGGCTAGTTCGTTGCCATTTATTGATGTCAGTGACGGCTCAGCGTCGTGATATTCAGGACCCAACGGTTATTCAGCAATTTTCTGCCGAAGTACAAAGTGAAACGCGCTTACGCTACCTGATTAGCCTGACGGTGGCTGATATTTGTGCCACCAATGAAAACCTGTGGAATAGCTGGAAGCAGAGTTTATTGCGCGAGCTATATTTCGCCACTGAAAAGCAGCTGCGACGAGGCATGGAAAACAGTCCGGATCTGCGAGAGCGCGTGCGCCATCACCGCCTCCAGGCGCTGGCATTACTGCGAATGGATAATATTGACGAAGAAGCGCTTCACAGAATCTGGAGTCGCTGCCGCGCCGATTATTTCCTACGCCATTCACCAAATCAATTAGCCTGGCATGCCCGTCACTTACTTGAGCATGATTCCACCAAACCTTTGGTGCTAGTCAGTCGCCAGGCTACGCGGGGCGGCACAGAAATCTTTATCTGGAGCCCGGATCGCCCTTCCCTATTCGCTGCCGTGGTGGGTGAATTAGATCGGCGTAATCTGAGCGTTCACGACGCTCAGATTTTCACCAATCGTGACGGTATGGCGATGGATACCTTTATCGTGCTAGAACCGGACGGCAGCCCGTTGGCGCAGGATCGGCATCCGGTAATTCGTCATGCGCTGGAACAGGCAATGACACAGCCGAACTATCAGCATCCGCGGGTCAGACGTTTATCGCCCAAACTGCGTCATTTCAGCGTGCCTACCGAGGCTAACTTCCTGCCAACTCATACAGATCGCCGTAGTTATCTCGAACTGATCGCCTTGGATCAGCCGGGATTATTGGCCAGAGTTGGGGAAATATTTGCTGATTTGGGATTATCACTTCACAGCGCTCGCATCACCACTATTGGCGAAAGAGTTGAGGATTTATTCGTATTAGCAGATAAGGATCGTCGGGCATTGAATGCCGAAACGCGAAAGGAATTAGCACAACGGTTGACAGACACCCTCAATCCGAACGATAAACTGTGATACAAATAACTTTTTAACGATTATTTTTTCTTACAACCTTTCAACTTCAGGAAAGAGAACCGGATGCAGCAACTACAGACCGTTATTGAAAACGCCTTCGAACGCCGTGCAGAGATCACTCCGGCTAACGTAGACACCGTAACGCGCGAAGCCATTAACCACGTTATCAATCTGTTAGATACCGGCGCATTGCGCGTAGCGGAAAAGATTGAAGGCCAGTGGGTAACACATCAATGGCTGAAAAAAGCCGTTCTGCTCTCCTTCCGCATCAATGATAACCAAGTGATGGAAGGTGCAGAAACTCGTTATTACGATAAAGTCCCAATGAAATTTGCTGATTACGACGAAGCGCGCTTCCAGCGCGAAGGCTTCCGCGTCGTACCTCCGGCTACCGTGCGCAAAGGCGCTTACATTGCCCGTAACACCGTGCTGATGCCTTCCTACGTCAATATCGGCGCTTTCGTTGACGAAGGCACCATGGTTGATACCTGGGCGACAGTAGGTTCTTGCGCACAGATCGGTAAAAACGTGCACTTATCCGGCGGCGTTGGCATCGGCGGCGTATTGGAGCCATTGCAGGCTAACCCAACCATCATCGAAGATAACTGCTTCGTAGGCGCACGTTCAGAAGTCGTTGAAGGGGTTATCGTCGAAGAAGGCTCCGTGATTTCCATGGGCGTATTCATCGGTCAAAGCACTCGTATTTACGATCGCGAAACCGGCGAAATTCATTACGGTCGCGTACCGGCTGGTTCGGTTGTGGTTTCAGGTAATCTGCCGTCCAAAGACGGTAGCTACAGCCTGTACTGTGCGGTTATTGTGAAGAAAGTCGACGCAAAAACCTTGGGTAAAGTCGGCATTAACGAGTTATTACGTACCATCGACTAACATTCAACTAGCGGGCCAATCAGCCCGCTATTTTTTTGTCTTGTAAGCAGTTATCGCCTGCAATCACATATTATGGCAACAATAACCGCCATAATAGAAACTGTGGAATATAAAACCAATAAGGTGGCGCTATGTATGACAACCTGAAAAGCTTAGGAATCACTCAACCGGAAGATGTCGATCGCTACAGCCTGCGTCAGGAGGCCAATAACGACATTCTGAAAATTTATTTCCGCAAAGATAAAGGCGAGTTTTTTGCTAAAAGCGTCAAATTCAAATATCCGCGTCAGCGTAAAACCGTAGTTGCGGACAACGCCGGACAAGGTTACAAAGAGATTCACGAAATTAACCCGAATCTGCGTTATGTGATTGATGAGTTGGACCAACTTTGCAAACGCGATCAAGTTGAAGTGGACTTGAAACGCAAAATTCTGGATGACCTGCGTCATTTGGAAAACGTGGTTGCTCACAAAATCTCTGAAATTGAATCCGATCTGGAAAAACTAACGAAAAGCGGCCGCTAATACCTGCCCATAATCCGTTAGGAACAAGATAGACAATCACAAAACAAACAGTAAAAAGTGGCGATATCTGTTCGCCACTTTTATTTACATCAATTTATTTACGCTGAGCGTGTGAGCACGGCTACGGCTGGATTCCAACCCGGTTTATTTCAGCAACTGGCCCCATTGCTCTACCCACGGGCAGGAAACCGCCTCAGGCTCCGGCTGCTCAATCGCATCAATTTCCAAGATCTCGCCGATACGCGTCGCGCCCTGCTCCTGCAATAAAGCGTCAAAAGCACGACCTGCGCCACAGTAGTTATCGTAGCTGCTATCGCCTAATGCAATAACGCCGTAGCGCAGCTCAGGCTGGTAACCAACCTGATCGCGCACAGCCTGAAACAACGGCGCGATATTGTCAGGAAAATCACCTTGCCCAGTGGTGGACGTGATCACTAACGCATAATGCTGGCGATAATATTGCCAGGCTTCCAGCGTACCTTCGTCAAATAGCTTAACTTCGTGGCCTTGCTCATTCAGTATGTTTTCAGCTTCTTCCGCAACTAAAAGCGCATTGCCATAAACCGTACCGACAAAAATACCCACCTGAGCCATAAAAAACCTTCTTTAAATTACCAATAAGTTACTCACTATCCTGACCTTCGTCGCCAAGAAACTCAACCCTTTCAAGCTCAGGGAGAAGGCCTTCCCAGCCAAATTGTGACATCACGCCCTGCCAGGCACTGTCCCAGCGCGCAGATAGCGCCAAGGATTCACCGGTGACCGGATGATTCAGCGATAAATGGCTGGCATGTAACATTAAACGTGAGCAATCAAAATGTTGCGACATTCCGCGATTCTGACGTAAATCGCCATGCGTGCTGTCCCCCAGAATCGGGTGACGAATATGCGCCATATGACGTCGTAACTGATGTTTACGCCCGGTTTCCGGAGTCAGTTCCATCAAGCTGTAGCGAGCGGTTTCGTAGCGACCAATAGCAACCGGCATCTCGGCTCTCGCTAACGCACGGTAATGCGTAATCGCTGGTTTTGGCGCTTTATCCCGGCTGGCAAACTTATCGGCAATTTTGTCCAACTCTTCGGTCAAAGCGTAGTCGAGAGTGTCGTCTTCTAACACATAACCGCGTACAACCGCATGATAAACCTTCTTAACTTCATGTTGTTCGAACTGTTGTGACAATGCGCGTGCCACTTCGCTAGACAGCGCCATCAACAATACGCCGGAAGTCGGACGATCCAAACGGTGTAGGGTATACACATGCTGTCCAATTTGGTCACGCACCGTTTGCATCACAAAAACGGTTTCATTACGGTCAAGCCAGCTGCGGTGTACCAGCCAACCGGCAGGCTTATTAACCGCAACAATATGTTCATCTTGATAAAGTATTTCGAGCATTATTCGCTTTCTATGTTTAACAGGTCATCGAGACGCTGCAACTGCGCCAGAAGAAGACTGCAATCCGTCTGATGATCTTTCAACGCCACCTCAAAATAAGGCGTTACGGCAAAGCGGGTCGGTAAGGGAGCATTTTTTTCTAGCAGCGCATTCATTCGCGGTAGCAATACCCACTGAAGCCATTGCTCAGCGGCCATGGTATCGACGCAAAAAGGCTCAACGCTTTCAAAGGCCTCAGCCTCAGGCGGAGATGACTGCCAAAGATTAATGGTGCGTAATGCCAGATCGATATCCTGTAAAATCTGGCGTACCTGATTGTTTAGACTCATGTTTTAATTCTCGACCAAAAATGGGCCAACACAGGCCAGAAAGGAAGGTTCACTCCAGATAATCCGGATGAAAACAAAAGCGCGCAAGCATACCATCGAAGCGCAGGAGACCCAACTATCGGCTAACTAAATCCGCTATCAGTAAACTAATTAAAGGAAGCGAGCCTAAGCCGCAGTGAAAAAAAGCATAAAAAAAGGGGTACTGTTTGACCAGTACCCCTCTGTTCGTTTTATAGCAATCCAGCTAAATTGATGCTCCCTGCTCAATCCTTGAAAACTTTTCCTGCGGTTATCCTAACCAGCAATCCTTCGCGATGTCCTACACCATCCTGGTGCGATCCTTAGGTCATCCTAACCCACCAATAATCCTTTATCGGCTCCCTATCTCCATCCTGGAGGTGTCCCTTGTTTCGTCCTAAAACATCCCTTCACTCGTCCTGAGCAGTCCCTGATTTCCTTCATCCTGAAGCTGCATCATCCCGATGCTGTTCCTTTCCAACCAGATCCTATCTGGTGAATAAAGGATCGCTTAATTGGCGAACAGAGACAAGATACTGTAAAGCCTCTTATCTATACGTTTTAATAGACAAAAAATTGAATGTTTATAACGGAGTGATTTTATTGAGAATAATTCTCACGCAAGAAAATCATCTTCAAAAAATAGAAGCTATGTCTTACAGGCCGTGTGAGAGATCTCTCACACGGAAATCAGATAACCTTAATTAAATTAAGGTTTAGATTGGCATTACTGGGCGCAATGCATCGAGGAAATGGCTCAGGTTGGAGGCTAAAAGCGTACGTTGATTACTGCCAAAGTGCTCCAAAACGACATTGCCAGTAACGTTGCACAGCGATGCCATTGTCATTTCAGATTCTGTCGTTGCCAGAAACAGCGTCGGGGACAGTTTGAGCCGTTTTTGCGTAACCAAATGACCGATAAGGTTTTCCTGTAATCGAGTAAAATCATCCTCACTCCATACCTGCAACAGAGTAAAACGATGATCGCCCAACTCCGCGGTCATATCTCCCGCATACTGCTGCGTGTAAAAGGTATGAATATCGTCATGTAACTGGATTTCTAACGCGCGAGCCACGTTTTCTAACGTTGCTGCCGGCAAGAATGGCTGCGGAAGCCAATAAATCTGATCCTCGTGCGTTTCCGTGATACAAGGCGAAGCCACCCCGTACAACTCGTGGCTGGCTGGCGCATGGGCGGTTTGCTGCTGCCATAGTTCAACGTAGCGCTGCGTAAAGCTCTGTAGAGCGGTTGAAACATTCTGGTCCATATTTTCTCTCAACATCCGATAAGCCTGCGCTAAACTGGGAAACGAAACTTCGCCTTCAGCGACAATGCCTAGCGCGGCATAAATGGTAAACTGTCGGCTATTGTACCGATCTCTCACCTAGGGAACAGCATGTCTTCATATCAAGATCATCAGGCTCTGGCCGAACTCACTTTAGGTAAGCCTACCGCTTACCGTGACCACTATGATGCGGCCTTGCTACAGGCAGTTCCCCGCAGTATGAATCGCGAGCCGCTGGGATTATATCCTGATAACCTTCCCTTCCACGGCGCGGACATTTGGACTATGTATGAGTTGTCCTGGCTCAATGCCAACGGCTTGCCGCAGGTTGCCGTCGGCGAAATCAGCCTGAATGCCGATAGTGTTAATCTTATCGAATCCAAGAGTTTTAAGCTGTATTTGAACAGCTTTAACCAGACTCCGTTTAGCGATTGGGAAAGCGTTCGCCATACTTTACAACAAGACCTATCTATCTGCGCGCAGGGCGAAGTCAGTGTCACACTCTATAAACTGAGTGATATAGCCGGGCAACCTATTGCTGATTTCCATGGAGAATGTCTGGATGAACAAGATATTCGCATCGATAATTACGAATTCAGCACCGATTATCTGAAAGATGCCACGGGTCAACAGATCGTTGAAGAAACGTTGGTCAGCCACCTATTGAAATCCAACTGCCTGATCACTCATCAGCCAGATTGGGGTTCGGTTCAAATCCGCTACCGTGGCCCACAAATCAATCGTGAAGCATTGTTGCGCTATCTGGTTTCCTTCCGTCATCACAATGAATTTCATGAGCAATGTGTGGAGCGTATTTTCAACGACTTAATGCGCTTCTGCCAGCCTGAAACGCTGTCGGTCTATGCCCGCTATACCCGCCGCGGCGGCCTGGATATCAACCCTTGGCGCAGCAATACCGACTTCACTCCGTCGAACGGGCGTTTAGCGCGTCAATAATGCGTGCCATTACGCAACATTGGCAGTAAAAATCTCGTTAGTATTGGCAAAAAACAAGGGACAACGTTAAGGTGAATTGAAGTGTGTTACGGCAATAATGAACGATAAAGACTGCCGTCACCTGAAGAACAATTTATGTGATATTTCAATGGAGACATCGAGAGCGGAGCTCTGGTACGCAAAAAAGCGAGATCATAAAGAGAATAGCCGCTCTCTGGTGCAATGCAGTTACGACGGCCCCTCTGCGGGGCGTAAAGGAGTCATTTTGATTACACATATTAGCCCGCTTGGCTCAATGGATCTGTTGTCTCAGCTCGAAGTTGACATGCTAAAACGCACTGCCAGCAGCGACCTTTACCGCCTGTTCCGTAATTGCTCTCTGGCGGTATTGAATTCAGGTAGCCAGACCGATAACAGCAAAGAGCTGCTATCTCGCTACGAAAACTTTGATATCAATGTGTTACGTCGCGAGCGAGGCGTCAAGCTGGAGCTTGTCAATCCGCCAGAACATGCCTTTGTTGATGGACGAATCATCCGTTCACTACAAGCTAACCTGTTTGCGGTTCTGCGAGATATTCTGTTCGTGAATGGTCAGATCGTCAGTGCCGGACGTTTCCAGCACCTGAATATGGAAAACTCCAGCCATTTGACCAATCTGGTATTTTCTATCCTGCGTAACGCCCGCGCACTGCATATTGATGAAGATCCTAATATGGTGGTGTGTTGGGGCGGGCATTCTATCAATGAAATTGAATATCTGTATGCCCGCAAGGTCGGTAGCCAACTGGGTCTGCGTGAACTAAATATTTGTACTGGCTGCGGGCCAGGTGCGATGGAAGCGCCGATGAAGGGCGCGGCGGTAGGCCATGCGCAGCAGCGCTATAGACAAGGTCGTTTCATCGGTATGACCGAGCCTTCAATTATTGCCGCTGAACCGCCAAATCCTCTGGTTAACGAACTGGTAATCATGCCAGACATCGAAAAACGTCTGGAAGCCTTTGTACGCATAGCTCACGGCATTATCATCTTCCCCGGTGGCGTTGGTACCGCAGAAGAGTTGCTCTATTTGCTTGGGATTTTGATGAATCCTGAAAACAGCAATCAAGTTTTACCTTTGATTCTGACCGGGCCAAAAGAGAGTGAAGATTATTTCCGGGTATTGGACGATTTCATCGTGAATACATTAGGAGAGAAGGCGCGGACTTACTATCAGATTATTATCGACGATCCGGACGAAGTGGCTCGCCAAATGAAAAAAGCCATGCCACTGGTGAAAGAAAATCGCCGAAATACCGGCGATGCCTATAGCTTCAACTGGTCTATGCGCATTGAACCAGACTTGCAATTGCCATTTGAACCAACCCACGAGAACATGGCTGCACTGAATTTATACCCTGATCAACCGGCAGAAAAGCTGGCTGCAGCACTACGTCGGGCATTTTCAGGCATTGTGGCTGGTAATGTAAAAGAAGTCGGCATTCACGCCATTGAGGCTTATGGGCCTTATAAATTACACGGCGACCCACAAATGATGAAGCAGATGGATCATTTGCTACAGGGCTTTATTGCTCAGCATCGAATGAAATTACCGGGCAGCGCATATACGCCATGTTATGAAATCTGCCCTTAAACGCGAGCGGCTACGCGTGCTCAATAAGGTTTAAGCGGCAGTGAGGATAATCCCCGATACTTAGTCATTCTAAGTATCGGGAGAGTACGGGGAGTAATAAAGTCGATGCGATAGCATGACGTATCAGAAGTATCAGAAGTATCAGAAGTATCAGAAGTATCAGAAGTATCAGAAGTATCAGAAGTATCAGAAGTATCAGAAGTATCAGAAGTATCAGAATTATCAGAATTATCAGAATTATCAGAATTATCAGAATTATCAGAATTATCAGAATTATCAGAATTATCAGAATTATCAGAATTATCAGAATTATCAGAATTATCAGAATTATCAATAATACCGATTTTATTTTCACCCACACAATTTCGACTATCAGGACTCTTGCCTTCAGGTTATGGATATACACCTTCTTATCGTTGACGCTCTCAATCTCATTCGCCGCATCCATGCAGTGCAAGGTTCCCCTTGTGTAAATGCCTGTACCCATGCATTACAGCAACTTATTTCACACAGCCAGCCTACCCATGCGGTTGCCGTTTTTGATGAGGATGACCGTTCCGATAGCTGGCGCCACCATTGTTTGCCGGATTACAAAGCAGGGCGATCGCCAATGCCGGATAATTTACAGCAGGAAATGCCGCAGCTTAGACAAGCTTTTGCCGAACTGGGCGTCCCCTGCTGGCACTCTCCCGGCAATGAGGCCGATGATTTAGCCGCCACGCTAGCAGCTAAAATTGCCGGAGCCGGACATCAGGTCACCATAGTTTCTACCGATAAAGGTTACTGCCAGTTATTGGTGCCAAACGTACAGATTCGGGATTACTTTCAGAAACGCTGGCTGGACTTACCATTCGTCAAACAAGAGTTTGGCGTTGCCCCACATCAATTACCTGATTATTGGGGGCTAGCCGGTATCAGCAGCAGCAAAATCCCCGGCGTAGCAGGGATAGGCGCTAAAACGGCAGCGGTGTTATTGCAACAGGTCAACAGCCTGGAAGAGTTATATCAAAACCTAGAACAGGTTCCGGAAAAGTGGCGAAAAAAGCTGCAACAGCATCAGGACATGGCCTTTATCTGCAAACAGGTAGCCACGCTTAAAACAGATTTACCGCTGAACGGTAACCTGCAACAGCTACGCTTAGGCCATAGTTAAGGGAGCAATCGGCCTAATGCTGGTCACTTAAGGTGACCAACTGCCTTTTTATCCGAGCTGGTAAGATTACGGGCATGCTCAGGAAAAGTGAGATTGATAATGCCGAGGGCTTGTGAAAGTTCCATTAAAAAGGGTTCATGCAGAGACATGAACCCTTTTACATCAACCAACGGATCGGTCAACCGCTCATTAAACGATCGGCATTAGCCAATCGCCCCCCTGATTTTACATCTTAGCTATTGAATCTCTGCCGTTGACCCGAAGGTTTTAAAGATCGGGGTTTGAACGTTTAATTTTGAATCCCGAGCGCCCAATCACTCACGTTTGGCTGTGAGTGAAATCATAGATTTAGCTTTAACCAACAACTAAATACGTTCATCTCTACGACCTGGAACGCCAGCCCAGATACGACGAACATGCACGGTCACTTCCTCACGATCGTGATAAAGCTGTTTAGCCTGAATATGCGCATTAATACCGTTTTCTTTCAACTGTTCATCCATCATCGCCAGGTTTTGCAACACTTCTTCGTAGCGCTTTTTCATTGGCAATTTAAGATTGAAAATTGCCTCACGACACCAGCCATTGACCAGCCAGTCGGTAATCAGCTGCGTTACTCGCGCTGGCTTTTCAACCATATCGCAAACCAGCCAATAGATATTGCTGCGCGTTGGCTCATATTTGAATCCGTCCGCACGGTGATGAGTCACCTGCCCGGTATCCATCAGACTCTGGGCCATAGTGCCGTTATCCACCGCCTGCACCATCATGCTGCGTTGAACCAGCTGATAAGTCCAGCCACCCGGACAAGCGCCGAGATCCACCGCGTGCATGCCGCTTGCCAAGCGTTCTTCCCACTCATCCGCAGGAATAAATTCGTGGAAAGCCTCTTCCAGCTTCAGCGTCGAACGGCTTGGTGCATCCGAAGGGAATTTCAGGCGCGGAATCCCCATATACAGAGGAGAGTTGTTGTTACTGTAGGAATAACCGACATAACAGCAACCAGAAGCGATAAAGAATACGTGAACCACCGGACGATGCGGATTTTCACGAGTCTGCAAAATCTTCTGTTCACGCATCGCGGCACGCAGCGGCACCGTCAGTTTGCGGCAGAATTTAAGCAATTCTTTACTCTCATTGGTGTCCGGCACTTCAACTCGCAGTTCACCGGCTTTTTCCACCACGCCGACCAACATCCCTACGATCGGAGACACTCGGTCTTCCGGCGGCAGATCCTTTAGCAGTTCGCCAACAACCATCATTTGCCGAGCAAAAATCAGCTCTTTAAACGGCAGCTCGCGAATCAGGCGATCCGCATCTTCATGCTGGTAACACTCGAATAAGACATAACCGCTATTATCTTTTACCCGAGCAAAACCAAAGACTTCGTGTTCTGCGGCCTTGGCGGTAATTTCCGCCGCACACTCTTTTTCAAAGCCTTGACGGCAATATAAAGCAATTTTATTCATGGCGTTCTGCCCTTTTCCGTAGACGCAGCGCGCCAATCAACATCAAAATCCATCCCGCCAGAAAGCATACGCCGCCAATCGGCGTGACATATACCCAAAGTTTCAGGTGCGATAGAGCCAGGCAGTAGAGACTGCCACTAAATAACACGGTGCCGAGGGCCAATAAAGCGCCGCTCCAGTAAAACCAAATACTGATCTGGCGCTGCATAGCAACGGCCAAAGCGAGAATAGCCAGAGTATGAAATCCCTGATATTCCAAACCGGTACGGATCCAGGCCATTTCATTTACGCCCAGACTTCCGCTTAATACGTGTGCGCCAAAAGCACCAAAAGCGACATAGAAAAAACCGCTGATAGCGGCAAAGATCAGCATCAAACGACCACTCATCGTTATTTACCTTATTTTATAGATAGTTACCGTGGTGAAATTAGGTAATTTTGCGTTTTTTCACGATCAATTTTCGTAGCGGAATCGTAATTTCTCTTGTTCACTGGCTGCCCGAGCCAGAATCCACTGACGAAAGGCAGCTATTTTACCCAGTTCTGCCTGACTGTCATGACAAACCAGATAAAAAGCATTTTTACTTACCAGAACCTCATTGAACGGACATACCAACCGCCCCGCTTCGATTTCGGTCTGAGCCATCACATTATTCACCAAAGCAATACCCTGACCGTGAACCGCGGCCTGAACCACCATGGCACTGTGACTAAAAATCGGCCCCTGCTGCACATTAATTTGCGGAACGCCCAACTGACGGGTATAGGCCAACCAGTCGCGGCGGGAAGTATCATGCAACAAAGTATGATTAGCCAGATCTGCCGGCATTTTCAGCGGATGTTCGCCCATTAGCAGGCTAGGAGCACAAACTGGCAGCAGAAACTCGGCGTACAATCTTTCGGTGCGCAGCCCCGTCCAGTTGCCGCGACCGTAGAAAATAGCCACGTCTACATCATCTGCCAATTTATCTTCTTCACGGTCAACGGCCTGGATTCTGACGTCAATCCCCGGATAAGCTGAGTTAAAGCTAGATAAACGCGGAACCAACCATTGAATAGCAAAACTCGGCGGTAAACTGACCGTTAATGCCCCCTTGGCGCTACGGGCCTGTAATTTGCGCGTAGCTTCGTTAATCGAAGTGAAAATTTCTTTAATATCCAGGTAGTAACTTTGCCCTTCTTCCGTCAGCAGTAAGGAACGGTTACGTCGACGGAAAAGCTTCAGGCCCAGAAAGTCTTCCAGAGATTTAATCTGGTGGCTAACGGCGGCCTGAGTGACAAATAATTCATCCGCCGCCTTAGTAAAACTGAGGTGGCGCGCGGCCGCATCAAACACGCGGAGAGCATTAAGGGGTGGCAATCGTTTTGACATGAATTGGATACTTTTTTATAACGGCTCATCCGCGGATGAAACCCTTTGTTTACTTATTAGTTTTTGTAATGCGAGCCATTATAAATTGTCCGTTGATGATGCGCCAGCAAATACCTATAGTGGCGGCACTTCCCGAGCCGGAACGAAAAGTAAGTTTAGTATCCAGGTACTGAATTGCTTTTGGCTTTGTGGTTGTGATGTTGTGTTTGCAAATGGTCTGGAATGCCAGACATAGTAGCTAAGCTACTGTTTTTTCACTTCCTGTACATTTACCCTGTCTGTCCATAGTGATTTTATGCAGCACCGCCCCATAAAGCGGTGCTTTTTTTTATCTTAAGTTTAAGCTTCACTGCGCGTTGCACGTCAGAAAAGCTTAAACTTAATCAGGTAGTCAGGCTAAAATCCGCCGGTATTATTTCCCTTCCGCCATTTCTTTTACTTCGGAACGGTTAATTTGCTGTTCTGTGCCGTTGGCATCAATGTAACTGATCATACCGGTATCATTATCGACTTTAGGTTTACCATCGGCGACGATGGTGCGACCATCATTGGTATGCATGACATAGTTGCTTGAGCAGGCTGCGAGAGTAAAAGTAAGCATTAAAGCGGAAAGTACGGCAGCTGTCTTTTTCATGGATCACTCCTTGCAGATTAAAATACTGAAAAAAATAATTTAGATTATTAAATTAATTATTCGCCAGACACTATTCAGCATAACAAACTTATTACATATTTCCATGAATCTGGGCAATTAGCGGGCTAATTACCCGTTAAACACCGAAAAATAAGAATGATCTTAGCTTTTCAGAGGATTTGAGCACTGTATGAAGTCTTTTAACCCCGCAGCTTTTCGCGCAGAATTCCCGGCTATCAATAGTTCGGGAATTTACCTGGATAGTGCCGCTACCGCGCTGAAACCCCAAGGGGTGATTGATGCCACTCAACAGTTTTATGCGCAAGATGCGGCCACGGTACATCGCAGCCAGCATCAGGCCGCTCGTTCCCTGACCTTGCGTTTTGAACAAGCTCGTCAGCAAGTCGCTGATTTTATTAACGCTCCTACGGCAGAAAATATTGTCTGGACCAAAGGCACTACCGAAGCGATTAATCTGATCGCGCAAAGCTACGCTCGCCCTCGCCTCCAACCCGGAGATGAAATTCTGGTGAGCGAAGCAGAACATCATGCCAATCTGATTCCCTGGCTAATGGTCGCAGAGCAAACTGGCGCAACCTTGGTAAAACTACCGCTGGGCAGCGACTTTCTCCCTGATTTTCAGCAGCTACCCGCGTTATTGACCGGGAAAACGCGCATTTTAGCGCTGGGGCAAATGTCTAATGTCACCGGCGGTATGCCTGATTTGGCTTTGGCTATCGATCTGGCACACAGTAAAAACTGCATAGTGGTCGTTGATGGTGCTCAAGGTGTGGTACACAGCCCGGCGGATGTTCAGGATTTTGATATTGATTTTTATGTTTTTTCTGCTCATAAACTCTATGGCCCGACGGGAATTGGCGCGTTATATGCCAAAACAGAACTGCTGGAAGAAATGTCTCCTTGGCAGGGGGGCGGTAAAATGCTGACTCAAGCTTCCTTCGCCGGTTTTACTCCGCAGGATGCTCCTTACCGTTTCGAAGCAGGAACCCCCAATATCGCCGGGGTTATCGGCCTGTCCGCCGCACTTAGCTGGCTTGAAAATATTGATATTGAAGCGGCAGAAGAATACAGCAGTGGTCTGGCTACGTTAGCGGAAGAAAAACTGAGCAAACTGGACGGATTTCGCAGTTATCGTTGCTCTCACTCCAGCTTGCTGGCTTTTAACTTTGACGGAGTACACCACAGCGATTTGGTAACACTGCTGGCAGAGCAAGGTATCGCTCTGCGCGCCGGTCAGCATTGTGCTCAGCCGCTAATGAGTGCGTTGGGTATCAGCGGTAGCCTGCGAGCCTCGTTCGCGCCCTACAATACCCGTGAAGAAGTAGAAAGCCTCTGCTCAGCGATAACTTTCGCGCTAACATTATTGCAGGATTAATGAAAACCTCAGGAAAAGCTGAGGCTCACTGAATAGAAAAGAGAAGAAAATGACCGCCCCACATCCATTTGGCCAAGAAGTTACCCGCGACGACCTTATCGAGAAATTCAGTACTCTGAAACAGTGGGAAGATCGCTACCGCCAACTGATTTTGCTGGCTAAGCAGTTACCGCCGATGGATGAATCGCTGAAACAAACTGAATTCGAACTGTCCGGCTGTGAAAACCGAGTCTGGCTTGGCCACGAACTTTTGGCGGATGGCCGACTGCATTTTTATGGGGACAGCGAAGGCCGAATCGTTCGAGGTTTACTGGCGGTATTACTGACCAATGTGGAAGGGAAAACGCCCCAACAGATTTTGAATCAAGATCCGTTAGATTTGTTTGATCGACTGGATCTGCGCCAACAGCTAAGCAGTTCCCGCGCCAGCGGTTTACAGGCACTGGCGCAGGGCGTTAAAACGATTGCTGCTCGCTATCAGAATCCGATTTAGACCGCCTCAAGTTGTCGCGCCGCTTTTGCCAGCATTTTTTTCAGGGCATGAGAGACCGCAACAAAACCGAAGGTGGCGGTGACCATAGTCACCGAACCGAATCCTGAGGCGCAATCCATCTTTTTAGGGCCTTCCGCAGTGCTGCGGGAGGCACAGACGGAACCATCAGGTTGCGGATAAACCAGCGGTTCAGTGGAAAAAACGCAATCAATCCCGAGCTTACCTTTGCTGTTTTTCACTACGTTATAATCGCTTTTCAGCCTTTCACGCAGTTTAGCTGCCAACGGATCCTGAATCGTCTTGGCTAAATCAACAACTTCAATCCGAGTTGGATCTATCTGACCGCCAGCGCCACCGGTTGCTATAACCGGAATTCTATAGCGACGGCAATAGGCCAGTAATGCCGCTTTGGGACGAATGCTATCAATTGCATCAATGACATAGCTAAAGTTTCGATCCAGCATCTCAGCCACGTTGTCTGGCGTAATAAAGTCATCAATGCAGGTAACCTGACATTCAGGGTTAATCGCCCGAATACGCTCGGCCATAACCTCTGTTTTAGACTGCCCCACATATTGTCTCAGCGCATGTACCTGCCTGTTGGTATTGGTTACACACACGTCATCCATATCAATCAGAGTAATGGCACCGATACCGGTTCGGGCTAAGGCTTCTGCCGCCCAGGAACCCACTCCGCCAATACCAATCACGCAAACGTGAGCCTGCGAAAATACCGCCAGCGCCTGTTGACCATAAAGACGGGCTATGCCACCAAATCGCTGTTGATAAGCTTCAGAATACAGTGTGCTCATAACCTTATTTGTACCTTATAGAGAAATAACCTAAAACCAGTCTACGAATGCAAAAGCGGCCAATTGGCCGCTTGATAAGCTGTGACTGTAAACAGAGTCACGCCATGAGTCGCCTAGTTGTTCACTAAAAGCGAAGAGCTGGAAGGCGTGTTAGCTTTATCACCTTTATAAGCGGTAAACATTGGGCCACCGCTTTGAGCATTTTTCAGCACCCATACACGGCCATAATGGTTATAGAAACCAGCAGCCTGACCGGCTTCATGACCAATACCCTGATAAATATCGAAATGCTGACCTTTGATTGCTCCACCGACGTCCAGTGCAACCATCAGGCGCATTTGATATTGCCCGGTAAATTTGCCCTGTTCGTCCAGCAGCGGCACTTCGGCCAGCAGCGTTGTTCCCGCAGGAATTAATGAACGATCCGATGCAACGGAAGCTTTCGCAATCAATGGAACCGCGCTCGCACCTTTTACCGGGGCGTACATTTCCGGTTTAAAGAACACAAAGGACGGGTTCTGCTCTAATAACTCTCTGACTTCAGCTTCACTGTGCGTTTCAGCCCATTTACGAATAGCCTGCATCGACATATCGGCCTTAGCGACTTCACCGCGGTCGATCAGCACTTTCCCAATGCTGCGGTAAGCATGGCCATTTTTGCCTGCGTAACCAAAGAAAGTCAGAGGCCGCCCATCACCAAAATCTACGTAACCGCTGCCCTGCACTTCCATCATAAAGTTATCCATCAACGAATTGGTGTAAGCGATAACTAAATTGCGATCATCCAATGCGCCCGCGTAGATTCCGGCGCGATCCGGCAGACGGCCTTTGCCTTTTTTAGATGGCATACGGTACAGAGGATGACGGAATTCTCCTTGCGGCGTATAGCGAGCTTGTAAAACCGGAGTGTAATAGCCGGTAAACTGGACGTTTCCAAAATTATCCACCCCTTCCATTTGATAAGCGTTCAAACCAAACAGGCTGAGTTTGCTGGTATCCGCACCCGCTAACATCCAGTTTTGGACTGCTTCAAAAGTATTACTGTGGCGGTTGTAAAGATTAGGTGAAGCCTGATTAATCACTTTCACCTGATCTGAATAATCTTTTGCGTTGACCGGCTTACCCGTGGCGCTGGGTTCATTCACCAGTTCCAGAGAATGGCTCAATCGACCATCCTTATATTGTTGACCACGATCGGTGGGCCGTGACTGACAACCAGCCAATACTGCAATCATTAATCCGCTCAGTAGGTATTTGCCCCAACGTCCTTTCATTACACGCCTTCTTATACACACATTTTATCTTCCGGCTGAACGATAACAAACGCCTATGGATAAAGGAATCAGTAGCCACAAAAAATCATATACTGACTCATATTGCCCATTACGTAGAAAAACAAACCACATAGTTCACAAATTAGTCAATTGATTGTCTTTATGCAGTTTAAATGCCAAAAGCACTTGCAAGAAATGTGATCCAGAGTATAGTGCGCTGAATCGGACGCGGGGTGGAGCAGCCTGGTAGCTCGTCGGGCTCATAACCCGAAGGTCGTCGGTTCAAATCCGGCCCCCGCAACCAACCGATACTGATTACCAGCAGTATCAAATGTCGTCCGATAGTCTTGAAATAATAGTAAAATAAGTTGTTAGACGGACGCGGGGTGGAGCAGCCTGGTAGCTCGTCGGGCTCATAACCCGAAGGTCGTCGGTTCAAATCCGGCCCCCGCAACCAACAACTTGATAGTCAGTAGAAAATAAGCATTAAGACGGACGCGGGGTGGAGCAGCCTGGTAGCTCGTCGGGCTCATAACCCGAAGGTCGTCGGTTCAAATCCGGCCCCCGCAACCAATTCTTAATCACAGTTTTCTAACTCAAGACACCCTCAAGGGTGTTTTTTTGTTTCTGGCCTCCGGAAACTACCCTATCCCGTCTGACTTCCCTAATGTATTTCCTTACTCCATTCCCAATCAGCCAATCCTTGGACCGATAAATTCCAAAGCGCCTTAATACCATTCCCAGCGCCATTACACCCGAGCAACTGCCCCACCGTTAGCAAAGTAAGCTTTGATTCCGGCAAATACAGATTCAGCAATTTGTTGTTGGAAATGACTGGTACGTAATTTACGTTCTTCTTCTACGTTACTGATAAAGGCGGTTTCTACCAGAATCGAAGGGATATCCGGCGCTTTTAATACGGCAAATCCAGCTTGATCAACTCGATTTTTATGCAGTTTATTAATTTTACCCAATCGATGTAACACTTCTTTACCAAATTTTAGGCTGTCGTTAATCGTCGCGGTCTGTAGCAGGTCAATCATGGTGTGATCCAGATAGCGGTCGCCGCTTTTACTGACGCCGCCGATCAGGTCAGCCTCGTTCTGGGTTTGCGCCAGGAATTTCGCCGCCGTACTGGTTGCACCTTTGGTGGATAACGCAAATACCGACGAACCTCGAGCGGCTCTATTGGTAAACGCATCTGCATGAATCGAAATAAACAGATCGGCGCGCTGCTTACGGGCTTTTGCCACCCTGACTTTCAGCGGGATAAACACATCTTCATTTCGCGTCATAAATACCCGCATATTTGGCTCACGCTGAATCAGCGCGCGAAGGCGGCGGGCAATTTGCAGCACAATGTCTTTTTCGCGAGTTTTGTTTTTCCCTATTGCGCCAGGGTCTTCGCCACCGTGCCCAGGATCCAGCATAATAACAATCGGGCGATCACGTCCTGCCTTACCCGCCCGAGCCGATTCGGCCGGCAAGGTTCGCTCCACGTTACCTTTGTTGTAATCCTCAAGTAGCGCCAACAAAGGATCGTCTTCCTCGGAAACGCCTCCCTTAGCGGGATAAAGATCGACAACCAGACGGTTACGGAATTTGGAAACAGGCTTCAGGGTAAACAGCTGCGGGCTAATACTTTGCTTGAGTTCCAATACTAGACGCACGGTATTTTTATCAAACTGTCCAACGCGAGCCTGCTTTAAGTAAGGATCGCCAGATTGGATTTGCTCACCAATCTCTTTCAGTACGCTATTGAGATGAACGCCTTCGATATCCACCACAATTCTGTCGGGATTCGTTAAAGCAAATTGGCGATATTTAAGTGGCGTATTCGATTCCAACGTCACACGGGTATAGGTTGAGGAAGGCCATACCCTAACGGCAACTACCTGAGATGCGGAGGCAAATCCAACCTGACTAACACTGAGTAACCAGGTTGCAGCTACGCCTTGCAGTAAACGGCGACGCGCGGGATTATGATCTGAATTTGCCATGGAACTCCAAAGTAACTACCAATAAACGATGAAAAAACAACCAAAAAAGATAATGATGGCAAAACTTTAGCGAATCACTCCTCCTCTGTCATCAGAAAACATTTTTATGTTATTCAATTTATTACTCTCTCATAGCCATACACATGCATTTAATAGCAATTTCTTGCTTGCCTTCACGGCCACAAAAGAATAAAAATACAAAAATACCGAATAAAAATTCAAAGAGGGTCTGCCGTGAAGGAACGTAGTACTGAACTGGTCCAAGGGTTTCGCCACTCAGTTCCCTATATTAATGCGCACCGGGGCAAGACGTTTGTCGTCATGCTCGGCGGGGAAGCGATCGAACATGAAAACTTCGCCAATATTGTCAATGACATAGGGCTATTGCACAGTCTAGGGATTCGTCTTGTGGTGGTTTATGGTGCCCGCCCACAAATCGACAGCAATCTCGCTCAGCATAACTATGAACCTATTTATCATAAGCATACTCGGGTAACTGATTCCCGAACTCTGGAGTTGGTTAAGCAGGCAGCAGGATTACTTCAGTTAGATATCACCGCTCGTTTATCCATGAGCCTGAACAACACGCCACTGCAAGGTGCTCATATCAACGTCGTCAGCGGTAACTTTATTATCGCGCAGCCGCTCGGCGTGGATGATGGTGTTGATTATTGCCACAGCGGCCGTATTCGCCGTATTGATGAAGAAGCGATTCATCGTCAACTGGATAGCGGGGCTATCGTTCTGATGGGGCCGGTGGCCGTTTCTGTCACCGGAGAGAGCTTTAATCTGACCTCTGAAGAGGTGGCAACGCAGCTTGCGATTAAGCTAAAAGCGGAAAAAATGATCGGTTTCTGCTCATCTCAAGGGGTAACGGATAGAGATGGGAATATTATTTCCGAGTTGTTCCCCAACGATGCCCAGAAACGCATTGAAGAACTGGAGCAAGAAGGCGACTACCACTCCGGCACGGTACGTTTCCTGCGTGGGGCATTAAAAGCCTGTCGCAGTGGCGTTCGTCGCAGCCATTTACTGAGTTATCAGGAAGATGGAGCACTAGTGCAAGAACTGTTCTCCCGCGATGGTATCGGTACCCAAATCGTAATGGAAAGCGCAGAGCAGGTAAGACGTGCAACTATTAACGATATTGGCGGCATACTGGAGCTTATTCGTCCATTGGAACAACAAGGTATTTTAGTGCGCCGCTCCCGTGAGCAGTTAGAAATGGAAATTGATAAATTTACTATCATCGAGCGTGATAATTTGACTATCGCCTGCGCGGCTCTCTATCCATTCCCAGAAGAACACATTGGCGAAATGGCCTGCGTAGCGGTTCATCCCGATTATCGCAGTTCGTCCCGCGGTGAAATGCTGTTAAAGCGGGTAGCCAATCAGGCACGCCAGATGGGGCTGAAAAAGCTGTTTGTGTTAACCACTCGCAGCATTCACTGGTTTCAGGAGCGCGGTTTTACTCCCGCAGAAGTGGACGTTTTGCCCGTTGAGAAGCAGGAACTGTACAATTATCAACGGCGTTCAAAGATCTTGCTGGCAGATCTATAGCTCATTGATATAAATAGCCCGTTGATATAAATAAATTTGAATCTGAGAATTTAAAAAGCGCAGCTCGTTACCGGTAAAGCTAATAATCGATGGTACAAATTATTAGTGGGGGTTCGAGCTGTAACTTTTATTTATGGGCAGCGCTTATGTGTAGATAGATGTCGATGCGTAGATGCTGATGCGTCGAAACGACAGATTTCTTATACGACGAACGTCAAAAACCAAGCAAACAAAAAAATAGCAACAAACTGATTTATAACGATTTATACATCCCCCTGCCGTTACTCTTTTTTGATCATCAACATACCAAAACATTAACTGAAAGCCCATCACCTAACCCTTCCGCTGATAAGCTTTACCAGGCTTTCCATCCGCTTACGTTGAGATATTGCGACCATTTCCCCCATTAAACATGGCACCCAAATCACCGGCTAAACGCTAGCGAATTAAGCGTTCCACCAAACCACTGCGTCGCTGAGTTGGAGTCAATATTGCGCTGGTCAATACCTTATCAGTGCAATAGAGCGTTAAGTGCTTCCGAGCACGGGTTATCGCCGTATAAACCAATTCTCTGGTGACTACCGGAAGAAAATGGTTCGGTAAAACTAACGCCGTGTGCTCAAACTCCGATCCCTGAGACTTATGCACAGTCATCACATAGGCTGTTTCATGGCTGGGCAAACGACTCGGTTGTACCGATTTAATGCTGCCATCAGGTAACTGGAAATGAACGCGTAAATCGCCTTCAGAGTCATATAAAGCAATACCAATGTCGCCGTTGAATAACCCAAGGGCGCTATCATTGCGGTCAATCATTACAGGCCGGCCAAGATACCAGCGACCTGATGGCCCAGGAATCCGGCGAATCAATCCTTTCTGGTTGAGAATCTGCTCAATTCGTTCGTTCAGACCGCTAACGCCAAATGGCCCGGTTCGAAGCGCACAAAGCAACTGATAACGACCAAATTCAGTCAATATAACAGCGGGATCGGCCCCCTCAACCACCTGCTGCAAATAACGCTGATAACCGACGAGGCTATGGTGTAATAGAAGTTGGTAGTCCTCAGCGTCAGATAACGGGAAATACTCAATATCTTCGAAGTTGCCATTCAATATGGAGAGTGCCTCACGAGGCTTACCCGCGTTGACCGCTAACGCCAGTTGTCCAATGCCGGATTTCTCATCAAAACGGTAGCTTTTCCGGAGCAAACACAGGCTATCGCGTATATTTGCCGCGTTATCGATAGCAGTTCCAGCAAGCTGGCAACCGGTCAGACGCGTCAGCTCTTCTGCCCGCTTTGGGCTATACCCTGACTCTACCAGCCGGCAGATATCCCCTAAAACGGCACCGGCTTCAACCGATGCCAATTGGTCCCTATCTCCGAGGAAAATCACTCTAGCCTGCGGTGGCAGTGCCGCAATCAATTTTGCCATCATAGGTAAATCAACCATCGATGCTTCGTCTACCACCAATACATCCAAATTCAACGGATTTCCCCGGTGAAAGCGTAAACGTTGGCTATTGGGTTGAGCGCCAAGCAGGCGATGTATCGTTGAGGCCTGATCGGGAAACAGCTTTCTTTCGTTTTCACTGAGCGGCAGAGCGCTACTGGCCTTACCTAATGATTCCGTTAATCGCGCGGCAGCTTTCCCGGTCGGGGCAGCCAATTGAATACGCAATCTTTTCACTTCATTCAATTGCACCAGCGCCGTTAACAGCTTGGCCACCGTAGTCGTTTTTCCGGTGCCTGGCCCGCCGGAAATCACCGAAATTCGGCGAGTCACGGCAACAGCCGCAGCCACCTTCTGCCAATCGATTTCACTCGATGACGAACCAAACAGGTTATCCAGAATCCCTCGTAACCGTTTCTCATCGATTGGTTCATTCACTTCATCACGGGCAATAAAATCTGCTACATCGCCCTCACTCTGCCACATACGCTGCAAATAGAGGCGTTCCTGCTGTAATACTAAAGGCGTAGGTAAAGAGCCATCACTGATTGCATCCGAATTTTCTAACGCAGCCTGCAAATCTGCAGCATCCGGTTCGCCGGCAGCTTGCCATAACGCATGAGCCAAATCGGGCTGGCGCCCGCAAAACAGTCGTTCCGGATGCAATCTATCTAAAGGCAGGCAAACGTGCCCGGCTCCGGTTTCAGCGCTTAAATATGCTGCTACTAACTGGATTAAAGGAGAATTATCAGTGGCAATCATCCGTGCAAACTGAACGTCTAACGGGCGCAATAGTTTGTCGCTAACCGCCTGTTCCAGCAGCGTTATCATACTGACTCTCCTTCTACGTTCACGGATTCCCCGCTAAATAGGCGATCCATTCCTTCAACCAAGGCGATATCCGGCCGACAGTCAAAAACGCCGTTTCCGGGTTTTTGGCTGTCGGCACCACGTAAAAAGAGATAAATCACGCCGCCAAAGTGCCGCTGATACTCATAGTCGGGTAAACGATGGCGCAAATAACGATGCAGAGCCAAGGTATAGAGCTGATACTGCAAATCATAGCGATGTTCAGCCATAGCCTGTTCCATCGCCTCTCTGGTATAGGCGCTGCTATCTTCCCCCAGCCAGTTTGATTTGTAGTCCAACAGATAATATTTACCCTGCCAGCAAAATACCAGATCGATAAAACCTTTTAGCATTCCTTGAACCTGCTGGAAATCCAGCTTGGGGCAACGGGCGGACAGAGGGTCATAGTACCTGACCAAAGCATCCAGTTCATTTGGCTGCAATAAACGCTCGATAGGTAGGTAAAACTGCAGCTCTGCTTGCTTCTCCTTCGGTGATAAATGGCTCAATGTCACGCCTGTATTGTTTAACGGCGTAGTGAGGATATCGGTAATCCATTGATACAAAACCGGTTGCCATTCATCCCCTAGCCCCTGCTGCTGTAGTTGCTCAGCTAACCAGGCTTCGTCGAGGGGCTGACTGAAGTCCAAAGGTTCCAGTAAATCATGTAAAAAGGTTCCAGGCGCAGCGCCTCGCGGGAAGGTATGAGCCGTCAAACCCGCTTCTTCCGTAGGCCCTTGTTCTCCAGCAGCGTCGGTGTCCAGCTTCGGTAATAGCTCCTGAGGTAACACATCGTCTGCCGGAATACTGATATTTTTGGACGAGCCGTGTTGTTGTAACCCCGAATAACTGGTTACACGCCAGTTATCGAACATTCTGCGGGAGAAGGTACGACCAGCCAGCTCGGGCATAGGTTCGTTTTGCTGCTGCCACTGACGATCATCCAGCCGTTCGACCACGGTGACCGCAATATCCTCATCGGATAATTCAGCCAGTTTTTCAGCCAGGTAAACGGCGTCTCCTGCCTGCGCAGCTTGAACCAGGTAACCGAGAGCACTGAGATGCATATCACTCTCCCCCTGTTTTTTCCGGCCACCTTTAATGAGGGGAGCAATACCTATGCTACAGTGATAAACCGAGCGGGTAAGGGCAACGTATAACAGGCGAAGATCTTCAGCTAACCGCTCTTCTTCAGCCAGTTGCTTACTCTCGTCACTGGCGTTCAAATCCAGCAGGGCTTCAAAATTGGTTCTATCGTGGTACAACACATCCTGTTGCTGCCTGAAATTGCCCACAAAAGGCAACCAGACCAAGGGGTACTCCAATCCTTTCGACTTATGAATGGTGATGACCTGCACCAAATGGCGATCGCTTTCGAGCCTTAACTGTTGATTTTCCGATTGATGGTTGGGCTGAGCAATCTGTTGAGCCAGCCAGCGAACCAGACCATGCTCACTTTCTAACTGCGATTCTTCTTCCTGCAATAACTCCCCCAAATGCAACACGTCAGTCAGCCGCCGCTCACCACCAGCCGTAGCCAGCAGATTTTCAGCCAATCCCCTACGCGCAATAAGCTCACGTAGCATCGGTAAAACACCACGTTTTTGCCAGTGTTGGCGATAGCGATCAAACTCCTCAACTAACGCATCCCAAGCTTTTTCATCGTGATTAAGGGCATCTAACATCTGCGCATCCAGCCCCAGCAAACTGGTCGCCATAGCGCTGCGTAATGCCCTTTCTTGCTCTGGTGCCAATACCGCCTGCAACAACCACAATAAATCCTTGGCTTCTGGGGTATCAAATACGCTGTCTCGGTTGGACATATACACCGAAGGAATAGAAAGCAGACTTAAGGCATCACGTATTAACGCAGCTTCCGCGCGGCTACGCACCAGAATAGTGATATCCGACGCTTGTACCGGACGCGGCCCATCCGGTGTCTGTAAAATCGCCTTTCCATGCTGCCCGGCGGTTAGCCAATCACGAATCTGCACGGCACATTGGCGAGACATAAGCTGCTGATATTCACTCACACCAACGCCATCACCATGCTGTAACCAGAAATGCAGTGCAGGCTGCGTAAGACCCTCAATCTGGAAATCCAATACCTGGTTTTTCTCTGCCGCCGCAACTTCAATAAAGGGTATTTGCTCGAATAAAAAAGGCGCTTTAACTCGGCTAAATAAGCGGTTTACCGAACGAACCATCGGAAAAGATGAACGCCAGTTGGTTTCCAACGTGTAGTGAGCATTAACCTCAGAGCGAGCACGAATATAGGTAAAGATATCCGCACCACGGAATGCATAGATCGCCTGTTTGGGATCGCCGATAAGCAACAGACCGCAATCTTTCTGGCGGCCATACAGCGTATTGAAGATGCGGTATTGTTGAGGATCGGTGTCCTGAAATTCATCAATCATTGCAACGGGATAACGCTGCCGGATAGCGTCAGACAACATTTCACCGCCCGGCTGCTGTAAAGCAGCATCCAAACGGCTGAGAAGATCGTCAAAACCGAGCTCTGCCCGCTGCCGTTTCTCCTGCTGAACACTCATTCGAATTTCGCTGATAGCTCGAGCCAAAATCAGGTCTCGCAGCGTTAAGGGTTGTTCAAACAAAACGTCAATCGCGGTAAATAGTGGATGTTCAGGAACCGCACCTTTTTTGGTTTTTTCAAACAAAACTGTCTGGCGAAACTTCTCTAATTCTTTGGGCAAGAGATAGTCTAGGGTTTCCTGCTCGGCCCATAGCCCAACTTTCTCAAGCCAATTGGGGAGATGTTTACTGCTGTAACTACGCTTATCAACCCCTGATTCGCTAATCAAAGCAGCCAGTTCATGGGCGCTTTGACGCCAGAATTCTTTTAACTCATCGATCTTCGTGATGACCTGCTGATGACGGCTGAGAATCGTTTCGTCATCCCCAGGAGTTTGTCGCAGCTTAGGCGCCTCCCCCTGTAAATATGCAGATAAATCTTTGAGTAACGCTTCTGGTCCACTCCATTCCTGACTCACTACCGTGGCAACAGCCAAAGGCAATGGATAACAGTGACGACGCCAAAAATCGGCACAGGCCTGCCGCCGCAGCGGTAATTCATCCTGAATCAGTTTTTGTTCGAACAGAATCCCGGATTCAAATGCGTTATTAGCCAGCATCCTCTGACAAAAACCATGAATGGTATAAATCGCGGCTTCATCCATTTGCCGCTCGGCCGCGAGTAGATACGCCGCAGCAGCGGGTAAATCCGTGATCTCTGCCAATAACGCCCGATGCGCGGGATTACTACTCTGCCCTCGCACACAGGCGATACGTAATTCATGAATATTGTTACGGATTCTCCCCCTCAACTCCTCGGTCGCTGCTTCGGTAAAGGTTACCACCAAGATTTTCTCTACGGTCAGCGGGCGTGGGTAAGCGGAGCTTCCCCCCAATCCGAGTAACAATCGTAAATAGAGCAATCCGATAGTAAAAGTTTTACCCGTACCGGCCGACGCTTCAATCAGGCGTTCGCCATAAAGCGGTAAAGTCAGCGGTTCAAGGCGTTGGGGAGAATTTGTCATCATGGCACCAATACTTTCCGTGGCAGAGTTTGCTGTAACGAGGACACGTTGGGATAAGTTTTCCACCCTTTAGGCGCAGCATAACTCCCCACATCCTTTCCGTTACCTTTAACCTGAGAAAGCAACGCAAGCCCCTGAGGTTTAATCACTGCCTGCTGGAAATAGTCAGCTAGCTCGGCGTTATTAATTAGCCGAACCTGAGCGATCAATTTATCTCGAGTATCAAAAGCAAAATTATTTCGATTAAAGTCATTACTGAAGCGGCTGGCTTCTTCACCCAACGTCTGCGGGCGTTGCAGCAGTTGGTTAATCAGTCCCTGCTTATACTGCTCGAAATCTGCTGGTTTCATATCCCGCAAACGCTTCTCAGCCTGAGGATAGAAAGCCTGATAGCGTTGATAGAGGTACTTAGGTTGCTTGCTATTACTTTGCAGCAAGAAACCTATTCCCCATTGACGCCCTACCGACATCGGGAAGGCAAAGACGGCATAGCCTAACTGCTCCTCGGTACGCAACCGGTCGTAGAACCACGGTTGAATGATTTGCCCCAACAGGTTGCTGTAAGCCATGCTTTTGATTTCATCATAGCCAGTAGGAATATATACCGCAGCCAGAGCCGCATCAGTGCTACTACCAATTCGTTGTAAATTGGCCAGCTGCACCTTATCAACGATTACGTCTTCGTTGGTCCACCAATTTGTGCCAATGCAACCCAGCTGGTTTTTCAGGGCTTCAGCTAACTCGCTAACCTGTTTAGGTGCCATATTCCCGATAGCCAGGATTTCAACCGCAGACTCCTTAAGTAAACTATCACGGTAAGCGATCACGTCCTGCACTGTGATCGTATCGAGGAGCTTACTTCTTTCACTACGCTCGGTATAAGGCACGCGAGAAAGCATTTTTATCGGCTGAATCGCCAGTTCAAATGCTTTTCCTTTATCCGCAATAGCCAGCTGTTCGCGATACCAGGATTTAGCCTGCGCCAACTGCTCTTCTGTCGGAGTGAAGCTGGAGTACCCTACGACTAAAGAGGTCAATAGCTGAGGTAAACGCTGAGTAAAACCATTGGCATTGACGTATAAACCATTGTCCGGCCCGGTCGAGAAGCTAATGCCACCGATAGATGCCTGATAGCTCAATTGATCGAGAGAAAGTGAAGCCAGATAGTCTGTCAGAGCGAACAATACCTGATGACGAGCATCGTCCAGCGCATGTTGATTACGGAATGCGAGAGAGATATCCGCTTTAGGTTCATCGGCAAAATACTGGCTAGGCATATAGAACACCCGTAAACCTGGCTGATCGACGATTTTCTCTGGTCGGGTCATTTTTTTATCGACTTCAACCAAAGAAAAATTATCAGGAATATAAGGATTTAGCGTCGGTAAAGAGAGCGCGACTTTTTGTTCTAAATTTTGCCACTCTTTCAACTGCTGCGGCGTGATTTTGTTCACCTGATAAGGTGCATCAACAAAGTAAGCCGTTTTGTTATGTGGTTCATCAGGGCTGATGTACCAGATTCGGGCATTTTCCGGCGTCATTTCCGCCAATCGTGCTGCAATGGCTTTAGGATCAAAACGATCGGCCAGATAAGGCGCATCAAGCGTATGCTCGACCGGTACTCGCAGCATCATATCCACCAGCCACTCAATATAATCCATATCCCGAGTGATAGATGGATAACGGAAATCCAGGTTCAATACATGTGCAATTTCATCAAAGTAGCTTTTATTAATGCCTTCTTTGGCCAACATTTTCAGATATTCAAAAATAGCCGCAACGACTAAATCTCGCTGTGCCAGCCCTTTATCTGTCAAGGATACTGAGATTGAAAATACTCCACCGTTGCGATCAACCATAGGATCGGCCCCTGCGTTGATCGAGTCGGCAAGCCCCTGCTTTTGTAGCCAATCAGATAAGGTGTTTTTGCTACGGTTACCAATCAGATAACTAATATAAGTATCTGTCTTGCTTCGAAATTCGGCACTATTGTTGTCGATGCGAAAATCAATTTTCAGCTGCTTACGCGGCTGTGCGGGAACATAGTGAATGATGATGCCGGTTTGCTCAGCGGTAACCACAGGTACGGTGATAGGTGGAACCTTGGCATCATGATTAGGAATACGACCAAACGTATCTGCCGCTAACTGAGCCAGCTTATCCAGAGGCTGGTTACTATAAATTACGCCAACCATCAGGTTTGCGGAATAATAACGCTTATAAAAATCTAACAGTTCATCGTGCAACTTTCCGTCAGGCTTATCTCTCAGCGTCTCCAAATTTCCACCGGAAAAACGAGCGCTAGGGTGAGCCGGATTGAGCGTTTCTGCGTTAACTTGCCCAATGCGCATACCGTCACGAGAACGGGCCATAGTCAGTTCGGCATTGACCGCGTTACGCTCACGATCGGCATTAATCGGATCCAGCAGAGGCTCGGCAATAGCATCGGCCAAACGTTCGAGCGCAGGTGCTAAGGCGTCATTTTCCACTTCCAGATAAAATGCTGTGCGATAAGAAGCCGTGCTGGCATTGTGGCTACCACCGTGTTTTTTCAGGAATTCCGAAAGATTTCCCGGTTCAGGGAATCGCTTCGACCCCATAAGAACCATATGTTCAAGGTAATGAGCTAACCCCAACTGATTATCAGGATCTTCCAGCGTGCCAACAGGCAGCGCCAAAGCAGCCAAAGACTTAGGCGCATCCTGGTCAGAAACCAAAAGTACCGTCATACCGTCAGCCAGTTTTATTGCCTGATATTTGCGTTGATCGTGTTGGCTTTTATGAATGGTTTCCGCTAATGGTTGCCAACCTGTCGAAGCCCAGCTAACCGGCATCCACAACCATAATAAGAAAATTACACCGGCGATACGGGTAAGCTGTTTGTGCATTCCTTTCTCCCATGACCCTAAAAATATGGCACCAGAATTTTGTCGCGTTTGTTGAGTACCAAACGTTTGGCACCTAGTTTTTCCACAGGCTGATACTCATCAGCAAATCTCAAAAAATGTAATATTTAGGACAATAAAACAATCAGTTAGCAAAAGGTGAACAGCTAAATAAAAAGTTCGAATACTATTGCCATTTACTCTTCACCGCCCAATTGTTGTTAAACTCGATTGTGCTGCGCAACAGGTAATAAGTAACGTTCCGTTTCTTGTAAAATCATCGCCAGACGAGCGCTGTCCATGTGGCGGAAAACTCGTTGAATGTAAGGATCTTCTCCCTCTCCAGCTATTTGCTGAGATCCCTGCCAAGCCAATAAAAGCTTGTTGCGGGCTTTTTCCTGCGTGTCTTCATCCCACAGAATTTGTCCAGACTCCGCATTAAAACACTGACTGAGCCAAGCCCAGCCACTTTTGCTCAAAAGCAATAATGGTCGGCTCATTCCTTTTTGGTAACCCTCGAGTAATATCTGCAGATTAGCCTGAGCCTCACAGGCCTCCAGAGGCCCAAAACGCCATGCGGTTCCTTTTCGACCATACATTCGGCTTTCGCCCTTTCCG
Organism: Yersinia entomophaga; assembly: GCF_001656035.1. Lineage (NCBI taxonomy): Bacteria > Pseudomonadati > Pseudomonadota > Gammaproteobacteria > Enterobacterales > Yersiniaceae > Yersinia > Yersinia entomophaga. Next base: position 1,941,670 of record NZ_CP010029.1, read on the forward strand.
CCCGCTGCACAGTAAACCACGTGTTCAACCCAAAGAAGCAACCCATCCACTGCGGTTAGAGCCGCTGGCCGCCAGCGAACTAATCCATCGGCTTGCACCTGATGTATCCAGCCGGTGATAGACATGTTTTCCACAGTGATATTTAATTCAAGGCTATATGTCTCGCAGCGCTCCTCTCTGACTTGCTCGGCAAGCAAGGCCATTTCTTCGAGCTGACCGCGCCAGTAAATCTCGCCAAATGCCCCGAAAGGAAGATCGCCACTCGCTCGCGCTCTAGCAAAAACTTTATCAACATCTGACTGCTCTACTAATGCATTCAATAACTGAGTATTTAGTTGATAACGGCTGAGATTATCCAGCGTGAATGGCTCTTCGTCTGGTAATTCCGTCTCTTCGATCACGAAGTTAACCCCCAAACGACGCTGGAAAAAGGCTCGAATCGGGTGACGATAAAAGCTGGTTAAGTCATCCAGTAGCAGTTCTTGTACTGGCTCCGGCGAGAGCGGCTGATTAAAATCAGGATGAGCCTTCCCCTTTGCGCCTGCAGCAGGCAACCATTCCACCGCATAGCTTTGCATTTCACTACCCTGAATAAAGTTCTCTATCGCGAAGGGTACTCGCGCATGCCAGTTTTGTAAGTGATCAATAACCTGTTGTGCGCTTTCATCCACGCTAACAGACTCATCGCCGGGAAGATGGAAACTCTGACCGATATATTCGATCAATTCACTCACCAGTACCGACGGATAGCGCAGACTATTATCCTGAATCGAACGCCCGATATAGCTGATATACAGACGCTGTTGTGCTGACAGTAGAGCCTCGAGGAACAGATAGCGGTCGTCGTCCCGACGGCTGCGATCTCCACGCTGAATTTGTTTAGCCATCAAATCAAAGCCCAACGGGGGCAGAGTGCGCGGGTAGACACCGTCGTTCATTCCCAACAAGCAAACCACTTTGAATGGGATTGAGCGCATCGGCATCAATGTGCAGAAGTTTATTGGCCCTGCCAGGAACCGCTGACTGATTCTCTCGTTATCCAACCGAGAAGCCAGTTCTTCTCGCAGTAAAGTCAGGGGAACACATTCAGGATACTGGGCGCTAATGCCATAACCGATCACTTTTAACCATTGCTGCTCAATCAGAGCAAGCACCGCTTCAGTTTCATTATCCTGTTCAAAAAAGGTATCGAGCAGTTGGCGACATAGCGGCGACCATTCCGCCAGCGTTCGCGCCTCACTCAATTGCTGCCTCCAACGACTCAGTTGCATCAGCATTTCGGCTAATTGCCCAACTATTTCTGCCGCCAGACCACTGGCTTCATCATATGGCAGAACATCATGCCAATCGCCGGCCTCACTGCTCATCGCGTAACCCAATAACATGCGAGTCAATCCAAAGCGCCAGGTATGCTGCCCCGTAGCCGGTAACGATAATTCGCGGACATTATCATCATCCAGCCCCCAACGAATGCCGGATTCACCGACCCACTGGCGTAAGCGTCGCAGCCCGTGTTCATCAATACCAAATTTGTTAGCTAGGGCTGGAACTTCCAGTAGCGCCAATACCTGCTCGGAGGTAAAACGGCTTTGAGGCAGGTCCAGCAAGGTAATGAAAGCCTGCAGCGCAGGATGTGCCTGACTGGCTTTCCGATCTGAGATAGCAAAAGGCAGGTAACGATCGGCAGAAACATTACCAAAAACCGCCTGAATATAAGGCGTATAGCTATCTATATCCGCAACCATCACAATGATATCTCTTGGCGTCAAACTGGGATCTTCCTCCAGCATGGCCAAGAGTTGATCCTGTAAGACCTCGACTTCTCTTTGTGGGCTGTGACAGATATGCAGGCAGATAGAACGATCAGACGGATCCAAAAGACGTTTTTTATCGCTGGAGGCTAACGTTTCTGGGGTTGTACCAATAACGGCGTGATCTTCTAGCTCCAGCATATCGTGTTGAATCGCGTGCAGCAGATTATCAGGCTCAATATCGACAAAAGCATGTACCTCTTGAATCTCATCGACCTGAGATAACAAATACATATGGTCGCGCCCCAAGCGTCCCCAAGAAGCCAAAAGAGGGTTACTTAGCTCTTGCTCCCCTTCCTCGTTAAACAGTAGTGCAGCATTCTCCGGCTCACGGAATAGGCTTAACTCCAGTTTTTCGCGATAATGTCGACGTTTACGGCTCTGCAACTTTGCCAGAAAAGCGTAATTCTGGATATCGCCCCAAAAATAGCGGCAAGGATTGGTGAACATCAGGTGAATATCAATATGTTTACCTAAGGCTTGCAACGCCGACAGGTAGATTGGTGGTAATGCAGAAATACCACAGATAAAGACTCGTTTAGGCAAACCCGGAGGGCAAACGTCGGTTTCAAGTAAGGTGCGAATAAACCGTTGATAAAGATTGGCACGATGCCATTCTGGCTGCTGAAGCTGACGTGTATATTCGGTTAAAGCTTTCCAAAGCGGAGCCTGCCATTCCTGAGCCTCGTCCAGACCGTCGACTCTAAGCCCTTGCTCCCAAGCCTCCAGCCACTTGGGTCGATATACCAAATATTGGTCAAACAGGTCAGCGACCCGCGCCGCTAGCTGATAAATTTTTCGTTTATCGCCATCGTCACTCAGGTAGCGCTGTAGCGACGAAAAGACGGGTTCGTTTAGTAAATCGGGAAGTAGCCACATCAGTTTCCAAGTCATGGCATCTTTGCTGAAGGCGCTTTCTTTCGGTATGCCAGGTAATACCTTAGTAAACATATCCCAGATGAATGTTGCGGGCAGCGGGAACTCGATATTAGCCGCAATGCTAAACTGTTGTGCCAATTGCATCTGTAGCCATTGCGCCATTCCGGGGCTTTGCACCAAAATAACTTCCGGCTCAAAGGGATTATCCAACGGATCTCTTTCTATCAATGCCGTAGTCAGCGTTTTGAGTAAATCTAATTGATTAGAATGATAAACCGTGAACATCGCGACTCCCAAATGGCGCATATAATCTATAGGTCAATCGGGTCATTCCTGATGAATTCCCTCTAGTACCCAATACTCTAGCCTGACATAGCCTAATGTAACAGGTTATAAACCTATAAGAGATTCATAACCCCTTACTTCCCCGATAACAGTAAAGCCGATAAAGCTCGACTCGCTGTCGCAGCGGCGTAAGGATCTCAACGTTTAACCTCTCGCACAAGTCATCAACCCGCGTAATCACACTGTTATGTTGCCAGCCTGTACGTTGCCAGCCTGTCTTCGGTGGCCACGTCATTGACTCTGCAAGTTCCCTGGTCATAAAAGACTCGGTTTCATACTGAGCTAAAAGCCACGCCTGTTTTCCATGCCATTCCCGATAAAAACCCTGCAACAATATTTGGTGATATTGCAATACTCCGAGTAAGGAAACTGACAATAACAAAACCGCTATCATGACCTCAGGTAAGCTCAAACCCTGCTGACTGTTTTGATTGATGAACCGCCTCTCCATGGTCTTATTTTTCCTGCTAGAAATTGCTATTAGCCTGAGCAAAATTCCCTCTCCTTTTCCGGGCAAAAATCTAGCCAACCCTGAGCGATACCAACAATATGATGTCCCTCCGGCGAAACTTGCGCGTTGTCTGGAGCAACTCGCTGATAAAGATCTATTTTGTGCCCGTGGCGGTTCCCCCCCCCTTCTCCCCTTAATACGAAGATATTTGGTGTAACACTCGCTTTAATACAAACCCTCAATGCTTCTGAAAGATGCTCCTGACAGTGCCACAATCTTTTACTCTGCCGGGGGGGGGCTACCTGATGCAAAGGCCATCTCTGGCTTATTCCCCAGCTCAGGGCGGAAATCGCCAGGTTATAGCTACGCAGGTAATGTTGCTCATTACGACTCATCAGTAGCAGATTATCTAACTGCCTATGCATGGCCTGAAGCAACAAGAGGCTCAGAGCAAAAACGAAAGTCATCGTCATCAGTATGGCGCTACCGTTCTGCGAAGATTTTCTCATAGGTTGTAACCTCGGACTCTACGCTGCAACTCTTGCCGTATCTGCGTTCGCTTCCCTACCTGCCCAGATAAGTTAAGGGTTAAGAGATTTCCCCTTAACGGAATATATTCTCGTTGTACGTCAAAGCCAGTGACAAAAACTTCTGTTGCATCAAATAACCTTTCCCACCCACTACTTTGACAATCCGTTTCCCCGCGAGCACTTTCCAGCTGATTTTTACGTAGTCGATAGCCAAAATACTCGGAATGCTTATGCCTTATCCCCTCCCACTGACCGTTTCGATTCAGGTCGTAAGCCACAATGACGCAAGAATTGGCTTTCTCTCCTGAATACTGCCCCAGAAACAACCGCTTCCCTTGACAGAACCCATTGCAGAACCCGGCTCGGCGCAGATCTTTTTCAATGATTGAGAGAACCCGTTGCATTGATAATTCAAGCCGATAATGCTGATAAACTGCCGTCAGCCGCTGGCGTAGTTGCGGATAAATATTCACACTGCTTAAAACCATCATGCTGCCAAATATCAAGGCAACCATCACCTCCGGCAGGCTGAATCCGTCAGGGAAACAACAACCGAAACATCGGCTTCTTTTCGTTCGAAGGTTAGGGTCAGTGACTAACATAGTGGTATCCGAAACTGAGCATGTTTCTCTCCGCACAATCTGATTCGTCCATGATTCGAAATAACTAACCGAATACGACCTGCCGCATTAGCCAGAATAATTCGCCCCGGTTGCGCAGTGTTCCTTAGGCCATAAAATCCAAGGCTCTCAGGCGTTAACTCAACCAAAGTAATACCTGAGTAATCGGGCGTGAATAACCATCCATCCTGCGCCTGACACCCTTGTAATGGCTGCTCCCCGCTACCAATACACCAGGTATCATCGAAGCTGTGCCAGAGCAATGCCGGCCTATTCAACCAAAAAGCGTCAGCCTGCAAGCGAGTTAAGAAACCTAGTAACTGCCGAGCGGTTATCTCTAGCCTCTCCCGCTGCTGATAATGGCTCCAATGTTGAAAACTGCTGACTGAGATGTAAGCAAGCAGAGCCAGCACCAGTAGCCATTCAATCAGGCTAAACCCGCGTTGTTTCATACATACATGAGTTTTCATCCGGCGAGTTTAAGGAAATCACCAAATGAAGCCAGAGGTAGAATGAGAAGTCTGGAGAGGCTCCGCAACCTCTTTAACGGTGGTGTAATGGCGGCTGTCAATCTGCGTAGCAACACGCATTTCTAAACTGAAAATGAAAATAAGAAGGTCTGGGGAGAAATAAAAAAACGGAGCCGTTTGGCTCCGCTCTGTTCTGAGACTCATTTATTAAACAAGTCAGTTATAGCTGTTGTATTGACGGTTAAATAGCTATTGGAGCTTTAATCCCCGGATACGGATCGTAGCCTTCAATTTCAAAATCTTCAAAGCGATAGTCAAACAGCGACTCAGGTTTACGCTTGATCACCAGCTTCGGCAAAGCACGCGGCTCCCGGCTCAGTTGCAAATGAGTTTGTTCTATATGATTGCTGTACAGGTGAGTATCCCCGCCCGTCCAGACAAAATCGCCGACTTCCAGCTCGCACTGTTGCGCCATCATATGCACCAACAGCGCGTAACTGGCAATATTAAACGGCAAACCGAGGAATACATCGCAAGAACGCTGATACAGCTGGCACGAAAGCTTGCCATCGGCCACGTAGAACTGGAAGAAAGCATGGCACGGTGCCAGCGCCATTTGATCCAGCTCGCCAACGTTCCAGGCAGAAACAATGATACGGCGTGAGTCCGGATCTTGTTTTAGCTGCTCCACAACTTTACTCAATTGATCGATTTGGCGGCCGTCTGCCGCTCCCCACGCCCGCCATTGCTTACCGTATACCGGGCCTAAATCACCGTTTTCGTCCGCCCATTCATCCCAGATAGAAACGTTATTATCCTTCAGGTAACCAATGTTGGTATCCCCGTTCAGGAACCATAGCAGTTCATGAATAATGGAACGCAAATGGCAACGCTTGGTGGTGACCAGCGGGAAGCCTTCCTGCAAATTGAAACGCATCTGATGCCCGAAAACCGACAGAGTACCGGTTCCCGTACGGTCAGCTTTTGGGGTGCCCTCATCAAGCACTTTTTTCATCAAATCCAGATACTGTTTCATGTCACCTCACGAAAGTTGTTGCTGAGGACGGCGGTACGCCCAAATCATCATAATAATACCGGCCACAATCATTGGCACAGACAAAATCTGCCCCATGCTGATTACACCGTCGAACAGGCCAAGCTGCGCATCTGGCTGGCGGAAACATTCCACCACAATACGGAAGAAGCCATAACCAATCAGGAATAGCCCCGACACGCTGCCCATTGGGCGCGGTTTGCGGATAAACAGATTCAGGATAATAAATAGGACTACACCTTCCAGAATCATTTCATATAGCTGAGACGGATGGCGTGGCAACACTCCATACTGGAACAGAATGCTTTGTAACTGAGGATCGGTCGCTGCCAGCGCAATATCTTCACTACGTGAGGTTGGGAACAACATCGCCCACGGAGTATCCGTGGTTACTCGTCCCCAGAGTTCGCCGTTAATAAAGTTACCTAAGCGACCGGCACCTAAACCGAATGGAATCAGTGGCGCTATAAAATCGGAAACCTGGAAGAAATGGCGTTTTGTGCGATGGGCAAACCACAACATGACGCAGATAACGCCGACCAGCCCACCGTGGAACGACATGCCGCCATCCCAGACTTTAAACAGGTAAAGCGGGTTATCAATAAACATCGGCAGGTTATAAAACAGGACATAGCCTAAACGTCCGCCGACGAACACGCCGACAAAACCAGCATACAATAAATTCTCTACTTCATCTCTGGTCCAGCCGCTGCCAGGCTTGTTTGCACGGCGAACCGCCAACCACATGGCAAAAACGAAGCCCACCAAATACATTAAACCGTACCAATGGAGAGACACCGGCCCGATGGAGAAAATGATCGGATCAATATTAGGAAACGCCAGATAGCTGTTGCTCATCTATCACCACAATATGTCTAGGATTTTCCCCAAATTGGGGGCTGCAGGGAGCGCATGATAGCATAGGCAGGCGACATTCAGGGGAACGGCAAAGGGAAAAGTTCTGTAAACAATGACGGCGAATATTCCCGCCGCCCTCTGACTGCTCAGCTATTTTCCGCCTCGAATCAGCCCGCCTAAACCGCGGCGTTCCATAAATGCGGCAGTTAAATGACGCACATCGGTGGTCATTTGCGCCGTCAATACACGCTCTGCCAAAGCTTCCGCTTCGGCCAGATCAACATTACGCAGCAGGTATTTAATTCGCGCCACGCTGCGCCCATTCATACTCAAATGACGATAGCCTAGACCTATCAGCAGTAAAGCGCCCATAGGATCTCCGGCCATTTCACCGCATAAACTGACCTGTAAACCGGAATCGGTCGCCTGCACCAGTATTTGCCGCAGCACTTGCAGCATAGCCGGATGCAAACTGTCATACAGCGAAGCAACTCGCGTATTATTCCGATCAACCGCCAACAGATATTGTGTTAAGTCATTGGTCCCAACCGAAATAAAATCCACCCGAGATTTCAGGTACGGCAACATAAAGATCATCGCCGGTACTTCGATCATCACGCCAAGGCGCGGCTTTGGTAATTCATACCCCAGCGCTTCTTCCACTTCCCGTCCGGCTCGATCGATCAAGCGCTTCGCTTCATCCACCTCTTCCAGACTGGTGATCATTGGCAGCAAAATCCCCAGATTGCCGGTACCGGCATTGGCCCGTAGCATCGCCCGTACCTGAATCAGAAAGATCTCCGGCTGATCCAGCGTGATCCTTATCCCTCGCCAGCCCAGACACGGATTTTCCTCGCTTATCGGCATATAAGGCAGCTGTTTGTCAGCACCGATATCCAGCGTTCTAAGTGTGACCGGTTTTTGCGGATAAAGCTGTAACATGCCCTGATACTGGGCCACCTGCTCTTCTTCGGAAGGAAAGCCGCTCTGGAGCATAAAAGGAATTTCGGTACGATACAGGCCGACGCCATCGACGCGCCCGCCGAGCAGTTGCTCATGTTCCGGACTTAAACCCGCATTGAGCAGCACCTGAATACGTTCGCCACTTTTCAGCTCAGCGGGTTGCTCAACATCGTCTTCGGCCAGCTTGCTCAGCTCGATTTCTTCGTTAACCAGACGCTGGTATTCCTGCACCAGCACCGGCTCTGGATCCACCAGAATCTCGCCGCGATAGCCATCAACAATCAATAATCTTTGGCTTAATAGGGAAGGCTGAATATCCGCACCCATTACGGTAGGAATACCCATGGCGCGCACCAGAATCGCCGCGTGCGAATTTGCTGCACCATCGCGCACCACTACGCCCACCAGACGATCCTGAGGAACTTCAGCCAACAAAGTGGCGGTTAATTCATCAGCGACCAGAATAAAACGCTCAGGCCACTGGCTCGCGCCGGAGGTGCTGTCATCGAGATGGAAGAGTAAACGCTGCCCCAGAGCACGCAGATCGCCGGCTCTTTCACGCATATAAGTGTCTTGCAGGCTGGCAAACTGAGCAGCAAACTGCTCCACAACTTGCTTGACCGCCCATTCCGCAACGGAACCGGCGTCAATTTCAGCAAACAACTCCCGCTTCAGGCGAGCGTCGTTTAATAAGTGGGAGTAAAGGTCAAAAATAGCCGCACTTTCTTTCTGGGAACTAGCGGCAAAACGCTTACTGAAACGACGAAACTCGGCCGCCGCTTCTTCCAATGCCTGAGTTAAGCGTTCACGCTCACGCGCGCTATCCAAGGTTGAGGCTTTGTAAACCTGATCCAGTGAAGGCTGGGTAGTGTCCTGCCAACCTTCTGCAACCGCCACGCCCGGTGCGGCAGCCAGTGCCCGAATGCGAGTTTGACGATATTGACCAAAAATAGCGTTGAGCTGAGATTGAGACAGAATGGCCGCCAACTGTGTGGCCAGCGTGACCATAAATGATTCTTCGCTTTCATCGAATTGACGATGTTCTCGCTGCTGCACCACCAGCACGCCGAGCAATTGCCGACGATAAATAATGGGAACACCGAGAAAAGCGCGGAAGCTATCTTCTTTAACCTGCGGGACATACTTAAAACTGGGGTGACTTTGCGCATCAGCCAGGTTGATCGGTTCGGCCAGTCGCCCGACCAATCCCACCACACCTTCATCAAAAGCCAGCGTAATAGTGCGACCCCGAGGCTTTTTCAAACCTCGGGTCGCCATTAGGTAATAACAACGACGGTCATTATCTGCCAGATAAATCGAGCAAACTTCCGTGTTCATCGCCAGACAGGTTTCATTGACCAACAGCTCTAACGCATCCGTCAGGCTGGCTGCCATCGCAACTTTCTCTACGACTTCTCGTAAACGCGTGAGCATGATTGGATAACTTAACCTCTTTTCCGGCGATAAGCGGGTGGTGTCCGCGGCGGAGTCACCTCCTGCATCGGCATCACTGTAGCAGCAAATTCCTTCATCACGCGGCGGTAGACATCCCGTTTGAATGACACCACCTGACGAACCGGATACCAGTAGCTTACCCAGCGCCAACCATCAAATTCTGGCGTGCTGCTGCGCTGCATATTGATATCGGCATCGTTACACATTAACTGCAGTAAAAACCATCTCTGCTTTTGGCCGATGCAAACCGGCTTTGTATCCCAACGCACCAAACGTTTCGGTAATTTATAACGCAGCCAGTTACGGGTTGAAGCCAGTATTCGGACGTCCTTTTTATTCAGTCCAACTTCTTCAAACAGTTCGCGGTACATCGCCTGTTCCGGCGTTTCGCCAGGGTTGATTCCTCCTTGAGGAAACTGCCAAGAGTGCTGACCGTAACGTCTGGCCCACAACACCTGCCCCTGCCTATTACAAATTACAATACCCACGTTCGGGCGGTAGCCATCATCATCGATCACCGGACTACCTCGATAAGCTTAATACTCAAAGATGCTCTGATTGTTTCACACTACCAACAGGCGGTAAACCACTGCTTATCAGTGATTGAAACACCATGACCTTGGGATAACTCACAGATATTGGCAAAGTTATAAACACCCTCGGCCAGGCTCGGCTAATTTTATTCACTTTTTCTGTGGATATATGTGTGCAGAACTCAGGGGTAAGACGGGTACAACTCATTTTAAGTAAATTATAGACGAATAACAAAAAACAAATTAAATCATATTTTTCATCAAATTAAGTTATGCACAGGGTATAAGTAAAGTGCAAAAATGTGATCTGTATCCGTTTATGATCCTTGGCTGATTAAAGATCCACCAATGCGGTTTTTATCCACAGATAATGCGGCTAAGTTACACAAAAAATGGCTAAACTCGCAAAAAAACCCTGCGTCAAGGCTGTAAATTGAACCAGTATTCATGTTTCAACCAGGTTATCCCACAAATCTGTGGATAAATAGGTGTAAGATCCTGTTCATTGTTGCTGGCAGCTAGTGTACAAATCGATGAAAACAAAATCACAGCCCGGTTTAAGTGCTAAAAAATCACTGTTAAATCATGCTATTATTAATTTTCATTCACAGCGATAATTAAAGTTCGCTGCGGTGTATTAAAGCAGTGCATTTTTTAACCCATCCTGATGAGTTTTTTCACTATGTCGGTTTATTCACAACCCCCAGCACCACCGGTAGACGAACAACAGCTCGTGGATCGCGCTCAGGCGCTGGCAGGCTTCACGCTAGGAGAGCTTGCCGCCCGGGCTAACTGGCCTATTCCTGCGAATCTAAAGCGTGATAAGGGGTGGGTTGGTATGCTATTGGAGTTTTATTTAGGTGCCAGCGCTGGCAGTAAGCCCGAACAGGATTTTGCAGATATTGGCATCGAGCTAAAAACGATCCCAATCAGTGCGCAAGGTAAACCGTTAGAAACGACATTTGTGTGCGTCGCGCCCTTAACCGGAAATAGCGGCGTAACCTGGGAAAGTAGCCATGTTCGTCATAAACTGGCGCGAGTTTTATGGATTCCGGTTGAAGGTGAACGACAAATTCCACTCGCCGAACGTCACATCGGCGCGCCACTGTTGTGGAGCCCAAACGCAGAAGAAGAAGAGCTGCTGCGCCGCGATTGGGAAGAATTAATGGATCTGATTGTGTTAGGTAAGGTGGAAAGTATCACTGCCCGCCACGGTGAAGTATTGCAATTGCGTCCCAAAGCGGCGAATAGCCGAGCCTTAACCGAAGCTATCGGCGAAAAAGGCCAGCCAATTCTGACGTTGCCGCGCGGGTTTTACCTAAAGAAAACCTTCACCGCGCCCTTGCTGGCTCGGCATTTCCTGCTTTAGAGATTGTTCTGAGCCGTACTGAGGTTATGATCCATTAATAACAGCGTATAATTACATTCTTGTATTTTTTAAGGTGTGTAAACGCAATGTTTGAATGGATTGCCGATCCAAATGCCTGGCTGGCACTGGGCACGTTGACGATTCTGGAAATTGTTCTGGGTATTGACAATATTATTTTCCTTTCTCTAGTCGTAGCAAAATTACCTAAAGCCCAACAAAACAAAGCTCGTCGCATTGGGCTGGCCGGTGCCATGCTAATGCGTTTGGCATTACTGGCCTCTATCGCCTGGGTTATTCGCCTGACTAATCCATTATTTACGGTGATGGAACATGGGGTTTCCGCGCGGGATCTGATTTTGTTACTCGGTGGACTCTTCCTGATTTGGAAAGCCAGTAAAGAAATCCACGAAACGGTAGAAGGCAGCAATAACGATCATCAGAGCAATGTCAGCACGTTCTTTGGTGCCATCGTACAAATCATGCTGTTGGATATTATCTTCAGCCTGGATTCTGTTATTACCGCTGTGGGACTTTCCGATCATCTCTTTATTATGATGGCGGCGGTGGTTATTTCCGTGGGCGTGATGATGTTTGCCGCCAGACCTATTGGCGAATTTGTTAACCGTCATCCTTCCGTCAAAATGCTGGCACTGGCATTCCTGATTTTAGTGGGGTTCACCCTGATGCTGGAAAGCGTTCAAATCCACATTCCGAAAGGCTACATTTACTTCGCCATGTTCTTCTCTATGGGCGTTGAAACGCTGAACCTGCTGCGCAGCAAAAAGAATAAAACCAATAATATTTAAACCTAATTTCTGCGGGTGCAACCTTATGCGCCCGCATCACTCTTTTTTGCTCACATTCATCTCATGCCCTTCCCCCGTATCTACGGCTTCGATATAGTCGGATAAGGCCGTTTTATTTTCGCCTGGTAATTTCGGACATTAAGGAAGGTCGGCAATGCAATATCACCGTATCCCCCACAGTTCTTTAGAAGTAAGCCTGCTGGGTCTGGGCACCATGACCTTTGGTGAGCAAAACAGCGAAGCCGATGCCCACGCTCAACTGGATTACGCCATCTCGGCAGGTGTTAACCTAATCGATACCGCCGAGATGTACCCAGTACCGCCCAAACCTGAAACTCAGGGACTGACCGAGCAATATATAGGTAGCTGGCTTAAAGCCCGCGGTTGTCGCGAAAAAGTGATCCTGGCAAGCAAGGTTTCTGGCCCGTCACGTGGAAACGATCAACCCATTCGCCCTGCGATGGCATTGGATCGCAAAAATATCCGCATTGCGCTAGATGCCAGCCTTAAACGCCTCAATACCGATTATCTCGATCTCTATCAATTACATTGGCCACAGCGGGAAACCAACTGCTTTGGCAAACTGAATTACCGCTACGCGCAGGAAACCGCCACGGTCACACTGCTAGAAACGCTGGAGGCACTGGCAGAACAAGTCCGCGCAGGTAAAATCCGCTATATCGGCGTGTCTAATGAAACCCCTTGGGGTGTGATGCGCTATCTGCAATTAGCAGAAAAGCACGACCTGCCGCGAATCGTTTCTATCCAAAACCCTTACAGTTTGTTAAATCGCAGCTTTGAGGTAGGTCTGGCTGAAATCAGTCAGCACGAAGGTGTAGAGTTACTGGCTTACTCCAGCCTGGCATTCGGCACGCTTAGCGGTAAGTATCTGAACGGCGCCAAACCACCTCAGGCACGTAATACGCTATTTAGCCGCTTTACTCGCTACTCTTCGCCGCAGGCACAGTTAGCCATAGCCGAATACGTGGCGCTGGCTAAAAAACACGGACTGGACCCAGCTCAAATGGCGTTGGCTTTTGTTCGTCAACAACCGTTTGTCGCCAGCACGCTGCTTGGTGCAACCACGTTGCCACAGTTGAAAAGCAATCTGGATAGCCTGCATCTGATTCTGGATGAAGAAGTTTTGCAAGGTCTGGAAGAAATTCACACTCGTTATACTTTCCCCGCACCTTAACTGTAGCAGTGGTCGCTAAATGCAAAAAGGCCGTCACATTGGACGGCCTTTTCTATATAAAATTATATAATTATATCAGCGTCGTTTTTGCCACCACTGCCATACCCACAGTGACGCTATAGCCAAAGCGAAGATGACACCGAACCCAATGCCTACGGCCACCACCGGTGCACCCAGTTTGATTACCAGAGAATACAGCGCCAGCATCAATAACATCGCGGTATTTTCACCTAAATTCTGTACCGCAATGGCATTGCCTGCGCCCACGCTGTGTTTTCCACGCTCTTGCAGCAATGCATTAAGAGGAACCACAAAGAAGCCGCCGAGAATCCCGATCGTCACCAGTAATAAATAAGCCATCGGCATACTCTGTTGCAAAGAGAATGCCGCTACCGCAACGCCGATCAAAACCCCGGCAGGCATACAGCGTCTGACCGTTTTCAGTGTAACAAAGCGCGCTGCCGCCGCTGCGCCGATCACAATCCCCACCGCTACCGTTGCGTTAAGGATCGTCGGCGTCGCGTTATCAATGATCCCCAATGCCACCGGAACCCAAAGTACCAGTAGAAAACGCAAAGTGACTCCCGCCCCCCAAAAAAGGCTGGTTCCGACCAGCGAGAAACGCGTTTCCCCATCTCGCCACAGCGTCTTACAAGCGGCAAAAAAGCGACGACTCATCACTGTCGGACGCCAAGATTGTCCACGACGGGCGGCGGAAAGACGAGGAATAAACAGGTTAGCGACCACCGCAGCGGCGTAAACCAGCGCACACACGCCTAAAGCGATACTCAGATTCCAGTCCGCTAACATTCCTCCAGCCACCGAGCCAATCAAAATTGCGGCAATGGTTGAAGCCTCCATTAAACCGTTGGCTTTCACCAATTGATCGCCGGAAGTAATTTCTCCCAGGATACCGTATTTAGCTGGTGAATAAGCCGCAGCACCAATCCCAACCAAGCTATAACCGAAGAACGGATTCAAGCCAAAACAGATGGCTAACGCCCCCGCTAATTTCAGAGCATTAGCGGTCATCATGACTCGTCCTTTGGCAAAACTATCGGCGAACTGACCGACAAAGGGTGCCAAAATGATATAAGTCGCGACAAAGGCCATTTGTAAAATCGGCTGGCTCCAATCGGGATAAAGCTGCTGCTTAATCACTGCCAACGTAACGAATAACAGCGCGTTATCACCAAAGGCCGAAAAAAACTGCGCCGCCAAAACGGCCATCATTCCGCGAGATAATAATGGCTTATCATCTGTTGCCCCGTGCTGGGTCATGCTTCCATCTCCGGGTGCTCCGCCATTTTAGCCAGAGTGACAAAATCGGGTTTACCGCTGCCTAGTAACGGCAAAGCTTTCAACGGGCGAATATCGCGCGGAACGGCTAACTCTGGAACGCCACTTTCCCGCGCCGCGGCGGATAAACGTTCACGCGTCATATTGCTATCCGTTGTGAACAACACCAATGCCTCTCCTTTCCCACTATCGGATTTTGCCGCAGCCGCGTGTTGATAATCAGGAGAAACCCGCAGTGCCAGCTGTTCAACGCTTTCCAGAGACACCATTTCCCCTGCTAGCTTAGCAAAACGTTTCATTCGGCCACGAATAGTGCAAAATCCTTTTTCATCTATTGAGACGATATCACCGGTGTCATACCAACCGTTCTGTAGCTCTCCATCAGCATTTTCCGCTACCGGTGGCTCCAGCACATCAGGTTTTTCAACGCGCAGATAACCTTTCATAATATTTGGGCCGCGCAATTGCAAGCGGCCACCCTGTTCAATTCCAGGAACTTTGATCAATCGAGCTTCCATCGTCGGCAAAATTCGCCCAACCGTACCGACTTTAGCCGCCATTGGCACATTAATCGCCACCACCGGCGCGCATTCCGTTACGCCGTAGCCTTCAAGGATGCGAATACCGAATTTATCCTGCCAAATCTGTTTGGTTCCTTCCGCCAATTTCTCTGCGCCAGCAACCACATAGCGCAAGCGGGCGAAATCATAAGGATGAGCAAAACGAGCGTAATTACCAAGAAAAGTCGAAGTACCAAACAACACGGTACAGTTTCGATCATAGACCAGTTCTGGCACGACCCGATAATGCAGCGGGCTAGGATAGAGAAATACCCGACTACCAGTCATTAATGGCGTGAATAATCCAACCGTTAGACCAAAAGCGTGGAACAACGGCAATGACGACATAAAGCGATCTCGAGGCGTAAAATCAGCAATAGTGCGAATTTGCTCGACGTTGGCAAGTAAACTTCCGTGAGAATGCACAACACCTTTGGGATGGCCTTCCGAACCTGAAGTGAACAGAATCAGCGCTGCATCTTCCGCTTTCTGAGCCACCATAGCGCGACGAGGGAGAAAGAGATGGAATAGAATCCAGAGTTTATCCGTCAGACTAACCGTATCCTTTAAATCCTCCAGATAGACCCAATGGGCCTCGCTCACCTGTTCAGGTAAATGAGTTAGCTTCCCTTTCTCAAGGAACTGGCGCGACGTCACAATGGTTTTCAGGCTGGCCGCAGTCATGGCACTTTTCAGCCCTTTAGCGCCGGAAGTGTAATTAAGTAAAGCCGGAATACGCCCACTCAGTGAAGCACCGAAAATAGCCGCGGCGGTAATAGTTGCGTTAGGCAAAAGCATACCGACTCGCTCACCCGATTCGGTAAAACGTTGTAATATCCGGCTCACTCCCAAGGATTTCTTTAATAACGTCTGATAACTATCTTCTTTAAAAGCGATATCTTCGATACACGGCTTATGGCGACCATAACGATCTCTGGCAGACAGCAAAGCTTCGAACAGCGTTTCACGTGGGATTATAGCCATACGTGCCGCCATCATAATCTCATGAAGCTTTTCTCCTGCCAGTATTCGGCGTTCTTTGGCTCTGGGTGCCTCAGGCATCGGTAATTGGGTTGCTGGCAGGACGTAAATACTGATTTTGGGGAACCATTGAAGCTTTAATATCCCCCCCAGGCGGCCAAAGTGACTCAACTCAGGCCCCTCTAAACGCACGGGAATAACTGTCGCACCTGATTTCGCCGCAATAAAGGCCGCACCATCATAAATCTTCATCAATGAACCGGTCACGGTAATCCGGCCTTCTGGGAAAATGACGACGGGTTTTCCCTGCTCGACCATTCTTACTAACTGCTTGATCGACATAGGTTTTGCTGGATCTAGTGGTACGAAATCTACGTAAGACTTTAGCCAACGCATATACCAACTTTCCGTCACGCTGGAATACACGGCAAACACAGGTTTTATCGGTAAGAACAACGCCAATAATATTCCATCGAGAAATGAAACATGATTGGGAGTAATCAGAATTTTTTGATGGGAGAACTGATCGCCGATACCTTCAATGGTGACGCGAAACAGTCGACGAAAAAGGGCGCGCAGTAAGCGGAGAATCATATCCATTTCTCTATCAGTCGATGAGTCAGATAAATGCAGAATACTATAATCACAGCATTTATTCCGCTAACCAACGTAAGAGAATCTGCATGGAAAAAAGAATAAAAAAAAAACCTACGTATCTACGTAGGTCGGTGTAAATAAAAAACTGGCTCTAACACACAGCGTATGTTGATTACTCACCAATTAATACCTCTGGGATATCAACTGTACCGACTTAACCCAAAGCTCAGCCAGCAAATAATCGCAATATTTACGCGCAAAGTGTAACCAGCAATGAACTTTGTCAGAAACAAGATATATGCTGTTAATTCATGTAACTACGGCCATATTTAAGGCTGAAGTTACCGGCTTCTCATCAACTGTATCCCTGCCAATTGCGCCATTATTATAACGCTCTGACCTCCACCAAACAGCTCATTGCATTTGGGCCCTGCGTTAGTGGTGACGTTCCTATATCCAAAGTTAATACATTCGGGTTTCCAGACTGCTCTATCTGATGCCGCTGTTGGCCAAAACCGGGATCAAACCAGGCTCCAGTCGCCATCAAAACGACGCCTCTCGTCACACCGTCCGTAATGCTCACACCGGCCAGACAACTGCCGCGAGCGTTGCTAACCAGCACTTCCATACCTTCGGTAATAGTTCGTGTAGCGGCATCATCTGGATGCATAAATAAGGTTTCGTGTCCGGCAGTTTTGTTTGATTGCGCCAGCGGCGCGGGATCAAGCTGGCTGTGTAGCCGATCCGCTGGCTGGATTGAGATCAAATGCAATGGCCATTTTTCAGCATCGACACTGCCCAACCACTCTACCGGCGGTTTCCATTCAGCGTGAGGACCAAAATCTTCATATTGATAGCCCGCAATTTTCTCACTGAACAATTCTATTTTACCGCTGGGTGTCTGTAAGGGATGCGCCTGAGGATTCGAACGGAACTCATCGAAGAAAACGAACTCTTTCTGCGGGGCAGGCAAGCCAACATAGCCCTGCCGCCAGAAATCCTCAAAGTCCGGCCATTCCACGCCTTCGGCACGCTGCGCTACACCGCACTGTTGATAGATATGCGCGATCCACGCCATTTCATCCCGATTTTCAGTGAAAGCTTCCCGATAACCTAAACGTTCGGCTAAATCAGCAAAAACATCAAAATCGTTTCGCGCCTGATGCTGCGGAGCTATCGCCTGATGCATGGCTAAAACATAACGATCGCGCGAGGAACCACCAATATCATTGCGTTCCAGAGAGCTGGTGATGGGTAGCACGATATCCGCCATTTTAGCCGCTGGCGTCCACCAGATATCCTGCACAATAACGGTATCTGGCTTTTGCCACCCTTTCACTAGCCGATTCAGTTGCTGATGATGATGGAAAGGGTTTCCTCCCGCCCAGTGCACTAAGTGTATATCGGGGTAGGTATGGGTTTCCCCTTGAAATGAGTAACTCTGCCCCGGTTGAAGCAGCATATCGCAAATTCTGGCAACCGGAATTGCCAGCCCGGACGGATTTTTACCCACCGACATAGTCGGTGCCGGTGTATCTATACGCGGGTTCCCAACGCCATTCATTGAGCCGTGCCCGAAAGAAAATCCGCCGCCGGGTAAGCCGATTTGCCCCAACATCGCCGATAGCGCAATCATCATCCAGTAAGGTTGCTCACCTCGATGAGCGCGCTGGATGGAATAAGAACAAGTGATAAAACTACGTACACCAATCAATTGCAGTGCAAGTTTTGCAATGCGATCGGCAGGAATACCAGTAATCTGGCTGGCCCACTCCGGAGTTTTGGCTACACCGTCATGAGTGCCGCGAATATACTCCGCCAACTGCTGGTAGCCAACGCAGTGACTAAGAAGGAAAGCCTTGTCTTCAGCACCACGGCGCTGAATTTCATAGGCCAGCCCCAGCATCAGCGCGACATCAGTATTCGGACGAATGGGTATCCATTCCGCATTTACGAATTCCGGGCAATCATCACGCATAGGGCTGATATTCACGACCGGAGTGCCTTTTCTCACCAGTTTTTCCAGCCAGGGCTTGAGAGAGTGCTCCGCAGCACCACCGGATGATACCTGCGCATTTTTTAACGCTAAACCGCCAAAAGCGATAAAAATCTCGCAGTGTTCCACCACACTTGGCCAGGAAGTCACTCGTCCAGTCAGTGGGCTAAACGTTCCAATGACGTAGGGCAGGAAAAACTGAGCCGCACCCCAACTGTAATTACCCATTTGGTCAACGCCGCCACCGCCGCTAAAGTAAAAACGCCGAACTAGCGAACGAGCGTGGTGTACTCGCCCTGCGGAAGACCAGCCATAAGAACCGGTAAATAGGCCAGACGGGCCATATTGCTCTCTGACTCGGCGGTTTTCTTCCGCAACCAGATCCAGCGCAACATCCCAATCTACCTCAACGAAATCTTCCCGCCCGCGTAAGGTACGATCGCTTCCCTCTCGTTTCTGCAACCATGAACGGCGTACCGCCGGTTTTCGGATGCGTTTATCGGAATAAACCATAGGTACGATAGAGTTTAATAGCGGCGAAGGATCGGGATCTTCTACAAAAGGTTCACAACGAATGAGTTTTCCGTCTTCAACCACGGCGGTATAAGCGCCCCAATGAGCAAGCTGCGGGTAACGAGTAATGGTCATGGCGCTCTCATATAGATCAGTAAAATAGATAAACCTGCAGATGAAAATACCTTCGCCAGCTAGCTAGTTCAACGAACTAATTAAGCTAAACAAGTTCTATTTTGCCTAACCTTCCGGTACTCACCTTAAGTCGCAATAGAAAATGCTCTCTTTTCCGTTTTATTTGGTTTTATCTGGCCAAGTTGCGATCTCTCCCCCTTGCGAGAAGCATTTTTTTCCGCAAAACTGAAGGATGTAAGCGATTACCCTAAAAGTTTATGGAAAAGAAATGGCCACTATTAAGGATGTTGCCAAACTGGCAGGCGTGTCTGTTGCTACAGTTTCACGCGTAATCAACCAATCCCCCAAAGCCAGTGAAAGTTCCCGCGCGGCGGTTTTAAGCGCAATGGAACAGCTACAGTATCACCCAAATGCCAATGCCAGAGCTCTTGCACAACAATCAACAGAAACCGTTGGCCTCATCGTTTCCGATGTTTCGGACCCCTTTTTTGGTGCAATGGTCAAGGCTGTTGAGCAAATTGCCTATGCCACAGGGAATTTCCTGCTAATTGGTAACGGTTACCATAATGCCGATAAAGAACGGCAAGCCATTGAGCAGTTGATTCGCCATCGCTGTGCCGCATTAGTAGTACATGCGAAAAAGCTGCCCGATGAAGAGCTTGTTTCATTGATGAAACAAATTCCCGGAATGGTTTTAATCAATCGGACACTGGCAGGATATGAAACACGCTGTGTCGCTCTTGACGATCGTTACGGTGCCTGGCTGGCAACCCGTCACCTTATTCAGCAAGGTCATAAACGCATTGGAATTATCTGTTCAAACCACCAGATTTCAGACGCTATTGACCGTCTTCAGGGCTATCTGGATGCGCTAAACGAGCATGATATTCCCGTGGATGAAAAACTGATCGCTTATGGCACACCAGATGAACTGGGCGGCGAGCAGGCAATGACCGAGTTATTAGGTCGCGGCAAGCAAATCACTGCAATAACCTGCTACAACGATTCAATGGCCGCTGGTGCTTTATCAGTACTTAGCGATAACAGCATTGATGTACCACAGGAAATCTCTCTTATTGGTTTTGATGATGTTCTGATCTCTCGTTATTTACGCCCTCGCCTTACCACTATTCGCTACCCGGTAGTTGCGATGGCAACTCAGGCAGCAGAGCTGGCTTTGGCTCTGGCTAACCAGACCCCACTCCCTGAAATCACCAACATGTTCAGCCCAACGCTGGTTCGTCGGCACTCGGTGACCAATCCGCCAAATCGTACAGAACATACGGAGTAACCTGCACTTATCCCTATTATGTTAAACTGCGCGCCCTGGATATCAGACTGGCTAAGAGGTTAGTGCTTAATGATTACTATGCTAGATGTCTCTATACGTGCTGGCGTTTCAAAAGCGACGGTTTCTCGCGTATTAAACGGCACTGGGCAAGTGAAAGAAAGCACCCGGGCTGCGGTTTTCAAAGCAATGGACGAACTTGGCTATCGCCCTAACTTTTTAGCCCAATCTTTAGCGAATAGAAGCTCAAACAGCATTGGCCTGGTGGTTTCCAATTTTAACGGCCCTTACTTTGGTCGCCTGCTACATCAAGCAGCCACGCTCACCGAAGCCAGCGGCAAACACCTGATCGTAACTGATGGCCACGATACACCAGAAGGAGAGCGTCAAGCCGTCCGGCTGTTGGCAGACAGGCGCTGTGACGCCATCATTCTCTATACGCGTTTTATGGCTGAGGCTGACCTGATGGCGTTACTTACCAGCCTACCCACTCCGCTTATGGTGGTTAATCGCGATTTACCTCAAGCGCGTGAGAGGTGTGTATTCTTTGAGCAGCAACAGGCCGCTTTTAACGCCGTTAGTTATCTGATCCAGCAGGGTCACAGAGATATTGCCTGTATCACTGGCCCTATTAATACGCCGACTGCGCTATCCCGTCTGTCTGGTTATCGTCAGGCACTGGCCGTTCATGATATTCCTTGTAATGATTCGCTGGTTGTTCAGGGCGACAGCAACGTGGCCAGCGGCTATTCCGCCTGTCATGAATTACTGCATCATAATCGGCATTTCACCGCTCTTTTTGCCAGCAATGACGATATGGCAATAGGTGCTATGAAAGCACTTAATCAAGCTGGAAAGAAAATGCCCCAAGATGTATCGCTATTCGGTTTTGACGATGAACCCAGCGCAGCCTATCTGCAGCCGGCGCTGTCCACCGTATACCTGCCTATTGACGCGATGATCGAGGCTGCGATAACTCAAGCTTTAAAATTAATCGATGGCAAAAGCGTTAATCCCTTATCACCTTTCATCGGCGAGTTAAAAATTCGCGAATCTGTCTCTCCCGGCCCCTATAAACCCTAAGTTACTGTTAGACAAAACCGCTCGCCATACCTTATTCGCCAAGATGCGAGGCGTTTCGCATTCTTTATCCTGACATTTCCCTTGGGATAAAAAATGCTTCATTCTGCTTTAAAACTTGGCCAACCTCATATTTCACAGGACGAGAATGGAGGTATTAATGTTTAAAATCATTGGATTGAGAAATACAAAGCGGCTAACTCACATTCGTGACGGAGAATACCTGAGCAATTTAAGGCTCTATCATCAACAGCGCGGGTATTCAAAAATATCAGGGCAGAATCATGCAGGGAAAGGGAGTGGGGGTTTGCAACGCAAGGCTCAGACCGCCAACGGCAGCCTAAGCATCAGTCTTCGCCAATCTTTAAAGCATTTCCAAGGCAACCAGTTCTTCGATAGTTTGGCGGCGGCGAATCAATCTCGGTTTCCCATTTTCAAACAAAACTTCTGGCAGCAATGGGCGACTGTTGTAATTGGAAGACATCGACGCACCATATGCCCCGGTATCATGGAACACCAAATAATCACCTATTACAGCCCGGGCCAAAGCTCTGGTTTCCAGCCCACCGCCAGCTTGCTGAGTAAATACGTCACCAGATTCACACAATGGTCCGGCAATCACCGAATCAATCAAAGGCTCATTGGTAATATCTCTGCCATCGGCAGGTAATAACGAAATATGGTGATAACTACCGTACATGGCGGGTCGCATCAGATCGTTAAAACCAGCATCGACTAATACATAATGACGGCTACCCATATTTTTTACCGCCCTAACCTGTGCAACCAGAACGCCTGATTCAGCAACAAGAAAACGGCCAGGCTCAATCTCAAGGCTAATTGGGTGGCCTAAATGTTCAGCGATTTGCTGTCTGGCTTTATTCCATAGGCCGTAATAATGTTCGGTATCGATAATATCCTCCCCATATTGGTAGGGAATGGATAAGCCCCCGCCGGCAGATATCGCGCTGATATCCTGATCCAATTCGATTACCTGACGTACCATAGCAGCACAGACTTGTTCCAAATGTTGATAATCAACACCAGAACCAATATGCATATGAATGCCAACCAGCTTTAACGAGTATTTTTGGATTTCGGCTATCGCCGCAGGCAGATCTTGATGCCAGATACCGTGTTTGCTGTTCTCTCCACCGGTATTAGTTTTCTGACTGTGCCCGTGGCCAAATCCGGGGTTTACCCGGAGCCATACGGGATGCCCCGGTGCATGCTCACCAAGCTGAGTTAGCATATCAATTGATCCAGCGTTAACCGGTATATCTAACTCGACAACACGCAGCAGAGTCGTCTGATCCAATAAATCAGCGGTAAATACAATCTCTGCAGGCTCTTGGCCCGGCTGAAAACCGGCTAACAAAGCTCTTTCAATTTCCCCTAATGAAACGGAGTCGACCTTAACACCCTGCTCACGCATTAAACGTAGAATATGAATATTCGAACACGCTTTCTGCGCAAAGCGTATCACATCAAAATTACGCAACTGATTGATACGTTGTGCAATAATATCTCCGTCATAAGCCCAAACCGGGCATCCGAAGCGCGCAGGTAATGCCAGCAGGTTTTCGGCATTCAGGGCGGAGGAAGTATCAGTCAGAGAGAGCGGCATAGGGTTTCCTTTTGGGTAAATCTATTCTGATTAATTTATTGGCTAACTCATTATTAGTCATTCACTTTGGCATTCAAAATATCTATTTACGCACAGTCTATTCATTTATGATATAGCATGAATGCGTTGAAACAGATCAAATCGCCGGTGCACAGGAGCGAATAATGCCCGCTATTTCATTACGACAAATAGAGATTTTTCATGGTGTTATGACAACTGGCAATTTGACGGAGGCCGCAGCTCTCTTACAAACCTCACAGCCAACGGTAAGCCGCGAACTGGCTCGTTTTGAACAGTTAATTCAACTTAAGCTTTTTGATCGTGTACGCGGTCGGCTCTACCCAACGGCGCAAGGATTAAGACTTTTCGAAGAGGTACAGCGCTCTTATTACGGTTTAGACCGCATTGTGCAAGCCGCGGACAGTATTCGCCAGTTCCAACAGGCGCAGCTCTCAATTGCCTGTTTACCCGTTTTTTCACAATCACTACTACCGGCGGTGTGTAAGCCTTTTATCGATCGTTACCCGGAAGTGAGCTTGAATGTAATACCGCAGGAATCGCCGTTGTTGGAAGAATGGTTATCGGCTCAACATCATGATTTAGGTCTGACCGAAAATACACAAACGCCTGCGGGAACCCAACGATATACATTAATGACGCTCAATGAGGTTTGCGTTTTGCCTGCGGACCATCCATTGCAAAGCAAAAAGGTGTTAACACCGCAGGATTTCAACGGTGAGAATTTTATCAGCCTGTCGGTAACCGATAGCTACCGACAATTGCTGGATAATTTGTTTAATGAAGAAGGAATTAGTCGCCGTTTAGTGATGGAAACCCACAGCGCAGCATCAGTTTGTTCAATGGTACGAGAAGGCGTCGGCGTGTCTATCGTGAATCCGCTTACCGCACTCGATTATGCGGCAAGCCATCATGGGCAAGGCGTTTGCGTGCGCCCCTTTAGCGTCGAGGTTCCTTTCACGGTTAGTCTAGTTCGGCCATTGCACCGCCCCTCTTCCGAATTAGTCGACACTTTTATTGCTCATCTAAAACAGCAGGTAACACGCTTTAAGACACGTCTGACCAACGTCATTACCCGCTAACTTGGTTAACACCAGCGAGTCGCGAACGCCGGAAAGTATAAAGGCACAAGAACAGCCCAAGCAGTGCAAGCAATGCAGCAGCTAAAGGCACTGCATTTAATCCTAAGCCTTGTGCAATAACCACACCGCCGACCCAGGCACCTAATGCGTTACCCACGTTAAAAGCAGCAATATTCAGAGTAGAAACCAGATTAGGTGCTTTTTTCCCATAAGCGACAACGTTGATTTGTAACGCTGGCACGGCAGAAAATGCCGCCGCAGACCATAAGAACAAAGTCAGTTCTGCTGCTAGCAATGAATAACTGCTCCAGCTAAATAAGGCAGAGAATACGGCAATCAGCAAAAAGGTCATGGTCAAACTCACTGACAAGCGCCAGTCTGCTAAACGACCACCAACGATATTCCCAAGAGTTAAACCTAATCCCATCAGTAATAGCGTCCAACTGACGCCAGAGGCGGAAACCTTGGTTACCTCAGTCAATAACGGTGCGATATAAGTGAACAGAGCAAACATAGAGGCGGCGAATAACACTGTCATCATCAGTGAAAGCCAAATTCCCGCCCCGCGCAACGCAGCGATTTCTTTGCATAAATCCGTAGGTATTTCATCTTTAGAATCAGGGAGTTTGGCATATAGGGCGAACAATGATAACAGCCCAATCGCGGCCACAACCCAGAAAGTCGATTGCCAGCCAAATGCCTGCCCCAACGCTGTTCCCAGCGGTACGCCCAACACATTAGCCAGCGTTAGTCCGGTGAACATTAATGCTACCGCGGAAGCCCGGCGATTAGGCGGCACCAAATTGGCCGCTACGACGGCACCAATACCGAAGAAAGCACCGTGACATAACGCAGTAATAATGCGAGCCAGCATCAAAAAATCGTAGCTGAACGCTAAAGCGCACATAACGTTGCCAATTATAAAAATAACCATTAGCAACAATAGCGTCTTTTTACGCGGCAATTTTGCCGTTAGTACCGCCATAATAGGCGCGCCAATGGCTACGCCCAGAGCATAACCACTAATTAACCACCCAGCTGTTGGTATAGAAATATGTAAATCACCGGCCACCTCCGGTAATAACCCCATAATAACAAACTCGGTCGTACCTATAGCAAAAGCACTTAACGCCAGTGCCAGTAGCGAAACAGGCATACAAAAACTCCCAGTCAAAAATATCCCTCAGCCGTTACGCGGACGGATTAACAATGTAAAGATCTTATGCTCGGCCTAAAAAACCGACGGGTTATTGAGTCGAAAAGAATGACAGAATAAGTGGGAGCGAGTGTAGGCTCATCAATATAACCTTATAAATTTCAAGTATTTATTTTCTCATCCTGCGAAACAGAAGTAACATGAATGCAAATAGAAAAACCAGAGTTAAGCGAAATCAATCAGGTTTGAAAAAGAGATCCTAGGTTAACTATATGAAGATAGTAATAACGCTTTCCTCTGAACCTGAATATAAATATGTTCGAGAAGGTTACTAACTCGATTCATTTCATCATGCCTTGCCATTGTTCACTGGTCGCAAACCACTCAATTAAGAAGTCCAGCAGAGTTCTTAGCGTTGTAGGCATCTGTCGCCGCGAAGTATAAATACCATAAATGCCCATCGCCTGAGGTTGGTAATCTGGCAATAGCTGGACTAAATCACCAGCGATAATATGTGGCATAGCCGAATAACTGGGCTGAAGAGTAATTCCTACGCCTTCCAAAGCTCCGCTGAGCAGGACAACCGACTCATTAGCGCTCAGGTTGCCGCTAACCGGTACCGAAGATTTAATCCCCTCCTGATCGAAATGCCACAAACTTTTGCCAAAATAAGAATAGGTCAGACAATTGTGCAGAGCCAAATCCTGGGGAGTCTGGGGAATTCCCTTATTTTTCAGATAGGAAGGAGCAGCACAGACTACGGAATAACAGGTAGAAAGCGGACGAGCAATTAAATTAGGATCTAATTCATTGGTGATGCGGATGGCCAGATCTATTCGTTCCTCAACCAAATTGATAGCGCGGTTATTCATCTGTAAATCAATAGCAACCTGAGGGTAACGCTGCAAAAATGCCGCGACAGCAATGCCTAGCGCAGTTTGAGCTAAGGATTGGGAACAACTGATCCTGAGTAATCCACGCAATACATCGCTTTCGCCCCCATCAACCAGATCCATTTCATTAGCCAAAGCCAGCATTTTCCGGCAACGCTCCAGAGTGGTTTCTCCCGCGTGAGTTAAACTAAGTTTACGCGTTGTCCGATGCAATAATCTGGCACCAGCCCATTGCTCCATCTGCGCCAGATAGCGTGTCACCATCGCTCGGGACATCTCTAGCGCTTCTGCGGCAGCAATCATACTGCCCCGATCGACGATGGCTACAAATACTTCAGCGGCCGTTACTCTATCCATAATTAGTCCTATTTAAGCAACAAACAATTGCTCATTATCCGGTTTTTATTGCGTGATATGCAATTTATTATTATTCCCGTACCCAGCAGCTAACAGCCAATAGGATGACTAATATGTTTACTAAAACCCTTTTACAGATGACTTTTGCCAGCATTGCAACTTTCGGGGCTATTTCCACCGCCGTTGCAGCGGAACCGCTGAAAATGGAAGTGTATAACCCTGGCGAGAAAAGTATTTTCCCTGTTTCTTCTGAAATTATCAGTGGAAAAACTGAGGTTGTATTGATTGATGCTCAGTTCCAACGTAATGATGCAGAAGCACTGATTAAGAAAATCAAAGATAGTGGCAAAAAGTTGACCACCATTTATATCAGCCAATCTGATCCTGATTTCTACTTCGGCCTTGATGTCATCACCAAAGCTTTCCCTCAAGCAAAAGTGATCGCAACACCGCAAACTATCGAAGAAATTAAAGAAACAAAAGACGGTAAAATTGCGTATTGGAGCGGGATTCTGAAAGATAATGCACCAAAAACTGTCATTGTACCTCAACCGTTAGTAGGCAATAGCTTCACCGTTGACGGTGAAAAAATTAGCGTAGAAGGTTTAGATGGCCCATCGCCAGAGCGTACTTTCGTATGGATTCCAGCACTGAAAGCCGTTGTGGGTGGCGTGGCGGTTTCCGGGGATATTCACCTGTGGGCCGCCGATAATCAAACTGTGGAATCTCGCGATAATTGGTTAAAAACACTGGATGCGATTAAGGCATTAAAACCCGTTACCGTAGTACCTGGTCATTTCCTGGGTGATGCGCCGCAAACATTGGAATCAGTGAATTTCACACAAAAATACCTGACAACGCTAAATGCTGAAATTCCGAAAGCAAAAGATTCAGCGGAATTGATTTCGGCGATGAAAAAACATTATCCAAATCTTAAAGATGAATCTAGCTTGGAATTAAGTGCGAAGGTGCTGAAAGGTGAAATGAAATGGCCACAATAATTGCCATCTATCAGAGCTGCAGCATTTAAAGCATTCACGAGGAAATAAATATGTCCGGTACCACATTACACTACATTTTCGATCCACTGTGCGGATGGTGCTACGGCGCCGCCCCACTGGTAAAAGCGGCGCAGGCCATACCAGGGCTTTCCATCAGTTTCCACGGAGGTGGAATGATGACTGGAGAAAACCGCCGTCAGATAAATGCAGAGTGGCGTAGTTATGTTATGCCTCACGACCAGCGCATTTCAGGACTGACCGGACAGCCATTTGGCGATCGCTATTTCGATGGGTTGCTGAAAGATACTTCAGCCATACTAGATTCGGCTCCACCAATTACCGCTATTCTTACGGCAGAAATAATCGCAGAACGCGGTTTAGATATGTTGCACCGTATTCAGCACGCACATTATTTTGAAGGTCGTCGGATCGCAGATACGCCAGTGTTGATCGAGTTAGCTACAGAACTAGGTTTAGATGTACAGTCATTTAGCCCAGTATTTCAGGAAACCTTAAGCACGGCGACGGCTCAGCATATTGCTAATAGCAGAGCTTTTTTGGCTAAGGTACATGGCCAAGGTTTCCCGACCTTTATTCTACAAAATGAAAAGGGCGAAATGCAGATTATTAATGCTGGACAATATCTTGGAGATCCAGCGGGATGGACTCAGATGTTAAATGAAGCTATACCTTAGAGATATTACGAGTCTGGTTGATTCATTTATTTTGACAATCAACCAGACAACTTATTTTTGCGCAACTTTAAGAATATAGAATAATTTTTTGGTAAAACGCATATCACTTTTTACCCGCCCCATAACCCACTGTTTAAATCGCCACTTATATACGAAAAAAAAATCATACAATCTATAAATATAAAAGAAAGATTCAGGTTTTTTTGCAGTTAATATTATTGACTCGTTCCAATAGTCTTGCCGTTCCCAAAGGATGACCTTGGGATTGCTCCATAATAACCGTATTACAATCCAACAAGAAAAATAGAGGATAACTTATTACATAAGGCGCTTTGAGTAAATTATTTAGCTCTTCATCATTGCTCTCTTCAGGAACCATAGAGACTACTTTTCCATTAAAGATATTCATCTTGATATCTAAAACTCTAAACAACATTTCCCGATTAACTTTAAAGCTTGCATGATCATCATAAATATCAGCAGAGGTAGTAATCTCACGACCCAAAATGGTAACTCTGGCATTAAGATGGTACTGGTCTAATGGTGTTTTAATTAACTGGTTTACTTCCCAATACCCCTCTATTTCTCTCATGGGATTGAAGTAGGCATACAGAAAACCAAAGCTACTACCAATAATCCCACCCAAAAATGCAGATAGAACACAAAAACCAATTATTTTCTTGTACATAAAAACTCACCGTCCACTCGCCCACAAACGTTATAGCTTCCGTCACTATTTTTTTTCAACATAAGGTTAGGATGCTTACGATAAAGCTTTAAAAAATCCGCGTCTTTCTTTTCATCCAGATTAATAAGTATAGGCAAATCCTGATACTTTACTTTGAAGATGTTAATCTGGTATTCATTAAAGAAGAAAACAAATGAAAAATAAAAAGCCGCGCTAAAAGAAAGTACAACAAGCAATAACTGTGTTAACTGGAAAGGCTTTCTTACATTACGAGAAATTAATTGAGCGTCGTCATTAATTACCTCTAGCACTGTAGGAGTTAATTCATTTTCATCAGCGTTATAAAATACCCGTTTAGGCTCCAAACCTAAACAATATCCTTTTTTTGGTATAGTAATAATTAATTCATGTTTTTTATCATTTAGCGCATTGCGCAGGTTACTGATAGTTTGCGTCAAGGTATTGTCCGTAACATAGCTATCAGTCCAGATTGTCTTTTCTATTTGCTCACGAGAGACAGGGTCTGGATAATTATCACACAATAGAGCAAGAACTTCGGACTCTTTATTTCTAAGTTTTACCTCATTCCCATCGTGTTCAACCGCTCTAATCTTAGGGGTAAAAGTGATATCTCCAATAAAAATCCTATCCATTAGTCCTCCGTTTCAACATCCATGCCGCTTTGTCGGCCTGCTTGGACCTGTCCCATAGCAATAGAAGTTTCAGTATGGCATTGAAATAACTACACAACCCCTAAAAATATCAATCCATGAATGTTCTAACAAAAAATCAATAAACTATAAAACACCACATAAGCGCAAAATTCAATATAGAAATCCGAAAAATAGATTTTTACATCATATATCACACAAAAACATCGGCGATTCTCATGTAAGTATCCTCGCTTCAGTTCCACATTCTTTTTGAAATTTCCAGTTTATCGGCCATCAGCCGGTATGCTTTTGGTGTCAGATTATCCGGGGATGCATGGGGCCGCTCAATGTTATATTCAGCCAGCGATCCGTCATTTCCCGTGCTTCATTCAACGTTCTAAATAGGCAAAATCCAGTATTTCGGTCCAGTACGTCTTGTTAAAACGTAAAACATCCGATAAACGCGTTCAGTGTCGGCTTACCCGGTTTGATGAATTCTAGCCGCACACCATGGGTCTTCAGCCCATTGTGCAAAGCCAGTGATATCAGTTCCAACCCATTATCCATCCGCATCTTCAGCGGATATCCACGGTTTTCCTCTATCCTGTCCAGCTCGCGGACAGCACGCTGCGCTTGGATAGTCAGGTCAATTTCGATAGCCAGAGCTGCACGGTTAACATCATCCTTTACCTTGAAGCGCCGAAAACGTCGATCGCACACCAACTCGTCGTGCATAAAATCGATAGACCCGCTCTGATTGAGTACTCCCGGCGTGGCAGCGGAGTCGGATTACGATAACATAGCGGGGATAGCGCTCAGCATTCCAGACTCAGATCTGCAACCATCTGTTTCAGAAGATGATTTTATCCTCAAGATCTTTCATCTTTTTCATATCAGAGGCTCGCATCCCAACTTGCTTGGCTCTCCAGTTGTAGTCTGAGGCTTCAGAAACCCCAGCTGCGCGGCAGGCATCCTTAACGGTGCGTCCGGCTTCGACGGACTTCAGAACGGCAATGCTCTGGTGCTCAGTGAATCGGGCTTTTTGCATGGTGAACGCCTAAAAAGACATAATTAATATGTCGGTAGATCTTTAGAAGTAAATGGTTCGTTTTGATGGAATAGGGACAGATCCAAAGGCTGCTCAATTTCTCCCGTCAGATATTTATGAGCCAACATTAAACAGCTACGAATATCAGCAACGATACCAAGAATCCGCGAAAACATTTCATGGATTGAACACCCGGAATTATAATTTGAAGGAGAGATAGTTGAAGAGTTTTCCAATTCGCCTTCTCTTTCAGAGAGATTAAATAGTAATACTAAAGAATCGTGAACACTTATTGATGAACACCGAATCCCAGGGGTGAACTCTATCAAACAAGGGCTATTCCTTCAGACGTATCTGAAGACGAACAAGCCGAACGAAGGAAACGCTCAAATGTAGGCCATAATGTAACAGGAATAATGGCTCGCAGGTTTGAATCCTAACGTCAGGGTGAAATATATACAATCATAAGATTAACAAGTGAGATAGTCACAATTGTGCTGGCAGACAGTTTTGACAGTGAACAAGATATATAATTGATAGCATCAGGGGCCAACCCAGCCTATATCCCGACACCAACAGCAAATGATGCCATTCGAGATGCAGGTACCACTGGTGTCGGCGTTTTGGCCAAATATCTTAAGCAAAAAGTGGCAAGAGCGTTGATCTCAAAAGTTATCTCGCCCCCCTCAGCTATTGTTAAAGAAAAATAGGTTTTACTTTTAAAAAAGAACGTTTAATTAAGAGCTAACTAATCGAGATTGCCTACAGCTATAGCGTCGGCTATCTTATATTTACTCTTGAGAAAAAACCAACAACAACTATTACCAACAGTTTGTTAAACTCAATATCACAGACAATAATTTATTATTGTAAACAGAAAAAATCATGCTTTCGGAATATAAAAATTCTGAATATGAGCAAAGCCTCAAACTCATTTAACAATCGGCGCAAATGCTATCTATTTTTAATTATAGTTCCGCATCTCACCCCCTTAATTCATACCTTTTTTGTATTAGCGTAGCTCGACCACTTTGAATTTTATACAATGTAATCAACTTATAATTCCCAACGTCATTATCTAGCTTAATAATAGACATTAGATATTTATGTTCTATGGATAGCATATCACGGAAATATGAAGATAACTCATTTCTGATAGTAGAGTTAATTCCAGTGAATAACAGGTTTATAAATTCATCGACTCCTACCCAACCTCCATCCGGTTTACTTTTTATTACGTTGATTATGTTATCTTTTGGCACCTTGGAGAGTAACAATATGAATATAAGTTCAACATGGCTTTCATTTATGGAGTTTATATTTATATGGACTTTATCATCAGGTAAATAACAGACTCTATTTTTATCAAAATTTTTAATTTTATGTTCCACATTATTTCGCCCCAGAATATCTATAAGATATTTTGAGCTTTCTTCCCAAACTTTCTCGTCAACGCCAAGTTTTTTAGCTATATAGTCTAATTTCTCCCTATCTATCTTAGCTTTGTATCTCAAAGTATAAAATGCGTTTATATTAAAACACTCTGTAATAGAAATAATTGATAAATTTAATGCAGTACCACCCACTATTATTTTTTCATTCACAATCAATACTTCATCACTCTCAGCACTCATATTTATTTTTTTCATAGCAATGCCTTGCACACTTAATAACCATTCCTTTTCTTTATTTATCTCCAACACTCTTTTGTGAAAATAAAAGAATCTACTCCAAACATCATTCACCTTCATCAAGGCTGAACTCATAAGAGAAATTATAATTAAAACAAAGATCAGTGAAATACCTGATTGTTTCTTAATTAACATTTAATCACTGCCATTCATCATGATTATTTTATTAATTTCACCATACTTATCCAGATCTATAATAATTTCAATTGCCATCGGATGTTTACTAAATTCATTCCAGTAATCTTGCCATTTACCTTTTGAGAAAAACCTAAACTTTATGCTTTTCACTCCTGTTAATATTCGTTCTTTTATCACTTCACCTGATCTCTGAGGATAAAATAACGCATCATCAACATTAATTGCGCGAATTCTCTCTAAACTTTTATTATTAATCTTATATCCTACTTTTTCCAACTGATAGTAATAACCGACACTATTTACATTAAGTTTATTATTCCTCACTATTTCAATAGTATTGGATACACCTCCTGATTTACCAACAAAGAAATCGATAGGACCATTATTAGTGATCTCTTTTGGCGTTCTTACTATCGCATGAGTTAAATCATTCTCTATGATATAAATAGAATTTCTTATATCTTCAAGTTCATCTAAATGACTGATCACATTTGACGTCGTTCTCAATGTCACTTGCAATACCTGGTACATGGCTAAACTCAATAGTGAAAAGATACTGATTGCCAAAATCACTTCTATAAAGGTGAAGCCATTGTTATATTTCAGAATCAATTTATCACCCTGTAATATTTAAAATGTAAGGGAGTATCCATATTATTTTCAATTTTCACTTCAATATCTATTAACATCAAACCAAAATATTCAACATCTTCACTTCTGGCGCGCCACTGCCATTTTTTCTCGATCATATATTCATCACCAGAGATCCAATCATTACCAGGAGGATTGCGATTAAGTATCATTTCATTTAATTTATTTTCTGCTATTAACACAGAAAATATATCACTCTTAACCTGGTTATTTAAGTATATGCTTTGCGTCATAAATTGAAGTATAGCAAGACCTGTAGTGGAAAATATAATTAAGGAGAACATAACTTCAAGTAGAGTCATCCCTTTACTTTTTTTTATTATTACATCTGAAATATTCATGTTCTTGTTATATTTAAAGAATAGTTATTATAATCAATAACACTCACTCCGTATTTATCATACAGATTTATTGACAAACTTGATTCTGGTAATAATGGGTAAAGGATGAAATAAAAAAAATGATGTTCTGAGTTTGCATCTCCCCATTCATCATACCCAGTCAACACAACTTTCATATCTAACACTGAATTGCCAAAATCTCTTTTTAATGCTTTTCTTCCATAATATACTTGCTCCCAGGATTTATCTGGCCAAAACTTGCTCTTTGCTATTTTATTGTCCCCGTTACATTCTTTTAAACATAGTTTTTCTACAGCCCATCCCTTTACATTTATTCTAATAATGTACACAGTCTGCTCAAACTTCCCTAGTTTTCTTATCCAATCTATAGTGGTATATAAATGCTCGGCCTCAGTAATAGCATCTTTTTTATCATCCTTTATTTTAAAAATAGCTATTACAGACATGGAGGATAAAATAAAAATTACCAACATTATTTCTAGCAATGTAAAACCATAAAACCTAGTTTTGCGTTCCGCTATCTGCATGCTCATTTAGCCAATTACCTATATCATCGCTAGTGCCGATTTCACCATCAGGACCTTTAGATAAAACATCTATACTGTTATAAAAACCAGGATTTTTTATTATATAACTATTACCCCATGGATCTTTCGGCAACCTACGTAAATAACCACCAGACCGAAAATTCTTTGGTAAAGGCTCTTCTAACGGCATTTCCACTAATGACTTAATTCCTTGCTCCTCGGAAGGGAATAATCCATTATCCAGCCTATACATATCTAAAGCATTTTCAAACGTAGCGATATCAGTAATAACTTTTTGTATATCAGCCTTACTTTTGTTTCCCATAAGATTAGGTATCGTTAAACTCGCCAGCAAACCCAAAATGACGATAACTATCATGACCTCTAGCAAGGTAAATCCTTTGTAATATCTACTTTTTTTACACATAATCTTTTAACCGCCCCAAAATAAATTAAGCCATATTGTTAAGTAACAATATTGGCTGTAAAACAGATAAAACAATAAATAGAATTAATGAAGCCATTATGATGATGAGTGTCGGCTCAAATATACTCATTGAGATCTCTATGATTCGTTCAAATTCCTCATCTATAATATCTGCCGTTTTTTCTAACATGATATTTAAATCACCGCTTTTCTCGCCTGAATAAATCATATGTCTGGCTAATGGAGGAAAAATATTGGTATGACTCAATGCAGCCGAAAGACTCGCTCCTTTTTCTACCAATGATACTCCCTGTTTCATTTCTAGTTTAATTGATTCGTTAGTTAAAACTGTCAAACCAATTTTCATCGATTGCATCAAAGGAATCCCACTAGAGCACAGTATAGCCAGCATTCTTATATAGCGTGAAGCATGTATCTTTTTAATCACTTTACCTATAACTACAATTTCAAGTAACTTTCTATGAACATAGAATTTATATTTTAACTTCCTCATACCAAAAACATTAATCATTAAAAAAATGACAATGGATATCATTAATAATGAAAAATAACTGCTCATAAAGTCACTTATCGACATTAAAACCCTAGTTGATAGAGGGAGATTTTGTTTCATGAAAACAAACTGTTCTATGACTTCTGGGATTACCGCAGTGAGTAAGACCGAAATAACTGCAAAAGACACTAATATAAGCATGACAGGATAGACTAATGCCTGAATGAATTTATTTTTCTTAAGATGTGACTTCTCAATATTATCAGCCAACCGTTTCAGGATAAGATCTAACTT
Source organism: Yersinia entomophaga (assembly GCF_001656035.1). Lineage (NCBI taxonomy): Bacteria > Pseudomonadati > Pseudomonadota > Gammaproteobacteria > Enterobacterales > Yersiniaceae > Yersinia > Yersinia entomophaga. The sequence continues at coordinate 1,977,280 of NZ_CP010029.1, forward strand.
TCCGGATGATTCACCAGATTTTATCAATGCTCGGTACAACACGTTAAAATCTCGTGGAAATGATTCCAGAGAATCAGATAATGAGTAGCCAGAGATAATATTATTTCTTATCTTTTCTAAAGTGATAGATACTGATTTTCGTTCAGTTTGCTGCGATACGGCTAATAATGCCTCATCAACTGGGATGGATGCCGAAGTTAAAATGGCAAGTTGTCTCGTTAAAACCAACAGTTCTCTTTTATTAATTGTTTTCTTGATTCTTCCATACCAGTTTATAACATTAACTTTTTTTATATTTAAGAGTGTTAATCCACGAGCACGTACTAGCTCTCTTGCCCCTCGGATACTTTCCGCTTCAACTTGCCCCTTACACCTTGAGCCTTTTTTATTTATGGCAGAATATTTAAATATGATCATCAATATTCTCCCGAGTGACTCGAATCACTTCCTCTAATGTAGTCATTCCTTGTGTTATTTTAACTATCCCACTATTCTTTATTCCCACTGTTATTTTTCTTGCGAGTTTCTCTAACTCAATCTCACTACCTCGTCGATAAATACAGTTCCTTATACTTTCATCCACAATAAGTAACTCATGAATAGCCGTTCTCCCTCTATAACCAATAAAATTGCATTGTTCACACCCAACGGCTTTAAAACCGGAAATTAAGCCATTATTTGCCTCATGCAAATCAGAAAATTGAAACTGGTGAGGGCTACGGCAGTAAACACAAAGTTTTCGTACCAAACGTTGAGAAATGACCGCCAGCAATGAGCTTGCCAACATAAAGGTTTCGATCCCCATATCTTGCAAACGAGTTACTGCGCCAGTGGCGGTATTGGTGTGCAGCGTTGAGAGTACCAGGTGGCCGGTTAATGAAGCCTGAGTCGCTATCTTAGCCGTTTCTGTGTCTCGTATTTCGCCAATAAGAATAACATCAGGGTCCTGCCGTAAAATGGCACGTAATCCTTTAGCGAAGCTCATATCCACTTTAGGACTAACTTGCGTTTGCGCGATACCATTAAGATCAAATTCGATCGGATCTTCTATTGTCATAATATTACGAACGCTACTATCAATTTCCATTAACGCAGCATAAAGTGTCGTACTTTTACCCGAACCAGTTGGCCCTACCACCAATATCATTCCATGAGGTTGCTGCAATAACTTCCTTATTAACTTATAGTTACCGTCCTCCACCCCAAGAGCCTTGAGATCTAACTTCACACTACTTTTATCCAAAATTCGCAGTACAACCCGCTCACCGTGGTTAGATGGTAAAGTTGACACCCTGACATCCAACGCTCGCCCACCGACTCTTACCGCAATTCTCCCATCCTGCGGCACTCTCTTTTCCGCAATATCTAGTCTTGCCATAACTTTTATTCGGGACACCAGTAAGGCCGTTAGTTCCACCGGCGGTTCAAGAATCTGATTTAGCATGCCATCAATTCTGAATCTTATTAGCAATCTTTGCTCGAAGGGCTCGATATGAATATCGGACGCAGCTTGCTTCACTGCTTCAGACAAAACGGCATTTATAAGGCGAATAATTGGCGCATCGTCGGTCGTATCCAGTAAGTCATCATCTTTTGGCAATTGTTCTATGAGGGTGCTAAGAGCTAATTCATTACCGATATCCGTCATTATTTGATGGGCTTGCTGGGCATCATTCTGGTAGAAATCGACCAACCTGGATTCAAACTCCTCATCGGTAACCAAGGCCAGTACTACCTTTCCAGAAGCAACTCTCTGCCCTTCGAGTAAATCATCAAACGACGCTGAACAACGGCAAACTAAATGACAACCATGTTCCATAGGGATAAGTAATACGCCATATTTTCTTGCCCAACTAAATGGCATAGGTTTATTAATTATGGTTGTCGACAGCGACTTCAATTAACACCCCCTCTACCATAAAAAGAGTTAATATCTTTCTTTATTAAATTTATTACCTCTTTATTATTTATAGTAGACAATCTACGAACATCACTATATTCATTCACCTTAACTTCTGAATTGACTAACAAGCTTCTACTTTTTTCATTTTTTTCATTGAAAGCTCTAAACTTATCTGATGTTTCATATAAATATTCATCAGCCTCTCTTATTATTGTAGGCTTAATGAACAAAATTAGATTTCTCTTTTCTACTCTATCTTTATTTTGTCTGAATAATGCGCCAATGATAGGAATATCACCAAGTATAGGCACTTTGTTTATAACATTCGTAATTTTCTTGTCTAATAACCCGCCGACGACGACTGTATCCCCACTTTTAACCAGCACGGCATTATTGACGATTCTTTTATTGAACGTTGAACCTATATTATCTTTATCTGCACTAGAGTTCTCTGCCACACTTGATACCTCTTGGCGGATCTCCAGTAATACCGTATCCCCTTTATTTATTTGTGGTTTGACCTTTAAAATAATACCGACTGACTGACGAGATATCGTGTTATAAACCTTATCTGTGGGTGTCGTTTGCTGTGATGAAAGAACAGGTACTTCTTGGCCAACGCTAAATTCAGCATCCATATTATCCAGTGTTACTATGCTGGGCGTAGCCAGAATATCATTACTTGAATTTGTAGCCAGAGCGGTGAATAAACCCGCCCAATTTCCACGATAAAATCCCGTCGCCAGCCCGCTCATACCATTCACCACAGCACTCATATTCCCTTGAGCACTATTGGTTATTTTTCCAGAGTCAAGCAAACTAACACCACCACCGTGACTGTTTGCCCATTGAATCCCAAGGTTCATGCCTTCACCATCCTGAGCTTCCACAATAATGGCTTCAACCAGGACCTGAGCACGCCTAATATCGAGCTTAGTTATAACCTGCTCTAAATCATACATAACCGTAGGCGCTGCACTAATAATCAATGCATTAGTCTGATTATCAGCTTTAATCATGATTTTTTTATTTGGGGAAAAAGCAGGCACTGATTTTTTCTTATCATCTTTTAGGCTAGAACTTACACCATTTAACACATCTAGTAAGTTTTCAGCCTTGGCATACTTCAAATAAATCACTTTTGTATTTCCATCTGCCGTCTGTTCCTGATCAAGTTTCCTTATTATTGATACCGTATTTTTACGAGCCCCGGCATCTCCATTTATCAGGATTGAATTAGTTCTTTCATCAGCAACAAGCTTTACTTCCTGCGGCATTTCTTTCTTTGACGAGCTGTTTGCTCTCAAAAGTTCATTGACGATCCGTGCGATATCCATCGCAGATGCATGTTTCAGCTTAAAGACTTCTGCTATTGAGTCACTTTCACGATCAAATTTATCAATAATAGATATTAATCTATTGACCACTGCGGCTCTTCCAGTGATTAGCAACGAGTTATTCGGTTCGTAATGTACGATACTGCCAGAATCTGTATTATCATTTAATTGCCGTAATAACGGCGCTATATTTTTAGCTGAAATATACTTTAACGGCACTATTTTATTAATAAGCTCATCACCATTAAAAATATCATCCTGCGTAATAATTACTGATGCTGAGCCTTTTGCTCTTTTGGCGGGAACTACCTTCAATATATTATTCGGCATCTCAATTACAGTAAAACCATACACGTCAAGGACGTTAAGAAAAAACTGTCGATACTTATCTTCATCCATATTTTCGTAACTACGAATTGAAATTGTCCCCTTTACTTTAGGATCCATGATTATAGTTTTATTTAATATCCTACTTGCCGAGTTTACGAACTCTCTGATATCAGCATCTTCCAACCTTACAGTGTAATCATTTGCATAAGTTACAACCGAAAATAGCTGTACAGCTATGATGGCGACAGACAAGCACAGTTTGTTTTTTATATTTATAAAAATAATAAAAAACAAAAAAAACGGAAACTTACTTTTTTCCACATAAATAGTTCTTATAATAGAGAGCGGCATTGCTTACCCCTAAGTTATGAGATTATGAATTGATTACATAACGCCATCTCTTAAAATCATTATAAATAATTCACTATTCTTACTAACTACAATTCCATCTTCAATTATTTTTAAAATTTTAGTCTCACCATCACTAAGAAAATCATTTTTAAAATACGTTTTATTTATCTGATTACTTGAAACTATAGCCATAGATGATGAATTAGAACTGGTTATTGTTCCTGTCAGGCGTGAATCCCCATAGTATTTTTTAATGAGTAAAAACTCATCACGACTCATATTTTCAACGTCAATATCATCTAACTTTTTTGTGTATGTAGAAACAGCTTTTTCTTTTTCACCAAATATACCAATGGCTTTTACTCTATCTATATCGTAATTAATTTTATCCAACGATACTTTCTGATCTAACTTAACCTTTCTTTCATCATTTTTATATAAAATAACAACGTCATTGTTGGCATGAGTTTCGTCATAAAAATCATTTATTAATAAAAATGCATTATATATACAAAAAATTACGGGTAAAAAAATTGAAAACCTGTGAGAACTACTTAACAAAAAGGTGGCATAACTTAATTTAATAATTTTAAGCATTGACCACCTTTTTCCATTAAAAGTATGTTACTTAAATATAGCTGATAAGTGCTAATTATTTTTAGCACTTATCTAACTACTAACTTGAGATCAACAATAGCCATAAAAACGATCATCACAATGATTATTTCCTGTAGCACACAGCAAACTTGTATCAAGGCGCAAGCCGTATCTGTTGATGGTTTTAATGATATCGGCAGGAATCTCAAATTCAGACAGTAAGGTTCTAAATTTGTGAATTAATTGATGGTAATTATTATCTGAAATACCTTTATGGTTTTCATACCAAACAACCTTTATAATATCTTGCTTTCTATTCACATCATTGAATAAGCACATAACCAAGCGTTTTTGCTTTTCATTAATGTTGATAGTTAGCTTTCTGTTATGAAAGTGGATTTTATTCATGCAACAATCAACGGATACCTCAGAACCATAGTCAATGATGCCTTTTCCGTTAATGTCGATAAACTTACTCTCAGTAACTACTGACACAGTATTAACATACATAGATAACTCCCCAAGTAAAATAATAAAAACAAAAAATACGTAAAATCATAATTATCAATAAATAATAAGTACGGTAATAATTATTGTTATCATCCGTTAGATAAAGCAAATCAAATTATATAAAAAGATATATTTTTATATATTATGTTTTCCAAAGCAATCTTTCACATAGACTCAAACGCACGCAAGCCACTGAATACATGAAAGAAAAATACAAAACAAAGAGCAATGATTTTTGAATGTTAAATTATCACAGTCCCTTTTCACATCGAAATCATACTAATTAATCATTATGCATATCCATATAATTACATTTAATCTTTAAGAAGGTTTAGGCCTTACTGTTAAAAGTACAGATAATTACTGCATTTGAAAAGAGGAATTTATCGAAATAAGTAACCTATATATAACAGTTAAACTTAAACTTATAACAGAATACCATTTAATATGAGTTATCATTCATTATACCGCTGAAATAAGTAATTATTATCATGTAACTATAGTTCATAAGACATCTTTACTTTTATAAGAATTATATAATTACATCTAAATTCACTAGCTAATGAATTATTTATATCTTTGATGATAATTTTGTATTGAATACGAATATCACATCAAAATCAGTTAAGTTAAGTTAAGTTAAGTTAAGTTAAGTTAAGTTAAGTTAAGTTAAGTTAACACACAATACGAATCCAGACTAAACAATCAAAGAACACAAATTAAAATTAATAGAATTGATTCCAATAAGAATATTTTATTAATGATGTTTATATATTTAATATTGCGTGAACATTTAATTTATTATTATCTATAGTTCAACACACACTATATAAAATTATTAATAAAATAGAAATTTTTATTTTTAACATCGATGTGGATAATATTAAGTTCAATTTACTACATGCTGTTACATTGTAAGAAAAAACTATTACTTCACAAAGTGAAACTCCAATTAAATAAAATTACGACATAAGTTTATCAATTAAAAACGGAGACCAACGCTAACCAACTTAAGGTTAGTGATAATAATACATTAGCATAGCCAACTCGCAAGAATAGCTTATTTGCTTTACTGAAAACCATTAAATTTAAACATCCTCTCATAGACCGAACCCGCTATTTTTTATTTAATTAATCAATCCTTACTCAAAAATTCAATAAAATTAAAATTAAAAAGTTGGGTGTAATATGTAATAGACGTGGCTTTATCGTGTTCGGTAGTTAGTGAATTTATAGTTTTTTTTGCATTACAGCATTTAGAAAATGGCCTAAAAAAATAAACTCTATCAAGGCACTATAAAGCAAGCTGAAAAGCCAGCTCAGAAATTGGAAGTATATACATACAATATTGATGAGGTAGCGACCCAGCGTAATAAAAATGAACTTAAGCCAAAGGATAGGCTTAGCCGCGGCTGGATACGTTTTACAATGAAAATTGACCGCATCCACTGTGAACACGATGCTAACTGCTATGCGGTGAGTAAAGAAGGTAGGATGGGATTTATTTTCGCCCAACGATACATTGCCCGCACAATACAAAGTTAGATGATTTTCAATGGCTCAAATAATTTGATGCTGGGAATACCTTAGATACGTTTACAGCAAATACAACCATCAGGGACGGTATTGTGATTGATGCTTCCGACTTTAAATATAAGTGTTCTCTTCTGACGCTAAAGCAATGCTTGGAGCAAGTATTATGCCCAAGTTAAACGGCAACTTTCTAAATTTATAGCGGTTTCTAGTTTAAGATTATTTTTAGATTGTTGTGCACACAACGAGTGGGCTAATAGCTTATTTAAGCACTAATCGCCATTTTCCCAATAGGATGATGATCGCCGTCATACATAGCTATAGCAATATTTATGGGCTATACGCTGAAGAAGTTCTTAGGCGAGCATTGAGTTGTCTTGCGCTTCGTTCTATTCATATCAAGATCCACGCGTAGAAAGCATGGCATGTATAAATTTTTAAGGTGGGAAATTTATCTGCGGATAACTATGCGTTTTGCAGACAGAATCTATGAGTATCGACTGATACAACGAGGGGGAAAAATTTAATTCATTGATATAAATGGATTTATTAGAGGTTGGGAAATATTCTGAGACATGTTTTTGGAGCGGGTGAAGGGAATCGAACCCTCGTATGCAGCTTGGGAAGCTGCCGTTCTACCATTGAACTACACCCGCGTCTATGTGCGAGTGGCATTATAACCGGTTATGCCTTAGGGGCAAGGAAAGATATGCTTTAACTGCCGGAATTTTAAGCTGTTAGCGTTGTTATTTTCTTAACTGGCTTATTTGATAGCTGTAAAAAAGGGCGCCTAAGCGCCCTCATCGATAAAGTTCGGGATTACTTAACCGGACGCATCGCAGGGAACAGAATCACATCACGAATGGTGTGGCTGTTAGTAAACAACATAACCATACGGTCGATCCCAATGCCCAGACCAGCGGTCGGCGGCAAGCCGTGTTCCAACGCAGTGACATAATCTTCGTCGTAGAACATTGCTTCGTCATCGCCTTCATCTTTAGCACGAACCTGCTCCGCAAAGCGCTCGGCCTGATCTTCCGCATCATTTAACTCTGAGAAACCATTACCGATTTCACGGCCGCCGATAAAGAATTCGAAACGGTCAGTGATGAATGGATTATCATCATTACGGCGAGCCAATGGCGAAACTTCTGCTGGGTATTCAGTGATGAAGGTTGGCTGAATCAGATGGCTCTCTGCGGTTTCTTCGAAGATTTCACACTGAACACGCCCCAGCCCCCAGCTCTTCTCGACTTTGATTCCCAGAGACTCAGCGATAGCAACAGCTTTATCCATGTCGTCCAGATCGGTAACGTTGGTTTCAGGACGATATTTGCAAATCGCTTCTTTCATGGTCAGTTTGGCAAATGGTTTGCCAAAATCGAATTCCTGCTCGCCGTATTTAACGACGCTGCTGCCCAAAATGGTTTCTGTCAGCGTGCGGAACAGTTCTTCAGTCAGAACGATCAGATCTTTGTAATCCGCATACGCCATATAGAGTTCCATCATGGTGAACTCAGGATTATGACGCGGAGAAACGCCTTCGTTACGGAAGTTACGGTTAATTTCGAATACGCGCTCAAAACCACCAACAACCAAACGTTTCAGATACAGCTCAGGCGCAATACGCAGGTACATGTCGATATCTAACGCATTATGATGAGTGATAAACGGACGAGCAGATGCGCCGCCAGGAATCACTTGCATCATCGGCGTTTCAACTTCCATAAAGCCTTTTTCCACCATGAACTGGCGGATGCCGGACATTACCTGAGAACGCACTTTGAAAGTATTACGCGATTCATCGTTGGCAATCAGATCCAGATAGCGCTGACGATAGCGAGTTTCCTGATCGGCCAAACCGTGGAATTTGTCAGGCAACGGACGCAGCGCCTTGGTTAGCAAGCGCAGTTCGCTACAGTGGATAGACAGTTCCCCAGTTTTGGTTTTGAACAGCTTACCGCGAGCGCCGAGAATATCCCCCAGATCCCACTTTTTAAACTCTTCGTTGTAAACGCCGTCTGCCAAATCGTCACGGGAAACGTACAGCTGGATACGACCGCCGACGTCCTGCAAGGTAACAAAAGAGGCTTTACCCATGATGCGACGAGTCATCATGCGGCCAGCCACGGTCACTTCTACGCCCAGCGCTTCTAATTCTTCGTTATCTTTATCACCGTACGCAGCATGCAGTTGATCTGAGAGGTTCTCCCGACGAAAATCGTTCGGGAAAGCAATACCCTTCTCACGTAGTGCAGCCAATTTTTCACGACGCGCCTGTAATTCACTATTCAGTTCTTGCACTTGCTCAGCGACTTGTGGTTTTTGCTCTGACATTTCAGTTCCTCATAACCCGGCTTTCAAACTTGCCTCAATGAATTTATCCAGGTCGCCATCCAGTACGGCCTGCGTATTACGCGTTTCAACGCCGGTGCGTAAATCCTTAATACGGGAATCATCCAGTACATAAGAACGGATTTGGCTGCCCCAGCCGATGTCGGATTTGTTGTCTTCCAACATCTGTTTATCAGCATTTTTCTTTTGCATCTCAAACTCATACAGCTTGGCTTTCAGCTGTTTCATGGCTTGATCTTTGTTTTTATGCTGAGAACGGTCGTTCTGGCACTGAGTCACAATATTGGTCGGAATATGGGTAATACGTACCGCAGACTCAGTTTTGTTTACGTGCTGACCACCGGCACCGGAAGCACGGTATACGTCAATACGCAAATCTGCCGGGTTAATTTCGATATCAATATCGTCATCGACTTCCGGGTAGACAAAAGCAGAGCTGAAAGAGGTGTGGCGACGGCCACCGGAATCGAACGGACTCTTACGCACCAGGCGATGTACGCCGGTTTCAGTACGCAACCAGCCGAACGCGTATTCACCGATGATCTTGATGGTGGCAGATTTCAAACCTGCGACGTCACCGTCAGATTCTTCGATGATTTCGGTTTTAAAGCCTTTGGCTTCAGCCCAACGCAGATACATTCGCAGCAACATGCTCGCCCAGTCCTGCGCTTCGGTGCCGCCTGAACCGGCTTGCAGATCGAGATAACAGTTGGCGCTGTCGTATTCGCCGGAGAACATACGACGGAATTCCAACTGGCCCAGTTTGCCATCAAGGATTTCCAACTCGGCAACGGCTTCGTCGAAAGTCTCTTCATCGTCGGCTTCAATAGCCAATTCCAGCAAGCCAGAAACGTCTTCCAAACCTTGAGCCAATTGGTCAATAGTGGTGACAATTTCTTCTAATGCGGAACGTTCTTTACCCAAGGCTTGCGCGCGCTCGGGCTCATTCCAAACGTCAGGCTGCTCCAGCTCGGCGTTTACTTCTTCCAGTCGCTCTTTCTTTGCATCATAGTCAAAGATACCCCCTGATAACGGCGGTCCGTTCGGACAGATCCTGGATACGGTTTTTTACCGGATTAATTTCAAACATTTTTTTGATGTCTTAGGTTGAGTCGTTGATGGCGGAATGCCATTCGAACCGATAATTCTAACGGATCTCAACGACGGTTTATAGCAAGTTGACCGTATTTATGGCGCTATCTGGACGAATCGCGCCATTAGTCGCATTTTGCGAACTTTTAACATTCTGACTAATAAGGCCAGAGGTGCTGAATCAGCAATTGAACGTTGCGGTTACCGCGGAATTCATTGATATCCAACTTATAAGCCACTTTAACTTCGCGCACGCTGCTATCCGGCCATAAAGTGGTATCAATATTAAACGCGATACCATCCAGCAACGGGCCACCGTTTAACGGTTCCAGCATCACTTTCAGATGGCGTTCCCCCACCAGCCGTTGCTGCAACAGCCGGAATTTTCCGTCGAAAGTCGGTTCAGGGAAAGCCTGCCCCCAAGGGCCGCCGTCACGTAATAATTCTGCGGTTTCCAGCGTCATTTGCGCGCCGGTCAGTTCGCCATCGGACCAGATAACCCCTTCAAGCTGAGAGGCATCCATCCACTCGCCCACCAAATCGGCAAAACGCTGACGGAACTCGTCGAATTTTTGCTGTTCCAGCGATAAACCTGCGGCCATAGCGTGGCCACCAAACTTCAGCATCAGGCCAGGATTGAGCGTATCCAGGCGTTCCAGCGCATCGCGCATATGTAGCCCCGCGACCGAACGTCCCGAACCTTTTAGTATTCCTTCTCCCGCTGGCGCGAAAGCAATCACCGGGCGGTGAAAACGTTCTTTGATACGCGAAGCAAGAATCCCTACCACCCCCTGATGCCATTCGGCGTGATACATGGCAATGCCGTAAGGCAACTCCGTGCTGGTACGTTCCAGTTGGTCACAAAGTTGTAAAGCCTCAACCTGCATGCTTTGTTCTATTTCACGCCGCGCCAGGTTCAAGCTATCCAAATCCATCGCCAGTGCGCGCGCCTGAGCAATATCATCACTCAAAAGTAGCGCCACGCCGATAGACATATCATCCAGACGACCGGCGGCATTCAGCCGAGGGCCAAGGGAAAAGCCCAAATCGCTGGCTGCCAGCTGGCGCGCATCACGGTTTGCCACTTCCAGTAGCGCTTTGATTCCGGGGCGGCATTTTCCCGCCCGAATTCGGCTCAACCCTTGGTGTACCAAAATACGGTTATTGGCATCCAGTGGCACCACATCGGCGACCGTTCCCAAAGCCACCAAATCCAGCAACTCCGCTAAATTAGGAATCGCCAGCGCTCGTTGCTCAAACCAGCCGCTATCCCGTAATCGCGCACGCAAAGCCAGCATGAGGTAAAAAGTCACGCCAACACCAGCCAGCGATTTCGATGGAAAATCGCAGCCCACCAGATTGGGGTTAATAATGGCTTCGGCTGCCGGCAAAACGTCACCCGGCAAGTGGTGATCGGTAACCAGCACCTTAATCCCATGAGCATGAGCCAAATCAACGCCTGCATGGGAAGAAATACCGTTATCTACGGTTACGATAAGATCCGCACCGCGGGCAATAACCTGTTCAACCACTTCCGGGCTAAGGCCGTATCCATCATCAAAACGATTTGGAACCAGATAATCGACGTGGCTGCAGCCCATACTGCGCAGAGATAACACGGCTAAGGCGGTGCTGGTCGCGCCATCGGCATCGAAATCACCGACAATCATAATACGCTGGCTATCGGCCAATGCCTGCTGCAACAAACTGACCCCGGCATCAATGCCGTCCAGCTGTTGATAAGCCAGCAGGCCTTTCACTCCGCGCTCCAGCTCTTGCGCCCCTTTCACACCGCGAGAGGCGTACAAACGACGTAGCAACGGATGCAATTGCTCCGGCAGCGCACTCTCATCGGCAAGTTCGCGACGACGAAGTTGGGTTTTTATAGCCACTGGCGATCAACCACCGGTTTTCTTGGAAGCCTGATGCGCTCGCAGCATGGCAAGCATCTCTTTTGGCCCCTGATAGCCCGGAACAATGGTGCCATCCTGCAATACGATAGCCGGAGTACCCTGAATGCCGAATTGCACCCCTAGCTGATAATGTTTAGCAATATCGGTTTTACAGGTTGCCGGGGAAATAGCATCACCTTTCATCGCCGCATCAAAAGATTTATTGCGGTTAGCGGTACACCAGATAGAACGCATGTCTTTTTCCGCCTGAGAACTCAGCCCCTGACGCGGGAACGCCAGATAACGCACGGTAATACCCAGCGCGTTATAGTCACTCATTTCTTCATGCAGTTTATGGCAGTACCCGCAGGTGATATCGGTAAACACGGTAATCACGTGTTTTTCCTGCGGCGCTTTGTAGACAATCATTTCACCGCTTAATGCTTCCAGTTTTTTCAGCAGCAATTGATTAGTTACGTTAACCGGCTGTGCGCCACTAACGTCATACAGCGGGCCTTGCAGCAGCTGTTTGCCATCGGCGGAAATATAAAGCACTCCGCTGTCCGTCATTACCGTGCTTAAACCAGCGATAGGGGAAGGCTGGATTTCAGCATTTTTAATATCCAGTTTTTTCAATGTCTGTTGGATAGCAGCATCATCGGCATACGCCAAACCAGAAAGCGAAGCCATTAAGATTGGCAGCAACAGTAAACTTTTTTTCATTGAATAATCCTATTTTTCTTCTACAGCGCAATCATGCGCGCGGATGGTGCTGTTGATGTAGCTGTTTCAGGCGTTCCGTCGCTACATGAGTATAAATCTGGGTGGTCGACAAATCGCTATGGCCTAATAGCATCTGAACCACGCGTAAATCCGCCCCGTGGTTCAGTAAATGCGTCGCAAAAGCGTGACGTAATACATGGGGGGAAAGGCGCTCACTATCGATACCCGCAAGGATCGCATAGTGTTTGATACGATGCCAGAAAGTCTGTCGAGTCATTTGCTGACTGCGATTACTGGGGAACAATACGTCCAGCGCCTGGCCGTTAATCAACCAAGGCCGCCCATGTTCCATATAATTCTCAATCCAGTAAACCGCTTCTTCACCAAGCGGTACTAATCGCTCTTTATTCCCCTTACCTATGACTCGCACCACGCCCTGCCGCAAACTGACATCACTAATGGTTAATCCGACCAATTCAGACACACGCAAACCGGTGGCGTACAGCACCTCTAGCATCGCTTTGTCTCTGAGTTCCAAAGGAATATCGACATTCGGTGAGTTCAGCAGTGCGTCAACCTGCGCTTCGCTTAAGTCCTTCGGCAAACGTTGGGGTAATTTGGGCGATGACAACAGCGCGGTTGGGTCATCTTCTCGCAATTTTTCTCTATATAAATATTGGAAAAACCGACGCATTGCGCTCAGCAAACGAGCCGAACTGGTAGCCTTATAGCCTCCCTCAATGCGTTCCGCCAGAAAGGACTGCAAATCCAAAGGATCGGCCTGCAGCAAATCCTTATTGTGGTGGTGTAACCAGCCAGCCAGCGCCTGAAGATCCAGACGGTACGAAGCCAGAGTATTTTCGGCCAGATTACGTTCCAGCCACAGGGCATCCAAAAACTGTTCAATCAGCGGGTTATTTTGCTGTTGCATCCAGATTCCTCTCATCGATTGAACTCAGCATGGCATTATGCCTGATGAGGGCACAAATCTGGTACACTCGATGCTATTCCTATTCGTTAATGCTATGGCTACACAACATGAAGATTGGTCTCTTTTACGGCTCCAGCACCTGTTACACCGAAATTGTGGCAGAAAAAATTCGCGATATTCTCGGTGAAGATTTGATCGATCTGCACAATCTGAAAGACGCAGACCCTGCGCTGATGGAACAGTATTCTGTGCTTATTCTGGGGATTCCTACCTGGGATTTCGGCGAACTACAGGAAGATTGGGAAGCGATCTGGCCACGGTTGAGTCAGTTGAATCTGCGGGGAAAAATTGTCGCCATGTACGGTATGGGCGATCAATTCGGCTATAGCGAATGGTTCCTCGATGCTTTAGGCATGTTGCACGATCATATTGCCCCACTGGGCGTACAATTTATCGGTTTCTGGCCGACAGAAGGGTTCGAATTTACCAGCCCGAAACCATTAAGTGCTGATGGTAAACATTTCGTCGGCCTGGCTCTCGATGATGTCAATCAATATGAATTAACCGACCAACGCGTTGAACAGTGGTGTGAGCAAATTCTGATTGAAATGGAATCCTTGCTGTAATGCCAGCTGCGGGCGCAATGGCTGTGCCCGCAGCTTCGAACCTTCTCGCGGTTATTTCCACAGACGGAAATGTTCACTTCCGGCGCAGCCTGGCGGTGGAATTTCATGACGTTCGTCAGCAGGTTTTTTAGCAACCCGTCTCTGCGGATCGGCCAACTGATACCAATCCAGACGCCGAGTGAGCAACATCACTACCGCCAGCACGACAAACAGCAAACCAGATCCTAATAACAACGCGTTATCTTCTGATTGCAGCAATCCGTAAAGTACCCCATACAGTAATAATAAACTGCCTGCAAACAGTCCGCCTCGCAGCCAACTACCCAGCACCGCGCCTAAATACACCACAATCAACAGACTACAACTTAGGCTGGCCACCAGATAAGCCAAGGCAAAACCGATATGCTCCGACAGTGCTAGTAACATCAGATAGAACAGAATTAACGCTATGCCAACCAGTAAATACTGGATTGGGTGCAAACGCAGTGACGTCAGGCTTTCAAACAGGAAGAAGCTGATAAACGTCAGGCCGATAAACAGAATCGCGTATTTAATGGCTCTTTGAGTTAACTGATAATGATTGACCGGCTCAATCAAGCTGGTGCTGAAAGCGGGTAACGCATCAAAATCAAACGGCACTTCATCTGTAGCAAAAATCACGTTCAGATTATTAGCAAACCAGGTGCTGCTCCAGTGAGCCTGAAAACCATTCGCGCCAACCCGTCGTTGATTCGGCAAGAAATCCCCGAGGAAATTAGGGTGCGGCCAGTTACTTTCCAGCGTGAGTTCACTACTGCGCCCCAAAGGTACCAAGGACAAGCTGCTGGTTCCCATTAGTGTCAGAGTAAAATCAACCGTAGTTTCCCCTTGCTGTAAACGATGCAAATCCAGCATGGCGTGAATCCCCTGACTCCCCGCGCCTAAGTAAGCACCGGGCTGGAAATCCATCGCATCGCCGTTGATTTTCAGCGGAGACAGTTTCTGAATCCCTCGCGCATCGCTCAAACGCACCACTAAAATAGGTTTTCCAAACGTGATTCCGGGTCTGTTGAGGTAATCCAGGTTTTCACTATCAAATTTGGCACTGAAGTGCAGCGGACCCTGATAGACCTGAGTACGATAAATGCCAAGTTGACGTACATCTACGTCCGGCGATCCCGTTACGGATAAGGTTTCCGGCAGTAGATAATGGAAACGGCTAACCTTTTCCTCGCGCTTTACGCCTTCTTTTTCAACGGTGACCATTTCGCTGTAAGGCACAACGATCAACGGACCAAGAATTTTTTGCGCGCCACTAGTGCTATCAGTGACTTTGCTAATCACGCTGTAACGGTAGTTGCTTCGTTCGCTAATCACGCTCATCAGCATTTCTTTGGGAATCATCATCAGTAAGATCAATCCCAGCAACGTGGTTATTTTCCAGAACAATACGGATTTAAACATAAGTGAGGCTCCTTAACGGTCATGAAGCCAGAATAAGACGCGGAAGTGAAAGCAGAATGAGCTTGTGTGAAGTGAGTGTGAAGTTATGGGTTTTCTTGCATCAGCGGCAACATCATTTCCACGCGAACCCCCTGTGGCAGGCGATTAGCCAGCCGGATGGTGCCTTGATGAATAACGGCTACTTCGCGCACAAAATTCAGCCCCAGACCGGTGCTTTTCGGGCCATCAGGACGCGGAAGAGAATAAAAACGTTCGAAAACCTTTTCCTTAGCGTATTCGGGAATACCACAGCCGCTATCTTCAATAATGATATGGTAGTTATTTGCCCGCTGTTCGCCACACAAGGTAATTTCGCCACCTTTCGGGGTAAAATCCAGTGCATTATCAATCAGATTAGTGAGTGCCTGACTCAACATTAAACCGTCTCCCGCCAGCACGGCGCGATCGCAACGTTGTAAAATCAAAGCTACACCTCGGCTACCTGCCTGAGCTTCTTTACCAGCAATAACCTGTTTAAGTAGCGAATCAATGCTAAGCGGTTCCAACTGTAGGTCTACCCGACTTTCCAGACGTGCCTGTACCAGCATTTTATCCACTAGTTGCTGAATACGAGCGCTTTGCTGTTCGATATTCAATAGGAATCGCTGTGCCGTGGCCGCCGGAGGTGCTTCCCGCAATAACTCTGCTGCGCCGCAAATCGCAGCCAGCGGGCTTTTTAGTTCATGAGTCAACGTGTGAACGTATTGCTCAATATAGGCCTTGCCATCCAACTTTAGCCGCATACTTTCTAGCGCACGTGCCAAGCCGCCCAGCTCGCTGCTGCCCATTTTGGGCAACGGCACGGCTTCGCCCTCCGCAACCCGCTCCGCGTAATTAACCAATCGACCAATTGAGCGGTTGATCCACCATACAAAACCCAGGCCAATCAATAACGCAATACCCAACAGAACCGCACCAGCCAGAAGTATTCTTCGTTCACTGCGTTTAATAACCGGAGCCATAGAGAGGTTTGGTTTCCCCACGCTCAACACGCCAATGATTTGATTATCAACCATTACCGGAGCGGAAACGTACATCACTGAGCTTTGCTCATCGTTTGGATCGCTCAAGGTACTACGTGCGCCGTATTGACCGCGCAGCGTCAGCCAGACATCATTCCATTTAGAATAATCCTGCCCGAGAGCCTGCCCGGTGGAATCAAAAATGACCTTTCCGCGGGCATCAGTAAGATAAACCCGATATTCGTTACGATCTTTGCGAATACCGGCGATATTGGCACCAATCGGCTTCTTATTCAGCGTGGCGAACGCTTCCGCCAACTGCCCATTCGCGGCATTACCTCGCTGCATATCCTGCCGGGCAAACTGCGCTAGCAAAGTAGCAGTATCCACCAGCGTCCCTTCGGTCGCACGCCTCACGCCGGGTTTCACTTCCTGCACAAAAATACTGATCACAAAGTAGCCGGCGATCGCCACTATCAAAAAATACCCGAGCAACAGACGCAGGCCAATTTTCATGGGACATAGCTCAGACTGTAGCCCAGCCCACGGTGAGTACGAATCGGCGGTTCTTCATCCCGAACAGCGCGCAACTTAGCCCGTAACGTTTTCACATGGGTATCTACGGTGCGATCCTGACTTTCTTCGGCCTGAGTCCAGACGATATCCATCAACTGTTGACGGGAAAAAATGCGGTCCGGAGCTAATAACAGGGTTTTAAGCAGTAAATATTCGTAACGGGTTAACCAGAGAATTTGTTGCTGATAGGTAATACGCGCGGCGGCTTCATCCAACGTGAAAGCGCCAAACCGATGAATTAGCGGTACGGGTGCGCTGGACTGCGACTTCTGTAAACGGCGCAAAATGGTACGAACCCGTGCGCTAACCTCGCGCGGAGAAAAAGGTTTGGCTATGTAGTCATCAGCACCGATTTCTAACCCGACTATGCGATCCAGTTCTTCACTGCGCGCAGTAAGAAAGACCACGGGTAAATCCGGAGATAAGGCCAACAGACGGCGACAAAGATCAAAACCGTTAATATCCGGTAGCCCGACGTCGATAATCGCTAACGCTGGCAGGCCGTGATGTAACGCAGCAAGCGCTGGCTCGCCGCGATCAAACCACTTGAGGGTGAACCCTTCACTCTCTAGCGTATAGATCAGCGTGTCGGCAATACTCGGCTCATCTTCCACCAGCCAGATCAATGGTTTCATTACTTACTACCTGCTGCAGAATCAAAAGTGTGTTGAAATATCAGGCACAGCTCGCGCCATTCATCTTCAGACATGCTATCAGAGGCTAGCCAGACGCGCTTTCTACGCTGACTGCCGGCGCCTTGAAGCGATAATAGTACGCCATAACGGGTAATCCACGGCTGTCGAACCAACTTCCATTCCTGACGTTTCCATATCAGCAGATTTCCAGCTTTTAACCGGATTTCTCCCTGGCGGGAGGTAATGCTTTTCTGGCTACGAATACATTCGAAAACGACCAGCGTCAACAGTATCAACCATAAAGGTGTACAGCCATCTGGCCAAGGCGCGACCAGCGTTATCAACACCAAAACGCCATGAATCAATAAGGAAAAAAGTTGGGTGCGCCATGAAACCCGCAGGTCACATCGCCACTGGGCCACGGGCTTTATTTCGCATCTGAATCAGTTGAACCATCCGTTTCAGCTCGCTGTCCTGCGGCTCCCCATGATTCATCAGCCAGTTGAATAAATCAGGATCATCGCTCGTCAGCAAGCGGACAAACACGCGCTTATCGTCATCGCTCAGCGTGTCATATTCATACTCAAAGAACGGCATAATGGAGATATCCAGCTCACGCATACCGCGACGACATGCCCAGTGGATACGAGCTTTATTATCAATTTCCATGTCCTGATTGACCCCTTGCTTAAAATGTTATTTGAATCTGGCCGGATGGCCGCTCTGCCAAAGATTCAACTCGTGAATAGAGTAGCAATTTGCGACGCCTGACGGGAAGGTTATCGCCACTAAAACGCGGACTAAGGCGTGAAATGATAAAGCAATGTGGATTTTTTGACCGCATTAATCCGCGCTCGTTGTTATTTTTGCGCATTGTACCGCAGGATGTATTGTAACAATGGTGTATGCGGATAATTACTCTTTGCAAAGGCTCCCGCCTCTTTTACCATTGGGTCATCAGTCCACGGCACCTTTTGGTAGGATGTAATATGGCATATGCAACTCCGTTCCCTCCGCGTCAACCCTCCGCCTCTTCTGCGTTACCTTTGACTCTGATTTCATTGGATGACTGGGCATTAGTTACGGTAACCGGCGCCGAACGCGTTAAATATCTTCAAGGTCAGCTCACCGCAGACGTTGATGCGCTAGCGGTAGATCAACACGTTTTGACCGCGCACTGTGACGCAAAAGGTAAAATGTGGAGCAATATGCGGCTCTTCCATCGGGGCGAAGGATTGGCCTTTATTGAGCGCCGCAATGTGCTGGAAAACCAGTTGGCCGAGCTGAAGAAATATGCCGTATTCTCGAAAGTGACCTTTGCTATTCCATCTGACAGTGTTTTGCTGGGAATCGCCGGGGCGCAGGCCAGAGAAGCGCTGGCTCAGGTTTTCCCTGAATTACCGACGGCAGAAAAACCGGTAGTCCAATCCGGTGATGCTACATTGCTGCATTTTTCTACGCCCGCAGAACGTTTCCTGTTAGTGACCGATGCAGCTCAGGCCGCCAGTTTAGTAGAGAAATTGGGTGAGAATGCCCAGTT
This sequence comes from Yersinia entomophaga, assembly GCF_001656035.1. Lineage (NCBI taxonomy): Bacteria > Pseudomonadati > Pseudomonadota > Gammaproteobacteria > Enterobacterales > Yersiniaceae > Yersinia > Yersinia entomophaga. Next base: position 1,996,655 of record NZ_CP010029.1, read on the forward strand.
AAATGACAGCCAGCAGTGGTTGGCGTTAGAAATAGAAGCTGGATTCCCAATTATTGACGGCCCGAATAGCGCCCAGTTTATTCCACAGGCAACAAACATTCAGGCTCTGGGTGGAATCAGCTTTACCAAAGGCTGCTACACGGGCCAGGAAATGGTTGCCCGAGCAAAATATCGCGGAGCAAATAAACGCGCCTTGTATTGGCTTGTGGGGCAAGGCAGCAGCACGCCTGAAGCCGGTGACAGCTTAGAATGGCAATTGGGTGAAAACTGGCGTCGTACTGGTACAGTGTTGGCCGCGATTCAACTTGAAGATGGCTCGCTTTGGGTTCAAGCAGTTCTAAATAACGATCTGGCCGCCGATAGCGTGTTACGCGTACGGGAAGATGCGGCAGGGACATTGCGTATCCAACCATTACCGTATTCTTTAGAAGAGAATAATTGATCCTCTGCCAAAACAATTTATAGCCCGTATCGTCTTGCCAGGAAAACATAGAGACAAGGCGAGATCAGACCATGCGAGATCTGGCAGTGCAAGATAAAGAGGCCGGTAATCCGGCCTCACAATCTACAGACGGTATCTGTCTTTAGCGAAACTATCGTGATATTCAGGGAAAACTCTGGATTTTCTGGGTAACGCAACAATCTAGTGTTCTGGAATAGATTTACATCTTAAACGTACAGATAAATTGCCATAAAGTGGCACAGGCTACCGCCAAGCACGAAACCGTGCCAAATAGCGTGACCAAAGCGAATACGCTTCGAAGCGTAAAACACTACTCCCAGCGTATACAGCAAACCGCCAATCGCCAACAGTGCAATACCGCCTATATCTAACTTAATAGCCAACTGATAGATAACGATCAGGGATAGCCATCCCATCGTCAGATAAGTAATGAGCGAAAGCACCTCAAAACGATGCGCAAATGCCAGTTTGAAGATAACGCCAAAAAGCGCTAGCCCCCAAATAACCGCCATTAATCCTCTCGCCAAAGTAGAATCCAGCCCAACCAATAAGAAAGGCGTATAAGTGCCAGCGATCAATAAATAGATAGCGCAGTGGTCAAATTTCTTCAGCCAATGCTTAGCCTTTTGATGTGGGATTGCGTGATACAACGTGGATGCAAGGTACAGCAGAATAATGCTGCCACCATATAAACTGTAGCTGGTGAGCGCGGTGGTACTTGCACCGCTGTCTACGGCCTGTACCAGTAATAAAACCAAGCCGATTATGCCTAATACCACGCCAATACCGTGGCTGACGCTGTTGGCTATTTCTTCTGCCCAAGGATAAGGCTGAGCTTCTGATAATGCCGGTTTGACTGATTCATTGTTCAATACTAATGTATCCTGTTGATTCTTATGGGTGCGGGTGATGGACATTCTGTCAGGTTTTGACCTGTTCATTATTATTGGAATCCTCGCAGGTTAATTGTGCAAAAATACCGCTTTAAGGTTATCTGAGAATCATTCCAGTGTACACGTGTAAGCTCAAAATAATCTGTCATTGTTTGTAAACCTTGGCCTGCCCGCCCGAGAAAATCGATAACTGACTAAAACCCCGCTCAGGTTAGCGAAATGCTGCACAGTCTGGCCTACACTCTATCCGCGCCATTGTTGGTATACGCCCTATTTTTCTCGAGGTTTACTATGTCTTTCGTTCGACCAGTTCTGGATTTCGGCCCTTTGACTGATTCAATTCAGTTTTTGATGGAAATTGATAAGCTAAAAAGCATTCAACGCAGAACCAAGCTTATTGCCTGCGAACGTCAGGAAAACTCGGCGGAGCACAGCTGGCATTTCGCCGTCGCCGCTATGACACTAGCACCTTATGCCAGCAAAGATGTGGATATCAATCGAGTGATTCAAATGGCGCTGTTGCACGATATCGTCGAGATCGATGCCGGTGACGTGATCGTCTACGATCTGGCGGCGCGCGCAGCTATCCATGATAAGGAAGTCGCCGCAGCCAAACGCCTGTTTGGAATGCTGCCGCCGGAACAAAATGCAAAATTTAGTGCGCTATGGCAAGAATATGAAGATGAAAAAACGCCTGATGCCCGTTTTGCCACGGTTCTGGATCGCATTTTACCCATGCTGATGAATTTGCATAACGGCGGGCAAAATTGGGTAGAAAACGGCATTCGCCTAGAGCAGGTTGTCGAGCGTAATCAGCTAGTGGCTGAAGATTATCCCGAGCTGTGGAGCTATTTATTTCGTCATTTACAGGATGCACAGGCTAAGGGCTGGTTGGCCTGAGACATGACGAAAATCTCAGCGATAGGTTCAAGAGTAATGCTTCATATTGAGCATTGAGCATTGAGCATTGAGCATTGAGCCCAGAGTTTGAATATCTGTACCTGAATAACTCATATTTAAATCACTAGCGCTGGAATGACGATCATCCTAATAATGAAACCTGCTGCCCGTATTTTGCTCGGGCAGCCTTCTCAATCAAAGTGTTACTTTCCACCTGCCAATTCTAGTGCGCTGCCGGTAACGTAAGAAGCGCTATCCGATAGCAGCCAAACAATGGCTTCAGCGACTTCATCGGGCTGACCACCACGTTTCATGGGTAGCTGGCTCGCCACTCTTTCAACTCTGCCCGGTTCACCGCCGCTGGCATGCATTTCGGTATAGATAAAACCTGGGCGCACGCCGTTGACACGAATACCTTCCCCCGCGACTTCGAGCGATAAGCCAGTGGTCAGAGTATCAATTGCACCTTTCGATGCGGCGTAGTCCAGATATTCGCCGGGAGCCCCTAACCGAGCGGCCGCAGAAGAAACGTTAACTATCGCTCCGCCGCGACCACCGTGTCTTTTTGCCATACGTTTTACCGCTTCTCGGCAACAGAGAAAATAGCCGGTCACGTTGGTACTAAGTACCCGATTAATTCGTTCCGCACTAATCCCTTCAATTCCCGATTGTTGAAACAAAATACCGGCGTTATTGACCAGCGCAGTAATAGTGCCAAGCTGATTATCTAATTGATTAAACAACTCAATAACTTGTTGTTCGTCGGCGATATCCGCCTGCAAGGCCACCGCCCGGCCGCCCATCGCCACAATCTGATCCACAACCTGTAAAGCGGCTTGATGGTCGTTGACGTAATTGATGCCGACCTGATAACCCTGCTGTGCCAGTAATAATGCGGTGGCTCGCCCTATCCCTCTGCTGCCGCCGGTGACTAATGCAATTTTTTCCATAGCATCATCTCTGCTTTATTTTGTTGTACGGTCTGACGTCAGAAAATTTTCGCCCAAATCAGTACCCCTACCTGCCCGATATTATTCATCGGCATTGTCGGCGTACGTAGGATCAGTCGATCTTTTTCAAACTCATAGTAACGAACCATCTGGGTGCCAACCCAATTAGGAAATAGGCCACCTTCAACAATATGAGTAATACTCTGTTTTTCCTCATTAATCTGATAACGACCAAAGTAGCAAAGCGCGCTCTCGAAAGCCGATTTCATTTCCGCATCACTGCCTTCCAGCCAGTCCAGAGAGGCGAAATCACGGCGCTCAGTGGTATAAAGCTGAGCAGCCATAGTGCCATTTTTTTTGTAATGTATCCGGCCTGATACCTTCTCGCCCATTGGGAAAGAAACACTGCCGTCTTGCAAAATAAAATGCTGTGAAAATTAAGCCCAGCTCCCAAAAATTCTGTCACTAATCATTATAATTACGCTAATATTTGTTTATATGAAAAGTAATCGTAGTCATTGATAGGGTTATATTCCAATCAGGAAATAATGCGCAGAATTAGTAATAACTTTTGATTGTCTGGGCAGATTTTAGATAGAAAAAGGGCCGCTTTCGCGACCCTATAAGCAGGTTACTCTTTAGTGATTACTCGTAATCACCGATAGGAACGCAGGAACAGAATAAATTACGGTCGCCGTACACATCATCCAGACGTTTTACCGTCGGCCAGTATTTATTTTCCATCACGCCAGCAATTGGGAACACGGCCAACTCGCGGCTATACGGATGAGTCCACTCACCCACCAGTTCAGCCTGAATGTGCGGCGCGTTCACCAGCGGGTTATCTTCTAGCGGCCATTCGCCTTTCACCACTTTGTCGATCTCGGCGCGGATAGCCAACATGGCATCAATAAAGCGATCCAGTTCGACCTTGCTTTCTGATTCCGTTGGCTCAACCATCAGCGTCCCGGCTACCGGGAAGGACATGGTCGGCGCATGGAAACCGAAGTCGATCAGACGCTTAGCGATATCCATTTCGCTAATACCGGTTTCTTCTTTCAGTGGACGAATATCCAGAATACATTCGTGAGCTACGCGGCCATCGTGGCCGGTGTACAGCACTGGATAAGCATTTTTTAAACGAGTGGCAATGTAGTTAGCGTTCAAAATCGCCACCTGGCTAGCCTGTTTCAGCCCCTGAGCGCCCATCATGCGAATGTACATCCAACTGATTGGCAGAATAGATGCACTACCGAACGGTGCAGCAGAAACTGCGCCCTGCTGCGTCGTCATACCGTCGATTTGCACAACGCTGTGACCCGGAACGAAAGGTGCCAAATGCGCTTTCACGCCGATTGGCCCCATGCCTGGGCCGCCGCCGCCGTGAGGGATACAGAAGGTTTTGTGCAAATTGAGGTGAGAAACATCTGCCCCGATATAACCAGGAGTTGTGATTCCAACCTGAGCATTCATATTCGCGCCATCCAAATACACCTGACCACCGAACTGATGAACAATCTGGCAGACTTCGCGGATGGTTTCTTCGTACACGCCGTGGGTAGACGGGTAGGTGACCATGATGCAGGAAAGCTCATCACCGGCAACTTCTGCTTTCTGACGCAGATCGTGCAGGTCAATATTGCCTTGTTTATCACAGGCCACCACCACCACCGACATACCGGCCATTTGTGCCGACGCTGGGTTGGTTCCGTGAGCTGAGCTTGGAATCAGACACACATGACGCCGGGCTTCATTGCGGCTTTCATGGTAACGGCGAATAGCCAGCAAACCGGCATATTCACCCTGAGCACCGGAGTTCGGCTGCATGCACACAGCATCATAGCCGGTCAGTTGCACCAGCCATTGTGACAGCTGGCCAATCATTTGTTGATAACCGGCGGCCTGCTCTGGCGGGCAGAATGGATGCAACTCGGCAAATTCCGGCCAAGTGATTGGAATCATCTCGGCGGCAGCGTTCAGCTTCATCGTGCAAGAACCCAGCGGAATCATCGCCTGATTCAGCGCCAGATCTTTTTTCTCCAAACGATGCATATAACGCATCATTTCGGTTTCGCTGTGATAACTATTGAATACTGGATGCGTTAAAATCGGGTCTTTACGCACTAAAGCTTCAGGAATTGAGCGGCTTTCTTTGCTCACTTCCGCATCCAGCTTATCAATATCCAGACCGTGTTCATCACCTGCCAGCAGAGCAAACAGAGTTTGAATATCTTCGCGAGAGGTGGTTTCGTTCAGAGTGATACCCACCGCGCCATGAATATCGGTACGCAGATTGATACCAAAGCTTAGGGCGCGCGCCAATACCGCCGCTTTGTCTTTCACTTCAACGGTCAGGGTATCGAACCAGGTTTTGAAACGCAGAGTCAGACCGGCTTGTTGCAAGCCAGCGGCCAGAATGTCGGTCATGCGATGAATACGACCGGCTATGCGTTGCAGCCCCTGCGGGCCATGATAAACCGCATACAGGCCGGCGATGTTTGCCAGTAATACCTGTGAGGTACAAATGTTGGAGTTAGCTTTCTCGCGGCGAATATGCTGCTCACGAGTTTGCATCGCCATACGCAGCGCAGTGTTACCTGCCGCATCTCGGGAAACACCGATAATACGACCCGGCATTGAGCGTTTGAACTCATCGCGGCAAGCGAAGAAAGCGGCGTGCGGGCCGCCGTACCCCATTGGAACGCCAAAGCGTTGAGCTGAACCGAAGGCGACCTCTGCGCCCTGCTGGCCCGGAGCGGTCAGCAGTACCAGTGCCATCAAATCGGCGGCCATACAGGTAATTATTTTACGTTTTTTCAGCGCTGTCAGCAGTGTGCCGTAGTCGTGCAGCTCGCCGGTGGTGCCCACCTGTTGCAACAGCACGCCAAAGACGCCCTCTAGCTCCAGCACTTTTTCAGCGCGATCGACGATAACGTCAAAACCGAAGGTTTCGGCACGGGTGCGAACCACGTCCAGAGTTTGTGGATGAACATCGTCTGCAACGAAGAAACGGTTGGCATCTTTCACTTTGCTGGCGCGTTTACACAGCGCCATAGATTCGGCCGCTGCGGTAGCTTCATCCAGCAAAGAAGCGGAAGCCAGATCCAGACCGGTCAAATCCAGAGTTAATTGCTGGAAGTTCAACAGCGCTTCCAGGCGCCCCTGCGAAACTTCTGGCTGATAAGGGGTATAAGCGGTGTACCAGCCCGGATTTTCCAGCATATTGCGCAGAATAACCGGCGGAGTCAGCACCGGGCTGTAGCCCATCCCGATATAGGATTTATAGCGTTGGTTTTGGCTGGCAATCGCTTTAAGTTCGGCCAGAGCCTGATGTTCAGTGGCTGCGTCACCTACCGGCGGCGGGCCCGGCAATTGAATATCTGCCGGAACAATCTGCTGGATCAATGCACTTAACGAACGGACACCTACAGTAGCCAGCATTTCTTGCTGCTGCTCGGCGTTAGAACCGATGTGGCGCTGGATAAACGCGTCGTTATGTTCAAGTTGGCTGAGAGTCTGAGTCATTTGCTACAAATTCCTGAATCAAGCATGGGACGGGATACGGTCGGTCGATACAAAAAAAAGCCCCGGCTCAGCAACTGAAACGGGGCGATACTCTTATTCGTCCAGCGTGGTGCGATAGGCGTCTGCGTCCAGCAGACTATCCAGCTCTGACTCGTCAGAAGCCTTGATGCTGAACAACCAGCCGTCGGTGTAAGGTGCGCTGTTCACCAGTTCCGGGGAGCTTTCCAAATCGGTGTTAACCGCAACGATTTCGCCGCTGATCGGCGCATAGATGTCTGATGCCGCTTTAACGGATTCAGCCACGGCGCAGTCGCTACCGGCAGAAACATCGCTGCCCACTTCTGGCAGATCAACAAATACCATATCACCCAGTAATTCTTGTGCGTGTTCGGTAATACCGACGCTATAAACACCGTCTCCATCGGCACGAACCCATTCGTGAGAGGATGCATACTTCAATTCTGTTGGCACATTGCTCATGGCTACCTTCTCCTTAGAAGATATTGGTGATTTATTATTAGACGAAAATTACAGCGCGATCGCTTTACCTGCTCGCACAAAACCCGGTTTGGTGACCTTAACCGGCATAGCGCGGTTGCGGATTTGCACCACCGCCTGCTCGCCAATACCCGCAGGTACTCGAGCCAAAGCGATACTAAAGCCTAGCGTAGGAGAGAATGAGCCGCTGGTAATCACACCGTTGTGTACGTTGCCCGCATCGTCGGTGAAATGCACTGGCAGTTCGTTACGCAATACGCCTTTTTCGGTCATGATCAGGCCAACCAGTTTGTCAGTGCCTTTGGCTCGCTGCTGTTCCAGCGCTTCACGGCCAATAAACTGGCGGTCTTCCGGTAGCCAGGCCACGGTCCATCCCATATTGGCTTCCAGAGGGGAAACTCCTTCATCCATTTCCTGACCATATAAATTCATTCCGGCTTCCAGACGCAGGGTATCCCGCGCGCCCAAACCGGCAGGCTTCACGCCAGCGGCTAACAGTTTCTGCCAGAAATCAACTACCTGCTCTTTTGGCAAGGCAATTTCATAGCCCGCTTCGCCGGTGTAGCCGGTCGTGGCAATAAACAGGTCGCCGGTTTGTACGCCAAAGAATGGCTTCATGTCGGCAATAGCCTGTTTTTGCTCTGCGCTGAATAAAGTCGCTACGCGCTCCTGAGCCTGCGGCCCTTGAACGGCAACCAGCGCCAAATCGTCACGCACGGTAATATCGATGCCGTAAGGTTCTGCGTGCTGAGTGATCCAGGCCAGATCTTTGTCGCGAGTCGCGGAGTTAACCACCAGACGGAAATAATCTTCACTGAGGAAGTAGACGATCAAATCATCGATAACGCCACCAGATGCATTCAGCATCCCGGTATAGAGGGCTTTGCCCGGCTGGGTGAGTTTGGCGACATCATTCGCCAACAGATAACGCAGGAATTCACGGGTACGCGCACCGTGCAAATCAACAATGGTCATATGGGAAACATCGAACATACCGGCATCTTGCCGAACGATGTGGTGCTCATCTAACTGGGAGCCATAATGCAGCGGCATCATCCAGCCATGGAAATCTACCATGCGCGCACCGCACGCCACATGCTGGTCGTACAGTGGAGTCTGCTTTGCCATCTTTTCCCTCTTTTCACTCAAACAGTGTTCCGGACACAAGAGAAATTCAGGGCACCAATACGCGATAAAGATAACTCAGACTCATAAATAGATTTATGGCCTTACCGCTGGCACCGGCTGACTTGCTCAACAGAACGTTGCGTCAGACCAAATCATCAGACTTCGGTGAACGGTCGTGAAATTGCGGCTAAACACCGAGACGCAAACGATACCTTTCACCTGACGTTATCACTGAATCGACAAAGGAACCATAAGCTAAATTACAAGGTGAACGGTTCAGCAACCACAAAAGGCAGGGGTATTGTGCAGAGTTTTCAACTGGCAAACTGCGTACAGAGACACAAAATTAACAAATAATTAGTAAAAATACCGATGTTATATAACTAAAATGCCGGATAGCCCTCAGTTTCAACTTTTAGGTATTCGGCACTTCATGAGAAAATGTAATGCGAAAATGGTGCTGGAATTAGATTTTTTCAATCGAGCAGCTAAGGTTGCAACCACTCGGGAATATCATTCAGTCCCATTGCCTGACGAACCAGTTTAGGTTTCACCCCGGGAAGAGAGTCTGCCAACGTTAAGCCAATGTCTCGTAACAGTTTTTGTGCCGGATTATTGCCAGAAAACAGTTCGCGGAAGCCCTGCATTCCCGCCAGCATCAGTGCGGCGCTGTGCTTACGGCGACGTTCATAGCGGCGTAAGTATAGGTGCTGACCGATATCTTTCCCCTGACGCTGTAAGCGACGTAGCTCCGAAACCAGCTCCGCGGCGTCCATAAAGCCCAGGTTCACGCCCTGTCCGGCCAGCGGATGTACCGTGTGAGCGGCATCACCGACCAATGCCAGACGGTGTGCGGCAAAGCTTCGGGCATAACGCCCCATCAGTGGAAATGTTTGTCTATCACTTTCAACCTGACACATGCCTAACTGCATATCAAAGGCAACACCCAGCTCACGGTTAAACTGCTCCGGCGGTAATTCGGCAAGTCGTGCCGCTTTTTCTGGCGCTAATGACCAAACGATCGAACTGAGATTTGGCTCGCTAAACGGAAGAAATGCCAGAATACCGTCACCGTGAAACACCTGTCTCGCCTTAGCCTGATGAGGTTCTTCGGTGCGAATAGTCGCCACCAGTGCATGGTGACCATAATCCCAGAAGGTCAGCGGAATATCCGCATGTTGGCGCAGCCACGAATTCGCGCCGTCGGCACCAACCACCAATCTCGCGCTGAGCAGGCGATCGTCGGTCAGAGTAATAAAAGCCTCGCTTTCCCCCCAGGCTACCTGCTTCAAACTTGCCGGAGCCAGCAGAGTGATATCAGGCAGTTGGCTGGCGCGCTGCCATAATGCTTGCTGAATCACTCGATTTTCAATGATATGGCCCAAATGGCTAAAACCGTACTCATCGGCGCGGAAAGCAATTTTACCGAAGCTGTCCTGATCCCAGACTTCCATTCCGTCATAAGGACTGGCACGCATCACCAGAATGCTGTCCCAGACGCCAATATGCTGAAGCAGCTTTTCACTGGCGGCGTTGATAGCAGAAACCCGCAGTTCCGGTGCGCCCGTCAGCGGAACGGGGAGTTCGTCTTCCGGCTGATGATGCTCCAAAATGGCAATACTTAAGCCACTTCCCTGTAAACCACAGGCCAGCGCCAGTCCTACCATACCGCCGCCGGCGATAACTAAGTCAAATGATTGCATGCTACTTTATTTCCTGTCGTGAAAACGGCAAAGAACCTGCCCACCAGCGGCGGCAGGATCTAAATGGGGTGGATTAGCGCTCAACCCACCCCAGAGTGCGTCGTGCAAAAGCATCGCGCATCGTTGGCATCTGTTCCATCGCCATTAGCCCCAAATTACGCCCTGCGGCCAGCGGAGCGTAATTATTTGCGAACAAACGAATCAACCCATCGGTCACGCCAATGGTTGCCTGTTGGTCCTTGTAACGACGATTTTGATAGCGGCTTAATGCGGAGTAAGCGCCTAAATCAGTTCCAGCCTGCGTCGCTTCCGTCAAAGTTTCTGCCAATGACATAACGTCTCGCAGACCAAGGTTAAAGCCCTGACCAGCAATCGGATGCAAGGTTTGCGCCGCGTTGCCGACCAGCGCCAGACGATGGCTAATATGGCGGGAAGCGGTCAATAAACGCAGTGGATAGCTGTGGCGTTTACCGGCTTTCAGCATTTTTCCTAACCGCCAGCCGAAGGCGGTTTGCAGCTCAGCCAGAAATTCCACGTCGTCCCAGGCGTCAACTTTGGCCCTATCTTGCTGCGGATGACACCATACCAGAGAGCTACGCCCACCAGACATTGGCAATAATGCCAGCGGGCCGTGGCGGGTAAAGCGTTCAAACGCGCGGCCTGCGGGCATTTCCGACGTCGTAATATTGGCGATGACGGCAATCTGATGATAATCCTGCTGCTGCCACTGAATATTGCAGGCGGCGGCCAGTTTGGAATGAGAACCGTCGGCAGCAACCAATAGCTCAGCCGTCAGTCGCTCGCCGTTATCCAGTATCACGCTGGCGTGTTCTACCGTTCTCTGTACATCCACAACCTTAGCGGGGCAATGAAGGGTAACGCCCGGAGCCTTAGCCAGCAGCGAAAACAGACGCTCACCGACGTCGTGCAACTCGATAACGTTACCTAAAGCGGGAACCCGATAGTCATCGGCACGCAGATTAACAAAACCGGCGTGGCCAGTATCGCTGACCTGCACGTGGGTTATCGCAGTGGCACAATCCGCTAGCGCGGGCCAAATGCCGGTTCGCTCCAACTGCTGACAAGTGCCTTGCGACAAAGCAATCGCCCGCCCATCAAAGCCCGGATGGGCGCGATCGCCAGGTGCAGTCGCTTCCACCAAAGCGACTTCGACCTGACCTTTGGTCAATGCCGAAATCGCCAGAGCCAGCGTCGCGCCGGCCATACCACCGCCAACAATAATGATACTCATCGCTTACTTTGCCGCCGCCATTAAAGCTTCAATATCTTCTGCTCGTTTCACTACGCTTGCCGTCAGGTTTTCATTGCCGGTTTCGGTAATTACAATATCGTCTTCGATACGCACGCCGATCCCTCGGTATTTCACAGGCACATCGGCATCTGGCGCGATATACAGACCCGGCTCGATGGTTAATACCATTCCCGGCTTTAGAATACGTCCGCGGTCGCTGGTTTCATAATCGCCCACATCATGCACATCCATCCCCAGCCAATGACTGAGACCATGCATAAAGAACGGACGATGAGCCTGCTCGGCAAACAGCTGCTCTACATCGCCTTTTAGAATACCCAAATCAACCAGTCCGCTGATCATGATTCGCACCACGCTATCGTTCACTTCGCGGATGCTGATGCCCGGTTTGAACAGTTCCAGCGCGGTTTCAATAGACTCTAGTACTATGTCATATATCGCGCGCTGTGGCGGAGAGAACTTGCCGTTGACCGGGAAAGTGCGAGTAATATCACCGGCATAGCCCTGATATTCACAGCCTGCATCAATCAGTACTAAATCCCCGTCCCGCAGCTCACATTCATTTTCGGTGTAGTGGAGAATGCAGGCATTCTCGCCGCCGCCAACAATGGTGTTATAGGCAGGGAAACGCGCGCCGTGGCGGGTGAACTCATGCAGAATTTCCCCTTCCAACTGGTATTCAAATATTCCCGGGCGGCATTTTTGCATCGCACGAGTATGTGCCAAGGCGCTGATTTCGCCGGCGCGTCGCATCACTTGAATTTCTTCCGGCGATTTGAACAAACGCATTTCATGTAGCCACGGGCGCCAATCGGTCAGCGTTGCCGGAGCGCGCAGATTTTTACGGAAACCATTACGCAACTGTTCCAATGCGGCAAAGACGATTTTGTCCGCATAGGCGTATTCGCCCTGAGCGTGATAAATCACATCCAACCCATTGAATAATAGGTGCAGTTGCTCATCAATTTCATCAAATGGCAAGGCACGATCGACGCCGAGTTTTGCCAGTGCAGCATCCTGCCCCAAGCGACGACCAAACCAGATTTCCGCCGTTAAATCCCGCACCCGATTAAACAACACGCTGTGATTGTGGGTTTCATCGCTTTTCACCAAAATCAGCACCGCTTCAGGTTCGTTAAAACCGGTTAGGTAGCTGAAATCGCTATTCTGACGATAAGGATATTCGGAGTCTGCGCTGCGGGTGGCCTCCGGCGCGGAGAAAATAATTGCTGCACTGGCTGGCGCCATCTTCGCCAACAATGCCTGGCGGCGATTTTGATATTCTTGCTGAGTCATTACCTTCTCCTGAAATCTATTGTATCGAGTTTGAGAAACGATCAATTAATCTGGGAAAACCTCTCAGCCTGTCGCAATAACACACGCCAGGCAGCCCGCAGGGCGAATGGACTGTGCCACGCGCCGCAAATCCGCTGTTAGTGCAGAGTCGGTTTCGGCAACTCGACCGCCGTCGGCTTCTGCTGAGTGAATTCTATATGGCACAGCAATGCCGCAACTCGAACATATTCAGCGACTTCTTCTAAAGACTGAGCCAGTTCTTCCTGATCTTCATCTTCGTCGTAGCCAAGCTGGGCGATATTACGCAGGTCGTCAATGGCTTCGCCCACTTCGTCTTTCACCTGAGCCAGTTTAGGCTGAAGCATACCCAATCCCAGCAAGAAGTGATTAACCCAACCAGATAACGCATCGGCGCGATCGAATACGCTGATTTCATCGCCTTCCGGCAGCATCAACTGGAACATAAAGCCTTCGTTTTCAAGCGCTTCTTGCGTAGATTCATGCAATTGTTGCAGTGGCAGACTTAGCGCCTGCGGGAAAGCCACGCCTTCGTTGGTCAGCTCATGAACTAGCGCTTGCCAGCCATTATCTTGACTGCCGCCACACAGCATCCCGCTGATCAGGCCATGCATTTCGGCAGGAGTAAGGGCGATGGCCTGCTGGTTCAGCGCCTGAGCAAGAGATTGGTAAGTTGGTAATGTATTCTGTATGGACATGCGTATTCATCATCGTTGGCAGGATAAGTTCGTGTTATGCTACCACCAAGATCAGTCGCTATACCAGAAAACGCAACGCTATAAAGGGGTTGTATCTTGGTATCGAGGTATATATAGTGGCGCCCGCTTTGACCACTAAGGGCAATTTGCTTATGGTGTTACAGGGCTAGCGCGGAAATTAGTCAGGAAGGTGGCATGTCTGCACAACCGGTAGATATTCAAATTTTTGGTCGCTCGTTAAGAGTTAATTGTCCGCCAGAACAACAAGATGCGTTGAACATGGCGGCAGAAGATCTTAACCAACGGTTGCAAGATCTTAAAGTTCGCACTAGAGTCACCAATACTGAGCAGTTAGTTTTTATCGCGGCATTGAACGTATGTCACGAACTGGCTCAGGAAAGATTGAAAACGCGTGACTATGCATCCAATATGGAGCAACGTATTAGGATGTTACAACAGACCATTGAACAAGCGTTGCTTGAACAGGGTCGCATCTCTGAACGTCAGGATGCACAATTTGAATAAATCGTTGTTGAATGATAGATTCGACAGTGAGTAAAGAATTTCTCTGAGGTGTTCGCCAGCGGGCCAGTCCCCTGAGCCGATATTTAATACCAACAGAATGTTGTGATCCGTAACCGGTGAGCATGCTCGGTCCGCCGAGAAGCCTTAAGGTAGCGACACTGCGTTCACCTTGAACCAAGGGTTCAAGGGTTACAGCCTGCGGCGGCATCTCGGAGATCCCTTTATCAATCATGATGTTGTGAGATCATGGTTATTCGATAAGTTCGATTCAATACAGGCAGCCTATGCCTTTCGATCCCCAGCACGGTCCTTTACGGCAACAAATCAGAAACGACATCCGCCAACGGCGACGCTTGTTAACTCCGGAACAACAATACAATTCTGCCCGGCTCGCCAGCCAACAAATCCAGCGTCATCCCCGAATTCAGCAAGCTCGCAGCATTGCGCTATTTCTCTCTTTCGACGGTGAACTCAATACCCAACCTATTATTCAGTTGCTCTGGCAGCAGAAAAAACAGGTGTATCTTCCGGTTTTACACCCGTTCAGCCGCGGCAATTTATTGTTTTTACGCTACGCGCCGGAAACGCCGTTAGTACTGAATCGGCTAAAAATTCGTGAGCCACAGTTGGATGTTAAAGAGGTTTTGCCACTTTCTGAGTTGGATATCATCATTACGCCACTGGTGGCGTTTGATCGTCACGGACAACGTTTAGGAATGGGCGGCGGATTTTACGATAGAACTTTACAATACTGGCAACACAATGGCCCCTACCCTATCGGGCTAGCTCATGACTGCCAGTTAGTGGACGATTTACCCGTGGAACACTGGGATATTCCGCTGCCGGAAATTATTACGCCATCTCAGGTATGGCGCTGGTAGTGACTGAATTATTTAAAATTTATCGGCATCTGCTGATACCGATAAATTGAATAAACCGCCATTTCATCCAATAGACTTCGCCTCTACGACGCAAAAGATGAAGGGTATCGATGGTTAGTAGAGCAAACGGGCGCGAATAGTCCCCGGAATCGCCTTCATTAATTGCAGAGCCGTTTCAGCCCTATCGGTGCCCTGAGTTTCCACATCGATCACCACATAACCAATTTCCGAGCTGGTTTGCAGGTACTGCGCTGCAATGTTGATTCCCTGCTCGGCAAAAATCTGGTTAATGCTGGTCAGAATACCCGGACGGTTTTCATGAATATGTAGCAAACGGCTGGCATTGTCACCGTGAGCAGGCAGGGAAACCTCTGGGAAATTAACCGCCGAAAGCGTGGAGCCGTTATCGGAATACTTAGCCAGTTTCCCCGCCACTTCATCGCCGATATTCTCTTGCGCTTCTTGCGTTGAGCCGCCGATATGCGGAGTCAGCAGCACGTTATCAAATTCACACAGCGGTGAATTAAACGGATCGCTGTTGGTTGCAGGTTCGGTCGGGAATACATCTATTGCCGCACCGGCAATATGATTGCTAGCCAAGGCATCACACAGCGCTGGAATATCGACCACGGTGCCGCGAGAAGCGTTGATCAGCAGCGCGCCGGGCTTCATTAGCGCTAATTGCTCTGCGCCCATCATATTGCGGGTCGAGCGAGTTTCCGGCACGTGCAGGCTGACCACATCGCTCATGTTCAGCAAATCAGAAAGATGGCGAACCTGTTGAGCATTGCCCAGCGGCAGCTTGTTTTCGATATCATAGAAAAAGACTTTCATACCCAGGCTTTCGGCCAGAATACCAAGCTGGGTACCGATATGACCGTAACCAATGATACCCAGTTTTTTGCCACGCGCTTCATAGGAGCCAGCGGCCAGTTTGTGCCATTCGCCGCGGTGGGCTTTGGCGTTAGCCGCAGGAATGCCACGGAACATGAGCAACAGCTCGCCTAACACCATTTCAGCGACGGAGCGGGTGTTGGAGAACGGCGCATTGAATACCGGAATGCCGCGTTTGGTCGCCGCGTTTAAATCAACCTGATTAGTGCCGATACAGAAACAGCCAACCGCGACCAATTTCTCTGCCGCAGCAAAAACTTCTTCCGTCAGATGAGTACGCGATCTTAAACCGATAAAGTGAGCATCACGAATCGATTCTTTCAATGATTCTGTGTCTAAGGCACCTTTATGGTATTCGATATTGCTATATCCGGCCGCACGAAGATTATCAACCGTGCTTTGGTGAACCCCTTCTACTAACAGAAACTTAATTCTGTCTTTTTCCAGTGATACTTTTGCCATTTCCCCAACCCTATTTTCAGACTTCAGATGCGGCTGCCTTTGTCTATGAATCTGGCTAGCACCCAGTCAACATAACAAATATTACGGCGGCATCAATACAAACGATTGCCTGGGGTTCAGCACAAATTTCACTCAGGCAGGAGTTTTGCGGAAGAAAACACTGTGTAACAGCAAGTTAACGGCAGGTTAATGGAATAGAGAACATCAATGTGACATATGTCACTAAATTTAACCTTTTTAAGAAAAGATGATTAATCGCAAAAAATACTCGGGATAACGCGAAAACGTCATCCCGATGACCTATTTTAACCAGTAAGGCTTATTGAGCAGTGATTGTTTTCACGCCATCTGCGGTACCGACCAAAGCCACGTCTGCACCACGGTTAGCAAACAGACCCACGGTGACCACGCCAGCAATACCGTTGATTTTATTTTCTAACGCAATGGCATCCAGAATATCCAGATTATGTACGTCCAAGATTACGTTGCCATTATCCGTCACAACATTCTGGCGATATTCCGGCAAGCCGCCCAGTTTGACCAACTCGCGCGCCACGTAAGAACGAGCCATTGGAATCACTTCAACCGGTAAGGGGAATTTCCCCAACACATCAACCTGTTTAGACGCATCTACGATACAGATAAATTTACGCGCAATAGCTGCAATGATTTTTTCGCGGGTCAGCGCCGCGCCACCGCCTTTAATCATCTGCATATGGCCGTTGATTTCATCCGCACCGTCAACGTAGATGTCCAGGTCGTCAACTTCATTACTATCAAAAACGTGGATGCCCAGACTTTTCAGTTTTGCCGTTGAAGCGTCAGAACTGGAAACTGCACCTTTAATCTGATGTTTAATCGAGCCTAAGGCATCGATAAAATGTGCCGCAGTTGAGCCGGTGCCGACGCCAACGATGGTGTCTGGTTTGACATAATCCAATGCTGCCCAACCCACTGCTTTTTTAAGTTCGTCCTGAGTCATGGTCATTTCACTGCCTATTAATAATATGAAAACCTGTCGCTATTATAGAACATGCGGGAGGGAAATCTCGCCAATTAAGCCTGACTCAGATGGTATTAATCCACTCTGGATCACAGATATGTTCCCGCACAACCGCTGAATTTCCGTTGATTTTTGCCGCAGCAAAATAGATAAACTGTGGCATAGTGCCTTATTAAACTTATTTTGGAGAGATTACTCCGATGAAACGCCCAGACTACCGAACGCTGCAAGCGCTGGACGCGGTGATCCGTGAACGCGGCTTTGAGCGCGCGGCACAAAAACTTTGCATCACCCAATCGGCGGTATCTCAACGTATTAAACAGTTGGAAAACCTGTTCGGTCAGCCATTATTAGTACGTACCGTGCCTCCACGCCCAACGGAGCAGGGGCAGCGTCTGCTGGCGCTCTTGCATCAGGTTGAATTGCTGGAAGAAGAATGGCTGGGTAACGACAACACCGTGGATACGCCGCTGCTACTGTCTCTGGCGGTTAACGCCGACAGCTTGGCAACCTGGTTGCTTCCTGCGCTAAAACCGGTACTGGCGGATTCGCCTATTCGATTGAATTTACAGGTAGAAGATGAAACCCGAACGCAGGAACGTCTGCGTCGCGGCGAAGTCGTTGGCGCTGTGAGTATCCAACCGCAGCCTTTACCAAGCTGTCTGGTGGATCAATTGGGTGCGCTGGATTACCTGTTCGTTGCCTCAAAAAGCTTTGCCGAGCGTTACTTCCCCAACGGCGTGACTCGTCCGGCGTTACTCAAAGCACCAGCGGTCGCCTTTGACCATCTGGACGATATGCATCAGGCATTTTTACAGCAGAATTTTGATTTATCGCCGGGTAGCGTCCCTTGCCACATCGTTAATTCTTCGGAAGCCTTTGTACAACTGGCGCGCCAAGGCACCACCTGTTGTATGATTCCGCACTTGCAGATTGAGAAAGAGCTGGAGTCGGGAGAGCTTATCGATCTGACGCCGGGATTATTACAGCGCCGGATGCTGTACTGGCATCGCTTTGCGCCAGAAAGCCGGACAATGCGAAAAGTGACTGACGCCCTGTTATCACATGGGCGTCAGGTATTACGGCAGGATTAGTTTCGCGGTTTTATTTCGCCGGATTCAGTTGGAATACCACGTCGACCTGATCGTCAAAGTGAATGGTCTGCTGCTCATAAGTTTGGGCAGCATCGCTTGCCATGCCCGCTTCCGGACTTTTATACATGCGCGCTACCGGCATGGGCTGGTAGTTGGCCACGCGATAACGAATACTGTACACCGGCCCCAGAGTAGCTTTAAAGCCCTGAGCTAGAGAACCGGCCTGAGAAATCGCGTTATCGATGGCTTTCTTACGCGCCTGCTCACGGTAAGTCTCTGGATTCGCTACCCCTAATTCAACGGCGCGAATTTCATTCAAACCCGATTTGAGCGCGCCGTCCAGCAACTCGTTCAGTTTATCCAACTGACGTAGAGTAACCTGAACCTGGCGCACCGCCCGGTAACCTTTCAGTACTGCTTCGCCGGTTTTCTTGTAGTCGTATTCCGGCTGAGTACGCAAATTTGCCGCATTGATATCTTTCTTCTCAATACCATTTTTCTTCAGAAAATCAAAATATTGAGCCACACGAGTATCAACCTGTTTCTTCGCTTCTGCGGCGTCTTTGGCGGTTACGCTAACTTCAATCGCCAAAGTGGCAATATCCGGCGTAGCGTCAACGCTGGCGGTTCCTGAAGTCACAACGTGCGGCCCTTCCGGCAGCTCAGCGGCCTGCGAAGCCAAAGGTAACGTTCCTAATCCCATCATTGCGGCCAAAGCCAAGGTCTTTAACTTCACGGTGCCTCCTAAAAATATGCCGATACGAAAAATCGCTGCGAAGCACGGTTTATCAGTCAATTACACCTAAGAGCAAGCTTCTTTTCAGTTAATTACTCTTACTGACGACCGGAATCATGCACAATTATTTTGTCGCTTAGTTAATTCAGTAACCTAACAAAGCTAGCACATCTTTTGCCATGAAGAATTCAGAATAGTGATAAAAAATCAAAAACTCAGGCCTTGTTTAGCCAACTGAAAGGCAATAAACCACATCACACCGCCGACTAACAAATTGATCCCTCTTTGCGCCGCTGGGCGATTGAGCCAGGGAGCCAGCCACGCGGCCAGCAACGCCAAGGCAAAAAACCAACTGATAGAGGCACTGACCGCTCCTAAAGCGAACCATGGTCTGACATCTGGCAATAACTGACCGCCCAGACTGCCCAGCACCACAAAGGTATCCAGATAAACATG
The DNA here is from genome assembly GCF_001656035.1 of Yersinia entomophaga. Taxonomy (NCBI): domain Bacteria; kingdom Pseudomonadati; phylum Pseudomonadota; class Gammaproteobacteria; order Enterobacterales; family Yersiniaceae; genus Yersinia; species Yersinia entomophaga. The sequence continues at coordinate 2,016,051 of NZ_CP010029.1, forward strand.
CGGATTGAGCCAGGTTACGGCCAGCAGAGTAACGATGATTTTCCAGCGATTTTTCACACTGCTGCCTTCAATCGTATCCTGAATATCTCCACGCCATGCAGCGCACAGCGCTCCCCAGCCATACCACAACAGGAAAGCCACGCCGCCCCAAGTTACCAGTGCCAAAAGCAGCGGCGATTGGTTGAGTAAGGCACTACCACCGAAAATACCACCACAAATCAGGATGATATCGCTCAGCGCGCAGAGCGCAGCGCTCATAATGTGGTGCTGGCGCTTAATTCCCTGATTCATCACAAAAGCATTTTGCGGCCCCAGCGGTAAAATCATCGCGGCGCTTAAAGCAAAACCCTGAAGAAAAATGGCTAACATGTTGTTCCCTTTAGATAATATCCGCTAATGTGCGAACCGATTGCGAGCATATTACGGCGAGATAGTCATCAGAGGAAATGGATATTTCTTATCCATGATAAGACGTGCTAATAATCAACGCGGAAATAAATAAGATAATTGACGTTAAGAAGTTAAGAAGTTAAGAAGTTAAGAAGTTAAAAATAAGCCGCCCAATAAAAAACGGGCCATTCGGCCCGCTGAGAAGCATTTATTGCCAGAAACCGCACAATTACTCCGCCGCTTTTTTCTCTACCTGATGCAGATGCACATCCATTTGCGGGAAAGGAATACCGATATTATGGGCATCCAAAGCGCGTTTGAAGTTCTCCAGCAGATCCCAATAAACCTCCAATGCATCGCCATTGGTGGTCCAAACGCGAACGGTGAAATTCAGGGAAGAAGCGGCCATTTCGTTTAAACGAACGATCACGCCTTTATCATGCAGGATACGCTTATCCCCAGCGATAATATCGCCCAGCACTTTTTTAACTACGTCGATATCAGCGTCATAAGCCACGCCAACGGTAATATCGGTGCGGCGATTAGGTTCTCGGCTGGTATTAATGATGTTGTTGGCAATAATTTTACCATTCGGTACTACGATGATTTTGTCATCTACGGTACGCAGCGTGGTAGAAAAAATCTGAACCTGCACCACCGTACCGGCGACGCCGCCTAAATCAACGTATTCGCCAGCGCGGAACGGACGGAAGGCAACCAGCAGCACCCCGGCCGCAAAGTTGGACAGCGAGCCTTGCAGCGCCAAACCTACGGCTAAACCGGCGGCACCGATAACGGCAATCACTGAAGCGGTTTGAACGCCCAGACGTCCCAACACGGCAACGATAGTGAAGGCCAGAATACTGTAACGCACCATCGCCGCTAAAAAGTCAGCGACGGTAATATCAATACCACGCAGACGCATTACCCGGTTTACCGCGCCGGAAACCACTTTGGCGATGACCGAACCAACGATCAAAATCAATAATGCCGCAATCAGGTTTACCGCATATTGAATCAGCAAATCTTGATTGTTCGTCAACCAGGTGCTTGCATTATTAATGCCGTCAACGACGTTTAACTCTTCCATTTTTATCATCCTACGAAGTTCTCCCAACCTAGAGAAAATTGCACAAAAACTTCCGCCAGCCATCGACCGGCATCGCATTTAACCCGTTGAGGGTAACGAACTATGGACGCGGTTGCCAACTTTGACAGAAAAACAACACCAACAGAATCAGACTTATTACCTAAAACTCACCGGATAAACCGCCATGATTACGGTATTTCTCCGTTGGATACGCTAGAAAAGAAAAAGGCTCCTACAGGAGTATTGTTTTTTTGTTTAATACCATGAAATAAAAGGATTTATTTCTTTCAATGTCCACACATTGACCACATCAAGTTAGAGTCATACTTTAATTACGACAAAACGCCCGTATTTGCGGGCGTTTTTACTTATCACTATTTCAGGTGAAAAAATTCAGCTAAAAGCAGGATTTGAATTCGATAAGTATTTCATGCTGTCAGAACATCAACACTTGCCCGCCTGCTTGCGGGTGAGGCGGTACCGGATTTATTTCCCCTGGCGTAGAAATCGAACGCATAAAACTTTCCATCGTCACAAAGGTATGGCCGCAATTCACATTGGTGCACTGGTGATAGCGTTCTTTGGTTTCGATGGTGATCTGGCTGCTGCTGCGGGTATGGGCTGCGCTGTGGCATAAAGGGCAATTGAACATGATCCGGACTCCGGCATCATCCCGGCTATGGCCGGTGTTAATGATAATTATGCGTGATTGTTGATTCAAAATCATCATTCCATATCCAAATCATCTATTTTCACCTCTAATTCCAGCGCGGTAGTAAAGCCGCTGTCATTCACGGAATGAGTGACCGTGACCAACGTCCAGTCGGCGTCATCTATCTGTTTTTTAAAGCCAGTGACTTTAATCGGCACTTCGGGGTAGAGAGCGGCTCGCCCCCTGGCTAACTGAATGGAGAACTTGGCCGCGCCGCGTTGCAGCCGTTCCCAATTGGATTTAGCCGCTCGCTGCGCATTGTGTTTGTTGGCGTAAGTGGTGCGCAAGGTCAGCACATTCTCATCAGTGCCGATCAGATATTCACCTTGTTTCGCTTCGGGTTCTTTGGGCTTGGCGGTAGTGGTCGCCTTGCGTTTACGCTTTCGTTTTACCTTAACCACTGGTTTTTCCGTGGTACGGGTATTCAACCAGTTAGCCACCACGCCGGTATAAGCGCCCCGGTCAGCCATACTAAATTGATGGCCGTCACCCAAACTGCGGATAATAGTCATCACTGGAATAGGTTTACCGCTGGCGGTTTTCGCCTGACCTTGTTTGATAAATAACAGATTGCCCTTTTTTACGGCGGCAATAGCCCCGTATTGTTTTGCCAGTCGGGTAATTAAATTGCCGTCTGATTCGTTGGTTTGGTCTATATGTTCGACGATTAAATCAGACATGGCCTTATTTAATGTGGGTGTGAGTTTATTGCGCTCGGCAATTATCTTCATTATCCCGCCAATGGTGGTTTTATGATAAGACTGATCGCGGCGAATATTGAGCGTTTCACGAAAATCCGCACTGCGGGCGCGAATAGTCAGCTTATCCGGTGCGCCGCTGTGCTCTATTTCATCCACGGTAAAGGTGCCTTTATCAATCAAGGCCGCCCCTTGCCAGCCTAGCGCAAGCGCTATTTTAGCCCCTCGGCGGGGCAGCACTAACTGGCCGTCTGAATCATCCAGTTCAATATCAAGCTGGTCGGCCTCAAAACCGCGATTATCGGTTAGGGTTAATGACATCAGTCGCTTTTTAATGCCGCCGCTTTTATCGATACCATCCACGGTAATAGCATAATCCGGCGCGTTATGACCGCTATTGGACAGGATATCAATCATGATAATAACCCGCTGGCGGTGTCAGAGATTTGCGCGGCAATATCATCAAATTGCTGTGATAAATCACCAAACATTTCTTTTAAGGATTCATCAGTGCGTTTTAGCGTCAGCGTGAATTCAATCTTGCGCGCTGAACCATCACTGAAAAAGATACTTTTGGTACGGCTAAGATTCTCAATCACAAACATGCCGTGAATGGCACCGTTCCCCTCAATCAGTGACCAGGCTTTGCCGGTTTCAGCCATCAACTGCAAGGCCATGAGCGAGGCTTTACCGCCAGTCAGTTCAGGGTATAGCACACCGGATAAGGTTATCGATTCTTCATCTGGCCCCAAAAACTGACTGATTGGCCGCAAGCCGATGCGGGCATTTGTCGGGTGACGCCATGCCATTTGATGCTGAAAATCTTGATAGGGGACGGTTTGCAACATAAAGACAAACATCCCTAATGCCATCATCATAAGTCGCTCCTTAATCAATATCCCGATAACTGCTGTTCATTTTTGCCCTGGCGCTGCGCTCAAGGGCGCTCAACTGGCGGGCAATTTCCCGCGCAATATCTATTGGAGAATCATTGGGTTGGGCGATAACCTGAATGGGTGCATTGATATGCACCGGCGTTTCTTTGATTATCGTCGTGTGAGTCTGGTGGGTGGCTCCCGCCTGAGTCGGCGGCAGGCTATAGGGATGCATCGGCGCGGCAGCCGCCTCTCCGCCGCTGAACATCAGAGCGGCAGCGGTTGCCATCGTCGCGGTGTTTCTGCGGCTGGTGACATTCACCGGGCCACTGACAATCTCCGGCCCATACTCTCCCACTACGCCAAATTTTCCCAATGGGATACGTCCGCCCGCGTCATGCTCGCCGGTAAATCTTTTGCGAATAGCCTCGGCGCTGTGACCGATTGGCGTCGGGGCAAACGTGACACCGGCGGCCTGAGCGGCAGCGGCAACCCCCGGATGGGTTGCTGCCAGCGCTTTGGTTTTCTCCGACCGTTCCCGCACCTCATCCAGTTTTTTTAGTACCCATTGGATAGAGTCGGTCAGGGCCTTCATCGGGGTCAGCGCCAGATGGATACCGTCCGCCAGAAATTGGCCGAATGCTTTACCGGCATCAGCGGCTCCGTTTAAATCGCGCGTGGTGGATTGCACCGGTTCCAGTAGTTTCTTGAACCAGCCCCAGACCTTTTTCACCCCGTTGGCGATCCACTCAAAAACGGGGGCCAGTGGCTTGAAGGCTTCTTTAATCGGCGCGGCAGCTTGCCGAAATCCGTCAACAACGCCTCTCAGAAATGCCTTAATCGGTTGCCAGTATTGGTAAATCAGCAAGCCAACGCCGGCGATTGCCATACCAATCAAACCAATTGGACTGAGTAAAACACCCAAAACACTGGATACGCTGACCAGGGCGAAACGCAGGAATTTAAGCGGGGATTTTGCCAGCCAGGCGAGGCCGCGACCGAGCATTTTAAATGCCCCAATACCCGACTGAACCGGTGATTTCGCCACATTAACCAGCGCACCGCCCAGACTTTTGAGGGATTGCACCCCGTTTTTTCCGGCATGGCGCGACATGGACAATATCGACTGGCCGAAATTGCCAAATTGGCGGGCGGTGATCGGGGTGGTGCTGGCGAGACGGGACATGCCCGCAGACAAATTGGGCAATAAGCGAATACCCAACACGCGGGTACTGAAACGCAGCAAGGCCAGCGGCCCCAAAATCCCCACTACGGCAATCGCCAGTGCCCCAAAAGCGGTTGTTGTTATCGCGATAGCGGCACCAATCTTTACAACGGCTTGGCTGATTTGCGGGTGTGCTTTGAGGAATTCGGCCACGCCGTGCATAAATTCGCTGATGCCTTTTGCCGCAGAGCGCAGCCAGTCGTTATTTTTCTCGAACAGCTCAACGCTGATATTTTCCATGGCCGCGTGCAATATGGTCATATCACCGGTCAGGTTATCCAGCATGGTGGAGGAAACCCGTTTTGCCTCGCCGTCATACTCGCCCGGCTGGCCGCGCATTTTCCCAAGAGAACCATTACCGGCAGCATGCATTAGCACACCGAACCCAGTCACTGCATATTGCCCGGCGATATCTTTAAAAATAGCACCGCGCTCAACGTTGCCCATCTTGCCGGTTTTCTCATTGATATCTTTGAGGATATCCACTAAATCACGCATATTGCCGTTCTTGTCCGAGGTTTTCACCCCCAGATCGGACACGGCCTTGGAGCCACCAATACGGCTTAAAATACTGCGCATGGTAGTACCAGCCTGACTGCCCTGAATACCGGCGCTGCCGAGCATTGCCGTGGAAGCCGCGACGGTCTCCAGACTCTGCCCGTACTCCCGGCCAACACCCGCAGAGTATTTCAGCGACTCTCCCAGCATCGGAATGTCCACGTTATTTCGGGTAAATAACGCGGTGAGGACGTCAGCAACGTGATCCATCTTCTCGGCGGGGATCCCCATCGCTGTTTGAATGTTAGAGGCGATATCGGCGGTGGTGCCTAAATCAATATCCCCGGCGGCGGCCAGATTTAACATGCCCGGCATCGCGCCCAAAACCTGCTTAGGTGAATAACCGGTACGACCAAGAAAATATTGGCCCTGCGCGACTTCCAGATCGGTAAATTTGGAGGACAGCGGCAACGTTCGGGCCTGCTGGCGCATGGCCTGCATATCGGCTGAGTTCTTATCGGGGATGCGGGTCACCGCCTGAGTTTTACTCATCATGGCGTCAAAGTCATAACCCACATGCAACGCTCCGGCGATCCCTCTTCCCATCGCTTTACCCGTTGCCATGGAGGTATAGCCTAATCCGGCCGCCAAGGCTTTGCGCTGATTGCTGGCATCAAAATGATTACGAGCCTGATTAAGCCGTTGTTGTTGCTGAGCCTGTTGCTCCAGACGCCGCTGTTGGCTGACTAGCGCGGCAGTGGTGCTGGAAATATTGGCTTTTAAGCTGCGCTGGGCGTCACCCAGTCGGTGAGTGGCAATACCGCTATTTTGCAGGGCGCTACGCTGATGATGCAAAGAGGTCCGCAACTCGCTGTATTTCTGTTTAAGTTTACTGGCTTCCTGTCTGGCCTTTTGAAACTGGCGGGCCTGTTTGGCGGTGGTGCCCCCGGAATTTCTCGCCGCGATATCATACTGGCGTACTTTTTCGCGGGCTGCCGCCAGCGCCTGAGCCGCACCGATAACGGCGGCTTTAGTCTGACGAAATCCCTCAATACTGGCCGACTGGTTATTCAGCTGCTTTAACTGGTCTTTGGTGGCTTTAATGGCGACGGCCAGCGTTTTATTGCTGGCCTGAATGGATTTAAACGGGCGGGTAACTTTATCGACTGCGCTAAGTAGAATCTGCAAGCGAAGGTTTTTATCACTCATCACTGCCTCCGTTGCGGATCACGGCTTTATGTCGCCATGCTAATAATTCACCTAATGACATGGGATCGGTGACGGTGGGCGGCCAGTGAAAAATGACCGCGATATCCGCCGTCAGGTCGTCTACCGTCAGGCTGTCAGGAAATCGGATTTGACCGAATTCGGTAAGAAAAAAAGCGCCACGGCGTTCGCCAACTGATACATATCCGCCGGATCGAGGTTGCTCACTTCCTGCGTGGTCAGATTTGGCGTGGTGACGCGGGGCAGCACCTTAATCAGCGAATCTACATCGGTATCCAGTAGTGCCTGAAGTTTGGCTCCGCGCAGTGCCCCGGCATTGGGTTTATTAACCGTGACCTCGGTAATGGTGGTATTGCCACGCACAATAGGTACATCCAGTGTAATGGTGTTGAACTGGTCTAAATCAGTGAGGGTTTCGTCGGTCACTTCTGGGGGTGTCACAGTTTTTTTCATGGTCATCATCCAAAGGAAAAAGGGAATAGCGGCGCGGGTTAACGTGCCAGAAAATTACAGGCCGATATTGCGACGGTGGGCTTCGAGCCTATCTTCGCCGTTGACCATTTCGACCATATTCACGGTATCGATCTCGATCAGCACTTCGCCGTCCCACGTCAATTTGTAGTAGACGCATTTGGTGGCGATTTTTACCGTGGAGCTATCGCCCTGTTTGCTGTCGCCGGGGTCGATTTCCTCATGACGGCCTCGCACCACCACTTCTACCGCGTGGGTTTCGCCGGTGTCGTCCCGTTGGTAGGAACCGACAAAGCGCAGCATCACGCCGTCAACTTTGGTCACGCCCCATTGTTTGTAAACCTCGGCATCGATACCGCCCAGCGTCCAGTCCACATTCAGGGCATCATCGGCCAGCCCCAAATCCACCTTGGCGCTGCCGTTCATGCCGCCACCGCGATAATCTTCAAATTTGCGGCCCAGCTTGGGCAAAGTAAGTGATTCGATCACGCCCTGATAGCTGTTCCCGGCGTTGAATAAATTCAGGTATTTCAGTTTGCGTGGTAAGGCCATAATGTCGGTTCCTTAGCTGTTAACAGATTGGGCGAAGTTGGCCAGATAGCGATCGGTGATGCGCTGGCGCAGCATCAAATCTTCCAGCGGGGGTACTGGCGTGTAGTCGTAATCAATAAACAGGCGACCCGCTTTGAGGGTGTCTTTGCTGTTGACGTCCTCGTCATACCAGCAATCGCCATCGATGATGTAACCCTGTGATTTCAGCTCGCGCATTTTGGCGCGGATACCTTCAATAATGTCTTTGGCCATCGAAGGATTGAGCGCGCCATCAATGGCCCACATCTGCGCGTCGGCCATCGTATCGGCCATCACCTGCGCGGTACGGGTGTAGTTTTCAAAGGCAAACAGCGGATCATCTGAGCAACTACGGGAACCCCAGAAGCGGTAACCGTCTTTGCGCACTAAGGTAGTGATGTCGTGGCTGTTGAGCAGGTCAGCATCGGTGGCCGTGTTCTGTAAATCCCAAAACACGTCGGCGCTAATACCGGTGACGCCGTTCACACCGACGTTAGACAGGGTTTTATGCCAGCCGGTTTGCTGGTCAATTTTGGCGCGTAAGCCTAGGGCGCGGGCAGTGGCGTAAGCCGTGGTTTCGCCATTCGTGACGCTATCCCAACTGAGGAAATCCGGCCAGATCAGCATGGCTTCACGCTGGCTGAAATTCTCCCGGTACTTCATCGCGTCTTCCATGGTCTTGCAGCCGTGGGCGCTGATATAAGCGAAAGCTCGCAGATTCTGCGCGACGGATAATAATTCGGTGGATACCGCTAGGGTGTCATGACCGGGTACACCCAAGATGCGTGGCTGTACGCCGAGTTTTCCCTGAGCGGCTAACAGGGCTTTCATGCCAGTTTTGCGGCCGTCGGGTGTGGCTCCACCGATAATATTGGAGGTGGTTTCGGCTTCAGTTTCGCCCTGAGCCACGCGAACAACCACGGTCAGCGGACGGGTTTGGTCACTGATGGCATCCAGCGAACGGGCTAAGGTGCCGGTTTCGCCCGCTTTGCCGCTGGCGGCCAGCACATCGGTGAGCAAAACGGGGGTATTCAGGGGAAAGGCTTTGGCGTCGGCATCATCGGAGGTACAGACCATTCCGACCACCGCCGTGCTGACGGTGCGAATTGGGCGAGTGCCTTCGTTAATTTCAATCACGCGCGCGCCATGATGATAATCGGTTGACATGGTTTTTCTCCGGTTAAGCGTTCAGGCGCTATGATGCCGGATTGTTGAGCACGGAGCAGGTGATGGGTGTTGTGTGGGAGATGGCACAAGAGAGGAATAGAAAACCCCGGCCAGCGGGGCTAAAAATCAGTCTTCCGGCACCAAGACCGGGATAATATCGCGTTACCCCTCAACATAAATACATACCCTATTACGATTGCCTCTCTGCCCCAACCAGTATCGCCGAAACCTCATTAGACAGCGTAGTCATATCCGCCAGTACGCCGGTGACGCCCTCCGGCTTGACCATGTACGGCAGTACCAGACTGCCATTTTTTACCGCGCTATCAACGCTTGCCAGTGTATCCGCGACGGGCTGCGCCGCCGCTTTAATGTCCGCAAGGGTTTTGGCCTGTGCGATAGACACCGCAAGCTGTGAGACATTCACCAGTATCAGGCTCAGCACATCAGCCAAAACGCCCTCCCGCGAACGGGTATCCGCTATCGTCTCAATCTGCTGACGTACCAACATTCGCACCCGCACCGCGTCCTGAGACTCCAGCCCCCGGCTGGTAACGACATAACCGCCGCTGCGATCAGAGTGCGGCATCATTTCTTTATTGCTTAACGTATTCATTTTTACACCTTTATTGTGTTCTGATGGCTTCGCCGAGGCCGAGATTAAACAGTTGCGGACAACGATGGTCAGGGTTCCATCTGCCCGGGATGATCTGCGGTAAGGCAAGATAAAGTACATCTCCCACCGCAGGATTACCCGCTACCCCAATATCCACATGGCTGTAGTTCCCGGCAGCATTACCACTGAATAAGTGATGAGTATGTTGGTGCCAACGGCCTTTAACCTCGTTGTGGCACCAAGACCAGTCAGCGCCACCGATAATCTTGTAATACAGCACAAAACTCATAAAACAGCCGGTCGGAATATGCTGGCTTGGAATATGGAAAGCGTAAGGGCCAAATCCGTCGATAGTCTTTTTGATGGTGACTTTCATAATGTTGAATGCACCGTGAAAATGGAGCCTATCCATTCCCATGTACTGCAATAATTCGCGCACAATCGGCGCACGGGTTTCCGGCGCTACCCCAGAAGCGACGGGGATCATTTCAATGTCGAACTTATCCCAGAAATGACCGCCGGCATGTAATCCCATACCCACCGGCAACTGTTGCGGCGGTATTCCGGCCAAATCGTTCAGGGCGGCGTTTTTATTAACGGCCAAGGCTGAATGCTCGTGTACCTGCACATACTGGTCATGAGGGTTAGTGCTGCGAACGTGATCGGATAATGCCGTGACGGAAGCATTAGCCGCAGCCTTAACCGCTCTCGGCGTCGCCGCCTCGGTTTCACTGTTGCTGTCGGTGGCATTGCTCAGGGTGACAAAGCCTTTCTCGCTTAACGTCGCATCGGGATGATTGCGGGATTTGGCATGGTCGGCCAGCACGTTATCCGCGTACTGCTTAACCTCAATCACCTTATCATCGACATATTTCCGCGTCGCCAGTACCACCGACGGGTCGATTTTCAATGTCACCGCTTCGGTGCTGCTGACAATCAAAATCATCCGAATGGTTTGAGTGCGGCCACTGCCTTCCTGTAGTTGCGGTTTGTAGGTTTCGGCGCAGTTGGCAATGGCGACCAAATCCCCGGCACTGTCGTACAGGCCGATTTCACGGATCCACCAACCGCCCTCATTCTCTGGGATAACCTGCTCGGCAATAATCTGGCTGGTATTGACAGGGTCAATGCTCAAGGCATTCAGCGCTGCCCGGCGTTTCTCGCCGATAAGCTGGGTTTGTGCTGGATTGGGTGCGGGTAAAGCACCGCCTCCGTCGCCCACGGCCATTTGGGTGATGTCTAATCGGGTGCCGAGCGCGGTGGCGTTCGCCAGTTTGGCCGCCCCGACGTGGGTCAGAAGTGCATAGAATCTAGCGGTCATGGTTCACGCTCATCTCATCAATCATATGAATGGTGCCGCCGGTGTATTCGCTGCCGGTGACGGTGATAACTTCGGGTAAATAGGGGTAAACGGTCAGCTCGTCGCCGCTGTAACAACCCGCGCCAACGTAAAACTGGCCGCTGCTGTCCAGATTTATCGACAGGCCAATCAGGTGACGGCTGGCCGGTTTGGCGTCGTCAATCAGGCGCTCCAGTTCGCGGTACATTTCTTCGGTAATACCGGTTTCCAGCACGCCGACATCAAGGCGAAAAGTGCCGGGGATGTCGCCGGTTTTCCACCACTCCAGCACCTTAATCAGATAGCCCAGCGGCTCGACCACGCGACGGATAGCGCTGATGGTGCCTTTGTGTTTGTGAACGTAAAACGAGGCGCGCACCACGCTGCGCTTGGTCGCTTCCGGCCAGCTCTCATCCCAGCGATCCACCGACCACGCCCAGGCTAAATAAGGCAATAACGGCAGCGGGCAGGTGTCGGGATCCCATAGCTGGCGCAGTGGCACCGGCACATCGGCAATCACCGTGCAGGCTGCGGCGGCGGCGATTTCCAGAGGCGAGGAACCGGCAGGCAATAGGCGGTTATTCATCCGACCCGCCGATCGCCAAGGTGTAGCCGGTGCAGTAGGCGGCCTGAGTTTTATCCAGCACCACATCGGCCAGCGGTGCGGCCAGTTCGACCCGCTGCACACCTTCCACATGCAGGGCGGCATAGATGGCCGATAAACGAATATCACGGCCTAAACGGTGCTGGGCGTTGACGTAGGCGGCCAGTTTGTCGGCGGCGGCACGGCGAATGGGTTCGGCTTCCGGCCCCGGAAACAGATAGAGTCTGGCGTCAATCTGGTAATCGACAATCACAGCGGATTGCACCGTCACCCGGTCAGCCACTGGCCGTACATTCTCATCGTTTAACGCCGCATCCACTTTGGCGAGCAGTTCTGCCGACGCCACGCCGTTGTTTTCGCGCGATAATACCGTGACAGTCACGCAGGCCGGGGACGGACTCAGCGCCGAGGCATCGGCTACCCGACCGTCGGCGCTGCGGGCGTGAAACTCATAGGCCCCGGTCGGCCCAGCCACGCTCAGACCTTCAAAGGCTTGCGGGATGCGCACCCGAAAATCGGCGTCGGATTCCATCACGGCGGCCAATGGCGGAATGGCGGTTAAATCTGCCGGGGTGATAAGCAGGCGCTCGACGCCATTATTGGCACCTAACTGATCGAGGTCGCTGCCATTGGCGTAAGCCACCATCACCGCCTGCGCAGCTTCGTTGACTCGCTGGCGTAGCAGCAATTCTAAATAAGCGCTTTCCTGCAATAGCTTAACGATGGGTTCGGATTCAAAGGACAACGTCACCCGCACTGCCGCCTGTTGTTCAGTAGGATAAAGTGCAATAAAGGCCGCTTTGCGCTGATTAAGTAACGCTTCAAATTCCAGTGATTCCACCACCTGCGGCGCGGGCAGCAGACTTAAATCAATGGTCGCCATTATTGCCCCCTTAACGGGATAGAGAGACTGAGGCGTTCGGCGCTATCCGAGCGGTTGCCGAACAGTTCCACCGTCATTTTTCCGCTGTTTTCAGTCGTGAGATCAATCGCCGTCAGCGTCACGCGGGGTTCCCAGCGCATGACTGCGCCATACACCGCCGCCATCATTTTGAGCCGTAAGGCGGGGTTCTGCGGCTGATCAATCAGCGTGGACAGCAGCGAACCGTATTCCCGACGCATCACTCTGGAGCCTTGCGGCGTGATTAAAATATCGCTGATAGACTGGCGAATGTGAGCCATATCGGTAATGGCTTTGCCTGTCTGCGCATTCATGCCGAGATAAGTCATTGCGGCCCCCCGGAGGAATCACCGCCACCTTTGACGCCGCCGTGTTGATGGGTGTGAACCACAATACCGTTTGAGGTCAGATTGCCACCGGAATGGTTAAAGTGGCCTCGCGCCTCGCCGCCTTCTTCAATCAGAAGGGTTCGGGTAATCAGGTGTTGAGTACATTTCACCACTGGCGTGGTGAGGGTGATCGAGGTTTCGGCCACGATATTGGCGGTTTTCATGCCGGTAATGGCTAAATGACGGGTTGCAGGTTCATATTCAAATCTGGCCCCATCGGGAAAAGTCACTACGATGGCATCCGCTGAAGCCGAGGGTGCCGGATTGCTATCGGAAAACACCGCGGGCAACACAAAAGCGGTGGTGAGTTCGCCGCCGATACTGAGGATAATCACCTGTTCCCCCACCGAGGGCGCAGCCCAAAAGCGCACCCGACCGGCGCGGGGCGTCAGCCAGTTCAACCAGTCGGTTTCTAGCTCGCCCATTTTTACCCGACATAAACCTTTGACCGTATCCACTTCGGATACAATGCCGATGCGGATCAGATTCGCCAGGGCGCGTTTAAGTGCTGCAATAAGCGTTTTCATTCAGCCAGTATGCCGCGTGCGGGCGCGACTGGCATGTGATAGGGGTTGTGTGAGGGATGGCACAAAGAATTAACTGCAAAAAGAATAAACGCGTGTATTAAAGGTTAATCAAAATGTGAACAATATGGGGGTTCGGTAATACATCAGGTGCATCTAATGACTAAACCCTGTAACCTCCCTACGTTTTATTATTTTAAAGGGACTTTAAATGGCTAATTCAATTTATTTGACATTGCAAGGGACTAAGCAAGGTTTAATATCCGCAGGTTGTGGCTCATTAGATTCTATTGGGAATCAGTATCAGTCAATGCATCAAGATCAAATTTTTGTTTACTCCTTACAACACATGATATCTCGCGCTCAAAACTCCAATCATCATCCGATAGTTTTTAGAAAACCGATCGACAAATCATCGCCTTTGCTGGGATTATCTATTTCCGAGAACGAGAGTCTTCACTGTACTTTCGATTTTTATCGAACAAATAACGCGGGTTCTCAGGAGAAGTATTACACCATCGAATTGACTAATGCGGCACTAACAAATATCCATGTTGATTATCCTCACTCACTGACCCATGCAGGTATGCAACCGGAAGAACATGTATCAGTTCGCTATGAAAGTATTATCTGGCAGCATCATGTTGCCGGTACATCAGCATATAGCATTTGGAATGACCGCGTTTTATAAGGATTATCTTGTGGATGAGATTAATACCATATCCAACAAAATCGTAGCGTCCTTTGAACCTGATGGTGTCCCTGAAAGCATATGGGCTGGGGTTATGTCAGTCCCGCAGGATATCTATTATCTGACGCGTGGCGTTATGGATACAGAACACCGAAGCCAAAATTCCAATCACTTTCACCGGTTGGCAACTTTTATAAAAAATGGAGATATTGATAGTGCAATAGTAAGACTGGTTGAAACAATTGCCAGAGACTTTATCGATAGGCTTCCCGAAGATAAAAAAGACGCGCTGTTAAATAGCATTTATGCGAAAGTTGGCTCCCGCTTTGGTACAACAACTACACTCATGTATTTGTTAACTTCACGAATGAATAGATCAATAGCAATGCACCCTAAATTAAAAGCATCTTTGGGTATTTTTCGGGGCGCGGCGATAAACTCCATATTGACCGCAGGTGCATTGGCAAACCACTCAGCTTATGACTCCAGAGAGCTGAGAGAACAAAACCCAAGATTATATTGGCGTTTACGTTCTATGGGCGAACTGGACATATTGTATTTTTTAATTAAAGATTCAGTGTCTGGCTATGTGGAGGCCAGCGGTATGCAAGAGCAGGGACGAGATGATGAATACAGGAGGATAATAGATAATGTCATCAACCAACTCAACGGTTAAAAAAATCTTAGTCGGTTTTCTATATTATCTTTCTTATATGGCGGCAAATACCGTTGCTATGATCGCAATAGTATTGATGGTTACATCATTTTTCTATTTTGAACATTGGTATGTCGCCATATTAGCTTGCGTGGGTATTTTTGCGGTTTACCACTTTATATTGTATTTATTCCCGCAAAGACCAGATTAATAACTACTTCGCAATATGCCCCAACGCCAGATCCCCAATCCACTCTACATCGCCGTCGGTTAGCCCTAGCAACTGGCGGCGTTCATATTTTACCGTTGGCCCGTTGCGGCTGATTTTATCCCGCAGGCCGTAGTGATGGACTCTGACCATATGATTAACCTGCCCGCTAAAGGTCACTGCCGCCTCGTCCGCCGTGGCTTCGGTTTTCATAAAACGGGCGGTGCGCAAGCGGGTAAACATTTTGCGCTTAATCCGCCCCCGTTTGTCGCGGCGTTTTTTCTTACGCGGTAAGAACGGTGAGCCGTCCGGGTTCTGCTGGGCCTGAATATGCTGTTGCTGTTTTTCCCGCAGTTGTTTGGCAACCTGGCGGGTAAACCGGGTGCGCCCCTGTGGGGAAAGTTGAGCCAGTAAAATAGACAGCGTGTTATCCAGCTCATGAAAATCACTCATCGTGCCCACTCCGCGACCTTTTCGCCCTGAATATAAATCTGGTAACTATCCAGCAACGCATAAGGCTCTGGCGGTTCATCCAGATGGGTGACGTTTAACGCGCCGTTTTCTTCTTTGACTATCACCCGCTCGGTGAGTTTCAACTCAATGCTGATATCCCTGACAGTTTTATCAATAAAATCAATCTCGAAGGTAAAACCGTCCTGACGCTTATCCTGGCTGGCCATCATGCCCGGTTGGTGTTTGCGCAGCCAGTGTAAGATCGTCACCATCAGCAAATCCATGTCATGGCCATAATCAGTCATCACCAGATTAAGGGTGTAGCGATATTCAAAAGACAGCGACGGGGCCAGCGTGGAAACAATCGCTCCGCGATCGATAAACACATGCAGGCAGTCGGGGTTTTGTCTGACGTAGGCGCTGGCTTTCATCACCGCGTCCCGCAGGGAGTCAGGTTTTAGCATGTTATTGCTCCAGTTTACGTAAAGGTTTCAGGCAAATAGTGCGAATATAGCCCTGTAAACCGGCTATTTGCTGGTCGGCGGTGGCGATGCGTTGCCGGAGATCGAAATAATGCCGTTCAGCGGCGTCAGTAAGTCGGGGCCGGGCAGCATCAGCCACGCTGGGGGCGCGGGCGGTTCGCTGGCTATCGGGCAAGGGACAGGCGGTGTTAAACTGCAAGCGCTGAGTACCAGCGGCCACAGCACGGCGCAAATCGTCAATGGTGGCTTGGGCATGAGCCAGTTCCTCGGTGTGTTGTTTATCCAGTGCGGCGACCTGTTGTTGTTGTTGCCGCTGTCTGGCAATGGCGCGATTGGCCGTTTTCAGCGCTTGCTGGTTTTGGCGGGCGCTATCACGCCAGCTTTCGGCTTGCCGCTGGTAGTGTCGGGCCGTCAGAGCTGAACCACCCAATGCCAGCAATAACACCAGGCCAATCAACAATGTTAATCGGTTAGGCATAGTTCGCGCTCCGCTTCCCGCCGCTCCGGCTGACCGGCGCAGTTATTCGCCCGGATACGGCAATCTTTGCCACCGTCAAAAATCCATTTGCTGATTTCGTGACAGGCACCCACGCGATCCCCGGCATTCATCTTGCGGAAAAAGGTCGAATGACGGCATTTTCCGATACCAATGTTGTAGGCGCAAAAGCTGGCCACTCCGGCTTTTTGCGGATCACTGAGCGGCACCGTGATGTAGCGTTCGACCAACGCCAGTGCTTTCTGAGCTTCAGCCAGATTAAAACGGTCACACTGCGCAGCGGTCAATGTCATCCCCATCACAACCGGCTTTCCGTCGATAACCGTCAACCCCCGGCAAATCGTGGGTGATCCGCTGCCATCCCGGTAAGCATTCAGGCGGTTGCCTTCTTTCTCATCCAGAAACTGAGAGAAAATCACCACCGAACTGGCTCCGGCCAGGATCAGCCCCTGAACGGCTTTACTCAGTCGGCTCATGATTGGCTCCCTGAATAAGCTGTTGTCGTTTGATTTCATAGATTGCTTGCTGGCGTATATCTTCCCGCCGCTTGTAATAACGGTTAGTCAGATAAGTGCCGACGCCCAGCAAAATACCGATAAAGGTGGCCCAGTCTTGCAGCGTCCAGGCACCAAATAAGGTCAGCACCCAGGCGGCCAGAAAAGAGGCCCATGACGTGTGTTTATCCACTGTTTTCTCCCTGGGCGCGGCGCTAATCCCAAAGTTGTAAAAGTTGTGAGGTCGCCGCTGGCGTGATATCCGGCATCGTGACCGGGTAGCCGTGGGGCAAAATCGGCCCTCTGTCTGCCAATCCCGGATTCGCGGCTAACACCTGCTCGGTGACACCGGCAGTCCGCCCGTAATAGCGCCAACACAGGGCGTCTACCGTGTCATTTTGCTGAGCCAGAATGCGCATCAGATCAATTCGCAGGTCATACGATTGATAGCCTGAATATCGTTAATCGCCCAGGCCGCATCACGGCGCAGCGCATCAATGGTGGTTTCCAGTGAATCGGCCCGTTTACTGCCGGAGCCGGTGGCGTCGATACTGCGAAAACGCTCGGTTAAACTGGCCTGCATCAGGCAATACACCGCTCGGCGGTAAAGTTGGACATTGACGCTTTCCCCGTCTAACTGGCTGGCCGGAACGGTCGTCAGGCTAAAATAACCCTGTTTCTGCCGGGCGCGTTGCCAGTCAGCCAAACGCCGATTCGTTTCGTGGATGGCAAAACGTGCAGCCTCAATCACTCGCGGCTGGCTCAAAGTGCCGTCCTGTCGCATATCATCCCGGTATTTGTTCAGGTCGATATCCGGCCAGAACTCGGTGTTTTTAATCATCGTCTGGCCGCTATCACTGACGGGGGATTTATCCCTGTCCGGGCTGGGCTGGAGCACAACGTTCATTGTGATGTTCTCAAGTAAGTGGGCGGTGGACGGCAACCTTGTCAGAGTAAAAATATTCTGACTCGGCTACCGTGCCGCCCCCGCCGTGGCGTTTGGGTTACGCAGCCTGGATCAGTTTCTCAAGCTGCTTGATGTCTGTTTTTACGCCGCTGTTTTCATCCAGCCGTAGCGCTTCGTTCAGGTTTGCCAGGGCGAGTACGTTGTCCCCGTCCTGCCGCAAGGCGTAGCCGACAAACTTATGCAGCCGGGCTTTCACCGCATCGGGCATATCCCGCCCGGTTAATAGTTCCCGCGCCCGCATCAGTTGGGCGGTATCCAGCGGCGCTTTATCGGTCAGGTCACGTTGTGCTGCGGTTGTCAGCAGCTCGGCCACCAGACAGGCGGTGGTGCGGCTGAAATCTTCCGGCGTCACCAAATCATGGCGTAAGGCGTATTCAGCAATATCCAGCCCGCTGGCAATATCGCCCACGTCCATATGCCAAATCAGCATGCGCATTAACACCGCGTCCTGTCCGCCATGACCTTTCGCCAGCACACCGGCGACCCACGGTTGATAGGTCGGCAACATGCGCCGCTTCACCTCGGCTTTACCCAGATGAGACTCCACCTTGTGAAGCTGGCCCATATCCTGCCGCAGCTTGAACAGCAGCAGATCGTAAGTGCTGGCGTGGTTCAGGCTGGCGGCTTCGCTCAACGAATCAGACTGTTGAGCCGCCACAAATAGCCGGTGCCGACGGGCGGGGTTGGTCATGATGGATTACTCCCCCGTTGGTGCGTCTGGAATGACCGGCGCGGAGAAATCACCGAGCTGAATGTTTTCAATCAGCGCAACACAGCCGAAATCTTCAATCACATAGGCTTCATTGACCGATTCGAAGTTTTCCACCCGGTCACGTTTCGGGTTGTCGATAATGGCGCGGCGGCGGGTGCCGTCTTGCCAGTAAATAGACAGGTTATCCAAACGGGTGATCAGAATGGTGTCGGGCGGGAAGTGTGGTGCGCGCACAGCCGGTAAACCGCCAATACGTTTCTGACTGATAATCAGGTCTGCGGCCATCGTTTCGCTGTTGGGCTGGATCTGGTTAACGATCGGGAAATACTTGTCGGCCAGCAGGGAACGGCCGCAAATAGCCACCAGTTCGGTGTCGTCCTGGAACCAGCTTTCAACCAGCTCATTGACGGCTGACATCACCAGCGCATCCATGTTGTTATAGTCACCGCCTTTACCGATGCGGATTTTAGCCGATACCACTTTGCCGTCCTCATCCACAATTTTATCCATCACATGCTCCGGCGCATCTTCCCGGACGGCCTGCAACCAGCCACGGTTAACGTCTTGCAATAAGGGATTTTCGGTTGGATCTGAGGTTTTCGCTCGCGCTTTGCCGTTAAAGCCGATCATGATGCGGTCGAGTGCCTGGCGTTTAACGATAGAGTCGCGGATACGGATTTGGAAGTCGGGGAACTTGGCCCACATATCCAGCTTGGCGTAAGGCAAGGCGGTATCAAAGTTAGTCTGGCCGCACTTGTAGCCATTGCTATCAAGACTGGTTGGATCGGTCGGTTCACGCTCTTTTTCATGGGTATTGGTGGTGCTGGCAATCGGGCGCTCAATACCTAAACCGATTTTATCGCCTTCCTTTTCATCCACCGGATAAACGTTGATTTTGGACAGAAAGGTGCTGCTTTCCTGTTGTTTGGTTTCCAGCTTCTGCGCCACCGAAGGCTCAACGGTAAATTTGGCCTCGACGTCAGTCACATCACTCAACGCATTCAGAGCAGCCACTTGCTGGACGAACTGCTTATATTTACTGCGGGTCGTATTTTTCATGGGAAATTAACTCCTTAACAATCGGTCAGCAGGGCGTTTTCGTTACCCGTCGCCGCAGGTCGCTGGCTAAATTGGCGATCGGTTTTGCCGAGTTGGGTTTTCAGTTCGGTCAGTGCCTGTTGGGTGGCGGCATGGTCAGCTTTCAACGCGGTGAAAGCGGTTTCCAGTGTGCTCAACGCCGTGAGTTTTTCTTCCAGTTGCTGCGCCACTAATTCCACCGCCTGATGCACATCACTGAAGCGAGCGTCATCCGTGGTCTGTTTTTTGGTGAACATGGCTTTGATTTGGCTAAACAGCGCCGGTTTCTGCTCGGTTTCAGTCTCGAATTCCAGCGTGATTTCATCGGCCACGCTGAAAATGGCGTCGGCCTGGCTTTTACGTGAAGCCAACGGGTTATTGGCGCTTTGGGCGCAGAAGGTCAGGATTTCCGCCCCCAGTGACGCCGGGGTATCGGTAAAGGCGATGCCGGTCAGATAGGCTTTGCCGGTGTCTGCGAATTTCTCCACGTACTCAATGCTGGAGTACACCTTCTGGCGGGACTCGCGCAGCTTGACCAAATCGTCCGTCGCATCCACTTGCACCAGTAGCGCCAATTTGCCCTTAAGTGGGCCGTCTTTGATTTCTTCATATTTGGCGGCGGTAATATCGCCGTAAGCGCGGAATGGGCTGTCGGGCAGCACACTTTTAATGTGCTCCAGATTGGCGCGGGCGCCGCGAAACGTCGGGTTATAGCTTTCAGCCATTTCAACAATGTGCTGACGGGGAATAAGGCGCCCGTCGCTGGTTGCACCCTCGACAACGGCGCGGAAAAACTTGGATTTAGGCATGGCATGAATTCCGGTTTGGGATGGTATGGCCTTATGTTGGCAACCGGCGTCAAACGGAACAATGAAGCGCTGTTGTGTCAGGGCTGGCACAAGGCGTAATACGAGATGGAGGCGTAGCGGATAGGTAGCCTTGCGGCATGAAAGGTTACTGCACAGGCAGATTGAATATGGATAGTGTCACTATCAATGCCGATTTAGATCCCCGCCGTCAAGCCAAGTATCTGTACTGGCAAGGGCTGAGGATTGCCCGCATTGCGGAGATGATCGGTGAGAAGGCTGTCACGGTACACAGTTGGAAGCGCCGCGACAAGTGGGACGATTACGGCCCATTGGATCAGATGCAACTGACCACGGCAGCGGAGTATTGCCGATTGGTCATGAAGCCGGTGAAAGAGGCAAAAGACTACAAAGAAATCGACTTGTTGGCGCGTCAGGCCGAACGGCACGCCCGTATCGGTAAATATAACAACGGTGGCAATGAGGCGGTGCTCAATCCCAATCTTGAAAACCGTAACAGTGGGCCACGCAAGGCAGCGGAAAAGAACAGCTTTAGCCCGGAGCAGGCCAGCAAGCTGAAAGATATTTTTCTTGAATCCATGTTTGACTATCAGCGTGGCTGGTATCAGGCCGGTTTATCGAAAGAGTTTCGTATCCGCAACCTGCTCAAATCCCGCCAGATTGGGGCAACCTACTTCTTCGCCTGGGAAGCCTTGCTGGATGCCATCGAAACCGGCCGCAATCAGATGTTTGTTTCCGCCTCCAAAGCCCAGGCGCACCAATTTAAAAACTACATCGTAGCCGCCGCCCGTCAGGTAGAGGTAGACCTGCGCGGGGAAGTGATTATTTTGCCTAACGGAGCAGAAATGCACTTCTTAGGCACCAACTCCAGCACCGCCCAGGGGCGTCCGGGCAATCTGTATCTGGATGAGTATTTTTGGATACCCGGCTTCAGTAAATTGCGCCGCGCCGCTTCCGGTATGGCTTCACAGAAGAAATACCGCTCGACCTATTTCTCCACGCCCTCCACCACCACTCACGAAGCCTATAAATTCTGGAATGGCACCCTGTTTAACAAAGGGAAAGCCCGAGACCGGCAGCGGGAAATTGACGTGACCTATTCCCGCCTCGCCGGGGGCAAGCTGTGTGAGGATAAACAGTACCGGCAGATCGTCAATATTGAAGACGCCGAACGCGGCGGCTGCAATCTGTTTGATATTGATGAGCTACGTAATGAAAACAGTGATGAAGATTTTGACAACCTGTTCATGTGCAACTTTATCGACGATACCGCCTCGGTATTTTCCATGCAGGAAATGCAGCGCTGCATGGTGGATAGCTGGGAAGTGTGGAAAGACGTAGGTTTGTTATCCCTGCGCCCCTTTGGTGAGCGTCCGGTATGGATTGGTTACGACCCGGCCAGCACCGGCGACAGTGCCGGGTGCGCGGTAGTTGCGCCGCCATTGGTGCCGGGCGGTAAATTCCGCGTACTGGAGCGCCACCAGTGGAAAGGAATGGATTTCGCGGTGCAGGCGGCCAATATCAAGGCGCTGACCGATCGCTATAACGTGACCTATATCGGCATTGATGATACCGGACTGGGCCGATCCGTCACCCAGCTAGTGCGCCAGTTCTTCCCGGCGGTTCGCGCCATTCACTACAGCGTCGAGATGAAAACCGACCTGATTTATAAAGCCAAAAACGTCATTACCACCGGGCGGCTGGAGTTTGACGCCGGTTGTCTGGATATCGCTACCGCTTTTATGTCTGTGCGCAAAGCCATGACACCCAGCGGCAGGCAGGCCACCTATGTGACCGATCGGGCTGAAGGCACCAGCCACGGCGATGTAGCCTGGGCCATTATGCACACTCTGTTTAATGAACCCCTCGAAGGGATTAACGGTAATAACACCAGTATCATGGAGATATTTTAATGCGTCAGCGCAACCGCAATAAGCAATCAGGGCAAGCTACTGCCGCACGAGGACAGAACGACGGCCAGCGAGCCGAGGCGTTTACTTTTGGCGATCCCATTCCGATGCTGGATCAGCGGGATATTCTGGATTATCTGGAATGTTCGCAGGTCGATCGCTGGTACGAGCCGCCGGTGTCTTTTAATGGTCTGGCGAAATCTTTCCGCGCCGCCGTTCACCACAGTTCGCCTATCTACATGAAGCGCAATGTGCTGGTTAGTCTGTTTGAGCCGCACCCGCTGTTATCCAAACAGGATTTTAGCCGCTACGCGCTGGATTTTTTGGTGTTTGCCAATTCATTTTTGGAAGCCCGCTATAACCGGCTGGGCGGATTAATGAAACTCACACCCAGCCCAGCTAAATACACCCGCCGGGGTCTGGACACTGACACTTATTGGTATGTGCAATCCTGGACGGAACCGTACCAGTTTGAGCCGGGTCATGTGTTTCATCTGCTTGACCCGGATATTAATCAGGAAATTTACGGCGTGCCGGAATATCTGGCCTCGTTAAATTCGACCTGGCTTAATGAGGCCGCCACCTTATTCCGCCGCAAATATTATCTGAACGGCAGTCACGCCGGTTTTATTCTGTATATGAACGATGCCGCCCATAAACAGGAGGATATCGACAAGCTGCGCAACGCCCTGAAAGAATCCAAAGGGCCGGGAAACTTCCGCAATCTGTTTATGTATGCGCCTGCCGGTAAAAAAGACGGTTTGCAGGTTATCCCACTCGCCGAAGTCGCGGCCAAAGACGAATTTATGAATATTAAAAACGTCACCCGCGACGACCAGCTCGCCGCCCAGCGTGTGCCACCGCAGCTCATGGGTATCCTCCCCAACAATACCGGCGGATTCGGCGACGTAGAAAAAGCCGCGCGGGTATTTGCCATCAACGAACTGGCTCCGCTACAGGAGCGGCTCAGTGAACTCAATGAGTGGGTTGGGGAGGAGGTGATAAGGTTTAGGCCTTATGAGTTGTTGGTTTAACTATTTCCAGTAGGATTACTATCACCATGTGGGGCTGGTTCTATAGGTGTGAATAAAATAGAACTGGCTTTGCTGTTTTTATTAAAATGCTCAACAAATTCCTTGCAGTTATGTATGCAAACAAATGACGCCACACATCTAAAAACAAACAACATGCTTAGCCCCATAATACATATGTTTATTATAATTTTTAGCAGATTAAGTATATGTTCTGAGGATTTCAGGTTAATTCCAGAGACACTGGGCATTGTATTTTCAGTAATATCAAGAAACAAGAAGCCCCACAATGAAACAAGTGATAAATAACATATAAACAATAGTGCTTGCCATAAGATTCTTTTTATAAAACTATCAAATTTCTTTGCGAATCTGGCGACGCCTAAGTCATCTATATAACAAGTATTGACGAAGCGCTTACTATTTTCAAATAGAAATATAGAGTACCCAGAGTTATTCGAGCGTAATAGAAGATCTATCTCTCGGTAGCCAACATTCATACATTTAGTTTTATAGAAAAATACTCTTTCAACTAAATATCTGCTTCCGTGACTTTTATTTTTATAAGCATTAATCAAATCCTCATCAAACTTATACTTGTCTCGAAAAATGCTACGGCGGTATGCAAGGAAAGAAACTAAAGTTGTTAATAATACCCCAATGAAACTATATGTATAATCTGGCATGACTTAAAGCTCACTTATATTCAACGTGATATATTTACAATATGCAATCATTCAATATTTAACTATATTGTGATTGCTATAAATCCTTCGGTGACCAATAATTTATAGATAAGTCACAACACATTTTATATTCCTATCGTGACATGTCACAAGCCTCTTGATTTTGTTTTTGTGCCGTGTCACGATTTTAAAAGAGCAAGCCGCAACGGTCAGCGTAGGATTAACTGATAATTGCTCAAATCATTACCCAAATACCCCACAACAACACTGCAAGCCTAT
Source organism: Yersinia entomophaga (assembly GCF_001656035.1). Taxonomy (NCBI): domain Bacteria; kingdom Pseudomonadati; phylum Pseudomonadota; class Gammaproteobacteria; order Enterobacterales; family Yersiniaceae; genus Yersinia; species Yersinia entomophaga. Next base: position 2,040,315 of record NZ_CP010029.1, read on the forward strand.
AGCGCAACAATCCGCATAACTCTATTCACTACCCAATCACCCTGAAAACCACACCAGGCAAGGCCTCCCCTCACTTTTCGAAATGCATAAAAAGCGAATTTTTAGTCATGCAAAGCGGGGGCGAGGGGGTGACGCGGAAAGAGGGCTTGCCGCTGTACTTTCATATCCGCAATGCCCGCAGAAATACCCACCAGAAAGCCAGTGCTTACCACCGCCTTCTCTGCATCAAAACGACACGATCCGACGGACAACAAAAAAGTGCCTGACAGCGTGGGCTGTAGGCGCTCTGGTGGCTGGCTTTCTTGCGGTCAATTTATCTCACCACATGTACGCCATTCATTTTTATGCATATTCATTCATTTTGATAGCCAGCTAACTCCCTTCGTGCTATCGTAAAAGCATCCGCGCTACAGGCTGGATAACATCAGATGTTTATACCCCTTTGTCTGCCAACATTCCGAATCGCCCTGCAAGCAACACCCGTCTTTCTCGCCCGGTAAAGTATCCCCGCAGCGCTTACAACTACTTTTCTTCAGTTCGGCCAGTTGCTTGTGCAATAGCTTATTGTCCTGGCGAATCAAGCCAATCAGATATTCGGTAATGTCGTAAGGCTGGCGAGCTATGCGGCGCTGCTCGCATCCCTCCAGCAGCATAGCCAACTCCTGCGCATCCAAACGCAGGGTAACGGTAGTTATTCCTAACGCTTTATCGCGCAGACGCTGTGCGCGTTTGCGGTCGCTTGCTGTAGTCATTTTTTCTATCCTTTCACAACACGAAAGCCGACTAAGAGCGAATTATCATCATAATCCGCCCCTACCACGCCACCCTCAACCAGCGCATTAATAACGCCGATCATGCCGACTCGTATCACCCCATCTATTTTGCCGCACATAGCCGTACTGTCAGTGGCGAATCGGTTGGAGCAAGCCACACGAATAGCCGCCAAGGTTGTAATAGCATCTGGATCAAGAATTAATAATTCGTTAAGAATATCAACAGCTTTATTTGCATTAATCATTTTCAATCTCCACGTTATAACAAATAATCATCCTGGTGCACTGCCATTAACTCCGACAGAATAGCCAGGCGTTCGGATGCAGGTACTCATTAGGTGTTCAACACCAATGGATTTATCTATATCGGATAACTAACCATCACCCAGCCACCGGCCCAAACCACACCGGTTTATCTTGGTTATCTTCTGCCTCTACGGTTTCCAACTTACGTTTATGCTCACCAACCAAGCGGATAACCAGCGGCACCTGTTGCTCGCGTAGCCGCTCAAATCTGGCTTTAATATCCGTCGCCGAAGTCGTCAAATTGCGAACGACATACAGTGCGCCGTCCGTTCTCGCCCGATAAGTCGTACCTTCAACCGTAACCGATGCTCCTTTTGCTATGGATTTCAGCATGTTGTTATCCAGAGCAATACCGATGGAATCAGCGAAATCTTTGATTAAAAACTCTTTCTCGCCCAGATCTGCGGCCAGCATCAATTCGCCCTGGCTCGGCTGGCGGGGTTTAGTGGGCTTTTTCCGAGGTTTTGCGGCTTCGCAGCGTATCCGATTAAGCATTTGCCGCCGCTCTTTAGCCGTTAATGCATCAAAATCGATGTTTTCAGGCGGTGGCGGCGGCTCAATGACCACCGGTGGTGTGGTCATTTTTTGTACCCCCGTACAGTTATTGACAGAACTCCGAGAGGGCGCGGGCGCGCCCTTAACGTCAACAGCCAAATCAACGGCGCGGGCGGAGACAATCGTCCAGACAGTTGTACGCGTGATGATGGGGGTGTCTCTGCCAACGATGGGCGAAAACAATCCCTTGATGCGGATCACATTTTCAAAATAGCCGTTAGTCGCTTCGGTGACTTCGTAATAGGTACGCACAATCAAATCATCGCGGCGAACGAATGGCCCACCTTGGGCATTAACATACCCGGCCCAATTACCGTTATCAGCCGCATCATGGGCGGCGGCAAACTCAACGCTCAACCCCACAGCCTGATCGTGATCGGCCATTCGGCGTAATTCGCGGTAAACCGTCACCGGCGCACCACCGATAAATTGAAACTGGCGGATACGCCAACGACTTGCCCAGGCAGATACCGCCGGAGCAACTTCTTTTAGCAACTTGCCGGTATCGTCATCGATTTCACCGTCCAGCGCGTAGCCGTCGATATTCTTCGAAATATATTTCGCGATATAACCGGTCGCGCTACCCTTCTCTGGATCGATAGCTTCGGCATGAAAACGGGCCTTTCGGGTTTTTTCGCTATTCAGCTCGTCGATATTTTCCTCATGAGCATGATTGCGGAAAATCACCCGAGCCTGTTCGATATGCTCCGGGCGCATAAACAGCAACATATGCCAGTGCGGTGTGCCATCGTGATGAGGTTCAGCCACGCGAATACCAAACACGCGAATATCTTCCCGATGCAATTTTGCCCTTACCCGGCTCCATACCCCGCGCAAATAACGTTGGGTTCTGGCTGGGCTTGCACCATTCCACTTACGGTTACGGTGACCGTCCTTATTGGTGGCATGAAATTTAGAAGGTGCAGTCAGAGTGTAAAATTCCCCTGCGTAGCCCAACTCTTCACAAATATTTTCAAATCCGCGAATACGAACCATTAGCTCACAGCGGCGAATTGCCGGGTTAGCCACACTGTGATCGTATTTCTCGATCAGGGAAAAACGATTCCCTTGCTCGTCCTCCAGTTCCATTGATTTAAGAAACTCTCGGGTACGCCGCTTCTGCTCCCGCCAATCCCCAACGGTGGCAGTACTGGCATAAGGCGTGGTTTTTTTACTGACATTGCCGAGGGCAATATGTAAATGCTCTTTCCACATATCTGCATGGCGGCGCAATCGGCGCTTCCACCAATCCTCGGATATCATGCGAGCCACAAATGAAGTCAGGTTTTTTACGTTCAGTTTCCAGCGCGCCGTTAGATAGATTTCCCAACCGGGAGGCGTCTGCTTAAAAGCCTGAGTCATTGCTGCGGCACGACGATAAAGGGCAAAAACCACCGTAAAATCAGACTTGCCGTCAACTTCATCATTTATCACGCCTAACTCACGGCGTAATTGCAGAGAAATATCTTTCGCCAGCAAATCAATATCCGCCCGACCGGCATCCGGTAGATGGCTAAAACGGGTAGCAAGTGGGGCTGTGTCGTTAGCTTCGGCAGATATTTGATATTGATCACGAACCAGATCCAGACGTGGCAATACGCGCTCAACAAAGTTTTTCGTTAAGTGCGTATTGGCTCGGCGGATGCCCTGGTTTTGCTCCAGTTTATTGAGGTGCAAACGGATGCCGCGCTGAACAATATGCGGCTGTTTAGCAAGGAGATCTTGGGCATGAATTAATGCCGCCCGTTGTTGGTCTGTCTGCTCCTGGTTTTGGGGCTGTAAATAAACCGGCCCACCAATTGCAGGGCGCGGAGCATTCCAGGGATAGGCCCACTCAAATGGCACTACGCCGCTACATGGAAAAGGTAACGGCGGTGTAGGTGCAATGCGGCCGCGTGAGTCTCGGCTCAATCCACGGCCTCCAGCGTAGCAATAATCTCCTGCACTTTCTGACGGCCATCGCCTTTGCAACTGATAGAGCGCGGCGCGGTAATACTGTGGACGGCGAAAAGAGCGTAAAGCTCGGCAGCGCGGGGAGTGTCGCTATTGGAAACCACCACCTTGCAACCGTTATCAGCGGTATTTACCAGCGCCAAAGCTAGGCGGCGCTGATCGTCATCGGTAAAACCATCAGTGTGATAGTGGGTAAAATCGGCCGTTTTAGACGTTGGGATATACGGTGGATCGCAATAAACCACATCGCCTGGGACTGTCATATTTAGCGTCTCGGAAAAGTCGCAGCATAGGAACGTGGCGTTCTTGGCCTTTTCTGCAAAGAAACGGATCTCAGCTTCGGGGAAGTAAGGCGCTTTATATTTACCGTAAGGAACATTAAAACCGCCGCTTTGGTTATAGCGGCACATACCATTAAAACAATGGCGATTGAGATACAGAAATATTACCGCTCTGCTGAGTGCGTCACTGTTGCCGGTATTAAAAACATTGCGGAATTCATAATATTGCTCGGCGGTGTTAGCCGTCATAAACAAGGACGAGGCCAGGTTGATTAGCTCGCTCGGTTCTCGTTTGGCGATGTTGTAAAAGTTAATCAGGTCAGCATTAATATCCGTTATCAAATATTCGTCATAATCCGTATTCAGCATGACCGAACAGGAACCGGCGAACGGCTCAACCAGCCGCTTACCAGCAGGTAAATGCTGGCGCAGGGTTTCCATAATACGGGCCTTGGAACCGGCCCATTTAAGCGGGGAGCGATTTAATTGCATTGAGCACCGCCCGCCATAGCACGAATAATACCCAACGTGGTTTTACAGTCGGAAAGCGCACGATGAGCAGTACCCTCAATAACAACGCCTTGCTGTTTGGCGGCGTTACCCAGTCTCTGCCATTTGTATTTATTTCTCTTCTTATCCCTTTCGCCGAAATATTCGGCATAAGCTTCCATGACGCATTCAGCTTCAAGAATATATTTCTTACCTAAAAACTGACAATTATTAGCTGCCGCCGTTTGAAAAATTAAACGGGTGTCAAATAGCGCATTATAAATAAGTAGGGTACGGTCATTGGTCAGCACCATAAATTGCCAATGAATATCACGCCATGTCGGGGCGGCTGCAACCATTTCATTCGTGATCCCATGAATGGCGGTGGCCTCGGCGGGGATAGTTTTTATTGGCTTAACAAGCGTATCCAGCAGGATCTTACCGGTACAATCAATAATAGTTATTTCTACTATTTCAGCATCATCCCCTAGCCCTGTAGTCTCTGTATCTAGAATAAGACAGTTATTTTTTAGCCACTTTTTGGCTCGATGCTGTGCGCCTAATTTACACAGTCTATTACCCAGCCCCTTAATCCATTGACGGATGGCGCGGAAAAGTGCTTTAAATGAATCGCGAGCACCCATGATTTTTTGAACTGATTTAATGTCATTTTTCATTATTTATTTCCACTCAAGATAGCTGCATTGGCGTTACAAGAAGAGAGGTTGTCAGGAAGAGCAAAAGACAGCATTACCAACCCCTGAATTGCAAAATCAGCTTCGGTAATATCGGTGGTCAACACCTTAATTTCACGCCCTGTAAATTCATCCGCTCCGCCATCCCATTCCTTTAACAGCAAATAATCACCAACACGGAAACCCCGGTCATCTATTCGTAGTTCCGCTTTTTTCTTTCCTTCGATAACTGCATGGAAATATTCGGGCAATATTTTCAATTCATGCGTTCTTGGCGCGTAGGTATATGCGGTCACCGCCTCCTGAAATGCCGTTGCAGTGCGTATTGCTTCTTTGCGTCCAGACTCTGTTTTATTTATTGCTTTAAGCGCGTTAGCGGTTGTGCCGAATAAACCAGCGGTAACGATGTTTTTACCTGCATCAGTACCCGCAATCGCAAAAATCAATGAATCCCATAGCGGTTCAAATGCTGAATGGAAATACTCCAAATACCCAACGCGCTGATTTAACTGCTTTATCTTCTGTTGCTGACTGCTTTCAATACAGCTAAGGCGCTCTATTTCTGATGCGGCAGAGGTTAAGTGGCCTATAGCGTGTTTTGCCATAGCAGATAACAACGGATGCAACTCATGAGGAAATGATTGAATTGCATTGATTACGCAGGTAATTCCTTTAATTGAATCGATGGTTTTGGTATTAGTCATAATTTCAGCCTCGTTTTTAGGTAATAAAAAGCCCGACGCAATAAAGCGCCTGTAAATTTCAGGTGTTAATCAGGTTCGATTTAAATCAGGTAATAGGATCGCAATCTATATAAGTGATTCTTTCCGGTAATAAACTGGCTGACGCTCGCCAGCGGTTTAAGGCATCGACAATATTTCTTTGTTCGTCTGGTCGTAAATCTGAAAATTTATTGTTATGTCTGGCTCTCTCTATGCCTGCCAGATAATAAATAGCACCTTTCATCTTCGGGTCTGTCTCACCCATTTCAGTAATAAGCGCGGGAATAAGCCCTTTATGTTTTGGATTAGGGAATAAGCACCAAATTTCAGCAGTATGTTTAAGGCCGTTCTGACGTTCTTCTAATGTCAGCGGTAAAGCCCGTACCTGTTCGGTGTTAGCCATAACCAATCCTTACGTGAAAATACCCATTAAACGAGCAAACCAACGGCGCTTTGCTCCGGGCTTGGCAATAAATGGTGTGCGGCAACCTTTAACGAACTGCATTTCGCTGGCTTTGGGTTGTGACTTCGATGGGTTTTGGTATAACACCGCAATTACACTGAGTGACCAGCAATTCCAACGCCTGAGCGCTAGTTTGGTCTCCAGATGATTGTGCGGTACTTAACAGCCCCTCCAAGCCGACACTCAGGCGAAAGGCGTAATCATTAAGCGAAAACATTCGCACCTCGTCGGCAACAGCGGAAGCGATACGCAGGTTTTCGGCCTTGAAGTGGTATTGCTGCAACAACTCATTGATCAATATGAAATAGGCTTGCTTCATTTCTTATCCTTTAAAGTTGCTGGTACGTTTTGCGTTCGGTTTCTTTTTTGTTGATTATGCGGCTACGGTGATCGTGAATAACCGCACGGGCTGAAAGAAAGGCAATCCAAACGAGTGCTGCCAATAAGGCTATTGCTCCGCTGGTTAATTCGGCTAATTGGCCGGGCATGTCTCGACCTCATCGTTAAATGGTTGCGGGGCAATGCCGGACGTTTTGAATTCTTGCAGGGCCGCACTGAGCTGATGAAAAGCGTTTAATTCAGAGCCGCATAACTGCCAGGCTATCGTTGTGATCATGGTTAATCCTGCAATGGCATTACAGGTGATAACTTCTTTTTCACGTGCACGAAGATGAGGATTAAACGAGAAAGCTTCGCCTTTATCTGATGCACAGAGATTTAACTCAGCTATTTCAGCCGTGTAGGTTCGTAATATGGCGTTAGCCACCGGTAAGCAAATGGATTTCATGCTGCGGCTCCCGTTGTGCGTTGGCTATACAACCAGTCAATGTATTGAGTCGCCAGAGATTGTGAGTAGAAATAGCCAAACGACTGATCGCCCAACAGCACCTCATGCCGCGCAATTGGGTTAATTGCCGTACTGCGGCGATAAGCGAGCACAAACGAGCGATAACCTTTTGAGTTTTTGCTGATTGGGATTATGGCGTAGCTCATATTGGCTCTCCCAGCCCTAACCACATCAACCACCCGTCACGAATTTCTTTAGGACGGCTATCAAAAGCTAACTTCATTCCCTTGTTCCAGGCTGGCAAATAAACCCATGATTCGGCGCGTGCTGCAGGGTTCTCTGGGTTTTTCATTTCCACGACGGGCAACTTACCTTTCTCAATCATACCCTTCACCGCTTCCGGTGATTTGCCGATCAATCGAGCAAATTCCGGGTAACTAATGGCATCTGACATGCTTACGATTTCTTTGCTCATCTGCTAACCTCTACGATTGTGCAATTAATTGCTTATAGTTGCTTTTAGTTGCCTATGGTGGCGACAAGTACGCCTTACGATAGTGCCAATATTATACGATGGTATAAACATGTCAATAGACGTATCAGAGAAAGTAAAGCTAATTAGAGAGTCAGAAAGGATAAACAGAAAAGAATTCAGTGAGTTAACTGGTGTTAACTATGCGACTTTGTCTAGCTATGAAAATGGTGCTAAGGGAATGAGCTTAGAAATGACAATGAGGATCTTGAATCATCCCCGATTTAAAAAATACACACTCTGGTTTATGACCGATCAGATTGCCCCTGAATCCGGGCAAATTGCACCGGCTCTCGCACACTATGGGCGAGACAGCGAAACCTCTCCGCAATCGGAAAATGGGGCTGGCTAACTCTTTATAAGATATTCATTTTCGAAGATAAATTTCAAAACGACTACTACATCGGGGAGTTTTCTTATGTCGATTAAGAAGCTCGATGATGGTCAATATATTGTGGACATTAGGCCGGCTGGTCGCGACGGAAAGCGGATTAGGCGGACATTCAGTAAAAAGCACGAAGCACTGGCGTTTGAGAAATATGTGGTTGTTAATTACCACGAAAAGGATTGGCTATCTAAACCTGCAGATAAGCGGCCTCTTTCAGAACTGACTGCATTGTGGTGGCTATATCATGGTCAGAGCATGGATTATGGGAAGAAATATAAAGCCCAGTTGGCAAAGGTCGCCAAGATTATGGCCGATCCCTGCGCTTTTCAGATTGATAAAAGCGCCATTGCCAAATACCGAGCGATAAGACTTGCGGAGGGCGTAAAGGCATCCAGCGTTAACAGAGATTTGATTGTTTTGGGAGGAATGTTTACTGCGCTGATTAATGCGGGGATGTATCACGGCGAACATCCTTTGAGAGGGATCGGTAAATTAAAAGCCAAGCAAACAGCAATGGCCTTCCTATCGCAGGGGGAAATTGCGTTATTGCTCGACCGACTGAATGAAGATAATCGTCGGATTGCTGTTTTATGTCTGAGTACTGGGGCGCGCTGGGGAGAGGCTACGCGCTTGAGGGCGGAGCATGTAGTAAATAATCGAGTGACGTTTGTTGAGACGAAAAATGGCAAATCACGCTCTGTTCCTATATCGCAGGACGTAGCTGACAATCTGATTTCAAAAAAATCAGGCTTGCTGTTCGGCGAAGCGGCATACCCGATCTTTTGCCAAGAACTCCGGTCAGTGAAGGTAGACTTGCCGCACGGCCAGGCAACGCATGTTTTACGTCATACCTTTGCGACACATTTTATGATGAATGGCGGGAACATTATTACGCTACAGCGAATATTAGGTCACTCGACAATTCAGCAGACAATGGCATATGCGCATTTTTCACCCGACTACTTGCAGGATGCTATTTCGTTCAATCCATTAAGAGGAAAAGCAACGATTTAGTGTCCACGGATTGTCCACACTTGGGTCGCTTTTAGATGCTTTTAGAGGCTTGTAGTGCTGGCTAAATGATTGATTCCCCGTACCACACCAGTGGGACGGGGATATCATAAGGCTCCTACAGGAGCCTTTAAGCAAATACAAACGGAACGCTATTACAGTACGTCGACCGCGTTCAGTTCTTTGAATGCCAGTTCCAGACGAGTAATCATTGAAGTCTGGGCAGCACGGAGCCATACGCGTGGATCGTAGTATTTCTTGTTAGGTTTGTCTGCGCCTTCTGGGTTACCCAGCTGAGCTTGCAGATAGCCTTCGTTCTTTTTGTAATACTGCAGGATACCGTCCCATGTTGCCCACTGGGTATCGGTATCGATGTTCATTTTCACTACGCCGTAGCTGACCGCTTCTTTGATTTCTTCTGCAGTAGAACCTGAACCGCCGTGGAATACGAAGTCCAGGCTGTTGTGTGGCAGGCCATGTTTTTTAGAAACATAATCCTGAGAATCACGCAGAATAGTTGGGGTCAGTTTAACGTTGCCTGGCTTGTAAACACCGTGAACGTTGCCGAAAGAGGCAGCGATGGTGAAGCGTGGGCTGATTGCGTTCAGTTTTTCGTAAGCGTAATCAACGTCTTCTGGCTGAGTGTACAGAGCAGAAGCATCCATGTGACTGTTGTCCACACCGTCTTCTTCACCGCCGGTACAACCCAGTTCGATTTCCAGAGTCATACCGATTTTCGCCATGCGAGTCAGGTATTTGCTACAGATTTCGATGTTTTCTTCCAGAGACTCTTCAGACAGGTCGATCATATGAGAAGAGAACAGTGGTTTGCCGGTAGCCGCGAAGTGTTTCTCACCCGCGTCCAATAGGCCGTCTAACCATGGCAGCAATTTCTTGGCACAGTGGTCGGTATGCAGAATCACAGGAACGCCGTAATGCTCAGCCATCTGATGTACATGGTGTGCACCAGAGATTGCGCCCAGAATTGCAGCACCTTGTGGAACATCAGTTTTCACGCCTTTACCCGCGATGAACGCAGCGCCGCCGTTAGAGAACTGAACGATAACTGGTGCACGCACTTTCGCCGCTGTTTCCAGCACGGCGTTAATGGAGTCAGTACCCACGCAGTTTACTGCTGGCAGAGCAAAGTTGTTTTCTTTAGCTACTGCGAACACTTTCTGCACGTCATCACCTGTGATGACACCTGGTTTTACGAAATCAAAAATTTTAGACATGTTACGTTGTCCTGTTTCGTCGGCCGAAGATAAATGGAATCGGTTTCGCTGATTAACCTGTCGGCGGCTACCGACAGCAGCGAAATAGCGAAACGGGCGGCTTTCGCCCCCCGTCATCTAAATTACTGCTTAGCGCGCTCTTCCAGCATCACTACTGCTGGCAGTTTTTTGCCCTCCACGAATTCGAGGAATGCACCACCGCCGGTAGAGATGTAAGAGATTTGGTCAGCAATACCGAACAGATCGATTGCTGCCAGAGTGTCGCCACCGCCAGCGATAGAGAATGCTTCGCTCTCAGCGATGGCGCGAGCCACGATCTCGGTTCCTTTACGGAAGTTAGGGAACTCGAACACGCCAACCGGACCATTCCACAGAATGGTTTTGGCGTTTTTCAGAATCTCGGCCAGACGTTCAGCGGACACGTCGCCCAGATCCAGGATTTGTTCATCGTCTTTGATTTCAGTTGCTGGTTTCAGCGTCGCGGTCGCAGTTTCAGAGAACTCGGTCGCTACGCGTACATCGGTAGGAACCGGGATATTGCAGGTTTCCAACAGACGTTTGGCTTCTGGGATCAAATCAGCTTCGTACAGGGATTTACCTACGTTGTTGCCTTGAGCAGCCACGAAGGTGTTCGCGATACCGCCACCCACAATCAGCTGGTCAGCAATTTTAGACAGCGCGCCCAATACAGTCAGTTTGGTAGAAACTTTAGAACCGCCAACGATAGCCACCATCGGACGAGCTGGGTTACCCAGCGCTTTACCCAGTGCTTCCAGTTCAGCTGACAGCAGCGGACCGGCACAGGCGATAGGCGCAAATTTACCAACGCCGTGAGTAGAAGCCTGTGCACGGTGAGCGGTGCCGAAGGCATCCATCACGTAAACGTCACACAGGGCGGCGTATTTTTTAGACAGGGTTTCGTCGTCTTTCTTCTCGCCTTTGTTAAAGCGAACGTTTTCCAGAACCACCAGCTCACCGGCAGCCACTTCAACGCCATCCAGGTAATCTTTAGCCAAACGTACCGGAGAAGACAATTTGTCTTTCAGGTAGTTAACTACCGGCAACAGAGAGAACTCTTCGTTGTACTCGCCTTCGGTCGGACGACCCAGGTGAGAGGTAACCATTACTTTAGCGCCTTGCTTCAGCGCCGCTTCGATAGTCGGCAGGGATGCACGGATACGCGCATCGGAAGTCACTTTGCCATCTTTTACCGGAACATTGAGATCCGCACGGATCAGCACGCGTTTGCCAGCTAGATCCAGATCGGTCATCTTAATTACAGACATGGTGAATCCTCTCGTTGATTCTCTTTAAAGTTGCTTATCAGTAGGTCAACTCAGGGTAATCCCTTGAATTAACCCGCCGTATTAGAAACCGCTGTCGGCCATTGCCAATGTCGTATCCAACATTCTATTGGCAAAGCCCCATTCGTTATCGCACCACACCAGAGTCTTAATCAGGTGCTGCCCACTGACCCGTGTTTGGGTGCCATCAACGATAGCACTGTGCGGATCGTGGTTAAAATCGGTCGACACCAATGGTAATTCCGTATAGTCAACTATACCACGAAATGAACCCATTGCCGCCTTTTGCAAAAGCTGGTTGACCTCAGTCACCTTCACCGAACTGCTCACACTGACGCTCAGATCGATCGCCGTTACGTTGATCGTCGGCACTCGCACCGATATCGCTTCAAACCTGTCGCAGAACTTCGGAAAAATACGGGTAATGCCCGCAGCCAGCTTGGTATCAACCGGAATAATCGATTGACTGGCGGCTCGGGTGCGCCGTAAATCCTGATGATAGGCATCAATAACCGGCTGATCGTTCATCGAAGAATGGATGGTAGTGACAGTGCCGGATTCGATGCCGTAAGCCTCGTCCAACAGTTTAATAACGGGAATGATACAGTTGGTAGTGCAAGACGCGTTGGAAACAATCCGATGCTCTGCGCGCAGATCCTGATGGTTTACACCATAGACCACGGTGGCATCCAAATCATGGCTACCCGGATGAGCAAACAGTACCTTTTTGGCACCAGAGGCCAAATGCGCCTCGCCATCTTCTCGGGAACCGTACACGCCGCTGCAATCCAAAACTACATCGACTCCCAGCTCATGCCAAGGTAACTGCGCTATTTCTGGCTGATGTACCAGCCGGATAACATCGTCCCCAACGTAGAGCTTGTCACATTCCTGACGAACATCCCAAGCGAAACGGCCATGGCTGGAATCATATTTAAGCAGATGAGCCATGCCTTCCGCGTTTGCCAGTTCATTAATGGCAACCACTGAAATTTCTGCCCGACGGCCCGACTCATACAGCGCACGCAATACACTACGACCAATACGCCCAAAGCCATTTATCGCTATGCGGATTGTCATGTTACTCCCTGTTTTATGGTTATCTTCATGCAACCCCATAGAGTACTGTAGCACGTGGCCTGATATTCATCGTTTTATCACATTTCAGATAATCATGCTGTCGGCATTATGCAAATTATTCCCGACAGGCCTTGATAATGAATCACAACTGAAACGCTTCAGCCAGAATAAACCAAACGAGGTACAAAGGGAATATCTTGCTGATAAAGGGCACATATCCCCCCTTTTCTGGCGAAAAACAGGCAAAAAAAAGGCCGCAGAAGCGACCTTTTAACATCGATATTACCGAGGGATACCTTCCCTTTTACACCTTGAGAACAGCGTCTGTTATTTCAACAGCGCCTGAGCTTTCGCTACTACGTTCTCAACGGTGAAGCCGAACTCTTTAAACAGCAGATCTGCTGGAGCAGATTCCCCGAAGCTGGTCATACCAACGACAGCGCCGTTCAGGCCGACGTATTTGTACCAGTAATCCGCAATACCGGCTTCTACCGCAACGCGAGCGCTAACCGCCGCTGGCAGGACAGATTCACGGTAAGCCGCGTCTTGCTTATCAAACGCATCGGTAGATGGCATAGAAACAACGCGAACTTTACGGCCTGCGGCAGTCAGTTGATCCGCTGCGGCAACCGCCAGTTCAACTTCAGAACCGGTCGCGATGAAGATAAGTTCAGGCTGACCAGCGCAGTCTTTCAGGATATAACCACCTTTGGCGATGTTAGCCAACTGTGCTGCATCACGCGGCTGCTGAGCCAGGTTTTGACGGGAGAAGATCAGTGCGCTTGGGCCGTCTTTACGCTCCAGAGCGTACTGCCAGGCTACCGCTGACTCGACCTGATCGCATGGACGCCATGTGCTCATGTTTGGCGTTACGCGCAGGCTTGCCATTTGCTCAACCGGCTGATGGGTCGGGCCGTCTTCACCCAGACCGATAGAGTCATGGGTATAAACGAAGATGCTGCGGATTTTCATCAGAGCAGCCATGCGCACTGCGTTACGTGCGTATTCCACGAACATCAGGAAAGTTGCGCCGTAAGGGATAAAGCCGCCGTGCAGAGCAATACCGTTCATGATGGCGGACATACCGAATTCGCGCACACCGTAATGGATGTAGTTACCGGCGATATCATCGTTCAGAGCCTTAGAGCCAGACCACATGGTCAAGTTACTTGGTGCCAGGTCAGCAGAGCCGCCCAGGAACTCAGGTAACACTTTACCGAAAGCTTCAAGCGCATTTTGTGATGCTTTACGGCTAGCGATATTGGCTGGGTTTGCCTGCAATTGCTCGATGAATTTCTTGGATTCAGTTTCCCAGTTAGCTGGCAGCTCACCGCTTACGCGACGTTTGAACTCGGCAGCCAGTTCTGGGTAGGCTTTCTCATAGGCCGCAAACTTCTCGTTCCAGGCAGCCTCTTTCGCTTTGCCCGCCTCTTTAGCATCCCAGGCCGCGTAGATATCTTGTGGAATTTCAAAGGCAGGGTATTTCCAGCCCAGCGCGTCACGAGTTGCAGCCACTTCCGCAGCGCCCAAAGGCGCGCCGTGGGAATCATGGGTGCCCGCTTTGTTTGGTGAACCGAAACCGATAACGGTTTTGCACATCAACAATGAAGGCTTATCGGTAACTTTACGTGCTTCTTCGATTGCCGCTTTGATGGAGTCAGGGTTATGACCGTCTACATGACGAACCACATGCCAGCCGTAAGCTTCGAAACGCGCTGCGGTATCATCGGTGAACCAGCCTTCAACATGACCATCAATGGAGATGCCGTTGTCATCGTAGAATGCAGTCAGTTTGCCCAATTTCATGGTGCCGGCCAGAGAGCACACTTCGTGAGAAATGCCTTCCATCATGCAGCCGTCACCCATAAAGGCGTAGGTGTGGTGGTCAACAATATCGTGACCTGGGCGGTTGAACTGCGCGCCTAGAGTACGTTCGGCAATGGCAAAACCAACGGCGTTAGCAATACCCTGACCCAGAGGGCCGGTCGTGGTTTCTACACCTTCGGTGTAGCCATATTCCGGGTGGCCCGGAGTTTTAGAATGTAACTGACGGAAGTTTTTCAGCTCTTCCATCGGCAAGTCGTAACCGGTGAGGTGCAACAAGCTGTAGATCAACATGGAGCCGTGGCCGTTAGACAGCACAAAGCGGTCGCGGTCAGCCCAGTGTGGGTTAGTTGGATTATGGTTCAGGTAATCACGCCACAGGACTTCGGCAATATCTGCCATACCCATAGGGGCTCCGGGGTGGCCGGAATTCGCTTTCTGCACGGCGTCCATGCTAAGGGCGCGGATCGCGTTGGCAAGCTCTTTACGAGAGGTCATGTTTTACTCCAGGTCGGATTTAAAAAGCGTTCAAGTCTATCATTTTCTCAGACTAGACATTGAAACGGCAATCACTAAAAACAAATGAAGGCAACTTCCATGACGGCACAGCCGAATTTGCTGGATTTTCAGAATAAAGCTATAGCTCTATCGCTGATTGCACGTTACCTTCGCTACCTTCAGGTAGCTATATCAAGCGTCAGTATTGCGAGCTAGGGTAGTGGAAGCCGCACTGATGCAACAGCTATTAATGCAATTGCTGTAATGTAGCAATGAACCCAGATTAATTGAACTGTCTAACTATATTGATTGAAACGTAAAACTATATTGATTGAAACTGAATTGATTAGAACGGATTAAACCTTAAAAATTATTGAACGGCAAAACCATGCTGAACAGCATAATAATGCATAACTACAGGAAATAAGGCGTTATGAACATTCGTACTTCGTTGATGGCTTTGAGTATCACCGCGCTGCTAAGTGGGTGTCAGAATATGAACACCGAAGGCCTGATGCAATCTGGCGCACAGGCGTTTCAGGCTGCAACGCTAAGTGATACCGATGTCAGAACGCTCAGCGATAAATCCTGTGCAGAAATGGATCAAAAGGCGCAAATCGCGCCAGCTGACAGCGAATACAGCAAGCGTCTGGCAAAAATTTCCGCAGCCCTCGGCGACAATATCAATGGAACACCAGCCAACTATAAGGTTTATGTGACCAAAGACGTCAATGCCTGGGCGATGGCGAACGGTTGTATTCGCGTATACAGCGGCCTGATGGATATGATGACTGACAACGAAGTGGAAGGGGTTTTGGGCCACGAAATGGGCCACGTCGCTTTAGGGCATACCCGTAAAGCCATGCAGGTTGCTTATGGCACCATCGCCCTGCGTACCGCAGCGTCTTCCGCTGGCGGTATTGCCACTTCCCTGTCTCAGTCCCAACTTGCGGATATTGGAGAAAAACTGGTGAACGCCCAGTTCTCGCAGAAACAAGAAAGTGAAGCCGATGATTATTCCTTTGAACTGCTGAAAAAACGCGGTATCGATCCGAACGGTTTGGTCACCAGTTTCGAAAAACTGGCAAAAATGGAAGGTGGGCGAGGCAGCAGCCTGTTTGACGATCACCCGGCTTCTCAGGCACGCGCCGATCATATTCGTGAGCGTATTACCAGCGGCCAGTAAGCTAATTGGTATCAATCATTTCTACTACGCCCGTAAATCGCGGGCGTTTTTTCTTCTTTCAATTTTCATCGACTGGTTTATATCAACTAACTTTTATCGATTAATTTTCATCGATTTCCACCTGAATCTGCCCACCGTCAATCCGCACCGGATAAGTTTGTAGATCGCGATCTCCCGGCTCACGTAGACATTTCCCGCTTCTCACGTCAAACACCGCCCCGTGTAACAGGCACTCAATAGTGCCCTCATCAAAAAATCCCGGACTGAGTAACGCATTTGCGTGAGGGCAAATATCATCCATCGCAAAATATTCGCCATCAATAATATAAATCCCAATTCGTTTATCCCCCACGCTGGCGGAGAACGGCGAATCTGGTTTGACGTAAGACACTTTGCACACATTCAGCCAGCTCATGTTATCGCTCCATTTATTCTCAGGAAGCCCATTTCAAGGGGTACAGTTCGGCTTATCGATCTTAGTGTGGTCGATTTTGCGCATAACGGAGGAAAATGGTTGTTCGCAGCAGAGAATAGATATGGAGGGGAAACAATAAGGGCAGACCGAAGTCTGCCCTTAAGATAATGCCTGACAAGCCAGTTAACTGGGACTCACCTTCAAGAATTACTCGTCTTCGAGATAAGTGTAGCCATACAGACCGGATTCAAACTCTTCCAGGAACTGGGCTTGCAGTTCTGGGGCCAAATCGGTTTCTTTGACCTGATCGCGGAAGTGATTCAGCAGTTTTTCCGGGTCTAGCTGCACGTAAGCCAGCATATCTGCCACGGTGTCGCCTTCGTCGGTTTGTTCCACGTTCACGGTGCCATCAGGATAAACATAGACATCAACTGCGGCCGTATCACCGAACAGGTTGTGCATGTTGCCCAGAATTTCCTGATAAGCGCCCACCATAAAGAAGCCCAGCGCTGGCGGGTTTTCCGGATCGTACGGAGGCATTGGCAACGTGGTAGCCACACCGTCGCCGTCCACGTAATGATCGATAGTACCGTCTGAATCACAGGTGATATCCAGCAACACCGCACGACGCTCCGGTGGCTTATCCAAACCTTCTAGCGGCAGAACCGGGAACAGTTGATCAATACCCCAGGCGTCTGGCATCGACTGGAACAGCGAGAAGTTGACGTACAGTTTGTCCGCCATACGTTCTTGCAGCTCGTCGATAATCGGACGGTGTGCGCGATTGCTCGGATCCAACTGTTCCTGAATCATATTGCAGATAGTCAGGTACTGTTGTTCAGCCCAGGCGCGCTGCGTCAGATCCAGCATGCCGTGCGCGTATTGGGTATGCACATCGTGCAAATCCATCTGGCTATCGTGCAGCCATTCACGCAGAGAACGACGGCTTTCTGGTTTCTGCATTTCCTGCCAAGTATCCCACAGGCTTTCCAGTGCGCGTGGCGCATCTTCGGCCGGTGCCTGAGGTTCACTGAATTCATTGCGTTCCACGCCGATAACGTTGGAAACCAGCACGGTATGATGCGCGGTAACCGCACGACCAGACTCAGTAATCACCGTTGGATGCGGCAAACCGTGTTCATTACAGGCATCGCCGATACCCCAAATCACGTTGTTGGCGTATTCGTTCAAACCGTAGTTCACAGAGCAATCGGACTGAGAACGCGTTCCTTCGTAATCCACGCCCAAACCGCCGCCCACATCGAAGCACTGGATGTTTACGCCCAGCTTATGCAGTTCGACGTAGAAGCGAGCAGATTCACGCACGCCGGTTGAGATATCGCGGATATTGGAAAGCTGCGACCCCAAATGGAAGTGCAACAGTTGCAGGCTATCCAGACTGTTAGCTTCACGCAGCATTTCTACCAGTTGCAGAACCTGAGTTGCGGATAAACCGAATTTGGATTTCTCACCGCCGCTGGCCTGCCATTTACCTGACCCCTGAGACGCCAGACGAGCGCGAACACCTAGGCGCGGCACCACGTCCAGACGTGCTGCTTCTTCCAGTACCATTTTGATTTCTGACATCTTTTCGATGACCAGATACACTTTATGGCCCAGTTTTTCGCCGGTCAGTGCCAGACGGATATATTCACGGTCTTTGTAACCATTACAGACAATCACGGAGCGAGTCATGCCAGCGTGAGCCAGTACCGCCATCATTTCTGCTTTGGAGCCGGCTTCCAGACCCAAAGGTTCACCGGAATTCACCAGCGATTCTATCACCCGGCGGTGCTGGTTAACCTTAATCGGGTAAACCAGGAAGTAGTTGCCTTGATAGCCAAATTCGTTACGCGCACGCTCAAACGCTGCGTTAATGGAACGCAGGCGGTGCTGTAAAATCTGTGGGAAACAGAACAAAGCCGGTAAACGCTGCCCGCGCTGTTCTTGCATATCCTTGACCAGTTGCGCCAGATCGACACGTGCCTGGGGGACGTCCGGATCAGGGCAAACGCTGATATGGCCTAATTCATTGACGTCAAAGTAGTTCCCGCCCCAGTAGGCGACGTTATAAGTGCGCAGCATCTTGCTGGCATTACGATCATTCATGGCAACCTCCTGCATGGAGCGTAAAGAAACATGTGCGCCCGCAGTAGACGGACGGCCAATCAAGTTATCATCAGACATAATTCGCCTCTATTGCGATACTGACGATAAAGTCAGTCACTATCGCAGCTACAACCTGCAAGGACAACCCGTGTGCGCACCCTTTAGGAGGAATAATACGCTAATAAAGCGCCGCACGACCGCGAGTTATCACTCAGATAATTGTAAAACACGTTTAAATGTAAAATACGTTTAACGACACATACGTATTGAGATTTCGTGAATCGGATGCAGCCCAAATCTGAAAAACAGACGGCTGGCGAACCGGATTCAGTACTTCAGGCGACCGTTAACCTGCCCGCGAATCCTGAGTGGCACCCATATGGGTGTAACATCGGGTTGATGGTATACAAGAAAGGAAGGTTGCAAGGGGGGATTGAACGTCAGAACGACGCAGCTGTTGATGTGCAGCAACCAGTAGACAACGGATCATTAATCCAACCACCTCCACGCATGTCGTTCACGATTGAACGAACAAGACTTATTAATAAACAAGATAAAGTAACAGTTTGATGACGCCGCTGATAATGCCAATGTCGCTGACAGGATTTTCACCGCCAACTCTCGCCATTAAACAATGAGCCAATGCCATTCTATGCCATCTTCATCATTGCGTATCAAATAAGCTGCGCGCGCAGTTTATACCTAGAACAGAGAGAAAATGCAAAATGAAAATGGCCGAACAACTGTTTCAATAGGTAAAAAATTTGCCGCCAAAGCTCACTAAGCGTTATCTGATGTTAAAAAGGGCTGGTAATGAAGCTGAAAGGTGACCTAAAATAGACGTCCAGATGTTAATCCGTCCATACTACAAATATGGAATAGGATTATAGGCCGCTACAGGCTCTGTTTTTTTAATGACTGCTTGAGGCTTTGCCTAAGGGGGGCGTTACAGGACGCCAGAGTCAGGAAGCGAGCGTATTGATATGCACCACCGACTCGCCCCTCAATGCTATGCAGTGATTTTTCATCCGAATACCAAGGTAAAGAATAAAATGGCTAAACACCTTTTCACATCAGAATCCGTCTCCGAAGGACATCCTGATAAAATTGCCGACCAGATTTCCGACGCCGTACTTGACGCAATTCTGGAGCAAGATCCTAAGGCGCGAGTCGCCTGTGAGACCTATGTCAAAACCGGCATGGTCATGGTTGGTGGTGAAATCACCACCAGCGCATGGGTAGATATTGAAGAAATTACGCGTAATACCATCCGTGAGATTGGTTACGTTAATTCCGAAATGGGTTTTGATGCGAATTCTTGTGCCGTTCTGAGCGCTATCGGTAAGCAATCCCCTGATATCAATCAGGGCGTTGACCGTGCCGATCCGTTGGAGCAAGGCGCTGGCGATCAGGGCCTGATGTTTGGCTACGCCAGTAACGAAACCGATGTACTGATGCCAGCACCTATTACTTACGCGCACCGTTTGGTTCAGCGTCAGTCTGAAGTGCGTAAAAACGGTACGCTGCCTTGGCTGCGTCCAGATGCAAAAAGCCAGGTGACTTTCCAATACGAAGACAACAAAATTGTCGGAATTGATGCGGTTGTCCTGTCTACTCAGCATTCTGAAGACATCGCGCAAAAAGACCTGCAAGAAGCGGTTATGGAAGAAATCATCAAGCCGGTTCTCCCTGCTGAATGGCTTTCTGCGAATACCAAATTCTTCATCAACCCAACCGGCCGTTTTGTCATCGGTGGCCCAATGGGCGACTGCGGTCTGACCGGTCGTAAAATTATCGTTGATACTTACGGCGGCATGGCTCGTCACGGTGGCGGTGCATTCTCTGGTAAAGATCCGTCCAAAGTTGACCGTTCAGCGGCATACGCTGCGCGTTATGTAGCGAAAAACATCGTTGCTGCCGGCCTGGCCGATCGCTGCGAAATTCAGGTTTCTTACGCTATCGGCGTAGCAGAACCGACTTCCATCATGGTGGAAACCTTTGGTACAGAGAAAGTGGCTCCAGAGCAACTGACTCTGCTGGTTCGCGAGTTCTTCGACCTGCGTCCATACGGCCTGATTAAGATGCTGGATCTGCTGAAACCAATCTACCGTGAAACCGCATCCTATGGTCACTTTGGCCGTGAGCACTTCCCTTGGGAAGCGACCGACAAAGCCGAACTGCTGCGTGATGCGGCTGGCCTGAAATAAGTTTCAGACCTTTCGCGCATCAAGTTAAAACCCCGGTTTCCGGGGTTTTTTATGCCTGACGATGGGCTCTGACTCGTTCAGTCAGGCTAAAAATCATCATTCCCACCACCATCGCCAATGCGAAGATCATGCCCTTTCCCACACCGGCACCGACTAATACCAGCGCAGGGCCAGGGCAAATACCCGCTAATCCCCAACCAACCCCAAATAGCAGGCTGCCACCAATCAAGCGCCGATCGATTTGCGTTGCCGTCGGCAACTGCATCGGGAGCCCCAACAGACTTACAGAGCGCTTACGAGTCAGGAAAAAGGCTAATGTGCCTACCAGAATGGCTCCGGCCATCACCAGCCCTAAAGACGGATCCCACAGGCCGCTAATATCGAGAAAACCAAGCACTTTAGCCGGATTTGCCATACCTGCGACAATCAGTCCCAGCCCAAAAATCAGTCCGGCCAATAGAGAAAAGAACTGTTTCATTTTCCTGCCTTATCTATACCAATACGTGGCGAATTAGCCACACCGTGAAAAAACCGCCCAGCATGAAACTCAAGGTCGCCGCCAGCGAACGCAGGGAAAAACGCGATAAGCCACAGACGCCATGGCCGCTGGTGCAGCCCGAACCATAGCGGGTGCCGATACCAACCAATAACCCCGCGGCTACCAGTGTTCCGATATCGGCATCAATCCGAATCGCTGGCAAAGGTAAAAACAAGGCATAAACTAACGGGGAAGCAATCAGGCCAATCAGGAACGCCAATCGCCAACTGATATCCCCCTTTTTCCCTGCTAATAAGCCGCCAAAAATACCACTGATCCCCGTAATTTTTCCGTTGAATACCCAAAATAACGCCACGGAGCAGCCTAATATTATTCCTCCCGCCGCAGCCGAATACGGTGTAAAATTCATCCAATCAATGTTCATGAATCCCCTCTCCTTCTTTTGGACAGTAAAGCTCATATAGCGTGTGTAAAATCGCCAGAATCCGTCGATCTGCGATGGAGTAATAAATACGTTTCCCTTCCCTTCGCGTCGTCACCAGCCCTTCGTTTCTCAAAGCCCCAAGCTGCTGGGAAAGGGTCGGTTGATGAATATTCAGCAAGGTTTCCAGCTCACCGACGGATTTTTCCCCCTGACTGATTTGGCACAGCAATAACAAACGGTCTTCATTTGCCAGCATACGCAAGGTACCGCAGGCTTCAGCCGCTCCCATGCTCATCAGATTCAGACTCAATGTGTCTTTGCTACTCATGTTACGCCCTGCAATTTCGCCATTCATTATATAAAAACATATAATATAATTATATAATGTGTAATTCGTGCGCTCAAGGCTGAACGGGTCGCTTGCATCTGCGTTTCCGTCACACTATTCTTCCGCTCTATGAGCTCACAAAGAATTCCTATCGCCCTGCAACAAGGGGTTATGCAGTGTCTACGCCAGAAGCTGCAACTTGCCAACCAGCATCTGGGAACCCAACATCCAGAGCCAAAAATCAACTATTACCAACGCGGTACTAGCGCCGGTAGCGCTTACCTACAATCCTGGGAAATTCGCCTGAATCCGGTATTACTGTTGGAAAACAAACAGACATTTATCGACGAAGTGGTGCCTCATGAACTGGCTCACTTACTGGTATTTCGTCGGTTTGGCCGCGTTGCGCCACACGGTAAAGAGTGGCGCTGGATGATGGAAAGCGTGCTGCAAGTCCCCGCCAGCCGCACGCATAAGTTTGAAATCGCCTCGGTGCAGAGCAAAACCTTCCCCTATCGCTGTGCCTGCCAACTGCACCAACTGACGGTGCGCCGCCACAATCGGGTGCTACGCGGAGAGAGTGAATATCGCTGCCGTCACTGCGGTGAAAAACTGCAATATACGACTACAGAAACATCTTAGTTATTGGATTAACTGTATAAAAAACCAGATCTTTGTTTGCCTGAGCCGATAACTTTCTATAACCTGCGTTCTTTTCCATATTTAGGTCGTTTTGGAACATGTTACGCAAAATTCTATTGGTTCTGGTTTGCTCTTCCCCGCTATTCTCATCCGTCAGTTATAGCCAAAATATCAACAACTTCTCGCATGCCAAAGCCGCAGCTGCCAAGATCCATCAAGACGCTCCCGGTAGTTTTTACTGTGGCTGCCAGATTCAGTGGCAAGGCAAAAAAGGGCTTCCCGATCTAAACAGCTGCGGCTATCAGGTACGAAAAAACGCACAACGGGCCGAGCGTATCGAGTGGGAACATGTGGTTCCGGCCTGGCAATTTGGGCACCAGCGTCAATGCTGGCAAAATGGCGGCCGTAAAAACTGCAATAAAGATGCAGTCTATCGTCAAATTGAAACCGACCTGCACAATTTGCAGCCAGCCATTGGCGAAGTGAATGGAGACCGGAATAACTTCATGTACAGTCAATGGAAAGGCGGCGAAGGTCAATATGGTCAATGTGCGATGAAGGTTGATTTCAAGAATAAGCAGGCAGAACCACCGGCGCGTGCGCGCGGTGCTATTGCCCGTACCTACTTCTATATGCGCGATCAATATCAGCTTCGCCTGTCCAGCCAGCAGACCAGGCTGTTTGAGGTTTGGGATCGCCAATATCCGGTTGATAATTGGGAATGCCTGCGTGACGAGCGTATTGCAAAAGTACAGGGCAATCATAACCCTTATGTACAACAAGCTTGCCAGCGGCAAAAAAGCTAACCTACTATATTGGCTGATATCCCCATTGGCCGATATCCCCGCCACTCTGTTATTCTGCGGGCAGCCTTTTATTTCGCGTCGTTAACCAACGAACGGCGCGGTGAAATTTTCGTTACGGAAACAAGAGCAAATCCATGCGTATACCTCGCATTTATCATCAGCAGCCGCTGTCGGCTCATTCTGAACTGGCTCTCAGCGATGACGCCGCCAATCACGTAGGCCGCGTGTTACGCATGAGCGAAGGGCAAAACCTGCAGCTTTTCGACGGTAGCAATCAGATATTCAGCGCGGAAATCATTCGCGTGGATAAAAAAAGCGTTCAGGTTCGCCTCGGCGACGCCGTGGTTGAAGATCGGGAATCCCCCCTGAATTTGCATCTCGGGCAGGTTATTTCTCGCGGCGAAAAGATGGAGTTTACTATCCAGAAATCCATCGAATTGGGTGTGAACGTCATTACGCCTCTGTTTTCAGAGCGTTGCGGAGTCAAGCTGGACGGCGAGCGTTTGGCTAAGAAAATTCAACAATGGCAAAAAATCGCAATCGCCGCCTGCGAACAGTGCGGTCGCAACACTCTGCCGGAAATCCGTGAAGCTATGCAGTTAGAGGCCTGGTGCGCCGAACAGGATGATAGCCTGAAGCTAAATCTGCACCCGCGAGCCAGCAATAGCATTAATACGCTGCCGCTGCCGGTGGATAAAGTCCGCCTGTTAATCGGCCCGGAAGGTGGTTTAACCGCCGCCGAAATTGAGATGACCTCACACCACGGATTTACTGATATCCTGCTGGGGCCACGCGTTTTGCGTACAGAAACGACAGCGCTCACCGCAATCACTGCCTTACAAGTGCGTTTCGGCGATCTGGGTTAAAGGAGAAAATAATGATCAAGCTCGGCATCGTGATGGACCCTATCTCATCCATCAATATCAAAAAAGACACCAGTTTTGCCATGCTGATGGAAGCACAGCGCCGCGGTTACGAATTGCATTATATGGAGATGAACGACCTTTATCTCCACGCTGGTGAAGGCCGCGCCCGCACTCGCTTGCTGAACGTAAAAGAAGATAAAAACCAGTGGTTCAGCTTCGGCAGCGAGCAAGATCTGACGTTGCACGATCTCGACGTTATCCTGATGCGTAAAGATCCGCCGTTTGATACCGAATATATTTACGCCACTTATATTCTGGAACGCGCTGAGATCAAAGGCACGCTGGTCGTCAATAAACCGCAAAGCCTGCGTGACTGTAACGAAAAACTGTTTACCGCCTGGTTCCCGGAGTTAACCCCGGATACGCTGGTTAGCCGGAGCAAAGAGCATATCCGCACATTCCACCAGAAGCACGGTGACATTATTTTGAAACCGCTGGATGGCATGGGCGGCGCGTCTATCTTCCGCGTGAAACAGGACGATCCTAACCTGTCGGTGATTATCGAAACCCTGACCGAGCACGGCAGTCGTTTCTGCATGGCACAAAACTTCCTGCCAGCTATTACCGAAGGCGACAAACGCATTTTGGTCGTGGACGGCGAACCGGTGCCTTACTGTCTGGCGCGCATTCCGGCACAGGGTGAAACCCGTGGCAATCTGGCCGCCGGTGGCCGAGGTGAAGCCCGCCCACTGAGCGAAAGCGACTGGAAAATTGCTCGTGCGGTTGCTCCTACGTTGAAAGAAAAGGGGCTGATCTTTGTTGGTCTGGACATCATTGGCGATCGTTTGACTGAAATTAACGTCACCAGCCCAACCTGCGCTCGCGAGATCGAAGCCGCGTTCCCTCAAGTATCCGTTACCGGTATGTTGATGGATGCCATCGAAAAACGCCTGGCTGATAAAAAAGCCTGATTCTACTTGGGGTTGCGGCTTCAACGGCAGCACCCCATCATTTTATTACTTTCATCCGCAAATTGCGGCTGTTTATCTTTTACTTCAGCTAGTTACCTATAAAACATAATGAATTTACAGCATCACTTCCTTATTGCTATGCCTTCACTACAGGACCCTCAGTTTAAGCGCTCGGTGGTATATATTTGCGAGCACAATGAAGAAGGTGCCATGGGTTTGGTTATCAATAAACCTGTGGAAAAATTCACTGTGGAATCCGTGCTGAATAAACTAAAAATCACCCCTTCTCCGCGCGATCCTGCCATACGGTTGGATAAGCCGGTGCTTGCCGGCGGCCCTTTAGCTGACGATCGCGGTTTTATCCTGCATTCACCGCAGCCAGGCTTTGGCTCCAGCGTGCGCATTTCGCCGGAAACCATGATCACCACATCAAAAGACGTGCTGGCGACATTAGGTACGCCGGAACAGCCGAAAAATGTGCTGGTGGCTCTGGGTTATGCCGGTTGGCAAAAAGGCCAGTTGGAGCAGGAACTGCTGGATAATTCCTGGTTAACCATCGAGGCCGATCTCGATATCATTTTCCATACGCCTATTGCCGAACGATGGCAGCAAGCAGCCAATAAACTGGGCATCAATATTTTCAATATCGCCCCTCAAGCAGGACACGCCTGATGGCTAAC
This sequence comes from Yersinia entomophaga, assembly GCF_001656035.1. NCBI lineage: Bacteria > Pseudomonadati > Pseudomonadota > Gammaproteobacteria > Enterobacterales > Yersiniaceae > Yersinia > Yersinia entomophaga. The sequence goes on from NZ_CP010029.1 coordinate 2,066,344, forward strand.
CGCACCATTCTCGCCTTTGATTTTGGCACCAAAAGTATCGGCGTTGCTATCGGTCAGGAAATTACCGGTACGGCTCGCGCACTGACCTCTTTCAAAGCGCAGGACGGCACGCCAGACTGGCAGAAAGTCGAGAAATTGTTGAAAGAATGGCAGCCAGATCTGGTGGTGGTAGGGCTGCCTTTAAATATGGATGGCACCGAACAGCCTTTGACCGCCAGAGCGCGCAAATTTGCCAATCGGCTGCATGGCCGTTTTGGTGTACCTATTGCTTTACACGACGAACGACTGAGCACAGTAGAAGCCAGAGCCTATCTGTTCGACAGCGGCGGCTATCGTGCTTTAGACAAAGGCAGCGTAGACGCTGCCTCGGCGGTGATTATTCTGGAGAGCTGGTTCGAGCAACAGCCCGAGTAATATCTTGGCAAGATCATATCATAAATGCCCTGAGCCAAGGCTTGGGGTCGCCAGCCCATACTTTCCCCGCAAAACAGATAGCACATTGATTTAAAATCACTTTACCATGATAAACACCGCTATCTGCGGCAGAATGCTGCCAATTTACCCCTATTGAGCTAAGCACGCGGTACAATAGGGCTTGGCGAATAGTTTTAGCTGACATAGTATGCTGCCCCGCGATGATATCGGCGGATGAAATTGGGCAACGGCGGCCTTGATTACTATGCTTAGCCTCTATTGTCTCGATGCCGGAACCGCCAAGTTGCGCAACGGCCAACGCCGCCGTCTCTGTAGAGATTTATTTAACTCTGACAGATTGATGGCGCAGAATATCGCTCATCCTTAGAGGGTGTTTTTTACATTTATTGAGGTTTTCTCATGACAAAAGTGACTGTTGCTGCAACACAAATGGCCTGTTCTTGGGACCTGCCGAAGAACATCGAAAATGCCGAGAAACTGGTGCGACAAGCTCACGCCAAAGGCGCGCAGATCATCCTGATTCAGGAGCTTTTCGCTGCACCTTATTTCTGTATTGATCAAAGCCCTGAGCACTATGCGCTGGCCCAAGAGCTGGACAATAGCCCGCTAATTCAACATTTCTCCAAGCTGGCCGCCGAGCTGGAAGTGGTATTGCCACTGAGCTTCTTCGAACGCGCCAACAACGCTTACTATAACTCTCTGGTGATGATCGATGCCGATGGCTCGGTGCTGGATGTTTATCGTAAAACCCATATTCCAAACGGCCCGGCCTATCAGGAAAAACAATTCTTTATTCCCGGCGACACCGGTTTTAAAGTCTGGCAAACCCGTTATGCCAAAGTCGGCGTAGGTATTTGCTGGGATCAATGGTTCCCGGAAACCGCTCGCAGCCTCGCTCTGCAAGGCGCAGAAGTGATCTTCTATCCAACCGCGATTGGTTCAGAACCGGCTTTCCCAGAAATCGACAGCCAGCCACACTGGACTCGCGTACAGCAAGGCCACGCCGCAGCCAACCTGGTTCCGGTTATCGCTTCCAACCGCATCGGTACCGAAGCCAGTCAATATATCGATGGTCTGGAAATGACTTTCTACGGTTCTTCTTTCATCGCCGACCAAACCGGCGCTTTAGTGGCTCAGGCTAACAAAACCGACGAAACCGTATTAGTACATGAATTTGATTTGCAGGAAATCGCTGCACAACGCGCTTCATGGGGCCTGTTCCGCGACCGTCGTCCTGAAATGTATCAGGCACTGGCGACTTCTGACGGCAAAACCCGGAGATAATCATGGCGTTGCAAACAACTCCTCGGCAGGACGGTTTCTATATGCCTGCCGAATGGGCACCTCAAGACGCAGTCTGGATGCTATGGCCTTACCGTCAGGATAACTGGCGCGGTAAAGGTATTCCTGCCCAACAAACTTTTGCCAAGGTTGCTGAAGCTATTGCTCGCGCCACGCCGGTATACATGGGCGTACCGGCCAAATTTATGGAGCAGGCGAAAGCCACTATGCCAGCCAATATCACATTGGTTGAAATGGAGTGTGACGACGCCTGGATGCGCGATACCGGCCCAACTATGGTTATCAATGGTAAAGGCGAACGTCGTGGCGTTGACTGGAAATTCAACGCCTGGGGCGGATTACTGGGCGGTCTGTACGCCGATTGGCGACAGGACGAAAAAGTCGCCGAACAGGTGAACCAGTTTCATAAAAACCTCAGCTATGCCGCTCCGTTGATTCTGGAAGGCGGTTCAATTCATACCGATGGCGAAGGCACACTGCTAACCACCGCGGAATGTTTATTGAATCCAAACCGCAACCCAGACCTGAACCAAGAACAAATCGAAGCATTACTGCGGGAATATCTGGGTGTAACCCACTTTATCTGGCTGCAAGACGGCGTATATAACGATGAAACCGACGGTCACATCGACAATATGTGCTGCTTTGTACGCCCCGGCGAAGTGGCGTTGCACTGGACCGACGACCAGCAGGATCCGCAGTACGCCCGATCCGTGGCCGCTTACGAAGTACTATCGCAAGCGGTGGATGCCAAAGGCCGTAAGCTGAAAGTCTGGAAGCTTCCTGCGCCCGGCCCGCTGTACAACACCGAAGAAGAGACTGCCGACGTGCTGTCAACCGATGCGGTGCCTCGTACTGCCGGTGAACGTCTGGCAGGTTCTTACGTCAACTATCTGATCAGCAACCAGCAAACCATTTTCCCAATGCTGGATAGCCGTACCGATGATTTGGCCAAAGATCTGTTGCAACAAATGTATCCTGACTACGCCATTATTGGCGTTCCAGCCAGAGAGATTTTGTTGGGCGGCGGCAATATCCACTGCATTACCCAGCAGATTCCTAAGCCTTAATCTGTACGTCATCAGCCCGGAACTTATATCCGGGCTGATATTCCCCGCATACCCCCGTTGATTCTCCTGACAAATTCCCCGCTCCCAAGAGTCTCCATTGCTGGACGTCCCTCTTCGTTGCTTATGTTTTCTCTTTCCCTCTTTCTTTTCTTTTGCCTTTTGCCTTTTGCCTTTTGCCTTTTGCCTTTTGCCTTTTGCCTTTTAATGCTGCGTCCAACGTTGTTCTTCGGCCAGAGCCAATACGCCCTGATTTTGACGCTGTACTAAACCTTGCTCAAAAGTTTGCATTCCCATCGCTCCACCGGTTTGCATCAAACTGGTTAGCTGATGAGTTTTTCCTTCCCGGATCAGATGGCTGACTGCACCGGTTTGTACCATGGTTTCAAATATAGCCACTCGCCCTCCACCTCGTTTTGGCAACAGCTTTTGCGCAATTACGGCCATCAGGCTCCCCGCCAGCTGACTGCGTACACTGCCCTTGTCTTCCGCCGGAAATGCGTCAACCAGTCGATCAACAGCCTGCGCCGCCGTGCGGGTATGCAAGGTTCCTAACACTAAGTGTCCGGTTTCTGCTGCGGTCAGCGCCAGCGTAATGCTTTCTCTGTCCCTCAATTCCCCCAGCAAAATGATATCCGGATCCTGCCTTAGCGCTGCCTTAAGCCCCGCACTAAAAGACGGCATGTGCTCGCCTAGTTCTCGCTGCTGAATCAAGCATCCCTGACTGTGATGAATAAATTCGATAGGATCTTCCAGCGTAATGATGTGTCGCCCTCCCATACGGTTAATCCCGTCGAGCATTCCTGCCAGCGTGGTGGATTTCCCACTGCCAGTCGCTCCGGTTATCAATATCAAACCGCTTTCACAGGGTAATAAATGATGCACGACCTCCGGTGCATCCAACTCGGCCAAAGTGGGACATTGGGCGGAAATCAAACGGAAAGCGGCGGAAAGCCCACGTTGCTGTTGAAAGAAATGCCCACGCAGCCGCGTTCCACAAGATAATGAAAATGAAAAATCAATCTGCCCATGCCGTTGTAATTTCTCATAATGCACCTCATCTAACAGTTGTCGGCTTAAATTCTGTATCCATGTCGATGTAACCTGCGCGACCTGCCTGAATATATGCAAGTCACCGCAAATTCGTAACGCGGGATGATAGCCAGTACACAGGTGCAGATCGGAGGCATTATGCTTTACACTAGCCGCCACCCATTCATTGAAATCCATATCAAACTCCCGGGGTCATATGAGCACTATCCAACAGAACCTACAGGATGTCAGGAACCGGATCGCCGCTGCTGCAAGGAATTGCGAACGCTCCCCAGAAGAAATTACGCTGCTTGCAGTCAGTAAAACCAAACCTGTGGCCGCGATCGAAGAAGCCATTGCCGCCGGGCAACACGCCTTTGGTGAAAACTACGTTCAGGAAGGGGTGGATAAAATCCACTATTTCGCCGGGAATCCCGAGTTGGAATGGCACTTTATTGGCCCGCTGCAATCCAATAAAAGCCGTCTGGTAGCGGAAAATTTTGCCTGGTGCCATACCGTTGACAGGCTCAAAATTGCCAAGCGCCTGAGTGAACAACGCCCGGCGGACATGCCTGCACTGAATGTTCTGATTCAGGTCAATATCAGCGATGAGCAAAGCAAATCCGGCATTCAGCTCGCCGAACTCCCTGAGTTGGCCGCCAGTATTTATGGTTTACCAAACTTGAAATTACGGGGTTTGATGGCAATTCCAGCGCCAGAAAGCGATTTTGAACGTCAGCTTGCCGTTTTTCAGCAGATGAATCAGGCTTTCTTAACCTTAAAACAGCGCTACCCTGAAATAGATACGCTTTCTATGGGTATGACCGACGATATGGCTGCCGCCATCAGCGCTGGTAGCAACTTGGTGCGCATCGGCACTGCCATTTTTGGCGCTCGCGACTATGGTTCCACCGCGCCAGCGCAGGCTTAATCGAGGATATTTATGCAACATCGCAAAATTACATTTATCGGCGCGGGCAATATGGCGCGCGCAATTATCGCGGGTCTGGTTGCAGGCGGGTATCCGGCTAAATTAATCAGCGTCTGCGCTCCTTCAGCCACCCATCGTGATGCTCTGGCGCAGGAATTTGGCGTAATCAGTAGCAGTGATAACGTGGCTCAGACTCGTGAAGCCGAAGTAGTGGTACTTTCGGTGAAACCGCAAATGATGGCCGATGTCTGCAAGCCATTGAGTGAGCAGGTAGATTTCGGTAAGAAACTGGTATTATCCATCGCGGCCGGCATCAGCGTTTCGCGTTTTTACGCTTTGCTGGGAGACAAGCTGAATCTGGTGCGAATTATGCCTAATACGCCCTCTCTGGTAGGAAAAGGCATGAGCGGGCTTTATGCGCCGGAGCAGGTTAACCAGGCCGATCGCGATTTTACCTCTCAATTAATGGGTTCAGTCGGTAAAGTGTGTTGGGTCAACGATGAAAGCGGCATTAATCAGGTTATTGCCGCCGCAGGCAGTGCGCCAGCCTATTTCTTCTTGTTTATGGAAGCAATGCAGCAAGAAGCGGAACGTTTAGGGTTTGATAGCGAAACCGCACGCCTGCTGGTACAGCAAGCGGCTTCTGGCGCTACAGCGCTAGTCGAGGCCAACCCGCAGCTACCGCTATCGACTTTGCGCGAGCAGGTCACTTCGAAAGGTGGCACCACGGCGGAAGCGCTGCGCGTATTTAATGAGCAACATTTGTCGGATATTGTTTCCCATGCCATGCAGGCCGCAATCAGCCGCGCCCAGGAGATGGAGAAACTGTTTTAATCCATCCAATGGCTGATAAGACTGATTTACAAAACAATACGCTCCCCCTAAGCCTTTATCATTAAGATAGAGGTACTTTACAGACACTTGAATATGATTAAGGACTAAAGGCAACCATGCTAACGCTGACTTTTTTGGCTAAAACCGTCATTGACCTTTACGTCATGGTGCTGCTATTACGCATCTGGATGCAAATGGTACACAGTGACTTTTACAACCCGTTTTCGCAGTTCGTGGTGAAAATCACTCAGCCGATCGTTGGCCCGCTGCGACGAATTATTCCGTCATTAGGCCCGATAGATAGCGCTTCTCTGCTGTTGGCCTTCCTGTTGATGACCATCAAATACCCGCTATTACTGCTGATTCAGGGCGGCGGCATGTCCCTCAGCCCTTATAACCTGCTGTTTGGCGTAATTTCACTGGTTAAGGCCGCCGGTTATCTGATCTTCTGGGTGATGATTATCCGTGCATTGATGAGTTGGGTTAGCCAGGGCCGAAGCCCGATGGACTATCTGCTATATCAACTGACCGAGCCGCTGATGGCACCGATCCGCCGTATTCTGCCAGCAATGGGCGGGATCGATTTTTCCGGCATGGTAGTTATCCTGATCCTGTATCTGATCAATTATTTAGGTATGGATCTGTTAGGCGAGCTCTGGTTCGTACTGTGAGTGCAGTCACTCCCCTGCTGGACGGGCTGGCGATCAGGCTATATATTCAGCCGAAAGCCAGCCGCGATCAGATTATCGGTTTACATGGCGATGAGTTAAAAGTCGCCATTACCGCCCCGCCGGTTGATGGGCAGGCCAACGCCCATTTGATCAAATTTATAGCCAAACAGTTTCGAGTGGCCAAAAGCCACGTCATCATCGAAAAAGGTGAGCTGGGGCGGCATAAACAGATCAAAATTATTCATCCGCAGCAGATTCCACCTCAGGTTGCAGCACTGCTCGAATAGTCGGATAACTCCGCTGCTCCATTTTGAATGGCACGAAATAAATTCAATCAATGGCACAAAACCATCAGGTTTATCTCACGATGGAAAGCAGGTTACCGGCGTAACAATCAATCAGGATTTACCATGCAAAAAGTCGTTTTAGCTACCGGTAACGCCGGTAAAGTACGTGAGTTAGCCAGCCTGCTGGCGGATTTCGGTCTGGACGTGGTTGCGCAAACCGAGATGGGCGTTGAGTCTGCGGAAGAAACCGGTTTAACCTTTATCGAAAATGCCATTCTGAAAGCTCGTCATGCGGCACAGGTCACAGGATTGCCCGCCATTGCCGATGATTCTGGTCTGGCCGTCGATGCGCTGAGCGGCGCTCCGGGCATTTATTCGGCGCGCTATGCTGGTGTTGATGCCAGCGATAGGGAAAACCTGGAGAAACTGTTGGTAAGCCTACAGAATGTGCCTGAAGGACAACGCGGTGCGCAGTTCCATTGTGTTCTGGTGTATATGCGTCACGCCGAAGATCCTACGCCTCTGGTGTTCCACGGCAGTTGGCCTGGCGTGATTGCACGGGCAGCATCCGGCGCAGGTGGCTTTGGCTACGATCCTATTTTTTACGTACCGGAATTAGGCAAAACAGCCGCAGAACTGAGCCGCGAAGAAAAACAGGCAGTATCGCATCGCGGTAAGGCCTTGAAATTAATGCTGGATGCCCTGCGAAATGCTTAAGTTGCCACCGCTTAGTCTTTATATCCATATTCCGTGGTGCGTACAGAAATGTCCTTATTGCGATTTTAACTCCCATGCGTTGAAAGGAGATGTTCCTCATCAGGAATATGTCGATCACTTGCTGGCCGATTTGGACGCCGATCTGCCGCTGACCAGCGGACGAGAAATCGGCACCATTTTTATCGGCGGCGGTACGCCCAGTTTACTGAGTGCAGAAGCGATGCAAAGTCTGCTGGACGGCGTTAGAGCACGCCTGCCGGTTGCAGCAGATGCCGAAATCACCATGGAAGCCAATCCCGGCACCGTTGAGGCCGATCGCTTCAGCGGCTACCAGCGGGCCGGTGTCAATCGCATCTCTATCGGCGTGCAGAGCTTTAACGAGCAGAAATTAGTGCGTCTGGGGCGGATACACGGCCCAGAAGAGGCTAAACGCGCTGCGGCGCTGGCAACCTCTTTGGGTTTACGTAGCTTTAATCTGGATTTGATGCATGGATTGCCGGATCAAATGCTGGAAGAGGCGCTGGACGATTTACGTCAGGCCATCGCACTAAACCCCCCTCATTTATCCTGGTACCAGCTAACTATCGAACCCAATACCGGTTTCAGCTCGCGTCCGCCCAAGTTGCCGGATGATGATGCGCTGTGGGATATTTTCGAGCAAGGTCACCAGTTGCTTAGCGCTGCGGGTTATCAGCAGTATGAAACCTCGGCCTACGCAAAGCCCGGTTACCAGTGCCAGCACAACCTTAATTATTGGCGCTTTGGCGACTATCTGGGCATTGGCTGCGGCGCTCACGGAAAAGTGACTTTTAGCGATGGTCGCATTCTTCGCACGGTGAAAACCAAGCATCCACGCGGTTTCATGCAAGGCAAATATATGGACAGGCAACATGAGGTTGAAATAGCCGACCGGCCGTTTGAATTCTTCATGAACCGTTTCCGTCTATTGGAAGCCGCGCCGCGCGGTGATTTCTATAATTTTACCGGTCTGGAAGAAAGCACCATTCGCTCGCAGCTGGATCAGGCTATCGCCAAAGGCTATATGCTGGAAACCGATGAACACTGGCAGATTACCGAAAAAGGAAAGCTATTCCTGAATTCATTGCTGGAACTGTTTTTATAGTTGTCAGAGCGCATCGTAAAAAAACGGGCATTCGCCCGTTTTTTATTTTATCGGATGGAACTCAATTTAAGGCTTTGAGCAGCTCAATACGCTGTTGCTCTAGCGTGGTCACCCGACCGCAAACTTCATGGCCGAAGTTCTGGAAATCTTGTTCCTGATTGTTCCATTCAGTCTGAATCGCTTGCTGCAACCCCCCCAGATTGCCCATTATCGCCTGCAATGGATTATTGGAAGAACCGCTCGTCGCCTGCTTAACGCCCATTTCATTCAGGCTATCCTGCAAAACGCCCCCCAGACTCTGTTGCACGATGGCGCGACCGTCCTTCTCTACTTGGGCAATGGCCTGATGGTGGAAAGTCAGACCGTCGCTGCGTTTCTCAATGATGCGGCTCATTTGCTGTTTCAGCTGATCGTTCAACGTCGTCAGCCGGTTACGCACATTACTGCTGCTCCCCAACTGTTGCACAATGACGTTATCCAAAGAAACCCGGGCTTTTTCCAGATGCTGTTGCGCGCCTTTATCAATCCACGGCAAATCTTTACGCAATGCGCTCTGATAGCTGAACGCTTTCTGCCGCTGAGCCTCTGTGAGAGTCAATGTTTTGCCGTTGCGAATCACATCACCATCCGGTGAGATTTGCAGATTTCCGCTGGCTCCCACAACCTGTACGCTCTGCGGACTGATAATCACATCATCCTGAGGTTTTACGTTGCACTGATATTCTGCGTGAACCTGTCCCGCAGCCAATAACAAAAGCGCCAGTCCTGCTTTTCGTAACATAGATTCTCCTGAGAAACCGTTTATCTACCGCTAATTATGACACTGCCTGAGTTTTATCGCCGCCAGTAGTGGACTGATCCTAAAAGATTGAGCGACCAATCCGCTGGGCAAGTAACTCTAAGGCAGCGGTTCCGGCCAATGAGTTCCCTGAGACATCCAGTTCCGGTGACCATACCGCAATGCACATCTCATCAGGCACCACGGCAATAATTCCGCCGCCGACACCGGATTTCCCCGGCATACCCACGCGGAATGCAAACTCGCCGGCACCGTCATACATACCGCTGGTTATCATTAACGCATTGATTTGTCTGGCTTGAATCGGTGAAATAATCTGTTCGGCATGATTGATTGGCCGCCCCTGATTTGCCAGATAAACAAAACAGCGAGCCAGCTCGATGCAGCTCATACGCATGGCGCAATAATGGAAGTAAGTTTGCAGCACGGTCAAAACATCGTTGTCAAAATTGCCAAAAGATTTCATCAGATAAGCGATGGCCGCATTGCGATCCGAATGTTCAAATTCAGAACGTGCCACCCGGCTGTCATAGCCGATAGAGACATCATCGACCAACTGGCGCACCACTTCCAGCATCCGCTGCTTAGGCGCACTCAGGCGACTTTGAAGCATGTCGCAAATCACCAGCGCCCCCGGATTAATAAAGGGATTACGTGGCTTCCCTTGCTCCAACTCCAGCTGTACCAATGAGTTAAACGGCTGGCCCGATGGCTCTTTTCCCACTCGCCGCCACACTTCATCCTCGCCGTAGCGCCCTAAAGCCAGAGTCAGGCTGAGCACTTTAGAAATCGACTGGATTGAGAAACGCTCTTCCGCATCACCCGCCTGAAAAATCTGACCATCGACGCCGCAAACCGCAATACCCAGCTTATCTGCGGAAACTTCCGCCAGGGCTGGAATATAGTTAGCGACTTTCCCTTGCCCAATCATCGGTCTAACCTGATCGAGGATATCTTCCAACAGCGTATTCGATAACGTCTTTACCACGGAAATACTCCAGTACTTTCCCCAATAAAAATAAAGGCGCCTATAGCGGCGCCCTTATTATCAAACAGTGGTCAGATCGTTAGGATCAATCCCACCAGATATCAAACAGCTCGCTGGTTTCTACGTTTTTCATTTTACGAGCTTCCAGCCATTTGCTGACCAATGCACGGTGCTCATCGGTGCAATGACCGATTTCCTGCAGGCAGATTAGGCCTTCCCACTGCATGTAGCCACTACCGTCGAAAGCCAAACCGTTTGGTTCAATAACTTCGTCGATAAATGCGTCTACGGTGGAATCGATCACATCAACGCCAGTGCCTTCAGGGAAGGTCCACTGAACGGAGAAACCTAATTCCTGAAACTCATCGATGTGCATTTTCTTGCGTAAACGACGACTGCGATTGTTAGCCATTATTCTTTCCTCTCAAACATCAGATCCCAAACGCCATGTCCCAGACGCTGGCCACGTAATTCAAATTTCGTCAACGGACGTGAATCCGGACGAGGAACATAGTCATTGGTTTCGGAAAGATTACGGTATCCGGAGACGGCCGACATCACTTCCAACATATGTTCCGCATAAGGTTGCCAATCGGTGGCCATATGGAATACGCCGCCGACTTTTAATTTACTTTTTACCAGTTCCACAAACGGAGTCTGGACAATACGACGCTTATTGTGGCGCGCCTTATGCCATGGGTCGGGGAAGAATAGCTGAACCATATCCAGCGAACCTTCCGGGATCATGTTTTCCAGTACTTCAACCGCATCGTGACACATCACGCGCAAATTGTTCAGTTCCGCTTCATGAGCGCTGCCCAAACAGGCGCCAACGCCCGGCGAGTGAACTTCGATACCTAAAAAGTTCTGCTGCGGATTATTGGCTGCCATGGTGACCAAAGAGGTACCCATACCGAAACCAATTTCCAATACTGTCGGCGCTTCACGGCCAAACAGCGTGCTCAGCTCAACCGGGGTCGTTTGATATTCTACGCCCATCACCGGCCAGTAGTTATCCAGCGCAAACTGTTGGCCCTTGGTTAAGCGCCCTTGCCGGCGGACAAAACTACGAATACGGCGCAGTGCGCGACCGTTTTCATCAAACTCCGGAGATATGACGTCATTTATCATGGTGCTTTCTGTCTGTTGAGTTGCGCAAAATAAGAACGCGCATTATGCAAAGATACGCTAGTTTATCAACTATGAACGCGAGAAGTACAAATTTAACCACGAAATGATTCATTATTACCGACGAAACTTCGCCAACCCCTCGGAAAGTTCCGGTTTACAGCCTTCAGACTCTATGCTGCAATCCCAGCCCTAAATTATTTCTCTGCCGGATATCGATACTTACCTATGATGCAAGCGCAACAGTTCGCGCAAGTGGTGCTTGACTGGTACCAAAGCTACGGTCGCAAAACCCTACCGTGGCAACGGGACAAGACACCTTACCAAGTATGGCTATCGGAAGTGATGTTGCAACAAACTCAGGTTGCCACCGTCATTCCTTACTTCCAACGCTTTATGACGCGTTTCCCCGATGTGCGGGCGCTGGCTGCTGCGCCATTGGATGAAGTATTGCACCTGTGGACAGGTTTGGGTTACTACGCTCGCGCTCGTAATCTTCACAAGGCGGCGCAGACCATTGTGGCCAAACATCAGGGTGAATTCCCTACCACTTTTGAAGAAATTGCCGATTTGCCCGGAATTGGCCGCTCTACCGCAGGCGCTATTTTGTCGCTGGCGCTGGGGCAGCATTTCCCGATCCTCGACGGTAACGTGAAACGGGTTCTGGCTCGCTGCTATGCGGTAGATGGCTGGCCGGGGAAAAAAGACGTGGAAAAACGGCTATGGCAAATCAGCGAAGACGTCACGCCAGCTAAGGGCGTGGGCCAGTTTAACCAGGCGATGATGGACCTTGGAGCGATGGTTTGTACTCGTTCCAAGCCGAAGTGCGAACTTTGTCCGCTAAACGCTGGCTGTATTGCATACGCCAACCATAGCTGGCCACAATATCCGGGGAAAAAACCGAAACAAACCATACCGGAAAAAACCGCGTATTTCTTATTGATTCAAAATCATACGCAGGTTTGGCTCGAGCAGCGCCCTCCCGTTGGGCTGTGGGGCGGATTATTCTGCTTCCCGCAGTTTAGTGAAAGAGAAGATCTCAGTCACTGGTTGCAGCAAAAAGGGCTACCAGAGCAAGGTTTGCAGCAGCTAACCGCTTTTCGTCACACCTTTAGCCACTTCCATTTGGATATCGTGCCGATATGGATGAATGCGGTAACCCTGAGTGGATGCATGGATGAAGGAGCGGGTCTCTGGTATAACTTAGCACAGCCACCGTCGGTAGGGCTTGCTGCGCCCGTTGAGCGCCTGTTGCAGCAGTTGGCCAAGCAGCCTCCTACCCAAGCAGCTTTATTTGGCGATAGTGCCACAAATGAGGATTTAGCATGAGCAGAACGATTTTTTGCACATTTTTACAAAAGGATGCTGAAGGGCAGGATTTCCAGCTCTATCCGGGTGAAGTTGGCAAACGCATTTATAACGAAATCTCAAAAGAAGCCTGGTCACAGTGGATCACTAAACAAACCATGCTGATTAATGAGAAAAAACTCAGCATGATGAATGTGGAAGACCGCAAATTACTGGAACAGGAAATGATTAACTTCCTGTTCGAAGGGCAGGATGTTCACATCGAAGGGTATACCCCGCCGAGTAAGTAACGCCAAAGGGCCAGTCATGGCCCTGATGTTATTCCTCATCACGATATGGCTTGTAAGATGAAGAAAATTTTAGCTTTGCTAGTGATTGCCCCATTATTAGTTTCCTGCTCGGGCAATAAAGATCAGGCCAATAATGAAGCCTTTATCAAAGACACCAATGGGTTCGAAATCTTAATGGGCCAATTTGCCCACAATATCGAAAACATTTGGGGTTTGAGTGAAGTTTTGATCGCCGGTCCGAAAGACTACGTAAAATATACCGATCAATACCAAACCCGTAGCCACATCAACTTTGATGCCGGTACCATTACGGTAGAAACCATCGCAACAACCGATCCTGCCGCTCACCTGCGTCAGGCGATTATCACGACTTTATTAATGGGTGATGATCCCGGTTCGATCGACCTTTATTCCGATGTTAACGACATCCAGATCAGTAAAGAGCCGTTCCTTTACGGTCAGGTGTTGGATAACAATGGTCAGCCAATTCGTTGGGAATGGCGGGCCGCGCATTTTGCAGATTACCTGTTACAAACCAGAATGAAAAAACGGACTTCCGGTCTGCATGTCATCTGGTCGGTTACGCTGCAACTAGTGCCAAACCACTTAGACAAACGAGCCCACAAATATCTGCCGCTGGTTCGACGTTCGGCGGAAAAATATGGCGTGGAAGAATCGCTTATATTGGCGATTATGCAAACGGAATCTAGCTTCAACCCTTATGCGGTCAGCGGTTCTGATGCTCTGGGTCTGATGCAGGTAGTACAGCACACCGCCGGTAAAGACGTATTCAGATTGAAAGGGAAAAGCGGGCAGCCAAGCCGTAGCTATTTATTCGATCCTGAAAACAACATCGATGCAGGTACGGCTTATCTGTCTATTCTGCAAAATAGCTATCTCGGCGGCATCCAGAATGCCACCGCCCGTCGTTATGCGGTAATTACCGCCTATAACGGTGGCGCAGGTAGCGTATTACGCGTATTCCATAGCGATAAGAATCGGGCGTTCTCCATTATCAACAGCATGGCACCGGGTGATGTATTCCAAACGCTAACCACCAAACACCCGGCAGCGGAATCTCGCCGTTATCTGGTAAAAGTAAACAGCGCTCAGAAGAGCTATCGCCGATATTAATTTAGCTTTATTCCTAAATAACCGGTAAAAATGGCACAGTTTTCTGTGCCATTTTTTTTATTCTCAGAAAGCACCAATACCACTCTTTGCCAGACAGAAATTGTGTTCATTATCACAGTGCACGCAAGAACAATGGGAAATAAACCACGGCAGCCTATAGTAAAAGCTCCTCCCTTCTTATTACTCAGACTGAACAAATGGATCTTGGATTTACGCTATTCGAATTAGCAGCCATATTTGCCACCATGGTTGTCGCCTACATTATCTTTGGCCTGACCGGGTTCGGCTCCGCACTTATTGCTAGCCCGGTTTTAGCACTTTTTATCCCAGTCGCAAAAATTGTCCCTCTATTGGCAATAGTAGATATGTTCGCTGCCGTTACTAACGTCGCCAGACACAGTAGGAATGCCGATCTTGGTGAGCTTAAGCGACTGATACCCATGATGATTATCGGCAGCTTAATTGGCGCTACAATTTTACTCAAAACCCGTCCGGACATTCTTTTATTAGCCTTAGGGATATTTGTCATTCTTTACGCGCTCTATTCTTTGAGTCGACGTAAACCTCTGGGGAAATTCAAAACGGCGGCAGCCGTGCCTTTTGGCTTAGTCGGCGGCGTGTTTAGTGCGCTATTTGGCAGCGGCGGGTTTATCTATGCCATTTATTTATCTGGTCGAATAGAAAGCAAAGATAACCTGCGCATCACCCAAACAACATTGATAGGTTTGAGCACCTTCACCCGCGTTATTTTATTTACGCTGGCCGGTGTTTATATGGATTTATCGATCTTATTGATGGTGTTGCTGTTAGCCCCAGGTATGCTGGCAGGCTTAACCCTCGCTAATAGGATCAGTTTAGGTATCAACCGCGAGCAGCTAATAAAACTAATAAATATCCTGTTACTGTTATCTGGTCTGGTTCTGTTAGGTCGCTATTTCAGCCAATAATATGCATCTCCAGATACCACCGGCTAACCCGGTGGTATCAGAAAAAAATCAGTCTGCGATGACGTACCCCAAAATACGTCGCCACTCAACGTCACCCTTTTCGATATATACGCCCTGTAATTCCGGTGAGAATCCCGGTAATAGGTTAATTCCCTCTTCCAGTGCGAGGAAATAGCGCTGAGCGGCACCACCCCATACTTCACCGGGAACGACGCAAAGTACGCCCGGAGGATAAGGCAAAGCGCCTTCTGCGGCGATTCGCCCTTCAGCTTCCGCTATCGGAATTAGCTCAATATTATCTCGGATAAACTGAATATTGGCATCCTGCGAATTCATGACTACCTGCGGCAAGCTGGCTTTGCGGAACATCTCTTTTTGCAGCTGTTTTACGTCATGACTCACGTATAAATTGTGCATTTCCTGACATAAACGGCGCAGAGTATATCCGCGATAACGCTGCTCATTCTTCCGATATACCGTCGGCAATACGTCACACAGCAATGAATCTTGCCCAACGTGTCGCTCAAACTGCGCCAACATTTCTACCAGATGAGCCATTTTAGCGCTATTTTCAGCCGGCGTGAGCAAGAACAAAATTGAATTAAGATCGCACTTCTCTGGCACAATGCCATTTTCCCGCAGGAAGTGAGCCAAAATAGTCGCGGGAATACCAAACTCGCTATATTGGCCGCTGGCCACATCAATACCAGGCGTCGTCAGTAATAATTTGCAGGGATCGACCAGATATTGATCGTCGGTATAACCATCAAAGCCGTGCCATTTCTCTCTAGGTACAAAATCAAAGAAACGGGCATCATTCGCAATTGTCTCAGTGGCATAGTCCTGCCAGTTCTTGCCATTTATCTGTAGCGGGATAAAGGGTTTTAGCAATGAGCAACGTTCCAATATTAATTTTCGCGCCTCGATACCCAATCTGACACAATCCATCCACATATTGCGACCACTGGCACCAGAATGAATTTTGGCATTAACATCCAACGCGGCAAACAGCGGATAAAATGGGCTGGTAGAAGCATGCAGCATAAAAGCGTTATTAAACCGTTTATGATTACAGTGTCGTTTCTGCCCTTTAATGTGATTATCTTTTTTGTGCACCTGTGAGGTTTGGGAGAAACCAGCCTGCTGTTTATGGACTGACTGGGTCACAATAATCCCTGGGTCATCTTCATTTAATTCCAGCAACAGCGGAGAGCAATCTTTCAGCATCGGAATAAACTGCTCATATCCTACCCACGCCGAATCAAACAAAATGTAATCACACAGATGACCAATGCTGTCCACAACCTGACGAGCGTTATAGATCGTACCGTCGTAGGTTCCTAATTGAATGATTGCTAATCGAAATGGCCGAGCTTCATCGGCACGCTCAGGAGCGACTTCCCGCAACTGCTGACGTAAATAACGTTCATTGAAGCAATGTGCATCAATTCCGCCAATAAAACCAAAAGGATTACGAGCGGTTTCTAAATATATTGGCGTGGCTCCGGCCTGAATCAACGCACCGTGATGGTTTGATTTATGATTATTACGATCGAACAGCACCAAATCTCCGCGAGTTAATAGTGCATTAGCCACCACTTTATTAGCTGCAGATGTTCCGTTTAGCACAAAATAGGTTTTGTTAGCGTTAAACACTTTTGCCGCGTGCTTCTGCGCATCTTTGGCCGCGCCTTCATGGATCAACAAATCGCCCAATTTGACATCAGCATTGCACATATCAGAGCGGAAAAGCGTTTCACCGTAAAATTCGTAAAATTGCCGACCGGCCGGATGTTTACGGAAAAACTCCCCCCCCTGATGACCGGGGCAGGCAAAAGTCGAGTTTTTCATTTCGACGTATTTTTTCAGCGTTGAGAAAAACGGCGGTAACAGGTTTTTTTCATATTCAGCAGCAGAGGCTTCAAGTTGAGCGAGATAAAAAGCTTTATTATTTTCGCCCAAAGCCATTACACCTTTAATCAGTGGCAGGTAATCAACGGACACTTGTTGATCGCCTTGCGCAGCAATAAAAGTGGGTATCCCGAAGCCCTGATTATGCAATTCCGCCAGAATACCGCTATTGACGTCTTCCAGAGAAACCAGAATCACCGCGACGTCGGTAAAGTCAGTTTCATAAAGACATACTACCTCGCGTGGGGTAGCCAGATAGGAAACCAAATTTGCGCTTGCTGCTATTTTCAACTGTGTCATGTTACCGAGTCTCAAACTGTCAGGGATGAGTCGTGCCACCCAGGCACAAAGATGAAATCTTATGAGATAAATACACCTAATAATATTCCGTAAGTTGCTATTGAATTAGCTGAATGACTGATGAACCGATGTGGAGAAAAACACGAGCGGAGCATGATCTATCTCATTTCAGCTGTAACCAATAGACATCAGTAAAATCAGAGAATGAACTCTAGTTTTAATCATGCCTAACAGTGAGCAGAGGTAGCCTTACCGCATAGGAGAAACAGCAGAGGAATCATAGAAGGGCAAGAAATAGTGATAGGAATAAATCATTGGCTGACGGGGGAGATTTTGCGTCAAAAAAAAAGATACAACACTTGTCATGGACGCCCCTCTTTAGCCTGATTTAGCGTAATAGGATATGAGTTTCGCGCAATAATTGCATTTTTATTAGTGTGACTCAAGTGGTAAATATTCACTAATTGTGAATATTTAATCCATTGTTATGCAATCAACTAGAAATTAAGGGGTTATGGTTCGCAGGCGCTAAACCACACTGTCACTGATTCCCTCCTCCTCATCGGGCTGTATTTCACCTTACCTGACCGAAAAGGCAGCAAACGATCGACTTTATGACAGAAACTCATTGACGATTTAGTGCCAATACGGTTTAATGCGCCCCGTTGCCCGGATAGCTCAGTCGGTAGAGCAGGGGATTGAAAATCCCCGTGTCCTTGGTTCGATTCCGAGTCCGGGCACCATATTTAGAGAAACCAGCCTACGGCTGGTTTTTTGCTTTCTGGCATCTGGACTCTTCATCGAACACGTTCGATTATTCGAGCCAAAGGCTCTCACCCCTTCGGGGCCGTCGCAAGCGACGTTCAAAGCCGCCTAGCGGCGTTGTCCGAGTCCGGGCACCATATTTAGAGAAACCAGCCTACGGCTGGTTTTTTGCTTTCTGGCATCTGGACTCTTCATCGAACACGTTCGATTATTCGAGCCAAAGGCTCTCACCCCTGCGGGGCCGTCGCAAGCGACGTTCAAAGCCGCTGAAACGAAATGTCTCGCAAACTCAGATGTCGTGCAAAACCTTTATTACATCTGGGTATCGTTTCACTGCTTATTCTCTTAACCACTTCCCCACGGCATAGTCTAATAAAAAGAATCGCAGATAAACCATCGCCGATGCTGTCTGACTCCAAAATGAACTGCACTCGATAAAAAGACTATCGGGCTAATGAACATATTGAGGGAGAGTAGCGGAATGACTCAAATAGGAAAAATTTATGCTGGCAGGTTAAATTTATTCGTTACTTAGATATTGATAATAACTCTCTTTCAAGATCTTTTACGTCAATAAAAAATTAATATAACTAATACAGGATGCTTATCATTTATTTCTCAATCAAATTTATAACCCAATGAAAAACAGTACTAATTACATTATAAAAGCAGAGATTGAATGTATAAAAAACATAAGCCTATACTTCACAATAAATACAATAAGGGTGACATGCGTTTATTATCATACAAAATAAAAAAGCACCAGCAATACAACAAATTGTCAGAAAAACCTCAGCCATAAAAATCTGTAGGAATTTTCCCACATAAATTGGTTCGCTTATCCTATGTCCAGCCAGATATATTTTCTATATCATTCTCTCATCAAGTAATAGACGCAGATAAATAATGACTGCCAAATTACTTTTAATAAAAGGCACGTGGAAACCTGACGAGTATAACCGAATAACATTCGCGAACATAGTCACTAGCCCACTTCACATATATAAAGTTAAACACTCATTCCTATCTAAATACGAATGAATGCTAACCGCACATTTAATTATTGTATTGGAGTTTTAAATGAATAAGATTACTTTGGCTATCGCGTTATTCTCTGCATCCACAACCGTAGCAATGGCGGCGAGCAATAATACAATTACATTCCAAGGGGAAGTCACAGCGCAAACCTGTTCAGTGACAGTCAACGGGCTTGACGCAAACCCAATGGTTTTGCTGCCAACGGTATCAAGTACAGATTTAGATGCTTCTGGTAAAACAGCAGGTAAGACAACCTTTACTCTGGGTGTTGCCGGCTGTGCTCCAGGGGTTGATGATATTGACATCAAAACTGTGTTTGTAGGTAGCCAGGTTACTACCGCCGGTAACCTAAAAAATACAGGCACCGCAACCAACGTTGAACTTCAATTACTGAAAGACTCAACCACAACAACCGGTATCGATCTGAATAGCGGTGTAGCACAAGATGGTATCGTGTTAAAAGCGGGTGATACATCAGCAGAACATGATTTTGCCGTTCAATACTATGCAACAGGGAAAACCACCCCAGGTTCAGTCATTGCCTCTGTCCAATATGCGGTTTCTTACCTGTAAAAAAATAAGCGTGACCGTATAGGATATACTTTAATTAACTGGTGCGGCAGGTACGCTGCAAGTAAGTAAAATCACCCGAGGAACTTAGTAATAAGTTGCTCGGGTGAATGTATGCAGCATATCTCTGACCACACTCGGCAACCAGGGATATAGTTATTTCGCCCGCATTTAGAGGATATCCTCATGGCAATTAATATACTTGGTTACCGTTACCTGTTTATCACTCTTTTACTTTTCATAGGCATGTCTTTCGCTCAGGCTAGTGTAGTCATGAACGGTAGCCGGATTATTTATTCCGCAGGGGAAAAAGAGCACAGCGTACAATTAACCAATAATGATAGCTTTCCTAATGCCATTCAGGTTTGGCTAGACAGCGGCGATGCCCAGTCAACACCAGACACAGGCAAGGCTCCTTTTATCGTTACCCCACCGTTCTTTCGCATTGAAGCTAATGCAGGACAAACATTGCGCTTGAAATATACCGGCAGTGGTCTGCCGACGGACAGAGAGTCAGTGTTCTACCTGAATTTTTTACAGGTGCCCCCCGTCAATAAAGCAGAAAAAAATAACAAAATGTTAGTGCTGATGCGTAATCGCATTAAAGTATTTTATCGGCCAGAAAATATTGCAGGCCGCGTAGATCAGGTACCCAGCGCACTCACTTTTAGCCTTCACCAACGAGGCAAGGATGTCGTTGTCACAGGAAAGAACCCCACTGGTTTCTATGCCACTATTGCCAGCGCGGAAGTCGTTGGAAGTGGTAAAAAACTTAATATGAAATCAGAAATGATTGCGCCTATGTCTCAAGCTGAGTGGGTTATTCCGAATTCATCGGCCCCCTCAAATGCTACCGTAAAGTTCCTACTCGTGAATGATTTCGGTGGGCAAGATACCGGCAGTTATAAAATTCAGTAGCATCTTTCCGGCGAAGGAATATTTATGGGGTTTGTACGTGTCAGTCTAAAAAAGAAGTTCTCCGGCCGTAAAAAAGCATTAACTTTGTGTATTACTTTAATCTTATATGTTGATGCGCCTTTAGCTCAGGAAGAACCGCAAGACCTCGAATTTGATGAATCTCTTTTTCTAGGAACAAAATTCGCCTCAGGTTTGAATCAACTGAATAAAGAGAATGCCGTAACCGCCGGAAATTACGATGCCGTAGATGTTCTGATTAATAACAGGCTATTTAAACGTACCACTGTTAAATTTATTAAAAATGCTGATTCGTCAGAGGCCTACCCTTGCCTGAATGATGAATTCTTAACAGCCGCTGGCGTTGAACTCACGGCTAAAGGCGATTCCCTATCCCGACAACCCAACACACCTGAAATAGAGTCACGCCCTTCAGATTCTGCGATTCCGCTGATAGAACAATGTGTTCCACTGGCCGAGCGGGTCAAAGGCGCGTCTTTTCACTTTGATCAGGCAAAACTGCGATTAGAGCTATCAATTCCACAAGCCTTATTAAAAAAACGGCCTCGGGGATATATAGAGCGGAGCGAATGGGAAGAAGGTGAAAATCTCTTATTCGTTAATTACAGCTCCAACTTTTATCGCAGTGAGACAAAATCCCAACAGCAAAATAGCACCTCTGATTATGCTTTTATGGGATTAAAAAGCGGGCTTAATTTAGGATTATGGCAAATACGCCAGCAATCCAACCTGCGCTATTCCAATAACAGCAACGGTAGCGATAGCCAATGGAATAATATTCGTACTTATTTACAACGCCCTATTCCCCAATTAGATAGCCAATTAACGCTGGGCGAAACTTTCACCGACAGTACGTTATTTGGCACCCTGTCATTTCGTGGAGCAAAAATAGCCACCGATCAACGTATGTGGCCGGAATCAATGCGCGGCTTTGCTCCAGAAGTCCGTGGAGTTGCCAGTACCAATGCGCGAGTCATTATTCGCCAGAATGGCCGTGAAATTTATGAAACCAACGTCGCCCCCGGCCCGTTTGTTATTAATGACTTATATAGCACCACCAGCCAGGGTGATCTCAACGTTGAGATCATAGAAGCGAACGGTAGCCGTTCAACATTTACTGTGCCATTCAGCGCCGTACCTGATTCAATGCGCCCTGGCGTGAGCCGTTATAGCGCCGTTGCCGGGGCATCACGCGACTTTACCAACATTGATAACTATTTCACTGATTTTACCTATGAACGCGGCCTGACCAATCAGCTAACGGGTAACTCCGGTTTACGATTAGCGAAAGACTACACCGCGCTGCTGGCCGGAGGAGTCATTGGCACTTCAGTCGGCGCTTTCGGCCTCAATACCACTTTCTCTCACGCTAAGGTCGAAAATGACCAAACCCAGAATGGCTGGCGTATGCAGGCAACGTATAGCCAAACATTCAGCGAAACCGGAACGACCTTTTCGTTGGCGGGATATCGCTATTCAACCAAAGGTTATCGCGATTTAAACGATGTATTTGGCGTTCGTTCCGTGCAAAAGAACGGCGGAATATGGGATTCATCAACCTATAAACAACGCAGCCAATTTACCACCACAATCAATCAGAATCTGGGGAGTTTCGGCCAGCTTTATGCCTCTGCCTCAACCAGCGATTATTATAATGATACGCAGAGGGATACACAGTTACAGCTGGGTTATTCAAATAACTATAGGGATATCAGTTATAACCTGGCGATTAGCCGGCAGCGTAGCGTTTATACCTCGACGCTGTATGGTTGGGAAACCGAAGATAGTAATAATACGACGACGACACGCTATGGTAATACCGAAAACATCGCGACATTAACGCTGTCAATTCCGCTAAATATCGGCAGCAAAAGCCAATATCTGTCGATGTCTGCCAACCGTAATCCGAAAAGCGGCAATAGCTACCAGACATCGTTATCAGGCACTGCCGGTGAGCGGAATTCCTTTAACTATTCGGTTAATGCTGGCTATGACGATAATAAAATCGGCAATAACTCAAATAGTTGGGGAGCCAATGTGCAACAACAATTCCCTAATGCGACCGTCAACGGTAGTTATTCGCGCGGCAATAATTACACCCAATATGGTGCCGGTGCGCGCGGTGCCGCAGTTATTCACGGCAAAGGCGTAACATTTGGGCCTTATTTGGGTGAAACATTCGGTTTAATTGAAGCGGATGGCGCCCAAGGGGCAAGCGTTCGCAACGCACAGGGGGCCCGGATCGATAATAACGGCTTCGCTCTGGTGCCAGCCTTAACGCCTTATAATTACAATACGATAGGTTTAGATACCAAAGGCATTAATCGTAATACCGAACTGAAAGAAAATCAGGGTCGCGTGGTTCCTTACGCCGGTGCTGCAGTGAAAGTTAAATTCGAGACACTGACCGGCTATGCGATGTTAATTCAGACTCAAACCGCCGACGGTGAAGGGTTACCGCTGGGTGCCGACGTGTATAACAGTCAAGATGACATTGTCGGTATGGTGGGTCAGGGAAACCAGATCTATGTCCGTGTGAAAGACAAAAAAGGTTCGCTGCATGTCCGCTGGGGCGAAAACAGCGGTGATCAATGTGAGCTACCTTATACTTTCAATGATCAGGATACCGAGCAAGATATTATTCATATAACAGGCAGTTGCCACCGTTAACAATTATGAGAAAAATAATGTTAAGACCAACAAAGCAGTTAATACCTTGCGAAGTCTCACGGCCAACGTCCACTGCCTGTTATCGCCGCCCGCGTATTCTGGCTGGTTTAATAATACTGATCGGGCTAAGCAGTGGTTCTGCCTGGTCAGCCTGCTCTAAAATTACCGCGCAAAGTCAGCTAGGTACCGGTGATGGAACGGCGGGTTCCTGGGCGGGTTCTCTGGATAACAATAATGGCTCGCTGGGTTTACCAGGCATTATCGACCTCAGTACCAATGCAAATTTCCAGCCGGATGGCACATTATTAGCAGCGGCGACATCAAACTTTACCACTTTTGCCCTGAATACTGGCTATGATCCCGAACGAGTGCTGTTCCGCTGTGATGCAGCCGACGTAGATCAGATCTTCGAAATGTATGCCACAAACGGTGATAATAATTATGCGGGTAAAAATGAGGACGGCACCATTGCTGGCAACGTTCCCTCTGGCTTCGCCACCTATGTACGTAACGTTGTTATCCGTATTACTAATTTATCAACTGGTGAGTATTACTCTAGATTATGGAAAGGCCGTCGCCTGACCGATCTTGATAAGGACAGCACCGGCCGTATTCTGGTTAAAGCGAAGAACTTCAGCAATATCTATACCGAACTGTTTCGCATTGATTATGCCCGAAGTGGTACCAATAACGCGGCTTCTTATACCTATGCCTACACTCAGCCCAACGCCTATATTGCCTTTAAAGGGCCGGGTATCAATGGGCCGATTGAAGGCACTGATGCGGTATCAAACTGGCCCGGCTGGTATGCAACCTGGCCTGCGTCAATCGGCCTGTACAATTATGTTACCTTCCGCCGGACGACGATTTGCGCCGTGACCAATTTTACACCAACGGTGATATTACCCAGAATTTCTGTAGCAGAGCTGAATAGCGGCAACACCAGTTCGGCGGAATTTCACGTGGATTTTCAATGCCAAACTGGCATCACATCTGGAGTGACTTCTGGCGCAGTTGCGATGGGCTTTTTGGTTCCCGCAGCAAACGCAGCAAAAGCTCAATCATTGGGATTAATGAATGGCAGTGGCGGTATCAGCCATTTGATATCAGATAATTATGGTGCATCCGGAACGGCCAGCGGTGTCGGTATCCGTATTTATCGCAACAATAACCCAATTAATCTGCTATCAAAAAACGTGACATTAACCGGTAATAGCGGTGGCTGGTATGGCATCTTCGACGGCGCGCAGCAAACCACCGGCAGTGTAACCGGCGGAAATAGCTACACTGAAAACTTTCGGGCTGAGTTAGGCAAGATCAGCGGGCAAACTGTTACGCCAGGAGCGGTGAATGCACATGCGCAAGTGGTTATCCGTGTTCAATAATATGCCATTCAAACGCCTGACTAGCGGCATCACCCGCTTACTTTTGCTACTAATAGTGGCTCATAGCACACCCGCCGTGGCCAGCGTGATAGCGGAAAGAACGCGCGTGATCTTTAGTGAAGGCCATACCGAAGAGTCACTGCAATTGGTTAACAGCAATAGCTATCCAGTGGCGGTGCAGGTCTGGGTAGATGATGGCGATTTAATGGCAACGCCGGAGAAAGCAATTTCTCCTGTATTAGTGCTTCCGCCGCTGTTTCGTCTACAACCTCAGGCGCAGCGCAGCCTGCGACTCATTTTATCCGGCGTCAGTAAGTTGCCGACAGATAGAGAGTCCGCATTTTGGCTCAATGTCTACGAAATTCCGCCAAAGACCGTCACTCAAGTCGATAACGAGTCTTTCGTGACATTGGCACTACGTATGCAATACAAAGTATTTTATCGCCCTAAGAATATAGCTGCGCCGGGAGACACGCTGAGTAAAGCATTAACCTTCACGTTAGAGCGCAACGGCGATACCGCAGTGGTCAAAGTTGATAATCCGACGCCTTATTATGCATCGGTCGCCTCCCTGACATTAGGCTCAGCGGAAAGTCTGCCGGATATGGTTTCCCCGTATTCAACGCTCAACTTTCCTCTCAACCGCTCTCCGGCAGCTGGCAGCACTAGCCTTACTTTTGCTTTGATTGATGATTCAGGAAACAGTAAGGGTTTTAGCGCCAATCTAAAATAAAGCGTGTTTCTGTAGCAAGCGCGCGGTCGGATGCTTTCCCTCCGCGATTTGCATCACTCCCCTCGCCGTAATGCCACACGGACTCATTCCGTAAAAACCCTGTAGATCAGAGCGACCTAATTGTTCTATTTATAGAACGTAATGAGCTATTTTCGCGTCTACTCCGCTTGTTGTTGTGAATATATAGTAATTAAGTGAAACAGCTTTGCTGAAACCTAACCGATTCGGTCGCACCTAAGTACAACAAAGGAGAATACGATGTCTATCCCAGCTAATTTCAATGGTCAACGCCCAGTTATTGATGTCAACGATTCCGTGATGCTGCTGATTGATCACCAAAGCGGCCTCTTCCAAACCGTGGCCGATATGCCAATGCCGGAGCTACGCGCTCGGGCTGCTGCGCTGGCAAAAATGGCGACCCTGTGCAACATGCCGGTAATCACCACGGCTTCCGTTCCACAAGGTCCGAATGGCCCGTTGATTCCAGAAATTCATGCAAATGCTCCGCACGCCCAATACGTTGCACGTAAAGGAGAAATCAACGCCTGGGACAACGAGGATTTCGTTAAAGCGGTAAAAGCAACCGGACGCAAAACCCTGATTATCGCAGGCACTATTACCAGCGTTTGTATGGCTTTCCCGTCCATTAGCGCCGTCGCCGAGGGATATAAAGTGTTCGCGGTCATCGATGCATCAGGCACTTACAGCAAGATGGCGCAGGAAATTACGCTTGCCCGCATCGTTCAGGCAGGGGTAGTACCAATGGATACCGCCGCCGTGGCCGCAGAACTTCAGAGCACCTGGAATCGCGCGGACGCCGAAGCATGGGCGGAGGTTTACACTCAGATATTCCCAGCCTATCAATTGCTGATTGAAAGCTATAGCAAAGCTCAGGAAGTATTGAAAAGTAACGAAAAACTGGATTCTCAGCGTTAATCCGCAGGTAATCCATAGTTAGACAAGCCTCGGTTGAACCTGTTTCGTACCAACGGACAACCGAGGCTTGAATCGAATAGACCAGTGCCCTATCGCCCTTCTTTTATCGTTCCGAATCGTTCAGCCAGAAAATCAATCAAGGCGCGAATAGATGGAAGCAGCCCTCGCCGAGAAGGGAATACCGCATGAATAATTTCCCGACATGTCGCCCAGTCAGGTAGCAGACGAACCAAACGGCCATGTTCAAGCTGAGATCGCACCATCATCGCCGGAAGCTGAACCACACCAACTCCGGCAATTGCCGCCTTGCATAAGGTTTCCATATCGGTAGAGACAAATTTAGGCACATGGTGCTGGGTGGTTTGCATCCCATCGGCTCCCATCAGCGTCCAACAATGTTTTTCCATAGAAGACCCGTAACCAAGCGTTGGCCACGACGCCAAATCAACCGGCGTCAACGGCATACCATATTTTTCCAGTAAAATCGGGCTAGCGACAAGGTACTGAGCGGCATAGCCCAACCCTCGCATAACTAAATCAGCCCCATCCACAGGCAAAGGCTTTACCCTGATGGCCAGATCTACACCTTCAGTCAGAATATCTACGGGGCGATTCATACCTAAGAGCTGAATACTGACATCGGGGTATTGTAAGGAGAAATCTACCAACATATCTCCCACATAGGCATGCAATATAGTTATCGGGCAAGCCAGTCGGACGGTTCCGCAAGGCACGGACTGTGCTGATTCGATAATGGCCTGCGCGGCTTCAGCCTCAACTAGCATAGATCGACACTGGGTGTAGTAAGCCTGCCCCAATTCAGTGACGGTAAAAATACGGGTTGAACGTAGGATAAGCCGCACTCCCAAACGTTCCTCCAGCATACCAATGCGCCTGCTAAGTTTTGATTTGGGCATATCCAGCGCGCGAGCAGCCTGAGAAAATCCACCGTGCTCCACTACCTGGACGTAGTAATACAGGTCATTAAGATCTTGACGCATAGAAAATTTGTTTAAAATACAGTGTATTAGAGAAAAAATAACGTATAGCACACATACTGATATTTGATTTACCGATACTGCTAAAGAATGCTGCACACCTGTTTTTCTACACTCCGACTTCCTATACCTCTATTCCTTATTTATTAAGAAAAGAATATAGGTGGAGCACAGCATTCTACTTAGATCATCAGGAAGATTGGGATTCCGATTTATCCTCTACTTCACCCGTATGCTTGCCTTCATCGGTTCCTTTCCAACCATGACGCTGAATGAGGGAAAGATGAGCGCGTTCTTCGGCAAGGCTTTCCGTCAGCATTTCGCTGGTTCGCTTATATGCCGCAGCGCGAGACTGGGTATCGCTCTCCCCTTCCGCCATTTCCTGTACCATCTGGAGATTAAATCTGCGGAACAGATCGGCGCGCTCCCGCGCTTCATAGCGGCCCAGACCGAGTTTCTCCAACGCCAGACGCCCGATTTTCAACGCCCCTTCAAAGGTTTCACGCTCCGGTTGAGCAACGCCCGCGTGTTTAAGCTGAATGTAATGCTCGACATCCCGCGCTCTAGCAATGATTTGCAGGTTTGGGAAATGCTCTTTCGCCATTTCCGTAAGCTGCATACTGGTTGCCGGATCGTCTATGGCATTGATTAACACTTCCGCCTTGACTGCCCCTGCGGATTCCAGCAAATCCATACGTGTCGCATCACCATAAAACACTTTCATTCCGAATTTCCGCAGGGTTTCGATATGCTCAGGATCGTGATCGAGTACCACTACCTTCACGCCGCTGGAAAGCAGCAAGCGGCCTGCTATCTGCCCGAAACGACCAAATCCGGCAATAATGACTCGCGTCTGTTCTTCATCAATTTCATCGGCTTCGCGCTCCGGTCCGTGGTCGGATTTCTCCATTCGCGCCAACAACACTAGTAAAATCGGCGTCATCGCCATTGAAAGCGCCACGGCCAAAGTCAAGGATTTCACCCAGTCTGGCTCTAACACATTCGCCATTTGCGCCGCGCCAAAAACAACAAAGGCGAATTCACTCCCCTGTCCCAAAAATACGGCAAACCAATAGCGCTGCTTGCGAGGAACATTAAGCGGACGCGCAATTAACCACAGGACTGTCGTTTTGATGATCAGGAAGCCCGCCAGCAAAACGATAATACGCAGCGGATTATCGATCAGCGTGCCAAAGTCGATCGACATCCCGACACCGATAAAAAATAACCCCAATAACAAACCCTTAAAGGGTTCAATATCACTCTCAAGCGCGTGTCGGTACTCAGAGCTCGCCAGCAACACCCCGGCGAGAAAAGCCCCCATCGCCATAGATAATCCGACTTCTTCCAGTAATAGACCAAAGCCAAATACCAGAAATAGCGCTACGGCACTGAAAACCTCGCGTAAACCAGAGCGAGCAACAAAACGCAGAGCCGGACGGGTGACATAACGCCCCAACAAAATGACCAACGTAAGCGTTCCGGCAACTTTCAGAGCTGAAAACGCAAAAGCAGCCAGAGTGGTGGATGATTCGCTGGCAGCTAAAAGTGGAATCATCGCAACCAGAGGAATCGCCGCTATATCCTGAAATAACAATACGGAAAAAGCGCTGCGCCCCATCTGCGAAGCCATTAAATTTCGTTCATTCATCGCCTGTATAGCAATTGCCGTTGAGGAGAGCGCCAATGTTAGCCCAATTAAACAGGCAATTTGCCAGCGCAGACCCAGCAACATACAGAACAACCCGATAAGTGCGCCGCAGGCCACCATCTGTAATGCTCCACCGCCAAAGACGGAGACGCGCAAATTCCACAGTCGCTGCGGATCGAGCTCAAGACCAATAATAAACAGCATCAATACCACGCCGATTTCGGCAAAATGGAGAATACTGTCAACATCGGTAACCAGCCGTAATCCCCACGGCCCAATAATACATCCGGCGATCAGATAGCCTAATACCGAACCTAATCCCAAACGCACCGCAATTGGTACGATCAACGCCGCTGCACCAAGATAAATCAGTGCCTGTATGAGCATATGGCTATCCATAAAACGCCTCCTTCCATTCCATCAGACGGTGTTTGTAATGACGAGCCTGGGCCTGAAGCGTTTCATCATCACAAATAAAAGTATTGTGCATGGAAAAAGGCGGTAACCATTTCAGACCGCAATAAAGTGCCGTGGCCTGAAACGGCTGAGCAAGCACCTCAAAGCCGGGATGACTCCCCATGCCAAAATGATTTTCGCCACCGCCGGTGGTGACCGCCCACATCAGATTTTTTCCACGTAACGCCGTACCACCGTGACCATAAGCCCAACCATGAGCCAAAACTTTGTCCATCCACAGCTTAAGCAGCGGCGGCATGCTGTACCACTGCATCGGATGCTGCCAGATAACGAGATCGGCACGAGACAACGCTGCCTGCTCAGCGGCGACATCAATATTGAAATCGGGATAAAGTTGGTAAAGAGAGCGAATTTCTACACCTTCGAGAGTCTCCGCCTGCTCTATCATGCGTTTGTTCGCATGAGAATGCTGCGGATAAGGATGAGCATATATAATTAGAATCATGTCTTTTCCAAAAAGTATTAACGCACTTAATTATTACTATTAAGATAACCTGTTTTACCAAAACGCTTTATTCGATATTAATATCTATTTATATCAATCAATTACATTATTGAGTTTACCCTTTATCAACAATGGCATAACTGCGAGACG
Organism: Yersinia entomophaga; assembly: GCF_001656035.1. NCBI lineage: Bacteria > Pseudomonadati > Pseudomonadota > Gammaproteobacteria > Enterobacterales > Yersiniaceae > Yersinia > Yersinia entomophaga. The sequence continues at coordinate 2,096,302 of NZ_CP010029.1, forward strand.
CTTAGATTAAAAGCGCTCACATAATCAATTATAGGTATGCCTCACCCTGATTCTCTTCTTCCTGGCAATTGAATCTCTGCGATATGGCATTCTTTAGCGATATATCCTTAGTCTGTTGCACTTTTCCGGCGTTTTCTCAGGAGGCCAAAACTCCTTTCGTTTAGCGAGGCTAATCAGTTAATCTCCGCTCAACAGACCCAGTGCATTAATATGAAGCAGGAATGTTAATCACCCTATTTATTAACAGATAAATTAAAACAATACTAAACAGTAAAGCTAATTCTTACTCATAACAATCACAATAAAATTGAAAAAATGAGAAAAATCCGAGAAAAACAAATAGGGATGTCCAACGAAAATGCAAAGCTGGATTGGGTAACCAACTAATTTAATGATGAAAATCAATTTTGAAAAAAAGAAAAATATAATACCCAAGACTACAATAACAAAAGATCAAAAAGTACTACCAGTCACACGTTTTGTTACTTCGTTCAAAAAATAAAACTCAAGTATAATTTAGCGTGTTAATTAATCACCTCATGAATTATCATTCTTATCTAATAAATGACTCACTCATATGGAGAATGATAATGAAGGTCTTGTTTATCGATGGAGCACAAAAGTCATTGCATTATGATAATAAGAAGATCGTGCTGACAGAAAAGGAATTTTTGATGCTACAGTTCCTGCTCAATCGCAGGAAAAATAATAGTATTCCTATAAACGAAATCGTCACTCACGTTTGGAAAGGTAGAGAGAGCATTATCGGTAAAGGTAACGTTTCGCAGCTGGCTTATCGTTTAAGGAGTAAATTATCAACCATAGGTGATGTCATTCAGATATCCATCTCAATGAACAACGGCGGAAATTGCAAAGTCCAGCGGAACATCATAACAATTATTGCAAGCAATAATGGGATCATGTGTTTTCTGGTCAAGTTCTTACTGAACATTAAGGAAAATAATTCATTATAATCAGGATTAACCTCAATATAAGTAGATCTGAAACTCTGACAGTATAACCAACAGGTATATAACCAAAGATAATCCAGCGTCTCAAACTGGATAAACTAAAAGAATCGTAAATAACTTGAATAGAACAGAAGCAATAATTTATTATTTATAAATAATCAAACCATTGAGTATCGAACGACAATGAGAAATAGCATTTAACTTATCCAAACGAATCGGGCAAAACGGAAATTAATTACCACACCTCTCTGTTGACTTAATTCTCATTTAGTTCATACGAGAGATGAAATTAACTACCATAGTTGCGAGTTAAAATGATTGATTACACTGATTTTCATGATTACACAGAGCGGATAGGTATTATCAGTTAGCCATTAACAGTGGCAAATAAATGGAGATAACCGCATGTCACTAAAGTCCCCGGCAGAAACACAGATTATTACATGGATAATTATCGGCATTTTTTCTGCTTGGGGAGGTTTAGTACGATACCTGATGGACAGACAAGGCACTCGCAGTAAATGGAGTTGGATGGGTGTGCTCAGCCAAATAACGATATCAAGCTTCACCGGTTTATTAGGTGGATTATTAAGTTTTGAGAGCGGCGCCAGCCATTACATGACATTCCTATTTTCTGGATTATTCGGCACAATGGGCAGCACAGCGTTGAGCTACTTATGGCACCGTTTATCTAATTCGTCAGGGAAGTAACATGGCTTATTTTATACAAAACCATGCCAACAGACAGAACTAACCAATAGTTAGTCCCCAATGGGTCCAAGTTGTTCACTCAGTATTTTAACTTTCACAAAGAGCTACTCATGACATTTTTACTCCCAACTATCTACAGCACCGGAATATTATTGTTCGCCTTGCTTCTTATCGTACTTTTGGTTCGTCATCAGCAGCGAACGTCTAACCAAGCTCAACGGGATAATCAACGGCTAAAAGCGCAGAATGACTTATTGAATGCCCGGTTATTACAGCTGAAAAGACAGGCTGAAGATTTAGCCTCGGCTATAACCAAACAAGCGCAGCATACAAAACAGCTGGAGAAGAAAAATGCATTGTTACGGGAACAACCGCATGTCATCCAGGCCGAAAAGGCCTAAGCTGCTCGAATTACCCCAACACAGCTATCCGACAAAATGCACTCCCACAGAGTCCAAATAACTCTCCGATAAAACTTATCCCACATAATCTTTGAGAGTTAGTCCACCCGTATGAGATTGAACGCAGCAAGATTATCCAGACTAAAATAGGCCTAATATTTACCCCCCCTATACTCCCCATTAATGAATAAGAAAACCTTTCAGAAATACGCCTCTCTCACTAACTTTATTCAACGTCACTGACCGCTTCTCTCCCGTCCTCAAGTTTTCCCTACCACAGCCTGAAAAGAGGCGCAAAAGAATGCAATAAATTTAGCGCATCAGATCAAGCCATTATTATTTAATCAATTAAATACGTTATAACTTATAATTTAATAAAAAAACAAAATAAGTTTTGCATTAAAATATAAATATCGCTGTCATCACTCAAAAAATCAAACACGAATAGCTTAGTTAAGATAAAAATAGAGCATTAACGATATCATCAATTATAACCCGATATTGATTTCTTAATCAGTGATTTATTGAATAGTCTTTTCGTACCAACAAATTGGTTGGTATAAAAAAGGATAAAGATATGAACAAGGTAACCATCACGATTAATACAGAATCAAATACAGTTGAAGTGGAAAAACCAACTGAAATTTATAAAGCTCAAGCAGCGGCTTTAATCTCCGCCCCCCTCAGAGCAAGAGTCGCAGCCGAAGTAGCGCCAAACTCCAGCACCGAGGTCTTCTATCAAAGCACTCCCATTATTCCAGAAAGCCGCCGAAACATAATGATCACTAATGATGGCGCGGCAAACCTCATTACTGCCGAGTATTATTGGTCGCACAGTTTCACTAGCCAATGGTTCCTTTATACGTCCATTGAGGTGAGTGTCGGTGAATCTAAGTTACTGCAGTCACCATCGAACTCTCTATATTACAGCAAAGTGGTATTGGTAAATAAAACCAGCCGAAAAGCGTACGTAACAGCAGAGGAGAAATAAAAGTAGCGATTAATTAACGGATTGTAAATCTTCTATCAGAGGAAAATAGAAACAGCCTGAAAAATCTTATCTTCATGCCAGTGAAGAGCCAGGACTTTACATAAAATTCTGAATTTCGGCTCAAGCCGGATTGAGACTTTTTATGGCCAAAAAAAAGTTTTAAATATTCAATCTGATTTGAATAAATCATGAAAATAAAAGGTAAGTTAAATGAATAAAATTACAGAGTATGACAATATCGCCAGTCTGACTCCTTACCCTGTCTATGCTAGCTCGGCTTACGAGTTTGACTGGAATTCTTCCGCTATCCTTAAGCAAGCGATAATTAAAGGTATATCCTTTATTCCTTACGTTGGAGATTATCTGTCCTCAATTATCGATTTCTTCTGGAAAGATCAAGAACGCGATATTTGGCAGGAAATGATGGGACAGCTGCACCAGCTTATTGAGGAAAGTGTCCTTAAAGCGATTCAGGGTATCTTATTAGGCGATATCGCCGAACTTAAAGGCAAGATTGCATCCGTAGTTTCCGCGCTACAGGATCATCCCGGTACGCCAGAAGCCAAAAGCTTATATATGAGTGTCTCCGTAAATTTAGACAGCGTACAGCGCAAGTTCACTACCTTTGATCACAAAACCAATTACCATATTCTTTCCATGTATTCGACGACTGCTCTGATGCAAATCATGTACTGGACTATGGGTATTGAGCGTAAAGATGAAATTGGATTAAACAACAATGAGGTTGGGCAACTTCAGCGGAACATTGATCAACTGGTAAAGCATGTCGAAGATTATACACAGGGTATTTACGATACAGAGCTAGATATTCAGTACAACGAATCTTCACCCAATACAGTGGCAAATAATGTCATGTACGCCCACGGTTATTGCCGGGTACATGGTATGGAATATACAGAGATCATTCAAAACGTTCAAAAAAATGGCAGTAACACGAAAGGTCTGTATTTAAAAACGTTGTGTTATTTCACCTTCTTTGGCTGGCCAACCAGCCAGGCTCGGATTTTAGCGTTAAAAGATGAAATTAATATGCCTGAGCCATTCAAACCCAGTCTGGTTAATGGTCGCATCAACCAGATTAAATCGATTAAAGGCTATATCCAGCGTATTGGCGGAGCTTTGCGAGTAGGCGGGTTCGAAATTATCTTTGCAAACGGCAACAGATACCAACAGGGTACGGTTACCGGTGAATCCCGCTCAATAGAACTTAATGGAAGCCTGATTAATACGCTCGAAACCTGGGGAAATGGAGCTATCGATGAGGTTAAATTTACCTTAAGCGATGGCCGAACCTTGAGTGTCGGTCAGCGCTATTCAACTAACTATCGGAAATTCGCTCTCGAGGGTCACTATATTTCTGGCATTTTTGTTTCCAGCGATCGAAAAGAGCTGGCCGGTCAGGCCGCGAATATTTGTGTTTCTTACCACCAAAAACAATAGCTTTATTAATATAGAGATTATTTTCAATTCTATTTAAAACTAAAAACAAACAGGAAATAAAAAATGAATAAGATGCCTATGGCTTTATTGTTATCTATTTTTTGCATTTCATCTTATGCAGCTAATGATGTGAGTTCAATTTCAGAGACTAGTGTTCCACCTGAAAAGAACATGCAAAAATCACTCAATAAGAGTGAAACCTATACCTATATAAAGTGTGCTTACCGGAAAAACAAAGATAAATCGTTTGACGCTACGTCATCCTGGGAATGGGGCCGCGCAGGCAATTCAGCCAATGATTATGCCACCGTTAATGGCCATTGGTATTCCAGCGCTATTTTAGCCAATATGTTTTATACGAAATCAACTCATCAGGAAATCAAAGACGTTTGTATTAATACATTAAATAAGAAAAATATTAGTTTTACCGACCTTATCCCTTATGCGTCAGATTACACGTTGTCTTACTACTATTCGTTCTGGAATGAAGGAGACAAAATACCGACAATTGATATTGGTAAAACTAAACTGGACCGAATGGTTGTCTTTGGTGACAGTCTATCAGATACGATCAATGTCTATAATGGTTCCTACGGAACTGTGCCTAACAGTAATACCTGGTATTTAGGGCACTTCTCAAATGGATTGGTTTGGCATGAGTATCTGAGCCAAAAACACATTAAAGTGCCTAGCTACACTTGGGCAACAGGTAACGCGGAGAGCGGTAGCGGCCTTATCTTCTCCGGCTTTGGGCAGCAGCTGGACTCTTTTGAGTCCTATATAAAAAAATCTGATGGGTATTCTATCGGTAAAACTCTTTTTCTGGCTTTATTTGGTGGCAATGATTTCATTACGGGCAGCAAGTCACCTGATGACATCATTAATAACTATAAAAATGATTTAGTCCGACTAAAGAATCTAGGCGCGAAGCAGATTGCGGTATTTAGTCTACCCAACTTTTCTACTGTTCCTGCTGTTAAAGGTTGGAGTCAATCTGATAAAGACAAGTTAAAAAATAAATCTATCGAGTTTAACACTAAGCTAATCTCATTAATCAATTCACTGAAATCGACATATCCTGATGTTAAATGGATTATGCCAAATCTAAATACGGCGTTTGAGGATATCATCAAAAACCCTGAGAAATTTGGCTATGTTAACTCCAAAGACACCTGTTTGAATTTGCGAGATTCAAGTCTCGATTATATTACCGGTGCGTCACCACGAGACGAATGTAAGAATAGTAATGGCGCTTTTGTTTTCTGGGATAATATGCATCCAACCACGAAAACACACGAAAATATCAGTGACATTTTGGCGAATGAAATCAAATTGGCACTGTAATACCTTACGTTGTATCCGATAATCGTCATGCAAAGTGCGCGTATATCTACGGCTGTGGATATACGCTTTTTACGGCCATTAGTTCTCACCGCCGTTCTTTATCAACGTTACGGTTTCTCACTGCTATTTTTTTCTCTACTATTTTTCTCTGCTACTTTTTAACCGTCATTTGTTTTTATTAGTCTTGTTAACAATTCGTTCTCTCAGAGCAAAGACGCAGCCTAATCCGCCTTGTATTTTACTCAATCAGCAATCTATTAGATGAAAAGCGGGGCGTCATTTCACAATGCACATCGGTCGGCCAGAAATCGGTTCGCGATGAATTTGCGCGTCAATCTGAAAAGTTTCCGCCAAGAGCTCCGGCGTCATCACCTCCTCCGGCGTACCCTGAACAATAACTTTGCCCTGCCTCATCATCACCAAATTGTCGCAATAACGGCTAGCCTGATTCAGGTCGTGCAATACTGCGACCAGAGTTTTTCCCTGTTGATTTTGCCGACGGAGCAACGCCATTAGTTCAACCTGATGATTAATATCGAGATAAGTTGTTGGTTCATCGAGCAATAACAGCGGCGTCTGCTGCGCCAATACCATCGCCAGAAATGCTCGCTGACGCTGCCCTCCGGAAAGCTCGCTGACCAATTTATCTGCCAGATCCGCGATCTGAGTATCGCGCATCGCCTGCTCAACTTTGCGTTTGTCATCGGCGCTTAACCGCCCCCACAGATTTAACCACGGGCTGCGGCCATAGCCGACCAGTTCGCATACCCGAATACCTTCTGGTGAAACGTGCTGTTGCGGTAACAATGCGAGTTGACGAGCCAGTTCGCGGCTAGATAATGCGGAAATAGGATAGTTATCAAGCCATATGCTGCCAGATGATGGCGTCAGCAAACGCGAAAAACACTTCAACAAAGTTGATTTCCCACATCCATTCGGGCCAAGCAATGCGGTAATTTTGCCCGCTGGCAGAGTCAGCGATAAGTCGCTAAGAATGGTATTTTTACCGTAGCCAGCGCGCAGGTTCTCAATTGAGAGTTGCATCAGCGGTTTCTCATCAAAAGCCAGAAAAAATAAGGAGCGCCAATCACCGCGGTTAATACGCCGGCTGGCAGTTCAAGGGGAGGATGTAGCGTTCTGGCCAGTAGATCGGCCCATAGGAGGATAAGCGCCCCCACCAACATTGCCGCGGGAATCAGCAGCAAATGACGCCCACCGACTAGTTTTCGGGTCAAATGAGGGGCGACCAACCCGATAAATCCAATCGGGCCGCATACAGCCACGCTGATAGCCGCCAGCGCTACTGCCAATATTAATACCAGCGATTGTACGCGCCGTACCGAAATGCCCAGCGTTGACGCACTATTCTCTCCCAGCGCCATCACGTCCAGATCGCGACAAAACCACAGGCTAAGCGGCAACAGGATGACCAGCCAGGGAGCAATAACCAGAACAAATGACCAGCCTCTCCCCCACAAACTGCCGGTCAGCCATAACAGCGCGTTATTGATTTCCAGCGGATGTGACAGCATCAGATAATCGGTCAGACTGGCGTAAAAAGCGGTCAGAGCCACGCCAGTTAGCGCCAGTTTTAACGCGGCGGATTGACCCGCGCAGACGCGAAGTAGCATAAACGCCAATACGCCGCCCATGAAAGCAATCGGCGGCAACCACAGTACCGATAGAGCGGGAAATAGCATCAAGGCGCTAACCGACGCCAGCCCTGCGGCATGATTCACCCCTAAAATATCCGGTGACGCCAATGGATTGCGAATCACCCCCTGAACTAATACACCGGACAATGCCAGCGCCGCGCCAACCATCATTGCCAGCAGCGCACGAGGCAAACGGTATTCGACGAGCGGAAAATAGTTGTCGTCTGCCGGAAGAAAAGCCATGCGCATCTGGCTGAAACTCAAAGTGTGGGTGCCATAACGCAGTGACAGCAACAATGTCAGCAATACCAACGCCGGCAGCAGTATCAACGTGATGAATGGGCGCTTCATGTTCGGCTCCTGACCAACCAGATAAAGACCGGCGCACCAATCAAAGCCAACACTGCACCGGCGGGGATTTCGCCCGGCCACGCCAGCACTCGCGCCAGTAAATCCGCCAGTAACATCAGCGTAGCCCCCATGATCATGCTGACAGGCAGCATACGGCGTAGGTCATAACCGATCCAACCTCGCGCCATATGGGGTATCAACAAGCCAATAAAGGCCAGCGGCCCAGCTACGCTCACGCAGGCGCCCACCAGCAGCAATACCATCAGATTAATTAATAATCGCAAACGAGGAAGGTTCACTCCAAGTGAGTGAGCGCTTTCATCGCTGACCTGCAATACATTCAAGCGGCTAGCAAGCAGCAACGCCAGTGGAGCCACGATCAGCGTGAAGGGGAATAAATGCCAAAACTCCGGCCAGCGCGCATGAGCAACGCCACCGGCTAGCCAGTTGAGTATGCTGTAGGCCTGATCTTCAGACAAAATCAGCGTTGCTTTGGCCAGAGCAGCACATAGTGCCGATACCGCAACGCCCGCCAGAACCAGCCGGCTACGGTCACCTGCCTGCTGCCAGCCGCCGCCAAGTAGCATAACAACGCCCCAGCTGATACCTCCACCTAAGGCGGCAGCCAAAGCAATGCTAAAGCCAGAAAACAGCTGCGGGCTAAGAGCGCTAACCACTACCATCGCCAGCGAGGCTCCGGCATTAATCCCCAATAATGAGGGGGAAGCCAGCGGGTTGCGGGTCAGCGTTTGCAGCAGACTACCCGCCAGAGCCAGACTGGCACCCAACAGCATGGCGACCAGACTGCGCGGCAAGCGGAGATTCAGCACCAAAGCCTGCGCCAAGGTTGCCGGCGCACCCGGAAACAAAGCGCGCAGCGCCTCTAACGGCGCAATCGGCACGGCCGAGCGGCAAAACAACGTGAGCCAGAAACCAAGCGCTAATACCAACAGTGGCAATGCCCAGCGCCACCCGATAAAAAGGCGTTTTATTAGCATAATAACATTGCGATCATGGCGTTTCGTTTCTTGACCGATGATGCAAAATGGCCACGGCGTCACTGGCGATATGCTCTGCGGCAAAAACCCCGCGCATACGCGCCCAGGTATTGCTATCTACCGCAGCAACATGATTTTGCTGTGCCGCTTTCATCACCTGCCACAGCGGATCTTTCTGCCACTGTCTTACAATACTTTCCTGACGATAATGCGCGACGATCAGCCATTCTGGATCGATCGCTAATAGCTGTTCGAGACTAATATTGGCGAGCGCCTGCTTATTCACGGGTTCAGGCACGATCAGGCCCAAAGCGGTCAAAACGCTGCCAGTGTAAGATTCACGGCTGTGCAGATTGAACTGCTGTTCGCGGGAAGTACCGAATACCACTTTTTCACCTTCCGGCAACTGGCCGGCAAAAGCCTGCATACGTTGATGATGTTCGGCCAAGCGCGGCTGCATTAAGGCATTTTTCCCCAACACTTCACCGATTATCGCCGCTGATTCCAGATTTTCACTGTAGGTTTCATTGCGAGACTTAAGCATCAGCGTCGGCGCAATGCCTTTTAACGCAGCATAAATACCACCGTGGCGGCTGCTGTCCGCGATGATTAAATCCGGTTTTAAAGCCGCAATAGCTTCCAGACTCGGCTGTGAACGTGTTCCAACCGACTGCCACGGCTGAATGCGCTGGCGTACCTCCGGCAATATTCTTTCGGGATCGTTATCGTCCGCTACGCCTACCGGGCTAACTTCAACTAAGGCTAAAGCGTCCACAAATGACAATTCCAAAACCACAACCCGGGAAGCCATGCCATTGAAAGTAAAAGCGCCCTGCTGATCCTGCACCGTCACAGCTCCGGCGTTGCCTAGACATAAACACATCAGACACACGGGAATGGCCAATCGTGAGATAAAAGACATAGAACCTCTGGCAGAAAAAGTAAAAATTACCGGGCATCCTATAGAGACACCCGGCATAGCAGCGATGCTGAAATATTAGAATTTCACCGAACCTTGCAGATAAAGGGTACGCGGCTGGCCGACATACATTCCTTTGTTGTTATCGTCATAGGCGCGGGTGAAGTAATGGTGATCGAAGATATTCTTCACGCCCACCGCCAGATTCAGGTTGGCCATTTGCGGGCCAAAGTTGTAATTGGCGCGAGCGCCCCACAGCATGAATCCAGGAATTCGCCCGTTACTGCCGTCCACGCTTTCTTTCACAGTATTGGCATTGTCCGCAAACTGGCTGGACTGGAACTCGCTATTTAGGTTAAACGTCCAACTACCCGGTGAATAATCCAGCCCCAGCGTGCCTTTGTTTTTAGGTGAGAACGGCACCTGATTACCGCGGTTAGCACCTTCTTCACGGATTATCGCATTCACATAGGCATAGCTGGCGTAGGCCGAAAGGTTATCCAATGCGGGAGATAAATCCGCCAGATCGTAGCGCACCTGACTTTCCAAACCGCTGTGGCGGGTTTTACCGCGAGCGGTCACGCTATCAGTCACCTGATTGGAATCATACTGATTATCAAAGTTAATCAGGAACAGTCCGACTTCCGCTTTCACGATGTCGTTATCGAAGCGCGTCCCCAATTCCCATGTGCGCGCTTTTTCCGGCTCAATTTTGCCGCTATCCACGGCTTTTCCGATTTGGCTGTACTGCACCGTACCGAAGGAACCTTCGGTATTAGCATAGATATTCCAGGCATCATTCAGGTGATAAACCACATTCAGAGCGGGCAGAGGCGCGTTGTAGCTGATGTCCTGCTTAGTATTCTTAATGTAGTTATTCTGATAAGACTGAATACGCTCATAGCGTATCCCCGGCGTAATCGTCCAATCACCAATATCAATACGGTCATCGATATACCAGGCGTGAGCCTGAGTTCCGGACTGAGTATCCCGGTCAAACGGGCTGCTGGTAGTCGGTAATTTTCCACTGCTGGCTAAACTGGTGTAGCGCAATTCATGGGTTGATTCGCTAACGAAACGATAGCCGATACCCACTTCATGGGCGGACGAGCCCAATGTGAAGCTTTGGCTATAACGCGGTTCAATACCACGAACCCAATATTCGCGCGGTGACAGGGTGATATTTTTGCCCTGATTGAGATAGCCACTGCGTAAGGTGTAGGTATAGAAGCTCTGGATATTAAACTTATGCTGTTGATCCGGTTGATATTGGTAACCCAGACTCGCGAGCTGGCGACGGCCCCAGAATTCGTCGTAAGGACGCGTTGACTGGAAAGGGTCGGCGTTATAAGCCGCACGTGACAAACCGCCCGGCATTTCAGCCCGACCTTCATAATATTGCAGTAAGCTATTGAAAGTATGTACATCGTTTGGCGCATAGCGCGTTTTCAACATCACATCGTCGATTTTGGTGGAACTGTGTTCTCGCCAGTCGCTACCGCGAGTGCCAGAATACAGCAGCGCCGCTCCCAGACCGTTATCCGCCGTGCCGCCAATCATCAGATTTCCGGTGCCTTTGGGATCATTCTGGCTCGATGTCGGGCTCAGTGCGCCTTCCATGCCCGCTGAGAGGCCAAAATCCTGCGGAATAGCGCGAGTCACGAAGTTAACCACGCCGCCAACGCTTTGCGGCCCGTAACGCACGGCACCGCCGCCGCGCACCACATCGACCGCATCCAGATTACCCAGCGAAACCGGTGCAAGGGAAAGCTGAGGCTGGCCGTAAGGGGCAAAAGGAACGGGAATACCGTCCATCAGCACGGTAGAACGACTGGCTAAACGCGGATTAAGGCCACGAATACCGAAGTTCATCGCCATATCATGGCTGCCAGTGCCATTGTTTTCCGGCGCATTCACCCCCGGCATACGGTTTAAAACCTCACGAACGGTAGTCGCACCCGTTTTAGCAAACTCTGCGCGGCGCACGACATCACGCGCCCCGGCGTGTTCAAAAATGTCATTTTCACGCGCATCCCCTAACCAATCACCGACTACGGTCAGAGTATCTGCGTTAGCTGAGACCTCAGGCTCCAGCGTGAAAGCATTGCCGCCCAGCGCTTTACTCCGTAAACCACTACCCGATAACAAAGCGTGTAAACCGCTATTCACCGAATAATTGCCGTTTAGGCCTTCGCTACGTTTGCCGCGAGTCAGTGAGGAATCCACTGACAAAGTGATCTCAGACTGACTGGCAAACAGATTCAATGCGGTATCGAGATCACCCGGTGCAATGTGATAGCTCGCGGTGGCAGAAGCCGCCGTCGCCATTACCGGTGCCAGCATCGCCGCTGGAATTAACGTGCAATGAATGGCGATTGCCAATGGTGTTGCCTTGCTAAAAATGCCAAAAACGCCTGCGCGTGAAGAAATGGACATACCCTCTCCAGAATTTATGTTTTTTTACTGTGCTATGTAGGAGTCGAATGAAATCGCAAAAGGTATAATCGCGAATGCGACTTTTTATCATTTTTATTTAGAAATAAGCATTCAGGCAGGCACCACTTTCACCCAATATCGGGTAAGTGATTGAACTTTAACAGGAAGAGTTTGAGTCAGTATTTTTAGCAAACGATCGGTATCCTTGAGAGGAAAAGTGCCGCTAATACGCAGCTCGGCAACCGTCGGATCGCAGCTTAGGCGGCCATGTCGATAACGCGCAATGTCTTCAATGACATCACCCAGCCGCCCGTCACTGACGCTTAATCGCCCCTGAGTCCAACTTCCGGCACCGGCGATTAACGGAGTCAAGGCAGAGAAATCCCGATCGCTGAAACTCACCGACTGACCTTCATTCACGGTGATAATTTGATTTGGAGCGGCGCGTAGCTTCACTTCGACGGCGTGTTTAAGCACCGATAACTGTGTGATATCTCCGGTTTGTCGCACGATAAATTGTGTACCCAACGCCCGCATCCAGCCCTGCGATGTTTCCACAATAAAAGGTCGAGCCTGCAGATCTTTTGCAGTGGTAATGCCGATCTCTCCCTGATGTAGCCAGATCAGCCGCCGATCCGTCGTATAACGAATGTCTGCCGCACTGGCGGTATTGAGGAAAAGTTGGGAACCATCGCTCAAAGGCAGAGATTTAATTTCACCGGTCGAGGTGCGCGCATCTGCCCACAGCCCTTGCCCGGTAGGCGACTGCCAGGCTTTCCAGGAACCACCGACTCCCAGAAAAACCACCAATCCTTTCAATACCCGACGCCGAGTGATTTCCGCCTGCTGTCGTGCCTGATTGAGGGTTTGATAGCTGAATGTACCGGGCATGCTGTGAAACTGCCCCTGTAATGCCTCGACCCGCTGCCACGCCCAGCGATGATCCTCATGCTGCTGATACCAAAGTTGCCACTTTTGCTTTTGCTGCGACGTGACGTTTTCGTCACAAAGGGCAGCAAACCACTGCGCAGCCATTTTCAAGGCCCGTTGCTGAGATTCAGATAATGAGGAACTCATGGCGTTTGAGGATGTTCCAGTGCAAACAGCAGGCAATGTTCGGTCGCTTTTGCCATATATTTTTTGACTGAAATAACCGATATCTGTAAACGTTCGGCTATCACCGGATAAGTGAGCCCTTCCAACTGCGACATCAGAAATGCCTGGCGCACCTTATGCCCAAGCCCATCAAGCATGGTGTCGATTTGTTGCAGCGTTTCCAACAGGCACTGGCGCTGTTCAGGTGAGGTGACAGAAACTTCCGGCATTTGCGCCAGCATTTCAAGATAGGCACGTTCCAGCGCGTTACGGCGGAAATAGTCGATCATGACCCGGCGAGCAACGGTGCATAAGAAGGATTTGGGTTCACGAATTTCATGAGCTTTATTGCCGACGAGAATCCCCATAAAGGTATCCTGCGCCAGATCGTCTGCATCATATGTCGATCCCAGCTTCGATCGCAGCCAATTTCTTAACCAGTGATGGTGCGAGCTGTAGAGAGCTTCAAAGCTAGCAGAAGGTGACGCACCAGCGAGAGTGGACATAGACGGTTACAAAACCCTACCGAGAATTTATTCAAGGATAATAATTGATAATAGTTATCATTACAATCGAGAATCAAATGCTATTTTATTTCCTCCTTTTTAATCAATTTGTTAGCGTTATACTCGCAGGTTCTGGCTAGAGATAAATTTAAACGCTTTATTGGCGTGAGTTTACATGAATATGATCAGCGTCAATCAGAGAATTCCGCGTCGGTATCGGGGCGTTCTTTAAAAGAGATCCGATATAACTCATGCCATTACATTAAATATAAGGATAAGGATAAAGATAAAGATAAAGATAAAGATAAAGATAAAGATAAAGATAAAGATAAAGATACAGATACAGATACAGATACAGATACAGATACAGATACAGATACAGATACAGATACAGATACAGATACAGATACAGATACAGATACAGATACAGAATTAAAGTTTTCGTCAGTCTATTTAAGAAAACCAGCCTTGCGGCTGGCTATTTTATCTCTGGAATGTATTTATCCCGCGACTTTAGCGACTCTAGCTTGATGTTTAAGAATATCCCGTGCTGAATCAGCCATAATCATAATCGCACCTGCCAGCATCAAAGTATCCTTTAATATCAATCGTCCTGCCCCTGATAAATAAGGGAAACCGTGGTGCATGTCTCCCAAATTCGGAACCCAGGCTTCTGGCGTTGTGATTAAAAATGAAAGGGTAACAAAAGGCGTCAGGAACGCTAGCAGGCCGCCAATCAGGCCTAGCCAACGGCTAAACGGATTGGCTAAGACCAAAAGAGCAATCAGCACTTCCACAACACCCAGTCCATTAGAAAAATCGTAGGTGTTATTCATTTCTTGCCACTGTCTGGCGACAAGGTTTAACTCACCTTCGTGCGTCATATACTGTTTATATTCGGTGGGATTCTCATAGAAGAATGACATCAACGGGCTATTGGCGACAAAAGGGGTAATACTATCGGCTTCGTAAGGTACAAATTTCAACAAACCGATCCAGATAAAAACAATCGCAATGCTTAATCGGATCAGGGTAAGACCGACCTTATCACCCCGACTCAGTAACTCTAAATACTTGTTCATCGATAAACTCCTTTTTATTTATCTGACACAGCAGTAGAAAACCGGGTTAATTAGATAAACACCCGTCTTTCCATTGATGAGATAATAGGTTTATCTGAGTGAGTTGCATTTTTCACAGACTCTGAATTTTTTTGTCGTATCGTCTGAAATAGCGTGACTACCCATAATCGATAAAACAACTCTCCGTCCGAAATAGAGCGTTGTAATAAAGCAGAATACTTTTATTGAACCAGACTGAATAAATCGTTTAAAGATTCACTCATCGAAGGATGAGTAAAAATCTGATCGCGTAGTATGGTATAAGGCAGCCCCGCATCCATTACCATTTTTACGGTATTGATCATTTCGTGAGAATCAGGGCAAAGCAACGATACACCGAGAATCTGCTGTGTCTTATTATCAATAATCGCTTTTAGCACGCCTCTCGTATCATTTAACACTCGAGCTTTCGGAATAGCAGCGACCGGCAGGGTAACAACCTGAATATCGGCACCGCTATTGCGCGCTTGCGTTTCGGTTAGCCCAACCCGAGACAGCGGCGGATTCATGAATACCGAATAAGGTACATGTTTACGATCGCCGGTATGGCGTTTACCACTCCCCAATAGCTGATCCCGAACAATGCGGAAATCATCCAGCGAAATATAGGTAAACTGCGGCCCACCTTTTACATCCCCCATCGCCCAGATATGACTCGCCGTGGTACGTAAATAAGGATCGACCATCACAGCACCGCGATCGTTAACCTCAACTCCCGCCTGATGCAATTGTAAATCTTGAGTATTCGGCGCTCGCCCGGACGCAACCAGTAAGGCATTTACGTTATAGTCACCTTGATCGGTATGCAGCTGAACTGCGCCATTATATTCAGATACGCAATCGACCTTGGCATTGAGCACCAGTTCAACGCCCTGATCTTTCAAAATACCCAGAATCGCCCCTGCTACATCCTGATCTTCATGAGGTAAAAAGCGCGATGCCGTTTCGAAAATAGTCACTTTACTACCAAACTGAGCAAAGATTGAGGCAAACTCCACGCCAATATACCCGCCGCCAAGAATGCCCAAATGAACGGGCAAAGTTTCCAGATTCAGCAGGCCGGTACTGTCATAAACCCCCGGCGTTGATGCTAAACCTTCCACCGGTGGCATTACCGACTTCGCTCCGGTATTGATAAAGATCTTTTCACCGGTGAGCGTTAATTCCCCTTCCGGCGTTGTGACTCGTAGCGTATGGCTATCAATAAATTCCGCACGCCCATCAATAACATCAACATTCTCCAAATCCGCCAGATTGTGATAATTCTTATCCCGCAGGAAATTAACCAGATCGGATTTACGACGCATAGCCTGAGAAAAGTCATAATGGAGTTGCGCATCATGAACCAAAGCTTTAGTTGGGATACAGCCAATATTAATGCAGGTACCGCCATACATTTTCTTTGACTGCTCAATAATGGCAACTTGCCAGCCGGCTTTAGCCAGGGTTACAGCCAGAGTTTTCCCGCCTTTCCCAAACCCGACTATGACAGCTTGATAATGATTCATGATTCATCCTCGCCAAGAATTTCTAATCCAAACCTGAGAAAAATAACGCCCCTAAAAATCCCAGAACGATTTCGATAGGTCATAGTGTAGCTATAACGACTGTGCTAACGTATTTCCATCACGCTTGATAAATTGTTCTGGAGTCTAATTTGGATACCCTTAGCAGGCTGATCGCTCTTAATCCCCCGCGGGGCCGCCTTGACCGTAATTGTATTCTGGATGGTGACTGGCAATTACCTCACGCCGCAGGTGACTTATCCGTCATTCGCTGGCATGTGGTCATTACCGGTTCGGCTTGGCTTGATTTATCTTCCGGCGAGTCCCGCCTGCTGGAAAATACCACCATGCTGCTGTTACCCCAAAGCTCCGCCCATCGCCTGCGACAGCATACAAAAGAAAATACCCAGATTTTATGCGGTAGTATGAATATGCCCATTAGCGCTCGCCATTTTCTGACCGCGCTGCCAGAGGTATTGGTGCTGTCCCCTGAGAATGCCTCAGTAAGTCGGGAGTGGTTCCACTACGCTATCAAACTGATGCAGGAAGAGGTGAATCGCGGCCAGCCCGGTGCCGAAGCGATTTGCAGCCAAATGTGCGGGATGTTTTTAACCTTTGCGATACGTGGTTGGCTACAACATTCTCCACTGGATAAAGGGCTACTGCAGGCTTTGCTACATACCCGATTAGGTGAAGCGGTGGCTCAAATGCTGGAAGCTCCTCATTATCACTGGACGGTGGAAAGCCTGGCGCAAATCGCCCATATGTCTCGGGCTAGTTTTGCCGAAGTGTTTCGTCAGGTCTCAGGGACAACTCCGCTTTCATTGTTGACGACTCTGAGAATGCAGCTTGCCGCACAGCGTCTGGCTCGCGAAGCCGCGCCTTTGGTAGCTATCGCAGAACTGGTGGGCTATGCCAACGAATCATCTTTCCACAAAGCTTTTGTGCGCCATTTTGGCTGTACGCCGGGGCAATACCGTAACAAAGCTAAAGAATTGGCGACACATAGCGGAGACTAGAGGGTTGGCCATAAACTGCCTGTTTTAAACAGAAACGCAACTCATCGTTTATTCGCTGTGCGTTTATTGACGACGAACTGAGTAACCATTCGTTTATTCACCGCCAGTGTGGTGGCAACGCTCCGATCGCCAGCACATTATCATTCCCTTTTATCCTATTGCACCCGGCTTAATGGGTAACCCTCAATTTTAATCCCAATGTTATTTTTTTGAATAAGATTCATATAAACTGAATGCCTTTCTCTATCAGTCGAACTGAAATGTGATTATCAAGCTGCAAAGACTTACAAAAACGCGTCGAATTATCGAAGCGAATGTACATTCTCTTTTTGATAAATGCCATGTGTTCTATCTTCTATCTTCTATCTTCTATCTTCTATCTTCTATCTTCTATCTTCTATCTTCTATCTTCTATCTTCTATCTTATTATCGTCGACATTATATATCTTAGCTAATTCCTTATTGGTGCAGCGTTGTAGCATAAGAAAAAAATAATATCCCTGCACGTTTAACAAGTCATTTTATACCTCGCTAAGGCACCATCAGGGAAACCTCATTTACGTTAGAAAGCGCCTTTGGAAGAGCAAGATTAATTGCCATAGGGGAGCTAATAATACAAGTAGATATACCGACAGCCAGAACTTACTACTCTTAACCGGTTTTTACTTTCCAGTTGATTATTTATCGCCCGATTTAATCAGAACGACTAAATATAACCGCGCACCTGCTGATAATAAAATGCCTAAATCAGGAAATAAAAAAGTCAGCCACTATATAGGCTGACTTTTTAACAGACTTTTATGATTAATTTATATCGGGATGCTGGGCGATAAGATTCTTTCTTTTTTTCTCCAGCTCAGCAATTTCCTGATCGATATCCTCAATACTTTGCTCAATATTATCATGGTGTTCTTGCAGGATTTCCTTAGCTTCTGCCCGGTCGGAAGCTGCCGGCGTAGCGCCTTTCAGCGGTTTATTCGCCGTTTCCTTCATAAATATCCCTGTAACCAAACCTATAACCGCAACCACCATCAAATAATAGGCTGGCATGAAGAGATTCTGAGTGGATTCAACCAGCCATGCGGCAATGGTTGGAGTCAACCCGGCAATCATTACCGATATATTAAAAGCGATGGCCAATGCACTGTAACGAATATGCGTAGGGAACATGGCAGGTAAAGTTGAAGCCATTACGCCGATAAAGCAGTTCAACAATACGGCCAGAATCAACAATCCACAGAATATCAGGCCAATCACGCCGCTGTTAATCAGGATGAAGCATGGAATGGCCAAAACAAAAAGGCCAATACTTCCGCATACGATAAAAGGTTTGCGGCCAAATCTGTCGCTCATCAATCCCATAATTGGCTGGACAAACAACATACCCAACATGATGGCGATGATGATTAGTACACCGTGATCTTCCGAATAATGCAGGCTATGAGACAAGTAGCTCGGCATATAGGTCAACAGCATGTAGTAAGTGACGTTAGTAGCAATAACCATACCAACGCATATGATCAGATTTTTCCATTGCTTCGTTAGAATTTCGCGGAAAGAAACCTTTGGCGGTTGAGTAATATTATTGCGCGCATCGCTATCCATTTGCTCAACATGCTGTTGGAAGGTTGGCGTTTCTTCCAAAGCGTGGCGCAGATAAATACCAATCAATCCTAGCGGAGCTGCAATAAAGAAAGGAATACGCCATCCCCATTCAAGGAAATTAGCTTCACCGACAATGCTGGAAATCAGAACAACCACTCCGGCGCCTAAAATAAAACCGGCAATGGAACCAAAATCTAACCAACTCGCGAGGAAACCGCGCTTTCTATCCGGAGAATATTCAGCAACAAAAATAGCCGCGCCGGTATATTCACCCCCGACGGAAAAGCCTTGGGCCAATTTAGCCAATAACAGTAGTATCGGTGCCCAAATCCCGATTGATGCATAGGACGGAATTAAGCCAATACAGAAGGTACTGACAGACATAATAATAATGGTGACGGACAAAACTTTTTGCCGTCCAAACTTATCGCCGAGGGCACCAAAGAATATGCCGCCAAGTGGGCGAACCAAAAAAGGTACGGAAAAGGTCGCCAATGCGGCGATCATTTGAATTCCGGGATCGGCTCCAGGGAAAAATACTTGCCCCAGTGCGAAGGCGACAAAACCGTAAACACCAAAATCAAACCATTCCATAGCATTGCCTAATGCAGCCGCGGTAATTGCTTTTTTCAGTTTGGTGTCATCAATGATAGTGATATCATTGATTTGCATAGGTTTTACCTTTCTTTTGCGTAATCCCATTATTTACTCCCTTGTATTCATCTTCATTCCACTGTGTAAAGCCAGAAAGAGTTAATTGCTTTAGCAGCCATCAAAAAAATTTATGTAACTATATAAGTAATAACCTATGTAATTACGTGATGCAATGAAGAATCAGGTGGAAATACGGGCTGAATGGCTATTTTTACTGACAAAAACTGACGAAATTTTTATGAAAAAAAACCTTATTTTTCTCAATGTTACTGATATTTTTTCCTTTAGAACTTACAGGGTTAGCGAAAATTGACAAAAAATGACGAAGACTTAAAGCTCACGAAGAAAAGGACGAAATCATCGACGCGTTCAAAAAAAATAATAAATTTCCTTTGACAGAGCAAATGACTGTTCTTGCGGAATAAATAACCTAACGAATTATTTTGATACATTCTCGTTAGCCGAAGCAACCATAGATAAATAGTGGCTAATAATTATCTGATTAGCCATAAATAAGGCAATGACGCTTTAGTAGAATGGCGAGGCCCTTTATTTATTGTTTCCCTTCCTTTTTTAGCAGCGCTCTCTTGCGCTCAACACCCCAACGGTAGCCAGACAACGCGCCATCCTGACGAACGACCCGATGGCAAGGAATCGCCACAGCCAGCATATTGGCGGCACAGGCTCCGGCAACGGCGCGCACCGCCTTTGGTAAACCAATTTTATCGGCAATTTCGCTATAACTTGCCGTGGCACCTAACGGGATTTCTCGCAGAGCTTGCCAGACCCGCTGCTGAAAAGCTGTTCCGCGAATATCCAATGGTAAATCCAGGCCAATTTCTGGCGTTTCAATACACCCCACCACCTGAGCCACCAGGATGTCAAAAGCTTCATCCCCGCCGATTAAAACCGCCTGAGGAAACTTATCTTGCAGCTCTTGCACTAGCTGTTGCGCACTCTCTCCCATCCAAATCGCGCAAATTCCCCGTTCACTTTTCGCCACTAGAATATCGCCCAATGAACACTGGCCAACGGCAAAATAAATAGTTGTTCCGGTTCCACCGCGATGGAATGCCTTAGGCGTCATGCCTAACATGGCATTAGATTTATGGTAGAAACGTGCATTCGATTGATAGCCCGCTTCGAAAATAGCGTCGGTAACAAAACCCGTTTGCGCCAATTGCTGACGTATCCGCTGAGTACGCAAAGCTTCAGCGTAGCCTTTTGGCGTCAGGCCAATCGCCGCTTTAAATCGTCGGTGAAAATGATATGCGCTCTGGCCCACATAATCAGCAAGTTCATTTAGCGTTGGAATATGAT
Organism: Yersinia entomophaga; assembly: GCF_001656035.1. Classification (NCBI taxonomy): domain Bacteria; kingdom Pseudomonadati; phylum Pseudomonadota; class Gammaproteobacteria; order Enterobacterales; family Yersiniaceae; genus Yersinia; species Yersinia entomophaga. The sequence continues at coordinate 2,117,365 of NZ_CP010029.1, forward strand.
CGGACTTTTCAATATAGCGGCAGGCTTTGGAAATTATTTCGTACTGCTGATCTCCCTGAACACCGCCGCAACGTTTACACGGGCGAAATCCTGCTACTTCAGCCGCTAACCTATTCGCGAAAAACACCACGTTTTCCTGCCGGGGCTGACGGGATGGGCAAGACGGTAAGCAATAAATACCGGTGGTTTTTACCCCATATATAAAAGCGCCATCGGCGTCTTTATTTCGCTGGACGATAGCCAGCCAACGCGCCCGATCGCTCTTGAAATTCTGTCTAGCATTCATAATCGTTAACCCTCGACGAATGGAATCGTTAAGGCGTTGCCGTTTAAAATTTCGGTCCCGCCAGTGCTAGCCAGATTAATTCAGAGAAAACGGTCAAACACTCCGCTTCTTGCTTTTTCATTCGAGCTTCGGGTGAAAAGACTTTAATATTCCCCCCCCCCCCCCGCGAGCGGAATTATTTTTCACTCATCTTTGGATAAAGCCCAAAGATACAAAGAAGCGGTGGTGCCATAGGGTGAATAACGTGTTCTATAACGTTTAAAGCGCTCTTTAGTCAGTTCTTTATGACGATATAAATTCATCATACCGCGCCGAATAGCCAAATCCCCCCAACTCACAACATCTGGACGCGCCAGCGAAGAAATTAGCAGCATTTCTGCGGTCCATACGCCAATACCATTTAATCTGGAAAGAGTGCGAATGATTTCGTCATCGCTTTGGCTATGAATATTTGTCAAATCCAGCTCTCCGACCCGCACCGACTCTGCTGCCCCTTTAATATATTGGGCTTTTTTCATTGTCATACCACAGCGCTGTATTTCTTCATCAGGCAATAACAGAATGCGTTCAGGCGTAATATTTCCGACTAATATCTGCAAGCGCGTATTAACGGTTTGCGCCGCTTTTACCGATATTTGTTGTTCAACAATATATTGCACTAACCCGGCAAACAGATCGGGATTGGTTGGACGTTGTAACATGCCAAAGCGTTCAATGGCCGCAGCCATCTTTTTATCGCGTTTTTTGAGATGCTGAATCTCAGTTTCGCCATAAACAAAAAACATGCCCGCCCCTCAGTGAATTGCCTTCGCTACGAATATCCTTCATTGATACTGTATTTTTATCATGATGAATAGAGCCAATCTGGAAAATATTGACGCTAAACGAGATAGGATTTTATTTATCGGCCCAATGAGGTTCACGCCAGAGTAGTTTTCGCTGCCAGTCTCGGCAAACGCTTTTCATCCAGCTTACCATTTGGCGTGAGCGGCATTTCACTGAGCAAATGTAGCTGACTGGGAATCAGATATTCCGGCAGCCTGTGCGCCAAATCACAGAGAATACGACAAGGCTCCGGCGCGCAGGCCGGATAACACTGACATAGGGTCGCAAATGCCAACAGTTTTTCCTCAGCACCCAATCGTTGAACGACCACTTTGACCTGCTTTAATAACGGGCACACGCGGATCAACTGCGATTCCACTTCGGCAATATCGATCAGATAACCGCCGATTCGTACCTCTTCCTCTATACGCCCTAGAAATTGATAATGCCCGCAAGGCAGTTTTCTGAACTTATCGCCGGTACGGTATAAGCGTAACCTTTGGCCCGGTATTGGCTGCCACTCGATAAATCGCTGGGCAGTAAGCTGCGGTTGGTTGAGATACCCTCGCGCCAGCCCGAGGCCAGAGAGATAAAGCTCTCCGGCTTCCCCCGGCAGGCATTCGGCACCGTCACGGTCCAAAATCCAAGCCTGAATCCCAGTAACCGGTTGACCAACATGAACGCGCTGGCCGAGGAAAATCCGCCCATAAAGAGCGGTTACCGTACATTCCGCCGGGCCGTACAGATTATAAAGCGCTACGCGATCTGCCCAGCGATCCGCCAGATTTTGTGGGCAATCTTCACCCCCGATGGCAATCAGCGACGGTAACCCTGCAGCCTGAATATCAAGACGAGCTAACAATGCGGTAGGTAGAAATAAGTGGCTGCTGCGGCTGTGGACAATAGCCGCGGTTTCCCCGCAGCCAAGAGCCAATTCTCCTCCGCAGATTAACGGCAACAAAGCGGCCATATTACCCGCGTCAAATGCCAGAGATAAGGCGTTATACACCCGGCTGTTGGCGGTGATTCCTAGCCCTTTAGCATGATCTTTCAATAAATTAGCCAAAGCGCCATGTTCGATCATTACCCCTTTCGGCACGCCTGTGGAACCGGAGGTATAGATAATTAAAGCCAACTGCTGGGGACGACGAACGACCTGCGGCGGTTGGCTGCCCGACCAACGTTGAATACCGCGAAGAAATCCGGAAGAGGTTATATCGAAATAGCGGGCGCAGGACCAAAGCGCCATTGAATCACCGCTGCCAACGCCAAGAATCACGCTCAGCCCAGCGTCGGCGACCATATGGCTAAGTCGTCCAAGCGGGTAATCCATATCCAGCGGCACGTAGCAGGCTCCTGCTTTCCACACCGCCAGCAGTGCCACCAGAAAATAGGGATCGCTACCGGTAAGTACGCCGATCCTTGAGTGCTCACCTATTCCCTGTTGATTCAGCCAGTTGGCAATACGATTAGCATCTCTTTCCAGCTGAAAATAGCTGATGATCCCCTGTTGCGCATTCCTTGCCGCAATGCGATCTGGCGTTAACCGACTCCAGACCTCGATCAGGTCAGTGACCGTTTCTTCCATCGGATAATCCATCAGGCCGCCAGAGTTGCGCCACCATCCACGACAATATCCTGCAACGTAATATGGCTAGCTAAATCTGAAGCCAAGAACGCGACCGTTTGAGCAATTTCCGCAGGCGTAGCGATTTTCCCCAGCGGGATTCCGAGCTTGTACTGCTGAGGAAAACCGGCGATGGTGCGTTGCTCGGCGTCTGGCGTTTGCCACATTCCGCGTTGCATTGGGGTATCGGTCGATCCCGGCGAAACCAGATTGCAGCGCACGCCATAGGGAGCTAACTCCAGCCCAACGCAATGGCTGAAACTGGTTAATGCGGCTTTAGAGGCACAGTAAGCGGCCATTTGCATACGCGGTACATGAGCCGCATTTGAGCCAATGCTGACTATCGCGCCGGACCGCTGCTGCTTGAACACCGGAATAAGCTGTTTTAACAGATAAAAAGCACCAGAAACGTTGACGTCAAAACACTGCTGCCAGTCATCCAAACTCAAGCTTTGGGCTTCTCCCATACGCAAAATACCCGCTGCGTTCACCAACACATCGATGCCGGACGCAACCTCAAGCAGTTGCTCGCAAACGTCCGCCACCTGCGCAGGCTGCCTAATATCCAGCACTGCCGTAGTGAAAGGATATTTTTCATTGGGAAAGTTTTTATCCAGGCCAAAGACTTCCGCGCCCAGCGCCGTGAATAATTTAGCCGTTTCAAAACCGATACCCTGACCCGCACCGGTCACCCACACACGCTTACCGGTGAAATCCATTTGTACCATTGTGCCAGCCATTATTTCGCCCCAGCCGCCAGTTGTTTCTCAAACAGTGCCCACCAGCCATTTAAGCTTGGGGATTTCGCCAGATCGACAAAACTCAGCTCAATACCTTGCTGACGCCATTCGGTCACCAGCGCCATGATATGAACGGAATTCAGGCCGTAATCGATCAGATTTTCATCTTCATCAAAGTCTTCGTCACTTTCGTCAATCAGCGTCAGGAGCTGTGCTTTCAAGCTTTCTTTGCTGAATCTGTTATCACTTTGGTTTGCTTCACCCAGCAGTGCCTCAGTGAAAATCACACTTCCGCTACGCGTCGCCACATATTTCAGCGCCATCAGATGCTCTTCCAGCGAGAAATCAGCCACCGCGTCCGCCACCATAAACGGCTTAATATCTTTCATGAAAGCGTCCGTTGCAGTAATCATGCAGCCAATGTGGCCGTAGATACCGCAAATCACCAACTGGTCACGCCCCATTTCCTTCATCATTTGTTCTAACGGCGAGCGATGGAATGCGCTATAGCGCCATTTCACCAAAATCTCGTCGTCTTCTTCCGGCGTTAACGCACTCACTACCCGCTGCTTGGCCGGATGATCGTTTAAACCTGCGCCCCACATGTCATTCAGCAGCGCCCGATCTTCCGGGCTTTGATTATTAGGTTGAGCGGTATAAATCACCGGCACACCCTGACTTTTACAGTAGCGGCGAATGGCGGCAATATTGTCGATCACCCGATTAATCATTGGGTTATTGTCACCGTAGAAGCTGACAAAGTAGTCCTGCATATCGTGAATCAGCAGCACGGCTTTGGTCGGATCGAACTGCCAGCCCACTTTATTTGCCGGAACATGTTCTGCCTGCGGCAGTTGATAAGCAGAAAGAGTTGGAATCGCCATGAAAAAATCCTTATTCACTGATGCTGATTTGGGTCTGAATGGTTTGTCGCAGTAGTCGCTTGTCTATCTTCCCGACCGGCGTAACCGGTAGGCTATCGACCATTTCAAATCGATCCGGCAGCTTGAATTCCGCCACCCCGATACCACGCAGATATTTGCGTAAGTGGAGCGGTTTGAGACTGGCATCGCGAGTTACCACAAAGGCACAGCTTTTTTCACCCAGCATTTCATCAGGCATCGACACCAGCGCCGCGTGAATGATGCTTTCGTGGGTTAACAGCAGATTTTCTACCTCTTCGGCGGCAATTTTTTCGCCCCCGCGATTGATTTGATCCTTCTCACGCCCAACAACGCACAGGTAGCCGTCTTCGGTCATCTGTACTACATCGCCAGAGTGGTAAAATCCTTCATCATCAAAAGCTTTCGCATTATGTTCTGGGCTACGGTAATAGCCGCGGAAAGTATAAGGCCCGCGCGTGACTAACTCTCCCGCTTCTCCCGGCGCAACCGGCTGACCGGCACTGTCCAGCACCCTAACTTCATCATCGGCGCTGATAGGGCAACCCTGCGTGGTGAAAATACGCTCGTCGCTATCGTCCAAACGGGTGTAATTCACCAAGCCTTCGGCCATTCCCAGCACTTGTTGCAACTGACAGCCCAGCATCTGCGGAATGCGCCGTGCCAGCGATTCACTCAGTTTGGAGCCGCCGACCTGCAACAGTTTCAAGCTAGCGAGATCCTCTGTGCCAAAATGCTCGGCGGCCTGCAGCCACAGAGATACAGCTGGCGGAACTAATGAGGTCATGGTGATTTGATGACGTTTAATCAGTGGAAAGCAGCTCATAGCGCTAGGCTCAGGAGCCAAAACTACGCAGCCACCGCCATAGAAAATACCCAATGCGCCGGGCGAGCTGAGCGGATAGTTATGAGCCGCAGGCAGCGCGCACAGATAGCGGGTATTTTCATCGTTTTGACAAATATCTACGCTGCCTCTGACGCTGTAGTAATAATCATTGTGAGTTCGCGGAATCAGTTTCGGCGTCCCGGTACTGCCACCGGAAAGCTGGAAAAAGGCGACTTCGTCCGCCGCAGTCGGCGAAAAATCAGGCAACTCGCCGTCTAATTCCTCATACAGCATGGTCTGTAACAATGGCGCATAATCATTCTCACCATCAATAATCACAAATTCAAGAGAAGGCACTGACTGCTGCAACTGCTGCGTAAAGGCCGCGTCACTAAACAAAGCGTGGCTGGCGGAGGCAATCAACAGGCGCGGCTGAATTTGTTTAGCGTAAGCATTCAGCTCCAACCGATTGTGGCTAAATAAGGCATTTACCGGTACCACGCCAATTTTCAACAGCGCGAAATACACTAAATAAAACTCGGCGACATTGGGTAATTGCACCAAAGCCGTATCGCCATGTCCCAGTCCCTGACCGGTTAATCTGGCGGCCAGTCGATCCGAAGCGCGATTCATTTCGGCATAGCTGAACTGGCGTTCGCCGCAAATCACCGCCGTTGCCTGTGGACGCAGTTGGCACTGTCTGGACAGCACGTCCGTCAGCGGTAAATCAATCCAATAACCTTTTTCGCGATATTGACGTGCAAACTCCGCAGGCCAACGGGTAAATTCAATACTCATGGCAAACGTCCCTGTGATTGAATTCCCAACGCATTCAACATGGTGCCTAGCTTGGCTTCGGTTTCGGCCCATTCAAGTGCAGGCTGCGATGCCATCACGATTCCGGCCCCAGCAAACAGGCGCGCCTGAGTGTCATGCAGCGTTGCGCAGCGAATCGCTACCGCCCACTCCCCGTTGCCGTCTTCATCACACCAGCCGACGATACCGCTGAATAAGCCTCGTTCGAAAGGCTCTAACTGATTGATTAACCGACGAGCTGATTCCGTTGGGAACCCGCAGAGCGCTGGCGTTGGATGTAATAGGCAAGCCAGTTCCAGCACCGAGGTTTGGGCACTTTCCAGCTCGCCGCTAATAGCTGTAGAAAGATGCCACAGTGCAGCGGTGCTAATCAGTGAAGGCTGCGTCGGGATATTTAACGAGCGGCAATACGGCGTCAGTAAGCGGCGAATTTCGTCGATAACCAAACGATGCTCATACTGATCCTTTCCAGAATTCATTAAGGCTTGAGAAACCACATGATCGCCTTCTACCGTTGCCTGACGTTTTGCCGAACCGGCTAAGGGGTTGGTGTAAACTCGATCTCCGTCCTTACGTACCAGAAGTTCCGGGCTGGCTCCCAACAAAACGCCGCCTTCACTCAGAGGAATATGGAAATGAAACGCGCCTGGATTTTGGCGTAATAAGTGATTGATAACCCGGTTAGGATTGATCGGTGTCTCGGTTTCAATCTCTAAAATTCGCGACAATACCACCTTATGCATTGCGCCCCGACGGAAGGTTTCAACCGCCTGAGCAACCGCCTGTTTAAAGTCGTCTTCATTAGGCAGGCTGCGCCACTGAGCGACAGAAACCGGGTCTTCTGATGTATCTGATGCAGCAGAAACCAATTCCTGACGGTCGAGAAATTGATAGGATTGAGGAATGAATAGCTGGGTAGGCTGGCTAATATCAAAGGGAATGGCTCCGACAACGATAGGACGTTGCAGGCCATCGGCGCGCGCTTTGATAAATGCCTTCTGGATCGATTCTTGCAGCGTACCGGGGTATTCCGCACCGCCTTGTGCTCGTTGAGTAATTCGTTCCGCCACCCCCTGTGTTTTTATACTCCGATGTGCTGAAGTGAATAAAAACGCTGAGGAAGTCGCTGAAAAAAGTGAGTTATCCAAACGCCCTGCAGTGCCACTGTGTGCCACAAAAACCTCCACCACGATGTAAATAGTAATGTTAATAATAATTACTATCATTCCTCTTTAGGCGTGATAAATTACGACGAAGCAGTGACATTGTCAATGTATGTAAATATTCCATTAATTATTTTTTCTTATATGGACAAGTCAGGAAAATAGGAGATTCAACTAAGCCATGTCCCTTTTTTTTCGTAGCATTACGCAGAAAACCCGCCGCGTAGCCTTTCCGGCCTTTTTATGCCTGCTGGCTCTTTTGGGCTTGAGTGGATGTAAACCGGCGGATGAAACGCCCAGGATTTCCCCTACGCCCCCAGCCAGCGAAACCAATGGTCAATGGCCCCGCACGGTTCATACCGCCAGAGGCGATGTGCAGCTTGAGAAAGCACCGCGACGCATTGTTTCTACAAGCATTACGATTACTGGTACTTTGCTGGCAATCAAAGCGCCGGTGATTGGTACTGGCGCAACCGTTCCTAACACCACGGTTGCTGACGATCTCGGCTTCTTTACGCAATGGTCAAAAGAGGCCAAAGCGCGCAATCTGGTACCTATGTACCAAACAGAGCCGAATGCAGAAGCGGTGGCCGGTATGAATCCGGATTTGATTATCATTTCAGCTACCGGCGGCGATTCGGCCTTGAAGTTGTACGAGCAGCTTTCAGCCATTGCTCCAACTCTGGTAATGAATTACGACGATAAAAGCTGGCAGGAACTGGCGCTAACGCTGGGTCAGGCAACCGGCCACGAAGCCGATGCAGAGCAAGTAATTAGCGACTTTGCCAAACGTCTGGATCAGGTAAAAAACAGTATTACGCTACCGCCGCAACCGGTTTCAGCCTTTGTGTATCAGGCTGGAGGGCAGACCGCCAACCTGTGGACGGCAAACTCGGCGCAGGGAAAATTATTATTGGAGCTGGGCTTTACGCTAGCCACTGTCCCTGAATCCGTACTGGGTAATACCAGTATGGGACATCGTAAAGATATCATTCAGTTAGGCGGAGAAAAGCTAGCGGAAGGGCTGACCGGCAACACCTTCCTGCTATTTTCTGGCGACAGGCCTGCGATTGAGGCGTTGGAAGCGAATAAGTTTCTCTCCCACCTAGCGCCACTCCAGCAGAACCGCGTTTATGCGATGGGCAACGATACTTTCCGCCTGGATTATTACAGCGCCAGCAATATGTTGCAGCGAATTGAGGGGCTGTTTAAGAAGGATTAGGTTTGATTTTGATCTTAAGAGCGTATTTAAGCTACTGAAGGTTGGAATTGGGTTCAGTTTCGTAAGCCCAGCAGTTCACTGTCTCCTCACTTGCCGTGGAGGCTTCCGAGCAGGGTTGGCGCGAAAGTGGGGTTCTGCGAACGTCCCTCGGGCGCGCTTGTCAGGCAAGCCAGCGCTAGATTCGCCTGCGGGCGTTATCAGGATGCCATGCCATCCTGGCCCTGCGGCTCAAGGCGCGCTTTCAACAGCTGACGGCTGTTCACTCTTGGCCTCATCCCTGCTCGGCCCACTTCCTGATTGCGCCTGTTGAGTGCAAAACCAGTGTTCTTACGAATCACAATTTGCCTTTCGTTTTTGATAGGGCTTTTGACCTTGAGTTTGATTTTTCAGAGCACATTTGAGCGGCTGAGACGATGAGTGAGGGAACCCACTTAGTGGGCAGGCGATACGTGCGGAGGCGCGGATTGTTAAGGCTCGCGCTTACGAGCCTTAACTCGATTGAGGCTGTTGAGGTGAGATATTCACCAATCGAATACCAACCCCTTGCCCCCGCCCCGCGGCCGCTATCACAAGGTAAGCAAACAAAAATTAATTCTCTTTCGTTTCCTCTACACTCATCTTCACGTCCTCTTGCTCAGCACTCCCCATCGAAGCCTGACGCAAAGGCTGGACGCAAACCGCAATAACCGCCCCTAAACCCGCAGCAGCGACCCCATAGGACAACGCAGCTAAAGCCGGTGTCATCAAACGCGCCAGCAAACCTAATCCCAATGCGCCCAAAGACTCACCGGTAACAAACTGCACATTCCACAGACTATTAACTCGCCCCAGTAATGCGTCCGGTGTATGACTTTGAACCAAAGTATATTGCAGCAATCCGCTGATCGAACCCAGATAGCCATACAACAGCAGCCCCGGTAATGCCAGATAGAAATTATTAGTCAAACCCAGCGTTGCGATAGATAAAAATGCCGCTATAGACGCATACATCAACACCAAACCGGGACGGCGAACCTCCGCGACCCAACCGCTAGTAAAGGCTCCGATAGTCGCCCCTAACGGCACTACCGAATACATAATCCCAATCTGCGAGGCACCAACGTGATAAGTATTTTCAGCCAGCGCAGGGAACAGCACGCGAATCGCTCCGACCATGCTTACCAATGTCCCCAACAACACGACCGAGCCAACCACTTTATTGCTCAATACGAAGGAAATACCGCTGGCCAAAGCACGCAGCGGGTGTTCATGCTGCGTCACCGTCGGTTTCATCTGCGGTAAACGCAACAGCGGCAGCAGCGTCAGCATCGTACCCGTAGCCGCAATACCGTAGTTCCAACCCACTCCGCCGTAAACAATAATCAGACCGCCAATAGCCGGTGAAAGAATTGACCCCAAACGCACGGTCAGCATACTCAAACCGCCCGCCGCCGCCAGATTTTCACGTCCAACCAGCGATGGCGTAGCCGCCATTAACGCCGTCATGCCCAAAGCGCCGAAAAAACCGTCCCAAGTTGCCAGCACGTACAGCACCCACAGTGAAGGCGTGGCGGCAAAAGCGTTTATACTCAGACCAACAAAACCCAAACCGCAGGTAAAACGAGCGAATAAAATCAAACGACGTCGATCGAGACGATCGGCCAATACACCGCCCAACAGCAGACCAATAAACATGCCCAAGCCATCTAACGTGACGGCTAACCCTACCTGCAGGGTGGATCCGGTCATCGCCTGGATTTGTACCGGCACCGCAACGGTAAGCATCCCCAAGCCTAATACTGAGATCAGGCGAGCAATAAATACCGCCCGAAAATTTGCATTGTTCTTTAACAGGCTGAAATCCAGAAGAATGGGTGACTTTGCCATGATTATCTAATCCATTAATGTCGACAGAAATGCTGCCGGACATGGCCCTATTGACCGAAAAAAGTGTATTGTCACGCGGATACTCGCAGAATTTTGCTGATGTAATCCAATAATGACTCGTGCTAACATAGCGCAAACAAATAATAATGATAATCAAAACGATAACAATAATCATTTTATTAAAGAAGAATCGTTATGTCCCTTGATAAGACACTCAACATACCCGTTGCGGCTAGCCAATCGGGCCGCTTCTCTAACGACCGTCGTCGTGTATTCGGTTTATTTCTTTGCCTCACTCTACTGCTGATTATCATGGCCTGTAGCCTGATGTTCGGTGCCAAAGCCATTCCTCTAGACGTGGTATGGCGCAGCTTGCTGGGGGAACACAGTGGGCAAGACAGTACCCTGATTTTGGAATCCCGTTTACCTCGCACGTTGATTGGCGTATTGGCCGGAGCGGCTTTGGGGCTTTCGGGCGCAATTATTCAGGCACTGACTCGCAACCCGCTGGCCGATCCTGGTATTCTCGGCGTCAATGCCGGAGCCAGTTTTGCCGTTATTATCGGCATTACCGTTTTTGGGGCTAACGCCATCAGCGGCTATATGATTTTTGCGTTTGTCGGTGCAATGCTTACCACGCTATTGGTTTATTGGGTCGGAACCTTGGGAGCCGGCGGTGTGAATCCGTTGCGCCTGACTTTATCTGGCGTCGCTATTGGCGCGGTTCTCACCGGAATTTCCTCCGGCATCTCTCTGACTCACCCCACGGTTTACGACAGCGTCCGATTCTGGCAAGCAGGCTCGCTGGATATTCGCAATATGTCAGTGGTTACCGCAGTCACGTTGCCGATCGTAGTCGGCACCTTAATCAGTCTATTGCTGGCGCGTCCGTTGAACGCCATGCATATGGGAGAAGATCTGGCGGCAGCTTTAGGTGCGCATATTGGCCGTACTCAATTCTGGTCAGTCGTTGCCGTAACTCTGCTGTGCGGCGCAGCTACCGCAGCCGTCGGCCCTATCGCCTTTGTTGGCCTGATGGTGCCGCATATCGCCCGTTGGTTGGTCGGCCCCAATCAATGCTGGATTCTGCCTTTTACGCTGGTGATGACGCCTATCTTGCTGCTGTTCTCCGATATTGTCGGCCGTTTTCTGGTTCCTGGTGAGCTGCGAGTTTCCATCGTTACCGCCTTTATCGGCGCGCCGCTGTTAATAGGATTAGTACGCCGTAACGCAAGGATGACCGCCCTGTGAAATCAATCACTCAACCTTGGATTATTGGCCACAGTGACGGCCGGATAAATCTGCGCGTGCGTCCACGCAGTTTGTTGACCTGCGCCCTGTTGCTGCTGGCCTGCCTGATATTGGGCGCGCTAGCGTTAACTTTCGGCACGCTAAAACTCTCGACCAATCAGGTGGTTAGCGCTCTGTTTGGTCAGGCCAACGGTTATATCAATACCATCGTCATTCAGTGGCGGCTACCGCGAGCGGTTATGGCGCTAATTTTCGGAGCAGCGCTAGGCATCAGCGGCGCTTTGTTCCAATCGATGATCCGCAACCCTTTGGGTAGCCCTGATATTATTGGTTTTAACTCCGGTGCTTATACTGGCGCACTGGTGGCTATTATTCTGTTCAATGGCAGCTATTTTGAGATTGCCAGCAGCGCCTTAGGCGGCGGTTTGCTTGCCGCTGCGGCAGTGTATTTACTGGCTTACCGTCAGGGAATACAAGGATTCAGGCTAATTATCGTCGGGATTGCGGTCGGTGCAATGCTGACGGCATTTAATACCTGGCTAACCATTACCGCCTCGCTGGAAGCGGCTCTCAGCGCAGCAGCCTGGGGAGCCGGTTCGCTGAACGGCATCACCTGGGCCAAAGCCGCACCTTCGAGCCTATTCATTTTATTGGCTACGATGCTGGTGGCGTTGCTTAGCCGCCGTATTCCGCTGCTAGAAATGGGTGACGATGCCGCCGGCGCCTTGGGCATTCCCGTTGAAAAAACCCGGCTCGGGCTAATGGCAATTGGGGTTATTTTGATGGCAGCGGTCACCGCCGCCGCCGGGCCAATTTCATTTATTGCCCTGGCCGCCCCACAGATTGCCCGCCGCCTGACCGGTACGCCTTCGGTCACGCTCATTCCTTCTGCTTTGATGGGAGCGTTGCTGTTGGCTGCCGCCGATTTGTGCGCCCAGCATCTGTTTTCACCTAATCAGCTACCGGTGGGCGTGGTGACCATCAGCATCGGCGGGCTGTACCTTATTTGGCTTCTAATTCGCGAGTCCCGCCGATCATGAGTAATCTGTATGCTAACCCTGTAAACACCGCCGAAAACCGCCTGCGAGCCAAAGCCGTAACCTTAGGTTACGAAGGGAAGATCATCAGTGAAAACCTGAACGTTTCTATCCCCGACGGCGAATTCACCGTCATTGTCGGTCCAAACGCCTGCGGCAAATCTACCCTACTGCGGGCGCTAAGCCGCTTACTAAAACCTCAGGCTGGCGAGGTAATTCTCGACGGGAAAAATATCGCCCGCTATGACACTAAACATGTGGCTCGCCACCTCGGGCTACTGCCGCAAACCTCACTGGCGCCGGACGGTATCACGGTCATGGATCTGGTCGCCCGAGGTCGTTATCCGCACCAAAAACTGCTCCAGCAGTGGACACAGGCGGACAAACTCGCGGTACTCGAAGCAATGCAGGCCACCGGCGTTAGCGAGCTAGCCGATCGCACGGTTGATGCACTGTCCGGCGGACAGCGTCAGCGGGTCTGGATCGCTATGGTTTTGGCGCAGCAAACACCGCTGTTGCTCTTGGATGAGCCAACCACCTATCTGGATATTGCTCATCAGATTGAATTACTGGAGTTATTCAGCGATCTGAACCGCGAACGCCAGCACACGCTGGTGGCCGTATTGCACGATCTGAACCACGCCTGCCGCTACGCCACCCATATTATTGCCATGCGCGATGGTCAGGTGGTGACAGAAGGCGCACCGCGCGAGGTCATTACCGCTGAGCTGGTGGAAAAAGTATTCGGGATGCCTTGTCTGATTATTGAAGATCCGGTTTCCCATACCCCACTGGTTATTCCCAAGGGGCGAGTGAAGAATAAAGGATAAATAGGTTCATTTGGCGCTGAAATGGCAAAGTTGGGGGCAAAATGGATTCCTATGGGAAATATATTTTTTCCCATAGGCTATTTATACAAATTTTGAGCGTATGTCGCGCATATCATTGATGGAATCCATTTAATTCATGGTAATTATCAATTAGGAAGAACCTATGCCACAGATAACATCAAGCGCCTTCAGTAGCCGACTTGCATTTTTTAACCAACTGAATAATAAACCCGAGACAGAAAGCCGCTCCAGCGGAATGGGAAAACTCTCTCAGAGTTTTACCGGCGTGCGGAATAGCGCCTCGTCTCAATTTTTTCCCCGCCCAAAAACTACCGCTGATCAAACTGACGGCTCTTTCCGTTCCAACCTAAATGTGCGCCAATCCGCTAACGGCGAAGCCCCGGCAGCCCCCATGTCCAAAAGAGTCTCTATTCTGGATGTCATGAAGCTCAAAATGGAAGCAGAAGGGCAACCATTTGACAGTTTTATCAACAAACTTAAGTCGGTAAAAGTGACAGATGCTCCGCCTCCGATTAAACGTCAGGAACTTGCACCTGCGGCTCCGATAGCGGCACCTATTGCTCCAGTGAATGTTAGCTTTCAAAACGGTGTGATTCCTCCGCCTCCGCCGCCTCCGATGTTCTCCGCGCCAGTGAAGGCCAAATATGTCCCAACAGAGATAAAGCCGGCCAGTAAGGAGGATATTGCCAATCTGGCGGCTGCGCAGTTGGCTAAAGTGGCGAAGAAATCAGAACCTAAACACCAGATGCCAGCAGATTTTATGGCAGCATTGCTCGCAAAATTGCCGAAGAAGATTGAATAACCAGTGGCTGAGAAACAACAGAAAAAAGCAGTGACTCACTGATAAATCCTCTGGTTAAAATAGTCGTTAGCTAAAGATAGAAAATATTCAGGCCAGCATATTCGCTGGCCTGATGTTTATGAGTTACGGCAGTCTGTTACGGTTAGCAGTCACGCTTATTTTCCCAAACTGCCGATGTCACTCAGCAATTGGTTTAGCAAGGGACCCAGCACTTTGAGCGTTTCCGGCGACATCATGGTGATATGGGAACAATCAAGCTCAAAAGTACGCAGATTCTTCACATACGGAGCCCAGATCTCTGCCGGTGTTTCACCTTCAGGCTGGGTTTGCGTCGCCACAAACAGCGTGGTTTCGCCGTGATAAACCGCCGTGGTAGCCGCAGATAACAGGCCAACCGAATCGTCATAGTTAGCCTGAATCTGATCGAACATTTTACGCTTTTCTTCCAGCTCATCGCCGGTAGCCGCCATAAATAGCTCACGCTCACGTTCCACTTCAGCCAATGCTTCGGCTTCAATTGGCGCATTCCAGTCCTGAGTTTCAGGCGGGTAAGTATCGAGTAAACCGAGGAATGCCACTTCCTCGCCCTGTTCCTGCAATTTTACCGCCATACCCTGAGCAATGGTGCCGCCCAATGAATAACCCATTAAATGATAAGGCCCCGTAGGCTGAATGCGGCGTAGCGTTGCCAGATGCTGTTCGCACATTTCATCCATGTTGGCGCATTCGGCGATAGCGCCGCCGGGACGCGGCGATTGCAGCCCCAGAACCGGCCATTTACCTGACAGATAACGCGGTAACTGGCTGAACTGCCAAGCAAAACCTGAAGCCGGATGCACACAGAACAATGACGCACCGGAGCCTTGTCGCAATGTCATCACTTCGCCAAAACCGATTTCATTCTGGTTTTGTGACTGTGGCTGGCTCAGCGCCGCTGCCAGACCAGCAACCGTAGAAGCAACCATTACCTGACCCACGGCTACTGGCTGTTTCAATTCACGGCGCAAATCTGCCGCTAAACGCATGGCTAACAGAGAATGGCCACCGGCAGCAAAGAAGTCGGTATCCGCACCCACGGAATCTACCCCAAGCAGGCTGGCAAACATTTCCGCAATTCGGGTTTCCAATCCTTCAGCCGGAGCTCGCCCGCCGTTATCTGACTGGCTAGCCGGTGCTGGCAAGGCTTTGCGATCCAGCTTTCCGTTGGCGCTGAGTGGGAAGGCCTCCAGACTCACGATAACCACCGGCACCATATGAGCAGGTAAACGCTCAGTTAACGCATTACGCAGGACTTCGGTATCGACTTCCATCTGTCCGGCAGTCGGTACGATATAGCCCACCAGTTGACGGCTGTCGGCACCGGCCAGAACGCCTTCAGACCCGACCAGCGTGCGAGCTACCACCACCGCTTGCTGCACCTGCGGTAATTCCAACAGCGCAGATTCGATCTCACCCAGTTCGATGCGTTGACCGCGAATTTTCAACTGATCGTCGCTACGTCCCAGATATTCCACCTCGCCGTTAGCCAACCAACGGGCAATATCGCCAGTGCGATACATTCGCTGACCGCAATCGAAAGGATCGGCAACGAAGCGGCTGGCGGTCAGATCCGGACGCGCATAGTATCCCTGCGCCAACTGCACGCCGCACAGATAAAGATCGCCCGCCACACCCACAGGAACCGGTCGCAATAGATGATCGAGAATACGCAGCTCAGTGTTCCATACCGGTTTACCGATCGGCACACTATTGCCAGTGATCCGCGCCAGATCCGCGCCGTAAGCCGGTTGATAAGTGACGTCCACCGCGGCTTCCGTAGGCCCGTACAGATTATGTAACGGCGCAGAGAAACTTTGTTGATACAACTCTGACAGTTCGCGGGAAAGCGCTTCACCACTGCAGAATACCCGACGCAGGCTGGTGCAGGTTCGTCCCTGCCCGCTCATGGCGCTGACAAAAGCAGCCAGCATGGAAGGCACAAAATGAGCGGTTGTCACGTCGTAATCTTCCACGATCGCCCGCAGCGCTTCCGGATCGCGATGAGCCTCCGGCGGAGCCATAACCAATCTGGCTCCAGTAATCATCGGCCAGAAGAACTCCCACACCGATACGTCGAAGCTACAAGGGGTTTTCTGCAATACCACGTCATCACTGCCTAATGGATACTCATTTTGCATCCACAACAGTCGGTTAACGATGGCACCGTGAGAAACCACTACGCCTTTTGGCCGACCGGTCGATCCCGAGGTATAAATCAGATAGGCCGGATGATCGGGGGTGATAGAAGGCGCGACAAAATCCTGCGCCGCAGGCCAAGGCTGAGCTAACCGATCCAGTAATAACAACCCCCCCTGACCGGCGAAGCGCTCCGCCAGATCGCTGAGAGTTATAATTAAGCGTGGCCGGGCGTCCTGGATCATGTAAGCCAAACGATCGTCCGGATAACCGGTATCCAATGGCAAGTAAGCCGCACCGGCTTCCAGTATCGCCATCAGCGATAGACTGAGATCCACCGAGCGTGGTAAGGCGACCGCCACTCGATCGCCGGCGCGCACGCCCTGCCGCTGTAGATGAGCGGCCAACGCGGTCACTTTTTCACGAACCTGTTGATAATTTAGCTGCTGATGGATATCCAATAGCGCCAGATACAGCGGCGTTTCCTGCGCCTGCTGAACCATCAGGTCACACAGCGTCACCGCCGGTAGCGCTACGCCGGTATTATTGATTTCGGCTAGCAGGGCTTTCTCATCCGGCGTTTGCAGATCCAGCGCTGACACCGGTAATTCCGGCTGATAAACCAGATATTCCAGCAACATAACCAAACGTTGTGCCACCCGCTGTGGATCTTGTACCACATCGCGATATTCCAACTGCAACTGCAGTTTTTCCCCCGGAAGCGCCAGCAGCGCCAACGGATAATGTGTATAGCCACGGTTATTTAGACCGGCGCAACGCAGGCCGTGGAATGCCTGTTGATGTAACTTACTGTTTTCAGGATAGTTCTCTACGACTAACAGCGTATCAAACAGCGTGTTAGCACCGGCCAGGCGCTGAATTTCCCCCAACCCGAGCCCATCATGCTCCAACAGCTGAATTTGCTGCTGTTGCAACGCGTTTAGTTGCGCGAGTAATGGCAGATTTGGCTGTAATTTAACTCTGACCGGAATGGTATTACTGAACAAACCTATATGTTGCTCAATACCTTCCACTTCCGCATAGCGGCCGGATACCGGCGAACCGAATACCACATCGTTGCGGCCACTCAGTGCGCCCAGTAAAGTCCCCCAAACCCCTTGTAACAGGGTGTTCAGCGTCAAACCTTCCCGACGCAGCAAAGCGACCAATCCCGCCGTCAGCTCGCAGCCTAACTCCACCGCCAACTCCCGAACCGGACCTGATGAGTTAGCTTCAGGGTAAAGAATCGAGGGCGTTGCGCCCAGCATCGCCTGTTGCCAGATCTGACGATCCTGCTGAAGATCTCGCTGCGTCATTTGATTGATTAGCGAACCGTAGCTAACTTTCAGTGGTGCCAACGGCAGATTGCCGTAAGCATGCAGTAGATCATGCAGCATGATCGAAGATGACCAGCCGTCACCGATCAGGTGATGAGCAACCAGGATCAATGCGTGACGATCGGCGGTATAGCGCACCAGTACCGCTTCCAATAACGGACACGGGCTGGCGGCGATCAAATCTTTCGCGAGCAAGCTACGTTCCAGATTATGGAACTCCACGGCCTGCCGATCCGCCGTCATTTCTGACAGATCCAGCACTCGCCACGGCACATTCATTTGAGTTGTATCGATCGTCGGCAGAATTTGCAGCGGCTCACTGTGCAATTCAGTGTCAAAGATCGCCGCCAACTGTGGATAGCGAACCAGCAACAGCTCCAACGCGCCGCGCAGGCGGTCAGCATCCAACGGCCCTTCCAGCTCAAAACGGCTCATTGCGTTGTAGTTATTCGCCTCACGACCTAGCTGGGCGTGGAACAGCAAACCTTGTTGCAGCGGCAATACTGGCAGCACCGCGCTGACAGCACCGTATTTCTCCGTGACCGCGGCCATTACCGTGTCTGGCAGTTTACCTTCTGCCGTCGGTTTACCCGGTGCCCTCTCGCCCATAGGCTGCAACGCCTGCGCCATTCGCGCCGGAGTGCGTTGAGAGAAAATATCTCGCGGACGCAATTGATAACCTTGCCGGCGCAGTGCCGTACCCAACGCCATAGCGGAAATACTATCGCCGCCCAGTGCGAAGAAATCATCATCCGCGCCAACCTGTTCCAACCCCAGCAGATCGGCCGTAGCCTGACAAATCAGAGTTTCTTCTGGCGTTTGCGGTGCACGGCTAATTTGCTGCACCGCGCGTTCCGGTGCAGGCAGCGCCTGACGATCGATTTTACCGTTTACCGTTAGCGGCAACTCATTTAACACCACCAACACCGCTGGCACCATATAGTCTGGCAGGGTCGCGGCAAGCTGTTCCAGTAACTGGCTGGAAAGCTGCGGATTAGCATTCAGATCCGCATCTGGTACCGAGCAATAGCCGATTAAACGGTGGGTAGCTCCAATAGCTTCGGCAATCACCACCGCCGTGCTGACCTGCGGCAATGCCACCAGCGCATTTTCCACTTCTCCTAATTCGACGCGGAAGCCACGCACTTTAATCTGGTGGTCAATACGGCCAACGAAATCAAGCTGTCCCTCCGGCGTCCAGCGCATTAAGTCGCCGCTGCGGTACATCACCTCTCCCTCACGGAAAGGATTCGCCACAAAGCGCGCCGCCGTCAGATCCGGGCGGCGCAGGTAGCCGCGCGCCAAACCGGCACCGGCGATATACAACTCACCCATCACGCCAACCGGCACTCTCTCTAACTTGTTGTTCAGCAGATACACTTCGGTATTAGCGACTGGTCGGCCAATAACTGGCTGATCGGAAACTCGCGTACTGGTTCCCAAGGTGTCAATGGTGTATTCCGATGGCCCATAATAGTTATGAACGTTTAATTCCGGATGTTGCTTA
Organism: Yersinia entomophaga; assembly: GCF_001656035.1. Taxonomy (NCBI): domain Bacteria; kingdom Pseudomonadati; phylum Pseudomonadota; class Gammaproteobacteria; order Enterobacterales; family Yersiniaceae; genus Yersinia; species Yersinia entomophaga. Next base: position 2,136,598 of record NZ_CP010029.1, read on the forward strand.
AGCAGATTCCACAGGCGCGGCGTGGCCGCTTCTCCACCGATCATAATGAAGGCCGGACGATGACGCCCGTTTTCCAGCAGACCACTGTCGATCATTTGAGAGAAGAATGACGGCGTGATATCCATTGTATCTATGGGTATCTCATCCATCATTTGCACCAATGAATAAGCGTCGCGGCGCATTTCTTCGTCGAAGATATACAGCTCACAGCCGATCATCATCCAGAACAAGGGTTCCCAGGAGGAATCGAAGGAAAACGACGCAGTGTGTCCGGCACGCATCCGGCGGCGATGCTGCCGAGCAAATTCCGCCATTGCCGGGCCGTATAAATTATCGGCATGCGCCACCAGCAGATTGAGCAGGCCGCCATGGGTGCTCATCACCCCTTTTGGTCGTCCCGTGGAGCCAGAAGTGTAAATAATATAAGCCAGATGCGCACCACTGAGCGCTTCACGCCGTTCGGCGTCAACGACAGGTTGAGTCGGTAATGCCGCACATTCGCTGCGGAAAACCTCGTCATCCAGGCTTAACGTCACAGCGAGTTGCGGCAATTGCTCACGGATGCTGTTATGAGTTAATAACAGGCAAGGACGCGCGTCATCGCACATCAATTCCAGTCGATCCAGCGGATAGTCCAGATCAAGCGGCATATAGGCCGCGCCGCTCGCCAACACCCCTAAAATAGCCACCAGAGAATCGACCGAACGTGGCAAACCTATCGCAACCACATCGTCAGCACCGACGCCGCGAGCAATCAGCGCCCGCGCCAATTGCGCTACTCTAACCGAAAGTTGCTGATAACTAAGACGATGCTCGCCGCAGGCTACCGCGCAATCCTCCGGCTGCTGGGTAACGCGAGAATGGAAAATATCCAGTACCGAAACCGCACGGGCAGGCATGGAAATCGCCGGTCCGTTGGCCCATTGAACGATAGCCGCCAGTTCCTGCGGATCGATCAATGACAGTTGCCCGATCGCCACATTTGGCTGGCGAGCGATCTGTTGGATCAAATATTGAATACGCTGAGCGTGTAAACGCAGGCTGGCCATATCGTAGCGCGCCGGATTAGCGGTTAACTCAACGCTAAGCTGACCTTCATCCAGATACAGGTTGAACTCCAAATCCTCCACCGGCCCAGAAGCCATTTGATGAGTGATCCCATCAATACCGGCAAAATTCAGCTGATATTCAAACAGTTTGAAATTAATGGTTGGGCCATACAAATCCTGCCCTGCACCAACCATTCCGAGATCGCGCCGCAGTTGATCGGCTTCGTAACGCTGGTGGCGTCGCAGCGTTTTCAGCTCTAGAGCCAGATTACGCGCGACTTCGGCCAGAGTGAGATCGTCGCGCATTTTCGCCTGTAGCGGCAGCACGTTGACCACCGGCCCCAGCGCGCCAATAGCCACAGAACCCATTCGGCGCATAAATGGAAAACCGACGGAAAGATGCTGTTGCCCGCTCATACGATACAAATAGCTCATCACCAAGGCAATCGCCATATCCGCCGCAGATAGACGCTGCGACTTTACCGCTTCAGTAATGGCCGAAAATTGGGCGATATCAGTGGAGAAGTGGTAGCGCAGCGGCAAAGGAGAGAGATTCTGTTCGCCGCTGTTTTTCCCAGAGGAAGACAGACAAACCGGCACCGGCAGCTCCGCCGCGTGCTGTAACCAGAACTCACGATCCTTAGCTTCCGCTTCCGACCCTTGATAGGCCAGATATTCGGCCACCACTTCGCTAAAAGCGGTAAACGGATTTTCACCTGCGGGCAATCCAGACACCAGCGCAGTATAGATCTCAGCTATACGTCGCGTTAATGCGGTAAAACTAAAGCCATCCACCATTAAATGATGATAACGCTGATACCACAACCAGCGCTCTTCGCCTTCAGGCCGATCTTTCGCCGGACTCACTCGGAATAACAGATGGCGATAACCCGGAACATTCGCAGATTCAGGACGATCCGCTCCCAAAAGATCCGCTTCCATCAAAACCTGAGCGGCGAGGGCGGCATCGTTTCGATCTCGCCAATCCAATATTTCCGCAGGCGCGATCTGCTTAGGATCGATGGCCTGAGGAATCCACTGTACCGGCCCGTTATCACCCGTGCCAAAGCGGGCGTGGACAATATCGGCCTCGGCCAGTCCCTGACGGAGCGCGGCTTGAAAATGTGCCACATCGAGATGACCACGGAGTTCGATATAATGCGCGACAGCGTAAGCGTTATTTTGGACCGCGATCTGATCGGCAAACCAGATACCCGGTTGAGCTGCGACCAGCGGTAATTCGCTTTCGTTCGCGGCCGAAAAAGTTAGGGTTAAAGCCTCTGACACGGCAACAATTCCTTATTTGGCAAGTATCAAGAATCCGGTTATTCCGGCGTCTGTCCATCGGTCATGCTGGGCTATCTCATTCGGCGCAGCCTGTCAGCGGTTACGCATCTACAGCGCGAAAAAACCGCCTGACAAAGCATTTTTAAGGGTTTTAGGCGCTGCTAGATGCAACATGACAAGAGATAGGTTTTTATTCCGGTTGAGCATTCATCAGGCGCTGAGGGCGCATATCCGTCCAGTTCATTTCCAGATAGCGTACGCAGGCTTCCCTTACCGCCGGACCAAATACCGGTTCCCAACCGGCGGGAATCGCAGTGATTTCAGGCCACAGGCTGTACTGGCGCTGAGCGTTGATCAGCACAAAAAAGGGAATGCTTTCATCATCAAAAGGGTTCACTTGGGCTTCATTCATCATATTAATTACTGTCATTTTTAAGATTGAGTAAATAATGCAGACCATCGATTAATCCGCCCCGCCAGCACACGGCATCATGCCCGCCAGAATAAAAGCGGCAGTTTACGCGGTGAGGGGATTGCTCTAATGCATGCTGCATTTCCTGATTAACCTGATAAATCACGTCTTCCCTGCGCCCTGCCTCCATAAAGATATCCAGTTGATGATCGGCTCCCACGCCTTGCTGAACTTGCTGAGTAAGCCAACCGGCAACTTCAGCGTTGCCGTCGGGCATCAGCGCGGAATCATCCATACACGGCCACCAAAATGAACCTGACTGACTGAGTACGCAGCCAAAGCGCTGCGGCCAATGTAGCCCAGCATACAGCGCGGCTAAGCCGCCATAACTTTGCCCTGCAACCACAGTGCGTGAGGCCAGGCCACTAAAAGGCTGATACTGCGCCACCAGCGGCAGAAGTTCGGCCTGAATCGCCAACCAGAACTCCCGATTACAAGGCAACTCTTCCCCGCGATGCTGCTGATCGATAACGTCAATCAGCACATAAACGGTGGGAGGGAGCTGGCCGCTCTCGGTTTGTCGATCCAACACGCCAAATACCGGCTGCCCCTGCGCCCAATATTGCCCATCCAGCAAAATAGCCAACGGACGATCCTGCGGTTGATCGGTTTCCCCAGTGGAATAGATCCAAATATTGCGACTATTACCGAGCAACTTACTGTTCCAGAGGATCTTATGCAGACGCGCCGGATCGACTGGCGGCGGATTGCCAGCATCGACGTCTTTCCAAGCAGGCTGCGGAAGTGAAGCGGGAAGATGTACTGCAGAGAGAGGTGTGCCACGGTTGCTGTAATGTGGTCGAATTCGATTTAGCGGGTCGCTTTCTGCCAGATCCAGTAAAGAAATCCACCAGTTACGCTGCGCCATGCGCCGCTGCTCATGGCTACCTTCCGGCAGTTGCAAACACTGGCTGGCGCTGACCGGAATCACGCTATAGCTACCGCGAAAATCAGGCTCAACCTCAGTCTGCCAATACCACACATCGGAATCACCGAGGCGCTTTAGGCATTCAGGCGTAAAACTGTGGTGGTCAGTGACACCGTTAACATCAATATAAACTCGGTTGAGGGAAGACTGCTGAGCGTTTCCCTGTGGGTCTCGCCATAAAAACGTCAGTTTTACCCGATCTGTCTCTCTAGGTTCAACCAGAGGAGTGCCCCACTGCGCAACCTGTTGCCACCATGCCTCACTGCCAGCCTGAGGATCGCTTAATAAGCTTTGGCTGTCCGGATAACTGTTCACTGCATTCACAACCTTCCCTCGCTGTTTCAACTTTCTGTATCAGTCCTGAAAACCATTAGGCAGGCTAAAGATTGATTCATATATATTTAGGGATACAAGCAAACACAAATAATATTGAGAACTATTTGTGTTTGCAATAACATAGTTGGCATTCGCTCTAATACATCAACTTATAGTTTGCTCACCCCATAGGCAAACTGGCGGCGCTTAGCACAAAAATAAAGCGGTAATACCGTCGATGTACTGATTTTGGCTGGATTGGATGGCCTTAGAGACACTGCGTTAAGGTTTGGCAGGAATGCGCGAACATACCCAGCCGAGCCTGACAATACGTAATACCGGGTGACCTTAAGCCCTGATTGCGCAAACACGCTTTTTATTTTTATTAATTGTGTTCTAGGTAAGGGATAAATCATGTTCGATCTTTCTGGCAAATTGATGCCAAGGAAACTACCGCTTCGCGTCAGCTCTACCTCTAAGACTTTACTATTTACCTCTGCACTTATTCTTATTCCGTCTCTCGGCGCTCAGGCCGAGACGAATAAAACTGCCAATGCGCCGAAAGAAGATAAATTAGTGGTGGTTGCACAGGCGGGCAGTGGGGAGGAAGATTCAGGTTTTGTAGCGACCAATAGCTCCACGGGGACGAAAACCGATACTCCACTGATTAAAACACCTCAGGCCATCTCCGTTGTTACCCGTGAGCAAATGGCGGCGCAAGATGCGACCTCAGTCGCTCAGGCATTGCGTTATACCGCTGGCGTTATCTCTGAATATCGCGGCGCTTCCAACCTGAATGACGAAGTGACTATTCGCGGTTTCGGCTCCGTTCCTCGTTTCCTCGATGGTTTGAGCTATAGCTCCATCGGCGGCGTGCGTCGCGCTGGCCAAATCGATCCCTGGATGCTGGAACGGGTTGAAGTCGTCCGTGGCCCGGCGTCGGTTTTATATGGTCAGGTTAACCCAGGCGGCCTGATTAATATGGTCAGCAAGCGCCCTACCGCTGAAAGTATCCATAAAGTACAGGCTCGCGTCGGAAATAATAAACTGGCCGAAGCGGCATTTGATTTTGGTGGCGCCCTTGATGACGAGGGGAAAGTCCTTTATCGCCTGAACGGTATCGGCCGCACTCAAGATGATGCGGTGCAATCATTTAAGCAGGAACGTTTTGCCATTGCTCCGGCAATAACTTTCTTACCAAATGAAGATACCAGCTTCACCTTATTAACCAGCTATCAAAGAGAGCCTGAAGCCGGTTCACGTAACTTCCTTCCGGCCAGAGGATTACTGACCGCGACTCAGTATGGTTATATTCCGCGTGATTTTAACGTCAGCGATCCCGCATTTGATCAATCATGGCGTGAACAAACTTCCGTCGGTTATGCTTTCGAGCATTATATTAATGACACCTTTAAATTCCGTCAGAATCTGCGTTATACCCAAATAAAGCAGCATTATAATTATCTGGTATTTTTGGATATGCAGCCTGACAACCGCACCATGAATCGCCGTGCGCAAATCGAAAGACAGCAATATGGCGAATTCTCGCTTGATAACCAATTGCAGGCAGATTTCTGGACCGGTGAATTAAACCACACGGTATTAACTGGGCTGGATTACAAACGTACCCGAATTGATAGCCAGTTCCTGATGGATCGCGGCAGCAAATACGATTTGGACTGGGTATCTCCGGTTTATGGTCTGAATATTCAGGAAAGCGCGCTGGGAGTCAGCGATGACGATCTGAATAAACTGGATCAGGTTGGCGTTTATCTGCAAGACCAAATCGAATATGGCAACTGGAATCTATTGCTGTCCGGTCGCTATGACTGGTCGCAAATGAAAGCATTAAGCCGCGTCACCAGCAAACAGACGCAGCAGGATGATAACGCCTTCACCGGTCGCGCAGCGGTGCTGTACGCCTTTGATTCCGGTATTTCACCTTACGTCAGCTATAGCACCTCCTTCGAGCCGAATACGGGTAAAGGCGCACCGGGTCACGAAGCGCTGAAACCTATTACCGCTCGTCAGGTGGAAGCCGGTATCAAATATCAACCGCCGGGTTCGCAAACCTTGCTGACTGCGGCTCTATATGATTTACGTCAGAAAAACATCAGCCAGCGCGATCAGGTGCTGAACTACGACATTCCTATCGGGGAAACTCAATCTCAAGGCTTGGAAACCGAATTAAAAAGCGCGCTAAGCGATAATATTGATGTCATCGCGTCTTATACCTACACCACGGCTAAAGTGCGCGAAACAACCCGCGTTGGCGAGCAAGGTAAAATGCCACCCACTATTCCACACCACGCTGCGGCGCTGTGGGGGATGTATACCTTTAACGAAGGCGTGCTGAGTGGTTTATCTACCGGTGCTGGCGTACGTTATATGGGCACCAGTTGGGGTGATAGAAAGAACACATTCAAAGTACCGGCGTCTACCGTGTACGACTGGATGATGCGTTACGAATTAGGTAATGCAGTTCCGACGCTGAAAGGGACCTCACTACAGGTTAACCTGAATAACATCACCGATAAGGAGTACGTGGCAACCTGTTCAACCGATTCCGCCTGCTTCTATGCTCCGGGTCGTACTGCTACCGCAACCGTCAGTTATTCCTGGTAATCGCTGCGTATACACCGCGCCTGTCTGCTGGCAGGCGCCGATTTCCTACTGCCTTCCTCTTATCTTCCATACAAACCTTAAAGAAAGGTAAATATTTCCCCACGCGTTCACTCTCCCTTCATCGCCACGACAATATAACTTTATAAAATATAATAAGTTAACCTAATAATAACTTTCCCTCTCATGTCATTTAACCTTTCTAAAATTAGGGTTTTATCTTTATACTCGCCCCATCACCCATTGAGGCAAAACTATGTCAGCGTCCGTAGGAATACCCCAGTTAATGCACCGCATACGCACCAGTACCCAGCGTATGTGCGGGCTGCTGTTGGTATTTTTCTGGCTGATACTTAATGCTCAAGTTGCGGTAGCTGGCCATCATTGCGATTTGATGCTGTCCGACAAACCGGCGGTTATTCAGCATCAGGAACATACTCGGCAGACGATGGATATGTCCCACGGTCAGGCGCAAAATGCGCTGTGTGACAAACACTGCGTGCCGGATTCGATGCAGCCAGACGGCAGCGTTATCGCGCTAGCCGCTTTACTTCCACAAACCGAACTGCGGCTCGCAGCGGTTCAAACCCATGAAGTGATACAAAAAAGCGATTGGTATTCCCCTCCCATCGCCGGACCTCCGACGGAGATCGTTTTCTGTCGTTTCAGAGAATAACTCCAGACCTTGATATCCCCTGTATGCCGTCATTCAGCGGCACCTTGCGTTTATTTATTGTCTGGAGTTAATCATGAAAATCCTTATTGCTACCCTTTTCCTCGTGTTACCTACCGCCGTTTTCTCAGCCGATCCGCATTCCCATCAGCATATGTATCAACCGGATGCATCGAGTACATCCGTAGAAACCATTTATCAGTCCCAAGGTAAAATTAAGACCTGGAGCGCCGCAGGGGTATTCATCAGTCATCAGGCCATTCCAGCTCTTAACTGGCCGCCGATGACCATGAGCTTTAGCTTACCCACAGCAGATAATCTGCAACCTTTAACGGTCGGAACAGAAGCCGATTTCAGCTTCCGCCAGACCGCGCAGGGTTACGAACTGGTTTCCATCGCTCCGCACCAATCTTAAGCAGGGTTAACATGATCAGATTCCTCTCTCATCGTTCTCCGGTGCGGCCAGCCCTTGCCTGCTCGCTCACCTTGCTGACGCTGTGCCTGCCGTTGGCGGCTCAGGCCGTCGAGATCACGCTGAATCAGGCTATCAGTTCGGCTGAACGTTATTCCGCCGAACTGTCCGCCAATCAACATCAGGTGAATGCGTTGGAAAATATGGCCAGTTCCGCCACTCAACTGCCCGATCCCAAACTCAAATTCGGAATAGAAAATCTGCCGGTCGGCGGCAATAACGGTCACCGCTTTACTCGGGAAGGCATGACCATGCAGCGTATTGGCATCATGCAAGACTATGTAAGCGGCGATAAACGCCAGCGCAAAGCCGATACCTTCAACGCGGAGGCACGCAAAACCGCGGCGGCCAGCGAAACTATTCGCGCTCGTTTGCAGAAAGATGCGGCCCAATCGTGGCTGGATTTGGCGCTCGCCGAACAAGCCGTCAGAGATGCTCAAAAACTGGTGCTGGAAAGTGAAAAACAGATTGGCGTAAAACGGGCTGGCGTTATCGGCGGAGCCAGCCCTGCCAGTAGCGTAGTGGATTCCCGGTTGATGCTGGTTGCCATGCAGGATCGCCTAACCAACGCCGAGCGAGACGTGCGTCTGGCGCAAACGCGTTTGACCCAGCTAACCGGTTTGGAAGTGACCAAAGCCAGCGGTTCACTGCCCGCTTTCACCCGCCTGCCTGCTGATGTTGCGGTTTTGCAGGCGGCGGTGCTCCAGCATCCCGAAGTATTACAGGCCAGCCGCGAAGCGGAAGTGGCAAAGGCTCGTTCGGCTCAGTCTGCCATTGCGGCAATTCCTGATATTGGCGTCGAGGTTTATTACGCCAAACGTTCTGAGGGCTATGACGATATGGCCGGGGTGATGGTTAGCGTGGATTTACCGCTGTTTCGCTCCCAAAGACAGGATAAAGACTATGCCGCCGACGTTTCCCGCACCATGGAAGCCAACGATCAGCTCACTTTACTGACGCGAGATCATCGGGCGCAGCTCGACACGCTATTGGCACAATATCAGGCCGCCCAGCAACGTTGGCAGCGTCAGAGTCAGGAAGTGCTGCCGCTGCAAAAAAAGCGGCTAGATCTGATCATTGCGCAGTATCAGGGCAATAAAAGCGATCTGTCCTCGGTGATGGATGCCCGTCGGGCGCTATTGGAAAGCGAGCTAAACACTCGCGATGCCGCTCGTGAACTGGCCGCCCTGTGGGTTGCTATTCGCTATTTAATCCCGCAGGAGACAACACGATGAAAAAGCACTTCACTTTGAGTCTGGTCGCCGTCGCTATGCTGGGCGGATTGACCGGTTACTGGTTGGGAAAACCGGCGCAACATAGCGAAATAACTTCGCCTGACACCGCAGAATCTGGCCGTAAAGTCTTATATTGGTACGATCCGATGACTCCTGGACAACGTTTTAATCAGCCAGGTAAATCTCCGTTTATGGATATGGAGCTAGTGCCCCGTTACGCCGATCAACAGGCCGATGACGGAGGCGTGATTATCAGTGCCAGACAGCAGCAAAATCTGGGCATACGCACGGAAAAGTCCCAGATGCGTAGCCTGAATTTGCGCTTAACCGCTTACGGCACGGTAGCTACCGATGAGCGCAGCGTTTCAGTTATACCGGCTCGTGCCAACGGGATCGTCGAACAGCTTTGGGTGCGAGCCAACCAGCAGCAGGTCAGCAAAAATCAGCCGTTAGCGTCTCTGTGGATACCGGAATGGAACGCCGCTCAGCAGGAATATCTGGCGATCCGCAAGTTGGGAGATAACCCGCTAACCTCCGCCGCTCGCCAGCGTTTGCAGCTGCAATTTATGCCTGATGAAATTATTCGTCAGGTAGAAAAAAGCGGTCAGCCGCAAACCCGCTATACCTTACGCGCTCCCTCCGCAGGTTACGTTAACAAGCTGGATATTCGCGCTGGGGCGCAGGTTAGCGCCACGCAATCTCTATTTGAACTGGCCAGTCTGGATCCGGTTTGGGTCGTCATTGATTACCCACAGGCTCAGGCGAGCCAGTTGCAGCTCGGTAGCGCTATTCAGGCGACCTCTGCCAGTTGGCCAGGAGAAATTTTCCATGGGAAAGTCAGTGAACTGCTGCCTAACATGGATTTAACTACTCGCACACTGAAAGCCCGTATCGTGCTGGATAACCCGCAGCAAAAATTAAAACCGGGCATGTACCTGAATCTGCAAGCAACCTCGCGGGAAGCGCTGCCACCGGTGTTGGCAATCCCGCAGGAAGCGCTGTTACTGACTGGCAGTCGCAGTCGGGTGCTGGTCAGTGAAGGAGACGGTCACTTTAAACCCGTCAACGTCACCGCCGGTCACTCTCAGGACGGGTGGGTAGAAATTAAACAGGGACTGAGTCTCGGCGAGCAAGTGGTTACCTCCGGTCAGTTCCTGATCGACTCCGAAGCCAGCTTGCAAAGCGTACTTCCGCAAATGGAGGAGCCTAAATCCATCGATGGTAGCAATCCAACTAGCGCCGTCGCGCCAGATACCTATAGCGCTTCAGGCCGCGTCAATGCTATTGACGGGCAAACTATCACTTTGAGCCACGGAGCGATTCCTGCGTTGAAATGGGGGCCAATGACGATGGATTTCACTCTTCCAGAAAGCGATTTTCCTGCGAATATCCACGTCGGTGCTCAGGTGGATTTTCAATTCACGTTGGACGATAACGGCGCGCATATTCAGCACATTAACCCATCAAAATTGGCAGATAAGCAGCAAATTCATGGAGGCCACCTATGATTGCCGCCGTGATTCGTTGGTCATTACGCAACCGCTTATTGGTGCTATTGGGTGCCGTCATGATGGCCGGCTGGGGAATCTGGTCGCTACAGCAAACGCCGCTGGATGCCCTGCCGGATCTATCTGATACCCAAGTGATTATTCGCGTCAGTTATCCGGGTAAAGCGCCGCAGGTGGTGGAAGATCAGGTGACTTACCCGTTGACCACCACCATGCTATCGGTGCCGGGCGCAGAAACCGTACGTGGTTTTTCTATGTTCGGTGATTCCTACGTGTATGTGCTGTTTGCCGAAGGCACCGATCCTTACTGGGCGCGTTCTCGCGTGCTGGAATATCTCAGCCAGGTGCAATCCAGTCTGCCCGCCGAAGCCAAGGCCGCGCTGGGGCCAGATGCCACCGGCGTTGGCTGGATCTATGAATATGCGTTGATAGATAAAACCGGTAAACACAGTCTGGCGGATTTGCGAGCGTTACAGGATTGGACACTAAAATTTGAGCTGAAAACCGTTCCCAACGTCTCCGAAGTCGCCAGCGTAGGCGGTATGGTGCGCCAATATCAGGTGGTGCTCGATCCTGAACGGATGCGCGCACTGAATCTTTCCCATCAGCAAATCGCCAGCGCCATTCAGGATAGTAATCAAGAAGGCGGCGGTTCGGTATTGGAAATTGGCTCGGCGGAATACATGGTCCGCACCTCCGGCTACCTGAAAAAGCTGGATGATTTTAACAACATCGTGATTACCGCCCGCGACGGCATTCCAATCCTGTTATCGGATGTCGCCAGCGTGCGAATGGGCCCTGAAATACGCCGCGGCGTGGCCGAATTAAACGGTGAAGGCGAAGTGGCTGGCGGCATTATTGTGATGCGCTACGGCAAAAATGCGTTGGAAACCATCAACGGCGTCAAAGCCAAACTGCAACAAATTCAGCAAACGCTGCCCGCAGGCGTGGAAATCGTACCGGTTTACGATCGCTCTCAGTTAATCACCCACGCCATCGATAGTCTGTCTTTCAAACTGCTGGAAGAGTTTCTGGTGGTTGCCGTGATTTGCTCGCTATTTCTCTTCCATTTCCGTTCGGCGCTGGTGGCTATTATTACCCTGCCACTGGGAATTCTCGGCGCGTTTATCGTGATGCATTATCAAGGAGTTAACGCCAACATTATGTCACTGGGAGGTATCGCTATCGCCATTGGCGCTATGGTGGATGCCGCGATCGTGATGATAGAGAACATGCACAAAGTGCTGGAACAATGGCGAAAAGATCATCCGGGGCAAAAACCCGTCGGAAAGGATTACTGGCACATTTCCGAGCGGGCGGCGATTGAAGTCGGCCCGGCGCTATTTTGCAGCTTGCTCATTATCACGCTGTCATTTATTCCGGTGTTTTCATTACAGGCGCAGGAAGGCCGAATGTTCTCGCCGCTGGCCTTTACCAAAACCTACGCCATGGCGGTTTCTGCCGGTTTAGCCATCACTTTAGTACCCGTGCTGATGGGCTATTTTATTCGCGGTAACATTCCCGATGAGAATGCCAACCCAATAAATCGCTGGCTAATCGCATTATATCAGCCGGTGCTTAGCGCGGTGCTGGCTCGCCCTAAAACTACTCTGACGCTAGCCGCTGTGGCTTTGGTCGCCACGTTGTACCCGCTCAGCCGTTTAGGCAACGAATTTATGCCTGCGCTGGATGAAGGCGACCTGTTGTATATGCCATCGACTTTACCGGGTATTTCAGTGCAGGAAGCCACGCGGCTGCTACAACAAACTGACCGTCTGATCAAAACTATTCCCGAGGTCGATACGGTATTTGGCAAGGCGGGACGGGCTGAAACCGCGACCGATCCTGCGCCGTTAACCATGATCGAAACCACCATTCGTTTTAAGCCCAAAGATCAATGGCGGGCAGGTATGACGATGGACAAATTGATCGAAGAATTGGACGCCACGGTAAAAGTACCGGGGATCGCGAATTTGTGGGTGCCACCGATCCGCAATCGGCTGGATATGCTTTCCACCGGCATTAAAAGTCCCGTTGGGATCAAGGTAAACGGTAAGAATATTCAGCAAATCGAACAGGTTGCCTTACAGATCGAGCAAGTTGTGCGGCAAGTGCCTGGTGTCACTTCAGCACTTTCTGAACGTTTAGCTGGAGGCCGCTACGTAGATATCGATATCGATCGCCAGAGAGCGGCGCGCTATGGAGTTTCGGTCAAAGAGCTGCAATCTCTGGTTGCCAGCGTGATAGGCGGACAGAATATCGGTGAAACCATTGAAGGGCGGGAACGTTTCCCGATCAATCTTCGTTATCCGCGTGAGCTGCGCGATTCGCTGCAAAAACTGCGCGACCTGCCGGTATTGACCGCTGCGGGCGGGCAAATTGCTCTGTCGGAACTGGCGGATATTCGTATTAGCGAAGGCCCACCTATGCTGAAAAGTGAGAACGCCCGCCTCTCCGATTGGATCTATGTGGATCTACGTGGACGAGACCTTAAATCTGCGGTGTTGGATATGCAAAAAGCGGTGGATCAGCAGGTTAAACTACCGGAAGGACTCTCTCTCAGTTGGTCAGGTCAATTTGAATATCTGGAACGAGCCACCGCCAAGCTGCAAATTGTTCTCCCCGTCACGCTGATGATCATTTTTGTTTTGCTGTTTGTGACCTTCGGCAAAGTCAGGGATGCCGCACTGATCATGGCGACACTACCTTTCGCTCTGATCGGCGGTATTTGGCTGCTGTATGGATTGGGCTACAACTTCTCGGTTGCCGCTGCGGTGGGCTTTATTGCTCTGGCTGGCGTGGCCGCTGAATTTGGCGTCATTATGGTGCTGTATCTCAATCAGGCGGTGAAAAAGCATCAATTACCGGGGCAACCGCTGACCGCGGAACAAATGTGCGCCGCCATCCACGAAGGGGCGGTCCTGCGAGTAAGGCCAAAAGCCATGACCGTCGCCACCATTATGGCCGGATTACTGCCGATCATGTGGGGAGGCGGTGCCGGATCCGAGGTGATGCAGCGCATTGCCGCTCCGATGATCGGCGGCATGATCAGCGCGCCGTTATTATCGATGTTAGTCATTCCGGCGGTGTATTTACTGATGCATCGACGTAAAGGGTAATCTTTTTCGCGCGGGATAAAGGGGTATCCCGCGCGCGAAAGATCGCTGTTTTAACGGGTAAAGCCGACGCGGCAAAGATGGCTGTCTCCATTCAGCGTGATAGACTTAACGCCAGAAGAAATCCATAACAATCTGTATTCACTTATCTCTCCCAGAGGATTCATCATGAGCCGTGAGATTAACAAAGACACCCGTTTGTGCATGTCACTGGCCGGACGGCCGGGTAACTTCGGCACCCGATTCCATAATTTCCTGTATCAAGAACTGGACCTCAACTACATCTACAAAGCGTTTACTACCACCGATATTCAGGCGGCGGTCGGCGGTATCAGAGCCCTAGGCATTCGCGGCTGCGCAATTTCCATGCCGTTCAAAGAAGCCTGTATTCCCTTCCTGGATGAATTAGACGCTTCCGCCACTGCTATTGAGTCTGTGAATACTATCGTGAATGACGATGGCTTCCTGCGGGCGTACAACACCGACTATATCGCTATCGCCAAGCTATTGAACCAATATCAGGTGCCAACTGAAAGCACCTTCATGCTGCGAGGCAACGGCGGAATGGCCAAAGCGGTCGTTGCCGCGCTACGCGATGCCGGTTTCAAACACGGTCATATCATTGCCCGTAATGAGACCGCCGGAAAAGCGCTAGCAGAAAACTACGGCTATCAATGGCAGGCCGACGTTGGCGATTTGACCGCCGATATGGTAATCAACGTGACGCCTATTGGTATGGCCGGAGGCGCAGAAGCCGAGACGCTAGCCTTTGAACCGGCAACCATTGAACAGGCTAAGATTGTGTTTGACGTGGTGGCTCTGCCAGCAGAAACACCATTGATTCGCTACGCTCGAGAGCAGGGCAAGCAGGTGATTACCGGCGCAGAAGTGATTGCGATTCAGGCCGTTGAGCAGTTTGTTCTCTACACCGGAGTGCGTCCAACCGATGAACAGGTAGAACGTGCCGCTGCTCACGCACGCGGTTAATATGGATTTCTGACCAGAACGTTTACCTGATTTCAGACATAAAAAAGCGCAGTATCAAACCGCGCTTTTTATTTGCAACCTGTCGCTTTCGCCTACTGGGCGTTAGCCGCTTCCATTCCGACCAATCCCACTTTGAGATAACCGGCTTTCCGCAGCGAATCCATCACGCTCATCAATGTTTCGTAATCCACACTCTTATCCGCCTGGAAGAAGATTGTGGTTTCCTTATTGGACTGCGTTCGCTTATCCAGCGCCACGGCCAGCGTTTCGCGGTCAACCTGCTGCTCGCCCACGAACAGTTGGTTATCGGCTTTCACCGACAGGAACACCGGTTTCTCAGGACGCGGTTGCGGCGCGGCGGAGGACGCAGGCAGATCCACTTTGATGTCTACGGTAGCCAAAGGCGCTGCCACCATAAAGATAATCAATAGCACCAGCATGACATCAATGAAAGGCGTTACGTTGATATCGTGTAATTCGCCGCTTTCATCAGGATTTTCATTCATGTGCATTGCCATAAATCACCCCGCACGCAGTTGTTGAGCATGGCTTGATGATTTATTTTCTGCGGTGCTGCTAGCCAGATCCAGATCGCGGCTCAATAACAGCAAGGCTTGCGCGGCAACATCACCCACGTGAGCGCGGTAAGTTCCGATCAGGCGAGCAAAGATGTTATAGATAACTACCGCAGGAATCGCCGCCACCAGACCTAATGCCGTTGCCAGCAAGGCTTCGGCAATACCTGGAGCCACCACCGCCAAATTGGTGGTTTGCGAATGAGCGATGCCAATAAAGCTGTTCATGATGCCCCAAACGGTGCCGAACAAACCGACGAACGGAGAGATAGCCCCGATAGTCGCCAGGAAGCCGGTTCCTTTGCCCATCTGACGGCTCACGGCAGCCACACGACGCTCCAGGCGGAAAGAGGCGCGCTCTTTGATACCGCCATTATCAGTGGATTCTGCCGATAGCTGACGCTCGTTTTCCGCTTCGCGCAGCAACATGCCACTGATGCTTTCCGGCGCAAAATCTTCGGCCTGCGCCAAAGCGTCGCTCAGATTAGTCGCCGAGCCGAGCACAATGTGCTCATGACGCAGGCGACGACGGGCGCGGTACAATTCCATACCTTTAGAGAATAAAATAGTCCAGGTAACAACCGACGCCAGCACCAGACCAATCATCACGGCTTTCACCACTACGTCTGCATGCTGGTACATACCCCAAACGGACAAATCCATCGCCAGACCTTGTGGAGCAGCAGGCGCCGCCGGAGTCACAGATTGTAGCGCAGGAGCAGGAGCGGCATCCGGCGTTGCGACAGAGGTTAACTCCGGCTGCGGCAGCGGAGTTGAAACCGCGGCGGTGTGCTGCGTTGACGCGGGCGCCACGCCAGCGGCAACTGCACTGCTATTACCTGGGGCTGCTAATGCCGGGCCAGATAAACCTGCGATTAACAAGAGCGCCATAACGCCGCGCCCTAACTTCACTCCCCGACCCTGGTTTGCGGCGAATGATTTATGTTCCATAACTTTGCCAGCTGTTTTCACGCTGCGCCTCCACCCAATATGCATATCAATTTAAGGACGAAATCAGTGGCGGATCATATCAAACAAATGACGGATTGATAGTAATTATCATTATTATTTGAGCCAATTTTTCTATCTAAAAGATAATTAAGGCAAACTCGCCGCCCAGACCGCTGTTTTTCATCGCCAGCCTGCTTCAAACGCTGATAACACTTGGGCTAAACAAGTAACAACCATAGGGTTTTATTCACATAAAACTCACTCGCCGTCGATTTTCTTTACCAATAAACCATTACTTTCTGTGCGTTTTGCAGCATTTTTTTGTGCGTAAACCGCCTTAAACAGCGGCTCCCCCTCTTTAAACGCCATCCGGCTAAAAGCGCACTACATCAAATGTTCATCATGCTAATTTAAATAAATAACCAATCAGATAATGGCTGGCAATCAATCCAGACCGACACTAACCAAGCAAGGTGAGCGCCCGTATGTCTTCAAAAAAATTAGAAACCACGTTGATCAGCGCAGGGCGCAGTAAAAAATTCACCCTGGGATCGGTTAATCCTGTGATTCAACGCGCATCGTCGTTGGTTTTTGACAGTGTAAAAGCCAAAAAGCACGCCACAATTAACCGTGGTAAAGGCGAACTATTTTACGGTCGCCGCGGCACATTGACTCACTTCGCCTTGCAGGAAGCCATGACAGAACTGGAAGGTGGCGCGGGCTGTGTGTTATACCCTTGCGGCGCAGCGGCGATCAGCAATGCCATTCTGGCCTTCGTATCCGCGGGCGATCATGTATTGATGACCGGATCGGCCTACGAACCAGCGCAGAGTTTTTGCGATAAAATCCTGTCGCGGATGCAGGTCAGTACCAGCTATTTCGATCCACTGATCGGCAGCGCCGTGGGTAAGTTGGTTCAGCCTAATACCAAAGTGGTGTTTTTAGAGTCGCCCGGCTCTATCACTATGGAAATACAGGATATTCCCGCGATGGTGCGCGCCATTCGCGCCGTTTCACCAAAAGTGATTATCATGATGGATAACACCTGGGCGGCGGGCGTGTTATTCAAACCTCTTGATTTTGATATCGATATTTCCATTCAGTCCGGCACCAAATATCTGATCGGCCATTCTGACGCCATGCTGGGCATCGCCGTAGCCAACGCGCGCTGCTGGGAACAACTGCGGGAAGACTCATATCTCATGGGGCAAATGGTGGATGCCGACAGTGCCTATCTGGCTAGCCGCGGCCTGCGGACGTTAAGTGTGCGCCTGAAACAGCACGAAGCTAACGGTATAGACGTTGCCAACTGGCTGGCGCAGCGCCCTGAAGTGGCTCACGTTTATCATCCGGCGCTGCCAGACTGTCAAGGCCATGAATTTTATAAACGAGATTTTTCTGGCTGCAACGGGCTGTTCTCTTTTGAACTCAAGCACCGCCTGAACCAGCAACAATTTGAAAACTATCTGGACAACTTTCACCACTTCAGTATGGCATTCTCTTGGGGCGGCTTTGAGTCACTGATTCTGGCTTACCAGCCGGAAGATATTAAAGCGATACGTAAATATGAAGCTATCGCGCATCAGGGCACTTTAGTTCGTGTTCATATTGGTTTGGAGAATACTCAAGATTTAATTGAGGATCTGGCCGCCGGCTTCGCTCGTATCGCCTCAGCGCAATAAGGCCTCTACCAGTGGGAACTGCGCTAATTTGTGCGGTTTTCACCGAAGTTAGTCTCTAAACCATCAACAGAATGAATATACCCCGCTAATTTTTGGTTAATGAGGATAAGATCAATGTGGCCTGAGTCTAATACCGATACACTGTAAGGATTCACGGATTATCTTCCCCACCAATAGGCAAACAGGAAAAGAAATGGATGTGTTACGCGAAATCCTTCATGCCTTATGGCAACAGGATTTTAGTAAACTTGCCGACCCCAATGTCATTTGGGTTATCTACGGCATACTTTTTACCACTTTATTTTTAGAAAACGGCCTGCTGCCCGCTTCCTTCCTCCCCGGAGATAGCCTACTGCTGCTTGCCGGTGCCTTAATTGCCAAAGGCGTTATGGCTTTTATTCCGACGCTGATTATTCTTACCATCGCGGCCAGTTTGGGCTGCTGGCTTAGCTATGTTCAAGGTCGATGGCTCGGAGATACCAAGGTCGTCAAAAGCTGGCTACTACAATTACCAATACATTATCGCCAGCGGGCGCACCAACTGTTTGTACGCCACGGTCTGGCAGCCCTGCTCATTGGCCGTTTTCTGGCTTTCGTTCGCACCTTACTGCCTACACTAGCGGGTATTTCTGGCCTGAATAGTACCCGTTTCCAACTATTTAACTGGCTGAGCGGATTGCTCTGGGTCGGTGCAGTGGTGGGTTTGGGCTTCGCCCTGAGCCAAATCCCGTTAGTGAAACACTACGAAAATCAGGTTATGACCGCACTGATGATTCTGCCGGTAGCCTTGCTGCTGATTGGGTTGGTCGGCTCACTGATTGTGGTGTGGTGTAAGCGTAAAAGCGCCACCGAATAACGCGTTCAGACACGCTGGCTATCCGCGATTCATCGAGCCAGCGTGCCCTTGGTTTTACTAGTGACTGCGCAGTTTTGCCCGCTCGTCGCTAGGCGTATGACCAAAGTAACGTTTAAATTCTCGGCTAAACTGCGACGCACTCTCATACCCCACCCGAATAGCCGCCGTACTGGCCTTCAATCCATCGTGAATCATCAATATTCTGGCTCGGTGTAAACGATAGGTTTTCAAATATTGCAGTGGAGAAGTATTGGTTACCGCTTTGAAATTATGGTGGAAAGCCGAAATGCTCATATTCACTTCTGCCGCCAACTGCTCCACATTAAGATTTTCTGCAAATTGATTCTCAATGCGCCGTAGCGCCTTAGCTATCTGATTAAAATGACTGTGACGATTCACCAACTCCTGCAACGGAGCACCACAAGGGCCGGATAGCACATAAAACAGAATCTCGCGCACGATTTGCGGCCCTAACACTCTGGCATCCAGCGGTTTGGCCATAACGTCCAACAGGCGCTCGGTGGCACACAGCATCTCTTCCGTAAGCAATGCAGCGTTGACGCCGTTGGTATTACCTCGGGGTTTATCCAGCTCATCGTCACCAATATCCACCAGCAGATCCTGTAGCATTGGGTGATCAACCTGAATGGATAATCCGGCAAGCGGTTCTTGCGGGCTGGCAAATGTTTCACATTCAAACGGCAGCGTCACCGTCAGTAACAGATAGTTTTTCGGATCATACTGAAAGATTTTACTCCCCAGATAGCCTACTTTTTTACCTTGAAAGATGATCACAATACTGGGGGTATACATCACCGGCGTACGTGGTTGATGGGCATTGGAAAACAGCAGCTTAACCTTGGGAACCGCGGACGTCGTCAACCCGTTTCCCTGTGCCAGTTGCGCGACTTTTTGCGCCAGTTCCCGCTGAATATCGTCAATGCTCACCATACCAACCTCATATTTCATAAAAAATATATCGACACGAATTTTGCTTTATTTATCACATTTCCTACAGTGGTTTGTAGAAATAGGCAAGAAGCTGGCAGAAATGAGCATTGAGCTATATGACTAAGTTACCCACAATAGCCCTCAGAGAAATTTGCCCAATAGGTTTTTTCCGTCGCAAGGACGCAGCCTAAGGGTGGGAAGCCCACTGGCTAATTTACTGGCCATTCAAGGTTGATACTGACTATTAGCCTATTAATCAACTACAGGTTGGATTATAAAATCATGCAAAACTTTACTCTTCATACCCCGACTAAAGTCCTGTTCGGTAAAGGCCAGATTGCTGAATTGGCGAACCAAATTCCTGCCGATGCCCGCGTATTGATTACCTACGGCGGCGGTAGCGTGAAAAGCACCGGCGTGATGGATCAAGTCTATCAAGCATTGAAAAACCATCAATTCGAAGAGTTTGGTGGTATCGAGCCTAACCCAACTTATGAAACCTTGATGAAAGCCGTTGAACTGATTCGCGCCGGTGATTTCGACTTCCTGCTGGCGGTCGGCGGCGGTTCCGTTTTGGACGGCACCAAGTTCATCGCTGCGGCCGTGGCTTACCCTGAAGATCCGTGGCAGATTCTAGAAACTGCCGGTAGCAACATCACCGAAGCTATTCCTATGGGTTCTGTACTGACCCTGCCAGCTACTGGCTCTGAAGCCAATAATGGCGCGGTAGTCAGCCGCCGTAGCACCGGTGACAAACGTCATTTCTTCTCACCGCACGTTCAGCCGCTTTTTGCCATTCTGGACCCAGTGGTGACCTATACGTTGCCTAAGCGTCAGGTCGCGAATGGCGTGGTAGATGCTTTCGTACACACCATTGAGCAATATCTGACTTACCCGGTAAATGCCAAGGTACAAGACCGTTTTGCAGAAGGTTTACTGCTAACCCTGATTGAAGAAGGCCCGAAAGCGCTTGAAAATCCGAAAGATTACGACGTTCGCGCTAATATCATGTGGAGTGCCACTATGGCGCTGAACGGTCTGATCGGTGCTGGCGTACCGCAGGATTGGGCGACTCATATGCTGGGCCACGAGCTGACAGCTCTGCATGGGTTAGACCACGCACAGACTCTGGCAGTGGTGTTGCCATCTCTGCTGGAAGCGAAAAAAGAGCAGAAACGCGCCAAATTGCTGCAATACGCAGAACGCGTTTGGAATTTGCATGAAGGGACCGAAGAACAGCGTATTGATGGCGCGATTGCCGCAACCCGTCATTTCTTCGAGGCAATGGGTGTACCAACCCGTTTGTCTGAATACGGTCTGGATGGCAGCACTATTCCAAGCCTGATCAAAAAGTTGGACGAACACGGCTACCGCAGCCTGGGGGAACACGGCGATATTACGCTGGCAGATAGCCAACGTATCTACGAAGCCGCAATCTGATTTAATCATTATCGATACTATAAAGGGTAAGGAAACGTCCTTGCCCTTCTCCTTTCAAATTTACGATGGCCATAGCCTCGATTTTTTCTTCCAGCATCGATACTTACTGCTAGGCTTAAATACCATATCCGCGGTTTTCATTTAGCTGTAGTTCCTGCCCAAGGGATAGCAACAGCCCCCTTTCTGGTACTGCAACACCTTTCGCCCTATTGCATCTCGTTTATCCATGGGAGAGTCATATGTCGAACCAATCAGTTACACCCTCGACTGAATCTGATAATCACATCCAGGCTTGGGCCGCTCCTGCTGCGGGCCAGCCGTTAGAATCCTTCGTATTTGATGCCGGGCCACTGGCTGATGATGATATTGAGGTCAGCATTGATTATTGCGGGGTTTGCCACTCAGATTTATCCATGATCAACAATGACTGGGGCATCACCGCCTACCCCTTTGTCCCCGGCCATGAAGTGGTGGGAAAAATCTCTCGTATTGGCCAACATGCCAAAAACAAAGGATTAAAAATCGGTCAAGTGGTGGGCGTTGGCTGGAATCGCGGCAGTTGTATGCATTGCCATCCCTGTGTTTCCGGCGATCAGCATTTGTGCCATGAAGTTCAGCCCACGATTATTGGCCGCCACGGCGGTTTTGCCGATCGGATTCGCAGTCATTGGGCATGGGCAATTCCGCTGCCGGAAGGTGTGGATATTACCAGCGCGGGGCCGCTATTTTGCGGTGGAATCACCGTCTTCAATCCTCTGCTGCAATACGATGTTCGCCCCACACAGCGAGTGGGCGTGGTCGGTATCGGCGGGCTAGGCCATATGGCGATTCGCTTTATGAAAGCCTGGGGCTGCGAAGTGACCGCTTTTACCTCGTCTAATACCAAACGTGACGAAGCGCTTTCTCTCGGCGCTCATCGCGTGGTTGCCAGCAATGACAGCAAAGCGCTGGCAAAAATTGCGAACCAGCTCGATTTTATCTTAGTGACTGCAAATGCCTCCTTGGATTGGGATGCCTATGTCAGTACGCTGGCACCTAAAGGTCGGTTGCATTTTGTCGGGGCGATCCCGGAGCCGGTTCCAGTGCATATTTTTGCTTTTATCGGGAAACAGGCTGAGCTATCGGCATCACCGACCGGCGCACCGGCTCGCTTGGCAGAAATGCTGGCGTTCTGTGCACGTCACGAAATTAAACCTCAGGTTGAGCATTTTCCCCTGAGCAAGATAAACGACGCCATTGAGCATTTACACGCGGGAAAAGCACGTTATCGCGTCGTGTTGGATATGCACGCTTAATGCATAAAATGATTAGCCTGATAATTAATAAATAATTTCGACTACGATAAATAAGAGATCGATTACTGAGTGTGCGGCTGGCTGCTTCGGCAAAACTGCCCGCAACCTTGAGGAGAAATTCATGACAAATCAACCGATTATTAAACTGCATGATGGCAGCATAATGCCCCAGCTTGGGCTAGGCGTATGGAAAGCTAGCCACGAGGACGTTCAGGCTGCGGTCACCAAAGCGCTGGAAATTGGCTATCGTTCAGTTGATACAGCGGCAATTTACAAAAATGAAGAAGGCGTAGGTTTAGCGTTGAAATCCGCCGCGATTCCTCGCGAAAAGCTGTTCATCACCACCAAACTCTGGAATGAAGATCAGGCTCATCCACAACAGGCGTTAGAAACCAGCCTGGAAAAACTCCAGTTGGATTATGTGGATCTGTATTTAATTCACTGGCCAGATCCAAAACAGAATCGCTTTGTCGCAGCTTGGCGGGAACTGATTAAGCTCAGAGAACAGGGGCTAACTCGCAGTATTGGCGTTTGTAACTTCCATATTCCACACCTGCAACGGCTGCTGGATGAAACCGGCGTCGCTCCGGTGATTAACCAGATTGAACTGCATCCTTTGCTGCAACAGCGTCAGCTTCACGCCTGGAATGCCACTCATCACATTGCCACCGAGTCCTGGAGCCCGCTGGCACAGGGCGGAGAAGGCGTATTTGAACAACCGCTGATTCATCGACTGGCGGAGAAATACAGCAAAACTCCGGCGCAAATTGTCATTCGCTGGCATCTGGATAGCGGGTTAATCGTCATTCCTAAATCCGTCACGCCGTCTCGTATCAGAGAAAACTTTGAAGTTTTTGATTTCAAACTGGAAAAAGACGAACTCAGCGAGATCGCCAAATTGGACATTGGCAATCGTCTGGGGCCAGATCCCGATAGTTTTTAAATAATGGCAGCCAAATACCGCGACAAAATTACGCGATTTTTGGTCAATCGACGAACGGTAAACTGGCATCTTGAATCGGCTTTTTAATCGGCTTTTTAATTTAGCTTTAAAAGCACGCGTGAACCTTCGAGTCAGGGATGTCACTCATCAATCCGCCAGGGATGGCGGATTGATGCATCGCATGTAAAGGTTCTGGCGCAGGTTAACGAACTTTCTGCTTAACCCGGCCCGCGTTTGTCGACTTTCCCCCAGGACGAGAGCCTGTTGAGGATGATTTGCCCTGGATATTGGCTGGCGCAGTTTTACCTGAACCTGATGACGTTTTACCTGATGATCCTTGACCCGATGGCGGGTTGCCTGATGGTTCTTTACCCGATGCTGATGGCACTTTACCCGATGTCATTTTACCTGACGTCGCTTTGCGAGACGTAACTTCGCCCGATATTGCTTTGCCTGAGTGGGCATGACCCGGCGTAACTTTAGGTGAACCACTCGGCTGACGCTGGCGTGCGATAGCGGTGTGTTTAGTCAGCGCTGGCGTATGGTGACGCAAAGATCGTCGAGCTTCCCGCTGTTCTTCTATCGTCGGCGCAGGCACCAGACACTCCCGACGCCCACCGATCAAATGTGCCATGCCCATATCTTCCAAAGCGGTACGAATCAGCGGCCAGTTGGCAGGATCGTGGTAACGCAGCAGCGCCTTATGCAAGCGACGCTGGCGATCTCCTTTTGGCACCACCACGTCTTCACTTTTGTAATCGACCTTAGACAACGGGTTTTTACCGCTGTAATACATGGTGGTCGAGTTGGCCAATGGCGACGGATAGAAGTTCTGTACCTGATCCAGACGGAATCGGTTTTTCTTCAGCCATAGCGCCAAATTAACCATATCCTCATCCCGAGTGCCGGGGTGAGCCGAGATAAAGTAAGGAATCAAATACTGCTCTTTACCCGCCTGTTTGGAATAGGTATCAAACAGTTCTTTAAAACGCTGGTAGCTGCCCATGCCCGGTTTCAGCATTTTTGACAGCGGCCCTTCTTCCGTATGCTCTGGCGCGATCTTCAGATATCCCCCCACATGATGAGAAGCCAGCTCTTTGATATAACGCGGATCTTCTACCGCCAAATCGTAACGCACTCCGGAAGCAATCAGGATCTTCTTCACCCCTTTTAGATCGCGCGCCCGACGGTACAGCGAAATAGTGGGCTGATGATTGGTATCCATATGGGTACAAATCTCAGGATAGACACAGGAAGCGCGGCGGCAAGTTTGTTCCGCACGCGGAGACTGGCAGCGCAGCATATACATATTGGCCGTTGGGCCACCAAGATCGGAGATAATACCGGTAAACCCTGGGACTTTATCGCGAATTTCTTCGATTTCGCGAATTATAGAATCTTCCGAACGACTTTGAATAATTCGGCCTTCGTGCTCGGTAATCGAGCAGAAGGAACAACCGCCGTAGCAGCCACGCATAATATTGATCGAAAAACGGATCATGTCATAAGCCGGTATTTTTGCGTCACCGTAAGACGGATGAGGAACCCGTTGATAAGGTAGAGCAAATACGCTGTCCATTTCCTCGGTGCTCAACGGAATCGCTGGCGGATTAATCCAGATATAGCGATCTCCGTGTTTTTGCATCAACGCTCGTGCGCAGCCTGGGTTGGTTTCATGGTGCAGAATCCGCGAGGTATGTGCATATAACACTTTGTCTGCTTTAACTTTTTCATAAGAAGGCAGCAAAACATAGGTTTTTTCCCACGGTTTAGGCTTGGCAGCTCGCACCGTCACCGGTTTAGCTTCCTCGGCATCTGCTTTCCCCTCCGGCGCGCAGGCTAAGTCATCACCGTAAGGATTCGGAATCGGCTCAATACGCCCCGGTTTATCCAAACGGCTAGAATCCACGCCGCTCCAGCCAGGCAAAGGCGTTTTACGAATCACTACGGTATTACGCACATCCTGAATATCAGCAATTTTCTCGCCAGCCGCCAGCCGGTGCGCCACTTCAACCAATGGCCGTTCGCCGTTGCCGTACACCAGCATGTCTGCTTTAGCATCAATAATCACCGAACGCCGCACCGTATCTGACCAGTAATCATAATGAGCGATTCGGCGCAAACTGGCCTCGATTCCGCCTAATATCACTGGCACATGCTTATAGGCTTCCTTACAGCGCTGGCTGTAAACCAAAGTGGCGCGATCCGGCCGTTTTCCACTTTCATTATTCGGCGTATAGGCATCATCGTGACGCAATTTACGATCGGCAGTATAACGGTTGATCATCGAATCCATATTGCCCGCAGTGACGCCAAAGAACAGATTTGGCTCACCCAACCGCATAAAGTCTTCTTTATTGGTCCAGTCCGGTTGAGCAATAATTCCCACGCGAAATCCCTGCGCTTCAAGCATTCTGCCCACAATCGCCATACCAAAGCTCGGATGGTCAACGTAGGCATCGCCGGTCACCACGATAATGTCGCAGCTGTCCCAGCCCAGCACGTCCATCTCCTCCCGCGACATGGGTAAAAAAGGCGCGGTGCCATAGCACTCGGCCCAATAAGGCGTGTAGGAAAATAGATCGCGTTCTGGCTGAATCAGGCTGGTACTCATGGCAATACTCTTTAATCAGGAGATGGAGAGGAGGATGCGGGTCAGGAAATCATCACAGGGCGGCGATTATACGCATTTATCCATGTAAAGAGGAAGGTTATCGGTGGTTTCTTTGATCCCCCACCGACTCGTGGAGATCGCCCAAGAAATTATCGAATAGACAAACAAATAGTTGCGGGCAATGACGTAGACCAGGCGGCGATTAACCGCCCTGTCTTGAAGAAGAAAGGATTAAATCGGAGCAGGCTGTGTCACCAATTGACCGGTAGAGCCGCGATCGGCCATTTCCAGCGTCTGGCTGTAGAACAGGAATGGGAAATGCTCGGAAGAGACCTGATTGAAATACACCAGCAGCTCTACATCGCCATCGACCCAAACCGTATCTTTCCAACCACGGTCTTCCGCCATTGCCGGAGCGCCGTTCACATTTTTCACTAGGAAAGATACGCCCTGAATATGGAAAGCCTGCGGCATATCGGCGTGCAGCGTCCAGCGTTCCCAGGTTCCCTGCTGCGCCTGTGCGTCAACCCGATTCATATCCCAAATCGCGCCGTTAATGCCCGGTAAGTTATCGCCCAAACGAAATTCACGAGAGCGTACAACGTTGCCGTCAAGAATTTGGTCGGCCAATAGTCGCATTGGCAGATTATCAGTTACCAGCGGCAGTAAACCCGTCGGCTTTAAGGTCAAAACCAGCGTGGAGATCAAGATACTGGAGGGTTCAAACAGCCCGCGCAGACGATCCATAATACCCGCAGACTCACCGGCAGTAATGGAAACCTCGCTGCCCTGCGACATATCAATCAACACTTCGCGTCGCTCACCCGGTGCCAGCGATAGCTGTTGTACAGCAACGGGCGCGGGCAGGAAACCCTGATCGCTAGCCACAACGTGGAAAGGTCGGCCATCGCTGATTTGCAGAGTATAGCGGCGGGAGTTCGAGGCGTTCAGCAAACGCAAACGCACCCATCCACGAGAAACTTCGACAAACGGACTTTGCACCCCGTTAACCAGCAAAGTATCACCGATAAAGCCGCCCTTGGCCGGCGGGTTATATTCCGGAACGCCAAAGCTGTCCAGTCGTTTGTCCTGAATAATAATCGGGAAATCATCAACGCCGTAGTGGCTAGGCAGCGGCAGTGCTTTACTCACCTCATCTTCCACCAACCACATTCCCGCCAGCCCGTTATAGACATGGGGAGCCATACGATTAGGCGTATTGGCGTGATACCAACAGGTGGCAGCGCTTTGACGGATCGGCAGCACTGGAGACCAATCTACGCCCGGTGACATCATGCGCGGCGCTCCGCCCATTAAAGTGCCGGGAACCTGTAAACCGCTGATAGTCATAGAAACCGGCTCAGACAGTCGGTTGCTGTAAATCAACTTGACATCATCGCCGCTGTACACTCTGACCGTTGGCCCCAGATAGGAGCCATTGATGCCCCACACTTCCGCCTTTTTACGGCCAGACATGAATGCCCAGTGCGCGCGCTGTAACGTTAAAAACAGCGGTTGGCCACGGCGGGATTCCAGCAATGGGGGAACCGGTAAGGGAGGTTGCTGCGTACCGCTAGCCTGTGCCCTCAATGGCAGTGAACCTGCGCATAGCGCTAAGCCCGAAGCCTGAATGAACTGGCGACGACTAAGTGACATATCTTCTCCGTGAAAAGCACTAACAAACCGTATGCAAAAGTTTTGCCCGCCGACGCCGCACGGGTATCAGCGGGCAAAACACTAACGATCAAAGTCGTTTAAAATAAAGGCATTTTTATTTTAGCGTATCCAGTAACATACTGGAGTCGCGTTATTTTTTTTCTGCTGCGTACTTAGCAACTTCAGCATCAAGCTGCTCAATTTTGGTCGCCATCAGATTACGGCAATGCTCGGCGAGTTCGCGCACTCGCTCTTTGCTGTAGCCGCTGGTATCAATAGGTGGCAGCATTTCTACTATCACCAATCCATTATTCCAACGGTTCAAATTAATATTACCATTGGTATTGGAAACACAAATCGGCACGATAGGTACGCCAGCGGCGATAGCAGCATGGAAAGCGCCAGTTTTAAACGGCAACAGACCACGACCGCGGCTACGGGTTCCTTCCGGGAACATCCAGATAGAAATATTACGTTTCTTAACTTGCTCAACCACTTGCGCAATAGTTCCGTGGGCTTTAGCGCGATTCTCGCGGTCAATCAGCAGGTTACCGGTCAGCCAATACAGTGGCCCAAACAGTGGAATCCACAGCAGGCTTTTTTTACCAACGGTTACCGTACCAGGCTGAACCACATTCGACATAGTAACCATATCGTAATTATTCTGGTGGTTAGCGATATAGATACAGTTGCCATACTCTGCAGCTTCCGCTGGAATACGTTGTTCAACGGTGATACCGAATAGTCGGGACATTCGGCCAAACAAATGTCCGAAGGTCGCAACGTGGCGGGGATTTCGTGGACTGAAAAGACAGTAAATCGAACCAAACACACACACCAATAAGCAATACAAAACCGCCAGTACTGAGCGCAAAATTAATAACATAACAACCTCTTGAAAACCTAATCGACGCTAGTATAGCGGCTGCGATAAAAAACACCGCGTAGATTCACCGCCATAATAAATTGCCATTACAGAAGGTTCAAATA
This sequence comes from Yersinia entomophaga, assembly GCF_001656035.1. Classification (NCBI taxonomy): domain Bacteria; kingdom Pseudomonadati; phylum Pseudomonadota; class Gammaproteobacteria; order Enterobacterales; family Yersiniaceae; genus Yersinia; species Yersinia entomophaga. The sequence continues at coordinate 2,165,215 of NZ_CP010029.1, forward strand.
ATCTGGGGGAAAAGGCCAACGGCCATGGCTGATCGATCAAAGCGGTCAACCGTTTAAATCGATGCCGATGCGGATTGCCAGCCTGAATACGACTGGCAATCCGCTCAGGGACAATAGCTACTGGTTATTTTCAGGCTGTTCAGGGCGCGCAGGCGCGTCCACTTCAACCCGGTCTATCTTCTGCAATCCACGAGGCAACGGCGAGCCTTTGCGTCCACGTTCCGCACGGAATTTCTGTAAATCTTCTGGACGCAGCGTCAGCTTGCGTTTGCCGAAGTACAGCGTCACCGAAGTCTGCGGAGGCAAGACAAACAGCCAGGCTAGCCCGTCTTCCCCTGCCGCCGCCTGCGCCGCCGGAATAGAGACGATCTTATTCCCTTTCCCTTTCGACAACTCCGGCAAATCGGCCACCGGGAACATCAGCATACGTCCAGCCATGGTGATGGAAAGCAACATATCATCCGGGCCATGAATTTCCAGCGGCGGCAACGCTTTCGCGTTTTCCGGTAGAGTAATCATGGCTTTACCCGCGCGGTTCTTAGCCACCAGATCGTTGAAAGTACAGACAAAACCGTAACCGGCGTTAGAAGCCATCAACAGTTTTTGATCGTCCGGAGCCATCAACACCTGCTCAATGGTCGCCCCCGGAGGCGGCGTTAGCTTACCGGTTAGCGGCTCACCTTGCCCACGAGCAGACGGTAGCGTCAGCGGATCCAGCGCATAGCTGCGTCCGGTGGAGTCAATAAACACCACCGGCTGATTACTCTTGCCGCGAGCAGCGGAGCGGAAGCTATCTCCCGCTTTGTAACTTAAACCGCTTGGATCGATATCATGGCCTTTGGCGCTTCGCACCCAGCCCATCTCAGACAGCACAATAGTTACCGGCTCGGAAGGCACAATATCGTGCTCGCTCATCGCCTTGGCTTCACTACGTTCGGTCAGCGGCGAACGGCGATCATCACCATAAGCGGCCGCGTCTGCCTGAATTTCTTTTTTGATCAGCGTATTCAGCTTGCGTTCAGAAGCCAGCAGCGCCTGCAATTGATCGCGCTCTTTCGCCAGTTCATCCTGCTCACCGCGAATCTTCACCTCTTCCAGCTTGGCCAGATGACGAAGTTTCAGCTCCAGAATAGCTTCGGCCTGCGTTTCGGAAATCCCGAAATGCTGCATTAGCAATGGCTTAGGCTCATCTTCGGTACGAATAATATGAATCACTTCGTCGATATTCAGGAAGGCGACTAATAAACCCTCTAAAATATGCAGACGCTTCAATACCTTATCCAGACGATAGTTCAAACGCTTACGCACGGTGTCGCGGCGGAATTCCAGCCATTCGGTCAGAATTTCCAGCAAGCCTTTCACCGACGGACGATGATCTAGACCGATCATATTCATATTGATACGGTAGCTGCGTTCCAGATCGGTTGTCGCGAAGAGGTGGTTCATTACCTGTTCGAGATCGACGCGATTGGTTCGTGGCACGATCACCAGGCGAGTCGGATTTTCATGATCCGATTCATCGCGCAAATCCTCTACCATCGGCAGCTTTTTCGCTCGCATTTGGTTGGCGATTTGTTCCAGAACCTTGGCACCGGAAACCTGATGAGGCAACGCTGTAATCACCGCGCTGCCGTCTTCTTTTTTCCATACCGCGCGCATTCGCACAGAGCCACGGCCATTCTGATAAATCTTACGGATTTCGTCTCTTGGTGTAATGATTTCCGCTTCGGTTGGGAAATCAGGGCCTTGTACGAACTCTAGCAATTCTTCCAGCGAGGTATGGGGCTTATCAATCAACGCCACTACCGCCTGAGCAATCTCCCGCACGTTATGCGGCGGAATATCCGTCGCCATACCAACGGCAATGCCGGTAGTACCGTTCAGCAGTATGTTTGGCAGGCGCGCAGGCAGCATTTTCGGCTCCTGCATGGTGCCGTCAAAGTTTGGCACCCAATCCACCGTCCCCTGCCCCAATTCACCCAGTAGCACTTCGGCATATTTGGATAAACGAGATTCGGTATAACGCATCGCTGCGAACGATTTAGGATCGTCCGGTGCCCCCCAGTTACCCTGCCCGTCCACCAGCGGATAACGGTAAGAGAACGGCTGCGCCATCAACACCATAGCTTCATAGCAGGCGCTATCGCCGTGAGGATGGTATTTACCCAGCACATCACCCACGGTACGCGCTGATTTCTTAAATTTGGCACTGTTGCTCAGACCCAGTTCGGACATGGCATACACAATGCGGCGTTGTACCGGCTTTAAACCATCGCCGATAAACGGCAACGCCCGATCCATGATGACGTACATGGAATAGTTCAAATAGGCGTTTTCAGTAAATGTGTGCAGCGGTAAGCGCTCTGCACCGTCATGAGTCAAATCACTCATTACTTAATTATCCTCAGACTCGGGCGAGAAGATCGTGGCTTACAGCCAATCATCACCGGAAGTTCATTATAGATTTCTGCTCGCGATAGTAACTCATCTGCGGGGTAACTGTCACAAATCCAAAGCAATCTACGCGGGCAAATCTGCCTATTTTCGCCGCAGGCCACGAATTTTGCTGTCTGGCGCTTTTGTCGCTAAAAGCGACAGTTAGGATGAATATCCCCGCTTTGTTGCTTCGCAGTCAAAACTGTTCTGCCTAAAAGCCTATTTTTCTATGCGAATGCAATCATTAGCATACGCTGCAATCGAGATAGGCCAGAAATAATAGTCACGCTGTATACAGCATGTTGTTTTCACTGGTTGTCTTCACGCTACCCGGAGTATGCCATGAGTAACATACTGATTATTAATGCAAAGAAAGAATTTGCCCACTCAAAAGGGGCATTGAACGATACGCTGACCAAGGTTGCGACCGAGTGTCTGCAAGAAATCGGTCATCAGGTTAAGGTCACGGTTGTTGATCAAGGCTATGATATTGAATCTGAAATTCAGAATTTCCTCTGGGCCGATACGGTTATCTATCAGATGCCGGGTTGGTGGATGGGGCCGCCTTGGATTCTGAAAAAGTATATCGACGAAATCTTTACCGAAGGTCATGGCCGTTTGTATCAAAGCGATGGTCGTAGCCGTTCGGAAAACAGCAAGAAATACGGATCTGGCGGCCTGCTTCAAGGTAAAACTTACATGCTTTCCGTGACCTGGAATGCACCGGCAGAAGCCTTTACCGATCCAAATCAGTTCTTCCACGGCGTTGGCGTGGACGGCGTTTACCTGCCCGTTCATAAAGCGAATCAATTCCTTGGCATGGAACCTCTGCCAACCTTTATGTGCAACGACGTGATTAAACAGCCGGACATCGCAGGTGATATTGCACGTTATCGCCAGCATTTATCAACGCTGTTCGCCTAAAATCCAGCCCGATTTGGAGTGGTTATGATTAGCGTTTTCGCAGAAATTCAGGTTAAACCGGGCCGCCGTCAGGCGGTACTGGATTCCTTCGCCCAACTGCTGCCGGACGTACTGGCAGAGCAAGGCTGCGGCGGGTATGTCCCCATGGTTGATGTGCCAACTCAGTTAGCCTGGCAGCGCCAAGCGCCTGATTTCATTTTTATGTGGGAACAGTGGGCCAGCGTGCAACATCTGGAACAACATCTCGCCATGCCGCATATGAAGCGGCATCAGGAACGAGTGAAAGACGATGTATTGGACGTAGTTATCAATATTATTGATCACGCCCTGCCAGCCAAAGCCTGATGTATTTATATCGATAGCTTTTATGTCAGTCGCTTGAAAGTCAATAACACCCAATAGATTACATATTGATAGATTGCATAGTGGAGCAATAAGACAAACGAACGAATCTTTAGGCACTTATTCCACTCTGTGACTGAAGTCAGTAAAAGCGATCAACATCCCAGCAGAATGAAAGCGAAAAAGTCTAATGTGTCTACCGGCTATCCGCCCTCATCGGGTAGCCGGATTTCCCAATCTACGACTATTTTTCTGCTTTGAGCCAATGGCTACCCTGCAAACGAATCTGCTCGCTCACGTAATCCAGAAAGCAGGTGATCCGCGCAGCCAACTGCGTATTACGATAATAAACCGCATTGATCGGTTGCCAGGCTTCCAGCGTTTGCTCCGCCAGCACCTGCACCAAGCGTCCTTCCAACTGATCTTCCCGCGTCATAAAATCGGATAACTCGACGATTCCTTGTCCATTCAGTGCCAAATGGCGCAAAGTTTCCCCACTGGATGCCGCCAAGCAAGGCGTAATCGATGAGCGACCGCCGGGCAAATAAGGTAACGCCCACTGATTCAGAAATTCCGGTTGAGTAAATCCTAATAAGCTGTGCTCAGCCAGTGCTTCTATCGTTTCTGGCGCACCGTGGCGCTGAATATATTCCGGGCTAGCCAGAATCCGCAGACGGCTGGAACCCAATAAGCGGGCATGAATCGTCGAGTCGCGCAGAGCGCCAATACGAATGGCAACATCCGTCCGCTGCTCCAGCAGATCGATATTCAGATCGTCGGTATTCAACTCCAGATCGATCTGCGGATATAACTCGCGAAAACCGCCAATCATCGGCACGATCACATGCTGCATAAAAGGCACCGCGGCGTTGACTCGCAGTCTCCCGGCTGGTTTCAGCCGTCGCAGTGCGATTTGTTCTTCGGCATCATCCACCGCGCCAATAATCTGCCGAGCGTGAGCCAAAAACAGCTCTCCTTCCTCGGTTAACTCCAGCCGACGCGTGGTACGCCGCAGCAAGGTGGTTTCCAGTTTTTGCTCCAGACGGCTCAGCGCCCGGCTAATACCCGATGTGGTTTGATTGCGTTGTTCCGCCGCCGCCGTGATCGAACCGCTGTCCACCACCGAGATAAAAGCTTGAAGTTCTTCTAAGGTGATTTTCATTATTGACATCCAGGCAAAGATTTAAGCTATTTAACCGCAAAAACTTGTAGAAATGAAGCTGCGGTTAGCGGTCATAAACGACCACGCCCGGATCTGCATGAATGCAGCCGGGCGCGGTTTAACGCAAAGATCCGCAAAAAAAGAATTACACTTCGATCTCGGCGGTATCTCCCTTCTCTTGTAGCCAATTACGGCGATCTTCGGAACGCTTCTTCGCCAGCAGCATATCCATCACCGCCATCGTCTTATCGATATCGGTATCGTCAACGGTCAGCTGCACCAAACGGCGAGTATTAGGATCGAGCGTCGTTTCACGCAGCTGTAGCGGGTTCATTTCACCCAATCCTTTAAAGCGCTGAACGTTAGGTTTACCACGTTTACGCTTCAACTGCTCCAATACGCCAGTTTTTTCTTCTTCATCAAGCGCATAGAACACTTCTTTACCCAAATCGATACGGTACAGCGGCGGCATGGCCACATAGACATGGCCACCGCGCACCAGCGAGCTGAAGTGGCGTACAAACAGCGCGCACAGCAAAGTGGCGATATGTAGACCATCAGAGTCCGCATCCGCCAGAATGCAGATCTTGCCGTAACGTAGTTGGCTCAGATCTTCGCTATCAGGATCGATACCGATCGCGACTGAAATATCATGCACTTCCTGTGAAGCCAGTACCTCATCCGAGGACACTTCCCAAGTATTCAGGATCTTACCTTTGAGCGGCATGATGGCCTGATATTCACGATCTCGCGCCTGTTTCGCCGATCCGCCTGCGGAATCACCTTCTACGAGAAACAGTTCGGTCATGCTGAGATCCTGCGAGGTACAGTCTGCCAGTTTGCCGGGTAAAGCCGGGCCGCTGGTCAGCTTTTTACGTACCACTTTTTTCGCCGCGCGCATCCGGCGCTGCGCGCTGGAAATAGCCAGCTCGGCCAGTTGCTCAGCCGCCTGAACGTTCTGGTTTAGCCACAGGCTGAAGGCATCTTTCACCACGCCAGATACATAGGCCGCGCACTGACGAGAGGACAGGCGCTCTTTGGTCTGACCGGCAAACTGCGGATCCTGCATTTTGACGGAAAGCACGTAGGCGCAGCGTTCCCAGATATCGTCGGCGGACAGCTTCACGCCGCGCGGCAAAATATTGCGGTATTCGCAGAACTCACGCATGGCGTCCAGCAAGCCTTGGCGCAGGCCATTGACGTGAGTACCGCCTTGCATGGTAGGAATCAGGTTAACGTAGCTTTCTGTCAGCAGATCGCCACCTTCCGGTAGCCATAACAGCGCCCAGTCAATAGCTTCGGTATCCCCAGCGGAAGAACCGACAAACGGCACTTCCGGCAAAGTAATCAGGCCGTTGACCGCTTCCATCAGATAATCGGTCAGGCCATCGGCATAACACCAGCGTTGTTCGGTGTTATTCACCATGTCTTTAAAGACGATTTCCACGCCCGGACACAGTACCGCTTTTGCTTTCAGCAAATGTGACAAACGGGAAACGGAGAAACGCGGGCTATCGAAAAACGATTCATCAGGCCAGAAATGCACGCTGGTGCCGGTGTTTCGCTTACCGCAAGTACCAATCACCTGCAAATCCTGCACTTTATCCCCGTTTTCAAACGCCATGCTGTAAATCTGGCCGTCCCGGCGAACCGTCACTTCCACTCGACGAGACAAGGCGTTAACCACTGAAATCCCCACGCCGTGCAAACCGCCGGAGAATTGGTAGCTCTTATTAGAGAATTTCCCCCCGGCGTGCAGACGACAGAGAATCAGCTCAATGGCCGGTACGCCTTCTTCCGGGTGAATATCCACTGGCATCCCGCGGCCATCATCAATCACTTCCAGAGACTGATCGGCGTGCAGAATCACATCAATACGGCGAGCGTGTCCGGCTAGCGCTTCATCAACACTGTTATCTATCACCTCTTGGCCGAGGTGGTTTGGGCGCGTAGTGTCGGTATACATACCTGGACGACGACGTACTGGTTCTAGACCGCTGAGTACTTCAATGGCATCAGCGTTATAGCTGGATTGAGTCATGGTTTGATTAATGTTCGGCTAAGGGTTGGAGGGCTAGCGGTGACAGCCGGGTGAGTGATTACACTCACCGCATCTGGCGGCGATAACGTCACGCTGTATCAGGCAGTCGTTAGCCCTAAAAAATTCACAATCGGTGAGAAATAGTGTTCAAAGCCTACAAAGGCATGATTTCCACCTGATTCTACCGTTTGTCGACAAGAGGTGTAATAAGCAACCGCCTGTCGATAATCGAGGATTTCGTCCCCGGTTTGTTGCAATAGCCAGAGTAAATCAGGCGATTCCAACGGATCTATTTGCATGACTTTCAGGTCATAAACGTGACGAGACTCTAACACATATTGCTGACCCGTGTAGGGGTTCTGATTTTGCCCCAGATAATCAATCAACAGCTCGAAAGGACGTACCGCCGGGTTGACTACCACCGCCGGAATGCTGAAACACTGGGAAAGCCAGGTGGCAAAATATCCACCCAGCGAGGAGCCGACAATGCCCAGATTCTGCCCGGCCTTGCTCATAATGATATCTTCCAGCATTTCCGCCGCCTCTGCCGGAAACGGCGGCAACTGCGGTACCAACATGTCAATGTGCGGATGATTTTCCTGCAGCCAGCTTTTGAACGCGGTGGCTTTCGCCGACTGCGGAGAGCTGTTGAAACCATGCAGATAAAGAAGAGTATTCATCAATAGCCGTCCGCATCCATATTGGGGTTGAACTCGTCACTGTCCAGGCGGCGTACTTCCGTTTCCAGCGTACCGCCCGGCAATAAATCGAGGTAACGCCATCCCGGCGCTACGGTATCCAGAGTAAAGTTAGTACAGTGCGGTTTGAATTGCACGCAGGTTGACGGGCTGGCCAGCAGCCGCTTGCCATACCAATCAAGATCCAATTCCTGATGAATATGTCCGCACAGCAGCGTAGTGACGCGCGGATAGCGAATCAATACATCGGCCAGCATATGAGCGTTGCGCAGACTGTGTTGATCCAACCAGGTACAACCTGACGGCATCGGATGGTGATGTAGCAAAATCAAAGTGTAGCGTTCTGGATGAGCCTGTAAGCAGCGTTCCATCCACTCTAGCTGATGTTCGCTTAATTCACCGTAAGGCACACCAAAAACCTGGCTGTCCAATAAGAGAATCTGCCAGTTATCGCCTACAAACGCCTGTTTTGATGGCGCAATATTTGCCGCGGCCAGCACATCTACCATTGCCGGCTGGAAATCATGATTTCCCGGCAACCAAAGGCATGGCGCAGACAAACGGGCAATACCCTGCGCAAAATGCTGATAAGCCGCTATAGACTGATCCTGCGCCAGATCGCCGGTCGCAACGATCAGATCGTAGGAGTACTTTTCGGCAATAATTGCATCCAATACCGCCCGATAGCTGCGTCCGGTATTGACACCCAGCAAGGTTTCATCCTCACCGGCAAAAAGGTGGGTATCTGTTATTTGTAATATTCTGACCCTGGCCCCACTCGCCATAGGCAGTTCAAACAGGCTTTCCAATTGGTATCCTTGTTTTAAGTCTGTCTAACAAACCGGAACCGCCACAGCTCCATGCGCCAAGCAATAGCGCAACCAGTCAGCAAGAAACTGGTTAATTTGATGCTTTTCGTCCCGTTGATGCAACTTTTTATTCGGATAATCATAACTTGCTTTGAACCGGGAGATCTGCTGACTGGCACACACTTCCGCTACCCTGGCATCATGGTAAAGGCGTACCGACATCGAAGGCAGCCCCCAATGGCCGACGACTGGCGCAGTCTGCACAATCTCAACCACCGTAGTGTAGCGAGTCGATTCCAAGATAGTTAATCGATAACAGATGCTATTGACCTGATAAGCCATGCTTTCATTCACTTCGTCAGTGCGCGGCGTTAAACGACGCAATTGTGCGTAATTAGTTTCGCACACCCGCATCATTTCAGGAAAATCAGGCGTATAGCGTTTAGACATTATTTTTCCCACTCTTTTCTCAGCAACTGATGGTGCAACGCCAGCCATTGTAATGCAATGACCGAAGCGGCGTTATCGATAACGCCTTCTTCCACCCAGCGGTAGGCCTGCTCGCGGCTAACCACGTGGACGCGAATATCTTCATTCTCTTCTTCCAGACCGTGAATACCGGAGGCCGTGGTGGCATCCACTTCACCGACCATAATCGATAAACGCTCGCTGGTACCACCGGGGCTGGCCAGATAACTCAATACCGGTTTACAGCGCCCAACGATGATACCTGCCTCTTCCTGCGCTTCGCGGCGGGCGACCTCTTCCACACTCTCCCCCGGCTCGATCATGCCAGCGACCATCTCCAGTAGCCAAGGAGACTCACTGGAATCAATAGCTGCGATACGCAGTTGCTCCACCAGCACCACTTCGTCCCGGATCGGATCATAAGGAAGCAAAACCGCCGCATGGCCGCGCTCAAAAATCTCCCTTTTTACCTCACCACTCATTTCACCGTTGAATAGGCGATGACGGAAGCGATACAGATTCAATGAAAAAAAACCGCTGTAAAGTGACTCACGTGCAATAATTTCCACATCATTCTTATTCAAAGTTACCGGTGACTCTTGGGGCAATGACATATACTTTTCTCCTACCTGAGTATTGTGCCGATATACTAATTTTTTATGACACTCGTTTTACTGATATAAAAAGTAAAAGTCTTCGCGAATAAAAAATGATAAGCGGCGGGCTAGCTATGCTGTCTGAGTTTAAAATAGCAAGCGTGGCGGCCTTATGGGAATGGTTGGAAGAATACTGGTTTAAGTTTGTGTTAGATTTAGGTAAATAAAGGCAAGATGGCACAATCAGCCACCTTATCCCATTGGCAGACTCTGATAGAATCGGCAACAATTCGTCTATCGTCAGATACCATGGCAACATTTTGCGCACAACTGCTGCACAACAAGGAATGCAAATGAAGAAACTGCTCCCCCTTCTTATCGGACTGAGCCTTGCCGGTTTCAGTACCATGAGCCAGGCAGAGAACCTGCTGCAAGTTTATAAACAAGCGCGGGACAGCAATCCCGACTTACGTAAATCTGCCGCTGACCGTGATGCTGCATTCGAAAAAATCAATCAATCTCGCAGCCCGCTGTTACCACAGCTCGGTTTAGGCGCAGGTTATACCTATACCAACGGTTTCCGCGATAACAATGGCGTAGACAGCAATTCCACCTCAGGATCGCTGCAACTGACCCAAACCATTTTCGATATGTCAAAATGGCGCGCGCTGACCTTACAAGAAAAAGCTGCCGGTATTCAGGACGTTTCGTTCCAGACCAGCGAACAATCGTTAATCCTGACCACCGCTACCGCCTATTTCAACGTACTGAGAGCGATTGACTCTCTGTCTTACGTTCAGGCGCAGAAAGAATCGGTATACCGTCAGTTGGATCAAACCACTCAGCGTTTTAACGTCGGTCTGGATCCAATCACCGACGTACAAAACGCCCGCGCCAGCTATGACACTGTGCTGGCCGATGAAGTGACGGCGCGTAATAATCTGGATAACGCACTGGAAGTTCTGCGTCAGGTCACCGGCGTTTACTACCCGGAACTGGCCTCTCTGAACGTTGAACGTTTGAAAACCGATAAACCAGACGCAGTCAATAACCTGTTGAAAGAAGCAGAAAAACGCAACCTGGCGTTGCTGACTGCTCGCTTAAATCAGGATTTGGCTCGTGAGCAGATTAAAGCGGCCGAAACTGGCTATATGCCAACGATTGATCTGACCGCTTCTTCATCAATTACTAATACCCGTTACAGCGGTAGCGCCAGTTCGCAGCAAATCAATAATGACGCTGGTCAGAACAAAATCGGCGTGCAGCTTAGCCTGCCATTATACAGCGGCGGAGCAACCAACTCGGCGGTTAAACAGGCGCAGTTCAACTTTGTTGGCGCCAGCGAGCAGTTGGAAAGCGCACACCGTGGCGTCGTGCAGAACGTTCGTTCCTCGTTTAACAACATTTCGGCATCAATCAGCAGCATCAATGCCTACAAACAGGTTGTGATTTCAGCCCAAAGTTCATTGGATGCCATTGAAGCCGGTTATCAGGTGGGAACTCGTACCATTCTGGATGTGTTGACTGCAACCACCACGTTGTACAATGCAAAACAGCAGTTAGCCAATGCCCGTTATGACTATCTGATCAATCAGTTAAACATTAAATCTGCTCTGGGTACTCTGAATCAGAACGATTTGATGTCGCTGAACGCAGTATTGGATAAGCCGGTTCCAACTGCACCAGACGCTGTGGCGCCCGAGGGTAAACAGCAACCTGCGGGCAGCGACGCACAGACCGCGTCTCAAACTGTGCCGGTGACTCAGCCAGCGGCGGCGACAACCCGCAGTTCTGGTAATCCATTCCGCAACTGATTCTGACGTCGGCCTTTCCCCAAGGCCGACATTCTTCGGGCGTAGCATTGTATACGCCCGATTATTACTTTTCTCATGATTTCCTCCACTTTAGGGACAAGCATTTTTCATCGATGAAAAAAGAGAGCTAGCCCGCAGCATTTCGTATAGCAATGTAAAGTATGCCGCTGACCTCCCCCTGCGCTTTAATTTTATACATCTTTCCCCTATTCTTATGGCCACGCTATATGACTATAAATGGGATAAAGGGCAAAAAGCCCGGACACAGGACCAATGACGATGAAACGGACTAAAAACATCAATCAAGAGACATTCCGTAAATCCTGGCGTAACTATCGCTTAGCGCCTGTCGCGTTGGCGGTCAGTGCCGTATTTATGCTTGCCGGTTGCGAAAAAACCGATGAAACCGTCTCTCTGTACCAGAATGCAGACGACTGCTCACAGGCAAATCCATCTAAAAGCGCCGAATGCACTGCGTCTTACAATAATGCCTTGCAGGAAGCGGCTAAAACCGCGCCTAAATATGCAACGCGTGCAGACTGTGTGGCTGAATTTGGTGAGTCTCAGTGTACTCAGGCACCGGCTCAGGCCGGTATGGCTCCGACTTCAGCACCCGCAGAAGCTGGCGCAACGGCGCAGCCACAGCAGAGCGGCAGTATGTGGATGCCTCTGATGGCCGGTTACATGATGGGCCGAATGATGGGCGGCGGCGCAAGCCAACCACTGTTTACCTCTAAATCAGCAGGCAGCCCGGCTAACGGCAAATTTGTTGACGCAACCGGTAAAAACTACGGCCCTGCTACCACCGGTCGTACCATGACCGTGCCTAAAACCGCGCTGGCACCAAAACCTGCGGTAACCAACACTATCACTCGCGGTGGCTTCGGTGAATCAGTAGCCAAACAGACCTCTATGCAGCGCAGCAATGCTTCATCATCCAATTCCAGCTCGCGCAGTATGGGTGGCTAAGGTCTGATTAATGAAACGTTTACCGATTACCGAGCGTCCAGACTGGCGCGAAAAGGCGACCGAGTTTGGCTTTAAATTTCACACCATGTATGGCGAGCCGTACTGGTGTGAGGATGCCTACTACGAATTTACGCTGGCGCAGATTGAAGAGCTGGAAGATACCACGGCAGAATTGCATCAAATGTGCCTGCAGGTGGTAGAAAAGGTCATTAATAGCGATGAGCTGATGGCAAAATTCCGCATTCCTAAACATGTTTGGGATTTCGTCCGCACTTCGTGGCGCACCAACCAGCCTTCTCTCTATTCCCGCCTTGATTTAGCCTACGACGGTAAAAGTCCGGCCAAGTTACTGGAAAATAACGCAGATACGCCAACGTCACTGTATGAAGCGGCATTCTTCCAATGGCTGTGGCTGGAAGATCAGATCAACGCTGGCAATCTGAGCGGCGATGCAGATCAGTTCAACAGCCTGCAGGAAAAGCTAATCGAACGCTTTACTGAACTGCGGGAAAACCACGGTTTTAGCCTGTTGCATCTGGCCTGCTGTCAGGACACCGAAGAAGATCGCGGTACGGTGCAATATCTACAAGATTGTGCTCTTGAGGCCGGATTACCAACCGAATTCCTGTTTATGGAAGAAATCGGCCTGGGTGAAAAAGGGCAATTTACCGATCTGGATAACCAGGTTATCAGTAATTTGTTCAAGCTCTATCCATGGGAATTCATGTTCCGCGAAATGTTCTCCACCAAGCTGGAAGACGCGGGCGTTCGCTGGCTGGAACCGGCGTGGAAAAGCATTATTTCCAACAAAGCACTGCTGCCGCTGCTGTGGGAGATGTTCCCTAATCACCCAAATCTACTGCCAGCATACTTTGCCGAAGACGACCATCCGCCGCTGGATCACTATGTGACCAAGCCTTTGTTCTCACGGGAAGGTGCCAATATCCAGATCGTGGAAAATGGCAAAGAAGTGGCCCGCGTGGATGGCCCTTACGGTGAAGAAGGCATGATCGTACAGCAATTCCATCCGTTGCCACGCTTTGGCGATAGCTACACGCTGATTGGCAGCTGGTTGATCAACGATCAGCCCTGCGGTATTGGTCTGCGCGAAGATCGCGAATTGATCACGCAGGATCTGTCTCGATTCTACCCACATATTATTTTTGGCTAATCCCCAACTATGATGTGCAAAAGGGAAGGCAATCGCTTTCCCTTCTTATATTTATAAAACCACTTATATCAATCAAATCATTAGCCTAAACGAACCGACAGCATACTCAGCGATCCCATTTCGATTCCTTCGGTCGGTAGAGAAATAGCTTCTTTTCCGTCCCAGGCTCCCAAAATATACAGCAGCGGCAGGAAGTGTTCCGGAGTCGGGTTTGACAGCGCCGCGCCCTCATGATCCATAAAATGGACCAGTGGATGGTTATCCCCCTGATAATCAAGGTTATCCCTGACGTACTGTTCAAAAGATTCGGCCCACGGATAAGGGCTAGCCTCTCCCTTCCAGTTAACCATTCTCAGGTTATGAACCACGTTACCACTGGCCACAATCAGCACACCCTGCTCACGTAGCACCGCCAGCTTACGCCCTAATTCATAGTGATAAGCCGCTGGCTGGGTACCATCAACACTGAGTTGCACCACCGGAATATCGGCGTCAGGGTACATTTTAATTAACACTCCCCAAGCTCCGTGATCCAAACCCCATTCGCGGGTATCGGCCATCACTTCAGCAGGTTTCAGCAGTTGCTGAATTTGCTCTGCAAGCTCAGGCGAACCGGGAGCCGGATACTGAGTATCAAACAAAGCCTGTGGAAATCCGCCAAAATCGTGAATAGTCCGCGGTTTTCCCATTGCTGTTACCGCAGTTCCACGGGTATACCAGTGGGCGGAAATAGCCAAAATCGCTTTCGGCCTAGGAATCGCCTTACCCAACGCACGCCATGCCAAGGTATGACTGTTTTCTTCCAGCACGTTCATCGGGCTACCGTGGCCGAGAAACAGTGCAGGCATACGAGAGGTGTTCATAGGAAATCCTTACAGTTAAATGAAATTATCAGGCTCTAGCTACAGGTTGGTCGCCAGACCTTGCAACTACATTACGCGCTTTCTTTTCATTGCACAGCCGGATAACCATGAAGAAGATAGTCAAGAAATTTGAATGTATAGCGAGGGAAGACAAAGCGGGAATCCACAGCGGAAACAGAAATGAAAAAACCGGGCTATTTTACCTGTTAAGGAAAATAAAACCCGGTTAACTCAGTCAGTTAAATCAGACAGCATTCAGAATGCTGCTAACCAAACTCAGCTGGCTTTCTGTGCATGAGCCAAGCGGTATTCCGCCAGGTCATCAATAGTCACTACTGGCATATCATGCTGTTTAGCAAAGGCAATCACTTCTGGCGCATGCGCCATGCTGCCATCGTCATTGGTCAATTCGCACAGTACGCCTGCGGGTTTAAAACCGGCCAGCGTTGCCAAGTCAATGGATGCTTCGGTATGACCACGACGAGTCAGTACGCCACCCGGTTGACCGCGCAGTGGGAAAACGTGGCCTGGACGGCTAAGATCCGCAGGTGCCGCGTTATCCGCAATGGCCGCACGAATGGTGGTCAAGCGGTCAGCGGCAGATACGCCCGTAGTAACGCCTTTAGCGGCTTCAATAGTCACGGTGAATGCGGTCTGGAACTGGCTGGAGTTGTTGGTCACCATCATTGGCAACTCAAGCTGCTGACGACGTTCTTCGGTGATACACAGACACACAATCCCACTGCCGTGACGAATTGTCAGAGCCATTTGTTCTACGGTCATGGTTTCTGCGGCGAAGACAAGATCGCCTTCGTTTTCGCGGTTTTCGTCGTCTAGCACCATCACACCTTTGCCATTACGCAAGGCGTCCAATGCACGCTCTACACGCTCGAAAGGCGTGCCAAAATCTGATAGAAGGGTCTGATTCATGGTAAAAAACCTCATTAAATTATGGATTACCAGAATCAGGGCGGTCTTGAGGAGTGTTCGCCAAATATACGGCAAAAATAACGCAAGCGGGCAGTATGCCCGGCAGATACCGTTACTCTCTCCCATCCGGACTATAACCGTCGGCCCCGGAATTACACCGGATCTGCTGACCTCTACGCTGAATGAAATTAACCACTCAATGTGAGCGCTCGCGGGCTTCCACAACGCGATACAAAAGTACCTAACTATGGTTTACCGCCGGTGGGGACTTTCACCCCGCCCTGAGAATAAGCGTAAAGACTATAACGCTAATGATTCGTCCGGGCAATTGGCAAAATGCAGAATTAAACCCTGGTCACAAAGGTTTATAGAATTGACGCCAGGCATTACACTATTAGGCAATCACTAAACATCAAATTAGGGAAATACCATGATTGACCCGAAAAAAATTGAACAAATCGCCCGCCAGGTGCATGAATCCATGCCGAAAGGTATCCGCGAGTTCGGGGATGACGTCGAAAAGAAAATCCGCCAGGTGCTGCAATCGCAACTGACTCGTTTGGATTTGGTTAATCGTGAAGATTTCGACGTGCAAACGCAGGTGTTACTGCGCACCCGCGAAAAACTGGCAATGTTGGAACAGCGGATGAGCGAGCTGGAAGCCAAATTTAACGCGGCGCCAGTTGCTGCGCAGGACGAAGCCGAGAAAACCGGCGAGTAATTATTTCCAGCGTTCAGCTTAAAGGGGCTAGAATGCCCCTTTTTTCGTTGATAAAAAACATCTTAATGTTAGCCGATGAGTCAGCGATCAACCGTTGATATGGTTGTTTTTGGCAAAATGAGCCAAAGTCCCGCAAACATAACCAGAGCGTATAAACTCTTCCACCCAATCATCAACAGCAATATGCAGCACAGCAGGCTGCCAATCATCGCCATCCAGCGTGAACGCCCTTTCAACAAGCGAATACCCGCCAACATACACAGCAAATAAATCAGCACGAAAATACCGTTGGCGTAGACGATCAGCATATCCAGCGGCAGAGAAAACCAATAAGTCAGCAACGTAGCAGCCAGACAGCAACCCACTACGGCGCTAAGGGCATTGACCGGCGTTTGGCCAGCGGATAAGCGAGCCAAAGGGCTTTCTGGGCGACTGACAGCCTGTGACCACACCATGCGAGCAAAACTCTGGGTATAAATATTCACACTGGCGAAGCACGCCAGATAGCCAATAATACAAGCGACCCAAAGTGCGCGCTGACCAAAAAGTTGCACCACTATGCCCGGTAGAGATGCGGCCGCGGCCTGCTCTGTGCCATAGGCATGGAAATGGAGTACGGCAACGGTACAACCCCAGTAAACCGCACCGGCCACCAACATGCCGATCAGCAAGGCGCGAGGAAAATCCCGTTTAGGATGGCGGAATTCTGTCGCCAGATGCGCAAAGGCTTCCAGACCGACAAAACACCAGAACATTACCGCTAATGCATTGAATATATTAGGAGGAGAAACATCGGTAATCGCTGGCCAGGGAATCTGAGCGGGGCTGATATCCCCCCGCCACCAAATCGCCGCAACCAGAGCGATAATCAACAGGGCAATCAGAGTTTGAATATTGGCGCTGGAACCTGCGCTACGGGTGCCCAGTAGCCAAATCACCAGTAAAGTAGCCAGTTGCACTATCAGCAAGCCGGTAGCACTCCAGCCAAAGATGGCCTGCCAGAAGCCAGCGGCAATCTGCAATGCCGCTGGTAACCCCACGGGAATCACCGATAAAAACAGCCAGCCCGCCACTTTACCCAAACGTGGGCCAAACGCCATATTGACGAAATGAGCCGCGCCACCAGCACTAGGGAAATGACGCCCCAGCGCGGCGAAGGCGATAGCAATAGGGAACACCAGGGCAATCAGCAGTGGCCACGCCCATAGGCTGTCGTCGCCCGCCAGCATGGCGGCTAACGCCGGTACAGCAAATACGCCGGTGCCCAGCAAGGACGTAGATAACAAACCAACGCCCTGCGCCAACCCCAACTCCTGCTTCAATCCACTCACCGTACCGCCTTATGCCATTGGCCATGGCGCAGCATCCTTACCCTGATTCAGCGGATTGAGTTAACCGCGCCCGTTTTTGATCGACTGAATAATATTAGTAGTGGAAACACCGTCTTCAAAGTTAAGTACCTTAACTTCACCGCCTGCGGCCCAGACTTCAGCGCTACCGGCGATATCTTCAGGCTTATAGTCTCCGCCCTTCACCAGTAAATCTGGTAGAACACCAGCAATTAAGCGCTGTGGCGTGTCTTCTTCGAAAGAAACGACCCAATCAACAGACTCCAACGCACCCAACACAATCATGCGTTGATCCAACGGGTTAACCGGACGTTTCTCTCCTTTCAGGCGTTTAGTGGACGCATCACTGTTAACCGCGACAATCAAACGATCGCCCAGTTTACGGGCGTTAGCCAGATAAGAGACATGACCTGCGTGCAGGATGTCAAAAATTCCGTTGGTCATGACGATTTTTTCACCGCGCTGACGCGCCTGAGCCACCGCAGTTTTAAGCTGTTCTTCGGTCATCACGCCAAAACCAGTACTGGCACGGCCACGGATGGCGTTTTCCAGTTCGATCGGAGAAACCGTTGAAGTACCCAGCTTGCCCACCACGACACCTGCGGCGGCGTTCGCCAGGAAGCAAGATTCTTCCAGCGTTTTACCCGCGGCCAATGCCGAAGCCAATACGCCAATCACAGTGTCACCCGCGCCGGTTACATCGAACACTTCCTGCGCCTGAGTTGGTAAGTGCAGCGGCGGCTGCCCCAGTTGCAACAAGGTCATTCCCTGCTCGGAGCGCGTCACCAGCAGCGCTGACAGCTCGAAATCAGCAACCAGTTTCATACCGCGACTCACTAACTCATCTTCGGTTTTACAATGCCCTACTACCGCCTCAAATTCAGACAGATTAGGCGTCAGCAGGGTTGCACCGCGATAGCGTTCAAAATCACTGCCTTTCGGATCGATAAGCACTGGTACCTTAGCCGCACGCGCCAATTTTATCATCTGCTGAACGCTAACCAGAGCGCCTTTGGCGTAGTCAGAAAGCACCAATGCGCCAATATGAGGCAATGCCTGCTGGATACGATCAAACATAGGCTGAGGATCGACACCGTCAAATCCTTCTTCAAAATCAAGGCGGATCAACTGTTGGTTACGGGAAAGCACCCGCAGCTTGGTAATGGTAGGATGCGTTGGCAGAGACACAAAATCACAGCGCACGTTGACTTCATTCAGCTTGCTGGTCAACGCCCGCGCCGCATCATCAATGCCGGTTAAGCCAACCAACTGTGACGCGGCACCCAGGGAGGCGATATTCATAGCAACGTTAGCTGCACCACCCGGACGCTCTTCGATAGTGTCCACTTTCACCACTGGCACCGGTGCTTCCGGCGATATCCGACTGGTCGGCCCATACCAATAACGGTCCAACATCACGTCGCCAACCACCAGTACACCAGCGCGGCGAAAATCGGGCAGTGTAACTTTCATCCCATAGCTCCAAAACAGATCATTATATTGTGGCGGATAATATCACAGGCTTTCGTTTACCAATAAAATCGGTTTTGCCTTATTACCTCAGGTAGATGAATTTCAGTACAGGCAAAGGGATTTGAATAGCGGTTTTTTCCCCTTTTGCGCAGTGCATGGCAAAAAACCGGTGTCAGAGGCAACATGCCGCAATGAAAAGGGCTATCCACTTCCCATCCACTGCCAATTTCAATTTACAGGTCAGAAAAAGGGGCGATATTCGCCCTACAGACTATTTCCAATAGATAATTAATAAAAATGATAAGAAAAGTGAAATAGTTATCCCAGCCAATGTTGCCAGCTAGCGGCCACCTGCTCTCTCTCGGCAATAAAGCAATCGGCGGCAACTTTGCTGGATAGCTCCTGTAAAGCCAGATGGTGAATCTCATCCCGCATGGTGACGTAGGCTTGGGTCAACGCCACCGCTTCCTGCTGTTCCATAATGCCGTAATTGGCCATCAGCTCGAAAATACGCACGTTATCAGACCAACGGGTTAAACGCGGCTCACCGGCGGCGTAGCGCAATACCAGATACTGGGCGATAAACTCGATATCGGTAATACCTCCCGCATCGGCTTTAATATCAAAGGTATCCCGCTGTTTACTGCCTAAGTGATTGCGCATTTTCTCACGCATTTCGCGCACTTCCTGCTGCAATGTCAGATCGTTACGCGGTTGACACAAAATACGCTGGCGAATGGCCACAAATTCCTGCTGCAGGCTTTCATCGCCATACACCATGCGTGCCCGCACCAGCGCCTGATGTTCCCAGGTCCAAGCTTCGCTTTGCTGATATTCTGCAAAGGCTTCAATGGTGCTCACCAGCATCCCTGACTCACCGGAAGGGCGTAAGCGTGCATCCACTTCATATAAAATACCCGATGAAGTGCGGGTGCTAAACAGATGCATCACGCGCTGCGCCAGACGCAGATAGAACTGGCGGCCATCGATACTGCGCTCGCCGTCCGTCATCACATCTAACGGACAGTCCAGCAGGAAAACCAAGTCTAGATCAGAGCTATATCCCAGTTCCCATCCGCCCAGTTTGCCATAACCAATGACGGCAAAACCGCGCCCTTCCCGATTTTGTAAATGAGTTGGCTGGCCGTAGCGTTTGACCATTTGATTCCAGGCTTGTTGAATCACCGCGTCAATAATGGCTTCGGCAAGATAGGTTAAGTGATCGCTCACTTTCATTACCGGCAGCGCTTCAGTGATATCGCCGGCAGCAATTCGTAGCTGCTGCGCCTGTTTAAACTGACGCAACGCTTCCAGTTGTTGCTCCTCGTCATCCTCCGGCACCCGCAGTAAATACTGACGCAATTCATCACGATAAGCGCCAGGAGCAAGGGGTTGATACAGCGAATGAGGATCGAGTAATTCATCCAATAAAAGCGGGTAACGCGCAAGCTGGCTGGCCACCATCGGTGAAGCGGCGCACAGCTTAATAACGTGAGTCAGCGCTGCATGGTATTCCAGCAGCAGCTCCAGATAGGTGGTACGGGTCACAATGCTCAACAGCAGTTGAATCAGGCGGCTTAGAGCGATATCCGCATCGCGACGCGGACAAACCTCCGCCAGCAAACGCGGCATCAGTTGATCCAGCTTATCCCGACCGCGCGGCCCAATGGTGCGTTTATCCACGTCATGACGGAAAGAAGCGAGCGTGCTAAGGAAGTGTCTGCGCGCATGTTCATCTAAATGCGGAGTCAAGGGCGCCAAATCACCTTCATCCAACGCATCCTGCCACAGACTGTTATACGAAACATAGCAGGCATCTTCGCCAACATCAGGGGTATCATCGCCAATTAGATCGTCAAATACCAAACGAACGGACTGCATGTGATTGTCCAGCGCATCCGTCAGCTCCGCCCAATTCCGTTTCCCCATTCCCCACGCCAGACGCGCTTGATTCAGCCCATCACTCGGCAAAGTTTGGGTTTGTTCATCACCAATCGCCTGTAAAAGATTCTCTAAACGGCGTAAAAACAGGTAGCTGGTGCAGAGATAGTCAACCTGCCGCTGAGTGAGTAATCCCAGCTCTGATACCGCCTGTAGCGTGGGCAGCAACGCTCGTTCCTGCAAACGCGGCTCGCGGCCACCGCGAATCAATTGGAATACCTGCGTAATAAATTCGATTTCCCGAATTCCACCTGCGCCCAGTTTTATATTGTCTTTTAGGCCGCGGCGTCGTACTTCGCGGGCGATCATGCCTTTCATATTACGCAGCGATTGAATCACGCTAAAATCTATATAGCGACGGAATACGAAAGGCCGCAGAGTTCGACGCAGTTCCTGGCTATAATAATCCTCCGCACCGCCCATCAGCCGCGCCTTCACCATCGCATAACGTTCCCAATCGCGACCTTGTTCCTGATAATAGTCTTCCAGCGCGGCGAAGCTCAGCACCAGCGGGCCGCTATCGCCAAAGGGACGCAGCCGCATATCGACCCGATAGACAAAACCATCAATAGTTTGCTGATCCAACGCCTTTATCAGCCGCTGCCCTAAACGAGTAAAGAACTGCGCGTTATCCAGCTCCCGGCGGCCACCTTGGGTATGGCCATTTTCCGGATAAGAGAAAATCAGATCGATATCAGAGGAAAAGTTCAGTTCTCCGCCGCCTAGCTTTCCCATCCCTAAAATCAGCAAAGGTTGTGGAACTCCCTCGCTATTACAAGGCGTTCCCCATTCTTTGCAGCAGGTTTGATACAGCCAATCGCGGCTGGCAATAATAATGCTTTCCGCCAGCCCGCTCAGCTGTTGCAAGGTTTCTTCCGTGGTACTGGTCTGCAACGCCTGCGACCACGCAATACGCACCATCATTCGCCGCCTGAATAAGCGCAGTGCCTTCATCAGCGCGGCTTCATCCTGCACTTCGCTCAGCACCTGGCCCAGCCAATCCGGGTATCGTGGCCACTCATCCGCCTGCGGCGGCTGCTGGTGTAGCTCATCCAACCATTCGGGATGAATCAACAACATATCACTGACAAAATCACTTAGCGTCAGCACTGCAACGTCTTCTTCTGTTAACGTCCGGCTTATCGGAAGCTCATGAAAACGCTGTACAATACTTTGCGCTTGCACCTGTAATTCTGAGGAGAGTGGCAACATTTCGAATCCCTATACAAAACAGCCTGCAAAAAGCAGGCTGTTAATCAGTTAACGCGCAGCTCCGTTGAGCCAGAAAGCGGGCTGAGCCAACGCCTCTTTACGGGCGGTATCACGCCAGTGTCCCTGACGTTCAACAATAGCCTGTTGCAGACCAAACCATCCATCAATGTATGGATGCCATTCGCTCTGCGGATAGAAACCGGATAATAGCTGGAAAGAAAGAATCTGACGATTCAAGCGAGGCAACTGCGCCAGATAGCCATCGTCATCCATATGATGTGTAAAGGCTTCTTTCAAATCTGCAGCGCTGCGACTCAGCATAATATCAGCAAAACGCTTAAAGGAACCCTGTAGCTTTGACTGCCCTTTAGCATCGAGGAACGGACGCCAGCCAGCGTTAACCAGCCAAGATGTGAGCGCCAACTTACATTTAAGATAAGCGGCGCTGTAGCACAATTGTTCCGCCTCGGCATTTTTCGCCGCCAGTAAAGGTTCCAGCTCGGTCAAGAGTGCCCGCAGCTCAGTGCTGGCTTTACGTGGCACCAAACCACCAAATACCGTCATGATCTGACGAATCATCGCTAACGCTTCGATTATCATGGCTTTTGCTGATTCATCGCCACGCAGCCACAGTTCTTCATGGTATTGCCAGTGATCCAAGGCCATTTCCAGACCCGCAGACATTCCCTGCTCAACGGTAGACTTAGGCGCAGGCTGCACCACCAACAACGGACGAACTTCCCGCGCCGGATTGCCTTTTGCCAAATGGTAGCCGCGCGCAGCTTTACTCAGGCTCCCCTGACGCAGACCGCCGTTTTGCGCCAGTTCTGCCGCCAACGCCAGAAGATCCGCCTGATTCCCCTGCTTTAGCTCCAGCTCCACTTCGTGCAAAGCTTCGCTGAGATCGTTGGCTGTAACATTGCCCAGATCCAAAGCCAGTTCAATCAGGCTTTGCTGGTAAGTAACTACCCACTTTTCACGCACAAAGTCGGTCTGGAATAGTGGTTTCAGTTCAGCCTGAAGTGCGGTGACATCCCAGCCTTCCGGCCAGATTTCCACAGGAAATTGCGCCAAATCCAACTCTGGTTTATCAATAGTGACATTATATTCTGGGCGCTGATGCAAACCGCCGACCACCTTGCCACCGGTTTTTATCGTCATTTCAAATTGCCCATCACAGCCGCGAATACGTAAGCCCATATCATGCTCGCGCAGGCGACCGTCTTCGGTTTCAAAGTAGATATTGGTCAGCGTTTGTGGCGCGAAATGTTCATGTGGCCAGGACGCAATCTGGCCCGGCAAGGCAGCAATGGCTGCTGGAGTAGCGATAAATTTTAATTCTATTTCAACGGTCATAATTTCATTCACACCGATATTTGCGAGATTATGGGCATTATGCGCCATTCGCGATAATTTGCCTGTTTTACACCGCTTTTTCTGTACGAAAAGTCTCGTGCAGCAGGCGAGTCAAACCCTATTTTAACCTGATTTGCCGAGTCTGCCCTACTAGCTTGATCAGACTAATTTTAGTTTCTGAAAAACCGGCGAAAATCGCGCTAAACCCGCACTGGCATTGAGAGTAAGATAGTTCTCATTCCGGTTTATGCGTTGCGTCGGCAAACTGAACCCTCTACTATCGTTCCATAAATTCACTCATAAACGATGATCTAATGCAGAAATTACGCCTAATTTGTCTCGCAGTGCTAAGTCTAAGCATCAGTTGGGGCGCGCACGCTGAAGAAAAACGCTACATCTCCGATGAGCTAATCACCTACGTCCATAGCGGCCCCGGTAACCAATACCGCATTCTCGGCACGCTAAATGCCGGCGATGAAGTCACCCTGATCAGCGTTAACGAAGCGGCAGATTATGGCCAAATTCGCGACAGTAAAGGGCGTACCACTTGGATCCCAATGGATCAATTGAGTCAGTCGCCAAGTATGCGAGTGCGTTTACCTGATTTGGAACAACAGGTTAAAACCCTGACGGACAAACTGGCTAATATTGATAATAGCTGGAATCAGCGTACCGCTGAAATGCAGCAGAAAGTTGCGGCCAGCGACGGCGTGATTAACGCGCTGAAACAAGAAAATGCAGCGCTGAAAAACCAATTGGTTGTCGCGCAGAAGAAAGTGAACGCCGTCAACCTACAGTTGGATGACAAGCAGCGCACCATTATTCTGCAATGGTTTATGTACGGTGGCGGCGTTGCCGGTATCGGTCTGCTGCTGGGTCTGGTATTGCCGCACCTTATCCCAAGCCGTAAGAAAAATAACCGCTGGATGAATTAATCGCGGAAACTGTAGATTGAATCCTATCGGCTGCCATCAGGCGGCCGATTTTATTTGCTCGCCCCACCTCGCTATACTCTGGTCAGGCCTTAAGCCTCTTATTTCAGAATCATCGATACAATCGGTATCAGGAGAATAACAGTGAATATCTACCTGGTCGGCGGTGCCGTACGCGACAATTTATTAAATCTGCCGGTCACCGAGCGGGATTGGGTAGTGGTCGGTGCCACTCCTGAGCAGTTGCTTTCTCTAGGTTATCAGCAGGTCGGCAAGGATTTCCCGGTATTCCTTCATCCGGTCAGCCGTGAAGAATATGCTTTGGCACGTACCGAGCGAAAATCCGGTCAGGGTTACACCGGCTTTACCTGCTATGCCGCACCGGACGTCACGCTGGAAGAAGATTTACTCCGTCGGGATCTGACCATCAACGCCATTGCCCGTAGCGCGGAAGGCGAACTTTTTGATCCTTATCATGGCCAAAAGGATCTGGAAAACCGCATTTTGCGCCATGTTTCTGACGCCTTTGGCGAAGATCCACTACGCGTACTGCGAGTCGCCCGCTTTGCCGCTCGCTTTGCTCATCTGGGCTTTTCTATCGCGCCAGAGACTCAGATATTAATGCGCCAAATGGCCGACAGCGGCGAGCTTTCGGCGCTCACGCCAGAGCGCGTATGGAAAGAAACAGAAAAAGCCTTAATCAGCCAGAGTCCACAAACCTATTTTCAGGTTTTACGCGACTGCGGCGCGCTGGCTGTGCTGTTCCCGGAAATTGACGCGCTGTTTGGCGTGCCTGCTCCGGAGAAATGGCATCCAGAGATTGATACCGGTATCCATACTTTGATGACGCTGGCCATTGCCGCACAGCTTAGTCCAGACATTGATATTCGCTTCGCCGCACTGTGCCACGATTTAGGCAAGGGACTGACGCCCAAAGAATTCTGGCCGCGTCACCACGGCCATGGCCCCGCAGGTGTCAAACGGGTAGAGAAAATGTGCCAACGCCTGCGAGTACCCAATCCTATTCGGGATTTGGCAAAACTAGTGGCGGAATATCACGATTTGATTCATACCGTCGATAAATTGCGCCCGGAAACCCTACTCAAGTTGTTTGACGCCATTGACGTCTGGCGCAAACCGGAACGTTTAGAGCAAATGATTATGACCAGCGAAGCCGATGCCCGTGGGCGCACCGGTTTTGAAAATAATCCTTATCCGCAGGGCGATTATCTGCGCGCGGCCTATCAGGTTGCTAATGGCGTGTCGATCAAGGAAGTGGTTGCCAGCGGCCTGCAAGGTCTGGCGATTAGGGATGAAGTCAAACGTCGCCGCCAGCAAGCGTTGGCAGACTGGAAACTGACTCTCTGCGAAACTAACCAGAACAGCGAATTTCAATAAACAGGTGTAAAAAAGCCCTGTTAAATCAGGGCTTTTTTTGGCATTTATTAACTTAAAAAGTTTACATAAATACCCAATACACTGCCGCGGCCACTACAAAACGGTAAATAGCGAAAGGCACAAACGAGATTCGCTTAATCAATGACAGGAAGGTTTTGATAGCAATCAGCGCCACCACGAATGCCGTAGCAAAACCAACGGCAAACATCGGTAAATCGCCCAAAGTCAGGAAGTGCAGGCTCTTATACAAATCCAATCCGCTGGCACCCAACATCATAGGTACGGCCAGAATAAACGAAAATTCAGATGCTGCATAACGGCTCACGCCGGTCAGCATACCGCCAGAAATGGTCGCCCCAGAGCGGGAGAAGCCCGGCCACAGAGCTAAACACTGGAAGCAGCCAATCATAAATGCCTGACGATACGTAATATCGTCCAACCCAACCGCTTTAGGGTTTTTAGGTTTCAGCCATTCCGCCGCCAGCAGCAGCAGGCCGCCGACCACCAAGGCGTACATCACACTTTGAGGCTGAAACAATGACTTTATCGCATCGTGGAATACCAGACCCAAGACGACCGCCGGAATCATGGCCAATAATATGTGCCCGAGCGTTAAATGACCGCCGGTCTGGCCATCGTTAGCCACTTTCTTACCGCCAAAGTGGATACCGATCAGGCCGAACAACCTGCGCCAGAACACCACGACCACGGCCAGAATCGAGCCTAACTGGATGATAACTTCGAAAGTTTCAGCTTTCTCACCGGTAAAGCCCAAGAGATGGCCCACGATGATCATATGTCCGGTTGATGATACTGGTAGAAACTCGGTTAAACCTTCGACCACGCCCAGAATAAATGCCACAAACAGCGAATACATATCCGTCATCTACGCTACCCATACCCAATAAGAGAAAACCACAAAAAAACGGCAATGTTATAGAAAAACACTGCCGTTTAAATTCTATTAAATTGAAAACATCAACCGCCGTAATATGACCAGCTTATCAATGGATGGTTTCATTTTTATGGCACTTTGTCGCCAGAAAAATCAGCAGGTTCGCTCACCGCGTTCAATTATTACGCCGACGTTGCGAGCTTCCGCTACTGCGCCAGGTTTGCTGACCTTGATTCTCACCCAGGGAGAAGCAAAACGCTGCAATAATATTTCGGCAACTTCTTCTGCCACTCGCTCAACCAATGCAAAACGCTGGCCTTCGACGTGTTTCAAGATGGCATCGCTGATATCAGCATAGCTTAAACAATCGCTGACATCGTCACTGGCGGCCGCTTTGCGGTTATTCCATCCCATTTCGATATCGAACACTAACTTCTGTTTAATAGTCTGTTCCCAGTCATAAACACCGATGGTGGTAATCACGCTGAGTTCTTCAATAAATACGATGTCCATCACGTCATTCTCTGTTTTTGTGCCTACCGGATATCACTTCCAGCCGAATATGCGTATTATCCACTGATGTTGCGATTAAAACGACCATTATTAAACGGGGCGGCGTTATGAGTGCTATCGCGCTTGGTATGATTCTCTTCGCGTATTTGTGTGGCTCAATTTCCAGCGCGATTCTGGTGTGTCGAATCGCTAAATTACCCGATCCGCGTGAAAACGGTTCAGGGAATCCCGGAGCGACCAACGTATTACGCATCGGCGGCCGCACGGCAGCGGCGGCAGTATTAGTGTTTGATGTGATAAAAGGTATGCTGCCGGTATGGATCGCTTATCTTCTGCATGTTTCCCCTCTTTACCTTGGCATTACCGCTATCGCCGCCTGTCTGGGCCATATCTATCCGGTATTCTTTAATTTTCGCGGTGGCAAGGGCGTAGCGACGGCTTTTGGTGCTATCGCACCTATCGGCTGGGATCTCACGGGTTTAATGACAGGAACCTGGCTGCTAACAGTACTGTTGAGCGGTTACTCCTCATTAGGTGCGATTGTCAGCGCCCTGATAGCCCCGTTTTATGTCTGGTGGTTTAAACCACAGTTTACCTTCCCGGTCGCTATGCTTTCCTGCCTGATTCTGATGCGTCACCACGATAATATTCAGCGTTTATGGCGCGGTCAGGAAAGTAAAATTTGGGACAAGTTGAAGAAGAAAAGACAGAAAACCGCTGCCGAAGAAGCAGAAGAACAGGAGTTGGAAGACTGATTTAGCGCTCGTCCGCTCCCGTAACTCAGTTCTGATGACAGAGCGAGAGCGAGGCAAGCGCTGAGGATTAAAAAAGCGGAGTGAGTGGGCTAAAATCCATGAACATTTTGAATGACTGCGGCAACGCAGCCGCAGCCCTGCCTAGACTTTCGGAAGTTCAGCCAACGGCCAACGTGGCCTAACCGACACCGTCAACTCGCTATTCACACCAGTTTTCAGCCTAATCATGCCCGCATAAGCGATCATCGCGCCATTATCTGTGCAAAATTCAGGACGAGCGTAGAACACTTCGCCGCCGCGTTTTTGCATCATTTCGGCTAATTTACGACGCAATGTGGTGTTGGCGCTCACCCCACCGGCGATAACTAAACGTTTGAAGCCGGTTTGATCCAGCGCCCGTCTACATTTGATTGCTAATGTATCCACGACCGCATCTTCAAAGGCGCGAGCAATATCGGCGCGAGTCTGATCGTCATTACCGTTGGCGCGAATGGTATTGGCGGCAAAGGTTTTCAGGCCGGAAAAGCTAAAATCTAGCCCCGGACGGTCAGTCATTGGCCGAGGGAACGTGAAGCGGGAAGCATCCCCTTGTTGAGCCATACGTGACAGCATCGGCCCGCCGGGATAATCCAGACCTAACAGCTTTGCGGTTTTATCGAAAGCTTCACCAGCCGCATCATCAACGGATTCACCAAGCAGTTGGTATTCGCCAATGCCGGTCACGCTGATTAATTGCGTATGACCGCCGGAAACCAGCAAAGCGACAAACGGAAACTCTGGCGCGTTTTCTTCCAGCATAGGCGCCAACAGGTGGCCTTCCATATGATGAACCGGCACCGCAGGCACATTCCAGGCAAAAGCCAACGCGCGGCCAATGGTGGCACCAACCAGCAAAGCACCGACCAAACCCGGCCCGGCGGTATAGGCTACGCCGTCGATATCTTCCGGTTTCAGATTGGCTTCTTTTAAAGCAGCCTGAATCAGCGGTACGGTTTTTCGCACGTGATCGCGCGAGGCCAGTTCAGGAACTACGCCGCCGTAATCTGCGTGTAATTTGACCTGACTGTATAATTGGTTGGCTAACAGACCGGTTTCATCGTCATAAACTGCAATTCCGGTTTCATCGCAGGATGTTTCTATACCCAAGACTCGCATTACATTTCCCATCATTCACGTGCGGCGGACAGTTTACCACAACCGTGAGGACAGTCATGGTTTCTGCTATTGACTGTTTATTTAGTTTTTCAGAAAACATCATTTCCCTATGCAATGGCCTGATTTCTCTGCGGAAGGTCGCCAGAATGTTGTTGAGTCTCACTATAATTGAAAAAATTGTTGATTCGTTCGACCCGAACCGCTGTTTAGTATATAATCAGCGCCCGCCGCACTTCTGATAATAAAACAGTGGTCGGTCATACAGGGGCGTGCCTGTTTCAATTTGCTGTGGTGCTTTACAACGCAGCATCCATTGAAGTAAAATTCCGCACCATTTTGAGAAGGCTGGCACTTGGCCAGCAGAAACCGATTTCTATTGAGGTGAGAGGCACATGCCGGTAATTAAAGTACGTGAAAACGAGCCATTCGACGTAGCTCTTCGTCGTTTCAAACGTTCCTGCGAAAAAGCAGGTGTTTTAGCTGAAGTTCGTCGTCGTGAGTTCTATGAAAAACCGACTACCGAACGTAAACGCGCTAAAGCTTCTGCTGTAAAACGTCACGCGAAGAAATTGGCTCGCGAAAACGCACGCCGCACTCGTCTGTATTAATTCTTCGGGGGCAACCCCGCAGCGTGATTTGTTAGTTTCTAAGAACGCGCAGACCGAGTAGTTGCAACGAAGGCCGTGCTTTCCGAAAGGAATGCGCGGCTTATTCTCGTTTATGGACTAGCGAATAGGGGCTTATGGCTGGACGAATTCCGCGGGTATTTATCAATGACTTGCTGGCTAGAACCGACATCGTCGATCTTATCGATGCCCGGGTAAAGCTGAAGAAGCAAGGCAAAAATTATCACGCGTGTTGTCCGTTCCATCATGAGAAAACACCCTCATTCACCGTTAATGGCGAAAAGCAGTTTTATCACTGTTTTGGCTGTGGTGCCCACGGCAACGCGGTAGATTTTTTGATGAATTACGATCGACTGGAGTTTGTCGAAAGTATCGAAGAATTAGCTACCATGCACGGGCTGGAAGTGCCTTACGAGGCAGGAACCGGCAGCACGCAGATCGAACGTCATCAACGACAAAGTCTTTATCAATTGATGGATCAGCTTAGCGCTTTCTATCAGCAGTCACTCAATAGCCCATCAGCTAAACAGGCACGTGGTTATCTCGAACACCGCGGTTTGAGTGAAGATATTATCCACCATTTCGCCATTGGTTTTGCTCCCGCAGGTTGGGACAATGCCTTAAAACGCTTTGGTCGTGATGCCGAAAGTCGTACCGCACTGAACGATGCCGGTATGCTGGTGACTAATGATACAGGGCGAACTTACGACCGTTTCCGTGAACGCGTTATGTTCCCAATTCGCGATAAGCGCGGGCGAGTAATCGCTTTTGGTGGTCGTATTCTGGGGGACGGTGTTCCCAAATACCTCAACTCACCGGAAACAGAAATTTTTCATAAGGGTCGCCAGTTATACGGCTTGTATGAAGCACAGGTTATTCATCCCAATCCAACGCGTTTACTCGTGGTGGAGGGGTATATGGATGTGGTGGCGTTAGCGCAATTTGGCATTGATTATGCCGTTGCCTCACTTGGAACCTCAACGACGGCTGAACATATTCAGCTGCTGTTCCGCGCCACCGATCAGGTTATTTGCTGTTATGACGGCGACCGGGCTGGCCGAGATGCCGCCTGGCGGGCATTGGAAACCGCTCTGCCCTATTTGAACGATGGCCGTCAGCTACGTTTTATGTTTTTACCTGACGGAGAAGATCCCGATACGCTGGTGCGTAAAGAAGGTAAAGAGGCGTTCGAACAAAGGATGGAGCAGGCGCAGCCGCTATCAACCTTCTTGTTCGAAACTCTCATGCCGCAGGTCGATTTGAGCAGCCCCGATGGGCGAGCCAAATTAAGTACCTTGGCGCTGCCTTTAATCAGCCAGGTGCCGGGAGAAACGCTGCGGCTTTATCTGCGCCAGCAGTTAGGTAACAAATTAGGCATCCTGGATGATAGTCAGCTAGATAAGCTGATGCCTAAACAGGCTGAAAACACGAATACCTACCAACCGCCCCAGCTAAAACGCACAACCATGCGTATACTTATAGGGCTACTGGTACAAAACCCGCAACTGGCTACACTTATTCCCTCACTACAGGGAGTTGAGCAGGCGAAACTGGCTGGATTACCGCTATTTATTGAGCTGGTAAATACCTGTTTGGCTCAGCCGGGGCTGACGACAGGCCAATTGCTGGAACAGTATCGTGATAATAAATTCAGTCAACAGCTTGAAACCTTGGCAACTTGGAACCACATGATTGCTGAGGAGATGGTCGAGCCGACCTTTGTCGATACGCTGGCGAGTCTGTATGACTCAATTTTGGAACAGCGTCAGGAAACATTGATTGCCCGCGATCGAACACATGGATTAAACGCCGAAGAACGTAAAGAGCTTTGGTCTTTGAATCTTGCGTTAGCCAAGAAGAAATGAACTACCCAACGGCTTAATTGCCGATAAATGCGGGGGCGAATCCCTGCAATATGCCGCCATAGCGGGCAGCGGCGAAAAAAAAAGCCCCAAATGCTATTGTTGGCGGTTTCGCCGACCGACACCAACCCAAATACTCTGAAGTGTGGATACCGTCTTATGGAGCAAAACCCGCAGTCACAGCTGAAGCTACTTGTCACCCGTGGTAAGGAGCAAGGCTATCTGACCTATGCTGAGGTCAATGACCATCTGCCGGAAGATATCGTCGATTCCGATCAGATCGAAGACATCATCCAGATGATTAATGACATGGGTATACAGGTGCTGGAAGAAGCACCTGATGCCGATGATTTAATGCTGGCCGAAAACACCAATGATACCGACGATGATGCGGCTGAAGCTGCTGCACAGGTGTTGTCCAGTGTCGAATCCGAAATTGGTCGTACGACCGATCCGGTCCGCATGTATATGCGTGAAATGGGTACCGTTGAGCTTCTGACCCGTGAAGGCGAGATTGATATTGCCAAGCGTATCGAAGACGGTATCAATCAGGTGCAATGTTCTGTTGCAGAATATCCTGAAGCTATTACTTATCTGTTAGAGCAATACGATCGCGTTGAAGCTGGCGAAGCCCGCCTGTCCGACCTGATCACCGGCTTTGTTGACCCGAATGCCGAAGAAGATATTGCGCCAACCGCAACCCACGTAGGTTCAGAATTGTCCGCCGAAGAGATGGACGATGATGACGACGAAGATGAAGACGAAGACGACGACAGCGAAGACGATAACAGCATCGATCCGGAACTGGCGCGTCAAAAATTCAGCGACCTGCGCGAACAATACGAAAACGCACGGAAAGAAATCAAGAAAAATGGCCGTAGCCATGCCAGCGCTGCCGCTGAAATTCTGAAACTTTCTGAAGTTTTCAAACAGTTCCGCCTAGTGCCTAAGCAGTTTGACTATCTGGTCAACAACATGCGCACCATGATGGATCGCGTTCGTACTCAAGAACGTATCATCATGAAGCTGTGCGTTGAGCAGTGCAAAATGCCGAAGAAAAACTTCGTCACGCTGTTTGCCAGCAACGAAACCAGCGATACCTGGTTTGCTGCGGCTGTCGCGATGGGTAAACCATGGTCTGAAAAACTGAAAGACGTAGCGGAAGATGTCCAACGTAGCCTGCAAAAACTGCGTCAGATCGAAGAAGAAACCGGTCTGACCATCGAGCAAGTGAAAGATATCAACCGTCGTATGTCTATCGGCGAAGCGAAAGCTCGTCGTGCGAAGAAAGAAATGGTCGAGGCGAACTTGCGTCTGGTTATTTCTATCGCTAAAAAATACACCAATCGCGGCCTGCAATTCCTTGATTTAATTCAGGAAGGCAACATCGGCTTGATGAAAGCGGTAGATAAGTTTGAATACCGTCGTGGTTATAAGTTCTCGACTTATGCCACTTGGTGGATTCGTCAGGCAATTACCCGTTCCATCGCAGACCAGGCGCGCACCATCCGCATTCCGGTGCATATGATTGAGACAATTAACAAACTCAACCGTATCTCCCGTCAGATGTTGCAGGAAATGGGTCGTGAACCTACCCCGGAAGAATTAGCAGAACGTATGCTGATGCCGGAAGACAAGATCCGCAAAGTGCTGAAGATCGCGAAAGAGCCGATCTCAATGGAAACGCCAATTGGTGATGATGAAGATTCACATCTGGGCGATTTCATCGAAGATACTACGCTGGAGCTGCCGCTGGATTCTGCTACCTCAGAGAGCCTGCGTTCCGCAACTCACGACGTGTTGGCTGGCTTGACCGCTCGTGAAGCGAAAGTTCTGCGTATGCGTTTTGGTATCGATATGAACACTGATCATACTTTGGAAGAAGTTGGTAAGCAGTTCGACGTAACCCGTGAACGTATTCGTCAGATCGAAGCCAAAGCGCTGCGTAAACTGCGCCACCCAAGCCGTTCAGAAGTTCTGCGTAGCTTCCTTGACGATTAATCGTCAGCGCACTTGAGTCAAAAAACCCCGGTTAACCGGGGTTTTTCTTTATCTATTATCTATTCTGCATCAACTTTCATCGGCTTTTTCGTTCAGCCGAAGATAAACCTGACGATAGGCAGCTACTAGCTCGTCCAGCGTCGCACGATTCAATCCGCTGGGATTAGGCAATACCCAAACCTCAGTATTACCGATCTTTAGCTCCTGACGCCCCCACTGCATTTTACGTACGCCAAAAGCACTGCTAAAGGCCTGCTTGCCTAAAACAGCCAGAATCCGAGGTTGGTATAGGGTTATTTTATCAATCAGTTCCTGCGCGCCCTGACGCAATTCTGCCGCAGATAACTCCGCTGCCGCTACCGTGGGCCGTTCTACCAATGCGGTAATGCCACAGTCGGTATCCAGTAGTTCTAATTCATCCTCAGGAGCCAACTGGCGTTTAGTGAACCCGGCCAAATGGATAACTTTCCAAAAGCGATTGCTCCTATTGGCAAAGTGAAAACCGCGATTGGCGCTGCTCAGCCCCGGATTAATACCGCAAAATACCACTTTCAACCGTGGCCGCAGAATATCTGTAATCATAGGCACCCCTGAATGAATGTATAAACCATCACTCATTCTATCAACAAATACAACCATCTAGATTTGCACATAAAACACGCACATAGCTCGCTAACTGTAGACCTATGGCTAAAAACTACCGTATAATCGCCGCCACATATGGCCCCTTAGCTCAGTTGGTTAGAGCACGCGACTCATAATCGCTTGGTCACTGGTTCAAGTCCAGTAGGGGCCACCAAATTTTAGCTGTTAAATCAGTACATTAAGCCAACTTTCGAGTTGGCTTTTTTGTTGGCTAAAAAGGCAATGGCGATAAAATGGCGATAGATATTTTGGTGATCGGTTAATTGGGGCGAAAAAAAACCTGCTTTCGCAGGCTTCTTTTACATCCACAACACCCCTTGATTATTTCTACTTGGATGTGGTGGCGCTGGTTTTGTTTCCCCCGGTGACACAATTATTCTGTCAACCGTTTCGTGCGTGGCGAAAGTACAACTGCAATTTATATTCTGACACTGGTGATAACGTTCCTTCGTCTTCTCACTCAGGTAACGGCTAGACCGAGCATGTGCAGCGGTCTTACAAAGCGGGCAATGCATCATGCTCGTATCCCCTCATCTCTCTGCTTATGCAAGTATGATAACACTAGAAACGCTCAAAAATTAGCTTTAAGTGAATAAAATAATCACAAAACCACTTATTGTGAACTCACTCCGCCTCATAAGTGACATCCGACAACAACACTTCGAGAGACAATTGGGTGGTGTAGCCGCTGTTGCTCAGGCTGTGCGATACCTTGCTGATTATCCAGCTCTGTTGGTCTATCACCGATTTAAAGCCGTTGACCGCGACTGGTGTTTCAGGAAATAAATCAGCGCGCCCCATGGCTAAAGTGATAGAGAACTCAGCAACTCCGCGCTGTAACTTCTCCCATTTAGACTGGGCAGCGCGCATGGCGGCTTTTTGCGTGGCGTAAACCGTCGTGATAACAAAGACATTATCCTCAGCCCCCGCCAGATAATCCCCTTGTTTTTCCTCTACCGGCTTTTTCTCTTTAGCCGCTTTGGTGCGGGTCGGCTTGGCTTTCGGGTGTTCCAGTGCGCGGAGCTGTTTAAACTTCGGCTTGCGCTTTAACTTAACCTTTTTCGGCTTGGCCGGTTTGGGGTCTTTGGTGTGCAACCAACTGGCACTTACACCGGTATACGCGCCCCGGTCAGCAATACTAAAACTGTGTTGGTCGCCATCTTGTCGGGTGATCGTCATTTGCGGAATGGGTTTACCACTGGCAGTGACACCGCTGCCCGGCTTGATAAACAACAATCGCCCGGCTTTAACGGCGGCCACTGCACCATTAAGCGAGGCTAACCGGGTGATAAACTTGGCGTCAGTTTCTTGTGTCTGGTCGATATGAGAGATAGCGATATCCGCCAGCCCCTCGGCCAGCATCGCTTTCAGGTTGTTGCGCTCCGCCACCTGCGCCACGACTTTACCCAGCGTTGTCTCATGATAAGAGACTTCCCGCCGCGCATTGAGCGAACTCCGAAAATCGGCACTGCGGGCACGAATAGTCAGTGTGTCTGGTGCGCCATGGTGCTCGACCTCATCCACGGTAAAGTCACCTTTACCAATCAGCGCCGACCCTTTCCAGCCCAAGAACACCGACAACGCTGCGCCGCGTTCCGGCATGGCAAGCTGGCCGTCAGCGTCGTCCAGTTCAACGTCAAGCTGGTCAGCTTCAAAGCCCCGGTTATCGGTCAGGCTCAGGGACAACAGCCGAGGGCGAATATTCTGTGTGATATCTTTCGCGTTAATCGTCAGCATAAAGTCCGGGGCCATATCCGCCCCGGCCGGTAGAGACATGCCGGTCATCATGAGAATAATCCTCCGATAGCTGCCTGTGCTTTACCGGTCATTGCTGTCGCTTTACCCAGCAACTCGTCAGCCTGTTGTTTCATGTCGCCGAACATGGCCGTTAATGACTCGTCAACCCGCAACAGATTGAGGGTGAACTCAATGCGCCGGGCGCTACCGTCTTCAAATAATAGCGTGCCGGTCTGGCTCAGACTCTCGATGACAAACATGCCGTAAATCATGCCGCTACCCTCAACCAGCGGCCACGCCTTGCCTTGGTCAGCCATCGACTCAAGGGCCAGCAATGACAGGCGACCACCGGTCAGTTCCGGCAGTAATACACCGGACAGCTTAATTTTCTCACTGTCTACGCCAAGAAATTGCGCGGACGGGCGCAAGCCCACCCGGCTGTTAGTCGGCCAACGGTACTCAATATCGCGCCCCATGCTTTGGTAAGGCGTGGTCTGGCGCATAAAAACAAATAACCCCAGTGATAACATCATGATTAATCATTCTCCATCTGGCCGCGCTGACGGGCGCGCTTATCGCGTTCGTTCTTGGCAAGCGCATCGGTCATCATTCGCTCCGCATCCTGTCTGCTCATGCCCGGCGGGATAGTCATCTTGATATCATTGGTGGTGACACTGCTATCAATGATAGTGGTGCCAGTATTGGCGGTGACCGGCTGATAACCGCCGTACAACACACCGCCACTGGGTGAGTACCCGCCCGAGTAAGGGTTATCTTTCGGTACCTTATCGGCCAGTCCGTCTGACTTGGTATCAATGATGCCGAGTTTTTCCAGCACCCAGTCAATGCCACTGCGCAGGGTGTTTAGCGCATTCATGGGCAGACTGAGCGCCGCCGCCAGACCCTCGCCGAATAACTTGCCCGCATTGGTGGCCCTGTCCAAGGTTTCCTGTGTGGCTTTTACCGGTTTAATCAGGTCAGCGAACCAGTTCGAAAGCTGTTTCACCTTGTCACTAAACCAGTTGAATACCGGTTTAAGCGGCTCAAAGGCGGCACTGATTGGCCCCATAGCAGCGATAAAGCCCTCGGCCACGCCAGCAATAAAGGCGCTGATAGGCTCCCAGTATTTACGGATAAGCAGGCCACCGGCCACAATGGCCGCGACCACTGCCACTATCGGCCATGTCAGCGCCGTGAGCGCGGCGGCAATGGTTCCTGCCATCAGTGAAAAACCGGTACTCAATAAACCGGCTCCGGCCAACAGCAGGTTAAACCCGGCCATCACCGGCCACGCAATCAATCCCAGCGCACCCAGCCCGGCGACCAGTGCTAATGCCGCGCCGGTGACTTTGGTAATGGTGCCGACCAGCTCAGGGTTTTTCCTGGCCCATGCAGCCACATTAATCAGCCAGTCGGTTGCAGTTAGGGTCAGTTTGCGCAGCGCGGAGTCTTGCTTCTCAAAGACTTCAATCTCTAAGTCTTCCCATGCCGAACTCAGGTTTTTCAAATCGCCGTCAAGGTTATCCATTCTGACCGTGGCAATTGATTGCGCGGTGCCACCGGCCTGCATCAGCTTACCTTGTTTCTCCGCCAGCTTGCCGTTACCGGCAGCAGCCACCAGTTTCACCGCGCCTTTCATCGCCTCTTCACCGAATATCACTTTCAGGTATTCGGCTTGCTGTGCGGTGCCTAGCTTGTTCTTTTTAAATGAGTTGTTGATGTCTTTAAGGATTTTCGCCACCGGCAACATATTGCCTTTGCCGTCGCGGGTTGTAATACCCAGTTCTTTCAGTGCGGCCGGTGCTTGCCCGACAGGCGCTTGCAACCGGCTAAACACCGCACTGGTACTGGTGCCCGCCATGCTGCCCTTGATACCGTTATCAGCCAGTACACCGAGTAACGCGGTGGTGTCTTCAATGCTGGCCCCGGCAGCCTCAGCAATAGGGGCCACATATTTCATGGCCTCACCCAGTTCTAACAGGTTGGTGTTTGAGCTGGTAAAGCCTTTCGCCATCACGTCCGACACGCGTTTAATCTGGTCTAGCGGCAGGTTAAACGCCGATTGCATGTTGGTGACAATATCCGCTGCCTCAGCAATATCCACACCGGACGCCAGCGACAGGTTAACTGTCGGCTCAGTGGCGGCCAGAATGGCGTTAGCGTCATAGCCAGAACGTGCCAGCGTGTCTTGGGTTCGCGCTACGTCAGTCGGGGAAAAGGCGGTGGATCCGCCGATATCTCGCGCCTGTTGACGAATGGCGGCCAGCTTGGCGTCATTTTTATCCAGCCCTAAAATCGCCTGAGTGCCCGACATCTGGCTGTCAAACTCCATACCCGGCGCAACCAGTTTCGCTGCGCCGTACAGCCCGGCAGTTGCTACGCCAAGACTCGCCGCACTGGTATTACGCACGGCACTGGTGGCGGCTTTGCCTTTCTGGTAACGATTGCTGATACGGTTGAGTTGTTCCTGTTTCAGGCTCAGGCGTTGCAGTTCTTGGCGCTGGCGACTCAGGGCAACAGTCGCCTCGGCGGCGCTACTGCGTAACCGGCGCTGTTCACTGCTCAGGTTTTTGGTCGCTATCCCGTCGGCGTTAAGCGCATCGCGCTGGCGCTGCACTGACTGGCGCAGCCCGTTGTATTTGGTTTGCAGTTCAGCCGCCGCGCGCTTGGCTCCCTCCATCAGTCGGGCTTGTTGAGCGGTGGGTTTCTCGGTGTTTTTAAAGGCGATAGCCAGGGCCGCCGCATCTTCTTTGGCTTTTTTCAGCGCCTGCCCGGTGACGGCCAGTTGGGCGCTGGCCTTGCGGAAACCGTCAATCTTCGCCGCCTGCGCATCAAGGGATTTGATGCTGCTTTGTGTGTTGCGAATATCCCCAGTGAGGGATTTACTGGCGGTTTGAATGGCTTTAAACGGGCGGGTGGCTTGGTCTACTGCTTTGAGCAATACCTGTAACTGTAAGTTCTTACTCATTATTTACGGCTCCACTGCGTAGTAAGGCTTTATGACGCCAGCGCACCAGCTCGGTGAGGCTCAAGGCCCAAAGCTCTGACGGCGGCCAGTGAAAAATGGCGGCAATATCCGCCATCAGGTCGTCAACTTCCAGTTTCGGGTCGAGCGTTACGCCCCCTGTTTCGGCGACAAAAAACCAATCACCTTGCCCGCCAGTGCCACTAAATCCGGCAATTCTAAGCGGCTGCATTCTGCGGTGGTCAGTGTCGGTGTGGTGATACGGGGTAGCACCACAATCAGCGCATCCACATCAGAATGAGCGACATCCGAAAGCCGCACCCCGCGCAGCGCCCCGGCATTGGGGCGGTAAACTTCGATTTCAGTAATCAGGGTATCGCCACGCTTTAGCGGGGTTTCCAGTACCACCACATTCTCGTTAACCTCGGCGGTGGTTTCAGTTTTAACAGTGAGTTTTTTCATGGTTTTTCCAATTCAGTCAGTAAGGGGCCAGCGGGTTAACACTGGCCGTCAGGGGTTAGCGGCCAATGGCCTTGCGTTGCGCTTCCAGCAGGTCTACGCCGTTAACCATTTCAATCAGGTTAACCACGTCAATTTCCATTACCACCTTGCCGTCAATGGTCAGCTTGTAGTAGGTGCACTGGGTCGATACCTTGGTTTCGGTGTCTTCCCCTTGCTTGGATTCGCCGCCATCAATCTCTTTATGACGGCCACGGATCTCAACTTCTACCGCTGTCACTTCGCCGGTATCGTCACGCTGATAAGCGCCCGCAAAGCGCAGCGGAACCCCGTCAACTTTAGGCGTTCCCCATTGCTGCAACACCAGCTCGTCGAGGCCGCCCATCGACCACTCCATGGATAGCGCATCGTCATCCAGACCCAAATCAATCGGCGCAACGCCATTCATCCCACCGCCCCGGTAGTTCTCCAGCTTGCGAGTGAGTTTCGGCAGGGTGATGGCGGACACGATCCCCATGTAATCCCGGCCATCGTTAAACAGGTTCATCAATTTCAGCTTACGTGGCAGTGCCATAAGTCAGTTTTCCTTAGCTGTTGACGGCTGCGGCAAAGTTCACCAGATATTTATCGGTGATACGCTGGCGCAGGGTTAAATCTTCCAGTGGTGGCACTGGGGTGTAGTCGTAATCGATAAACAGCTTGCCCGCTTTCAGGGTGTCTTTATCGTTGGCGCTGTCGTCATACCAGCAAGCGCCGTCAATAATCAGCCCGGCGGATTTCATTTCGCGGAATTTGGCGTTGATGCTGCCAATCATGTCTTTGACCAGCGTCGGGTGCATCGGGCGGTCTATCGCCCACAACTGCGCCTCGGCCATGGTGTCGGCCAGAATCTGCGCGGTGCGGGTGTAGTTCTCAAAGGCAAACAGTGGATCATCAGAACAGGTACGCGAACCCCAAAACTTGAAGCCGTCTTTACGGATCAACGTCGTTACACAGGCTTTGTTAAGTAAGTCAGCGTCAGTGCCAACGGTCTGTAAATCCCAGTAGACGCTGGCAGATATACCGGTCACGCCATTTACGCCGACGTTAGACAGGGTTTTATGCCAGCCGGTATCGGTATCAATCTTGGCGCGCAGACCGAGGGCGCGGGCGGTGGCATAAGCAATATCTGTGCTGTTGGCGGTGGTGTTCCAGCTCAGGAAGTCCGGCCAAATCAACATCAACTCGCGTTGGCTGAAATTGTCACGGTACAAGATAGCTTCGGAGAGGGTTTTGCAACCGTAGGCGCTGATATAGGCAAAGGCGCGCAACTGCTGGCAGATACTCCCCAGTGCGGTGGATACTTCCTGATTATCCAGCCCCGGCACACCAAGAATACGCGGGCGAACACCGGTGACAGACTGCGCATCTAACAGCGCTTTCATGCCAGTGTAGCGGCCGTTCTCGTCTGCGCCGCCGATGATATTAGAGGTGGTTTCGGCCTCATCTTTACCGGTAGCCACTCGCACCACAATGGTGACTGGGCGCGACTGTTCAGCAATCGCCAGCAATGACGCGGCCAGCGTGCCTTTTTTACCGGCTTTACCGGCAGCGGCGCGCACATCAGTAATCAGTACCGGGGTATTGAGGGGGAATGCGGTTGCGTCAGCATCGTCGCTGGTGCAGACCATGCCAACAATGGCGGTGGAAATAGTGGAAATGACACGCGTCCCCTCGTTGATTTCGAGAACGCGGACGCCGTGATGGTAATCACCCATGGGGTAACTCTCCGTTGGTTAAGGGTGAGAGTATGGTGACGGCTTAGTAAGCGCGAGGCATTAGATGGGGGATGTGTGGGCGATGGCACAACAAAAGCCCCCTGAATCGGAGGCTGAAAAGAAATGTCAGGCAGTGACTGGCGGCCACTCTGGCACCACATAGCCATTATTCACCGCCTCGGTCAGTAGCCAGCGTGATTTATCCGGCTCGCCAATCACCGGTAATTCTATCAACGGCCAGCCTGCCAGCGTCGGCCACTGTTTGAAGGCTAAGCGGGTGGTAATTAGCTCACTGTGCTGGTCTTCCGTCAGTGGTACATCGTCAATAGAATAGTCGCTGACCATCATGGGATCGGTGGCAGCAATAAAGGCATCCCGATAATGTCGGGCACGGGCGGCTAACTCATCCTCGGTAGGGACATAAACGGGAATACCCCCCCAAACCGGCTGGCCTTGCTTTCCGGCTATTCTGGTTTTACCGGCCGGCGAAGCACAGGCAAAAAATGTCTGATAAGTCTCGTCCGTGATTTGAACCGCATCGTCCGGCCAAGTTTGCGCAGCTTGATATTCCGTTTTTAACGACTCTGGATAAGCGGCATTATTCGTCGGGCTGTAGAAATAATTCATTTAAATCTCCTTAGTAGCCAATCACTCGCCACATAACTCTTTGCGCTGTAGGGATGTTTTCCCCGTATTTCTTGCTCAGTGGGATCGCTGCCCATGTTGCTGCTAACATATCCGATGCGAGAGTTTTTCCTATTATCGAAATATCGGTGATGCCACGTAGTGTCACGCTCATATTTAAAACTTTATTAGGGAACGCTATTGGGAAAAAAGCGTCAGCATAAAAAAACTGGTCATTTGATCTGGAAAAGGGTGATTCTCCCCATTGCTCAATGAGTCCGTCCGGTCGTTTCATCCAGCCGGTTGCGGCGGCTGAACTGGCAAAGCTCGACATATCCGGGATTTGAGTAGCCGCTGTTCCTACCTCACGCTTTGCCGCACCTTTTAAATCCAAATTTTTGAGCGTCTCCGCAACAGCGA
Organism: Yersinia entomophaga; assembly: GCF_001656035.1. Classification (NCBI taxonomy): domain Bacteria; kingdom Pseudomonadati; phylum Pseudomonadota; class Gammaproteobacteria; order Enterobacterales; family Yersiniaceae; genus Yersinia; species Yersinia entomophaga. Next base: position 2,207,234 of record NZ_CP010029.1, read on the forward strand.
TAGGGCCTAGCGCTTTAATTTCAGATAGTGAGTTTTCAATCTGCAAGTACTGGTCATGAGGGTTAGCGCTGCGAACGTGATCGGCTAATGCCGTTACCGCTGCATTAGCGGCGGCCTTAACCGCTCTCGGCGTCGCCGCGTCGGTTTCACTGTTGCTGTCGGTGGCATTGCTCAGTGCGACAAAGCCTTTTTCGCTTAACGTCGCATCGGGATGATGACGGGATTTCTCATGCTCAGCCAGTACGTTATCCGCGTACTGCTTAACTTCAATCACCTTATCATCGACATATTTACGTGTAGCCAGCACCACTGATGGGTCGATTTTCAGCGTGACAGCAGCCGCGCTACTGACAATTAAAATCATCCGAATGGTTTGGGTGCGCCCGCTGCCCTCTTGCAGTTGTGGTTTATAGGTTTCGGCACAGTTGGCAATGGCAACCAAATCACCGTCTTTATCCAGCAAGCCAATCTCCCGGATCCACCATCCGCCCTCAGTCTCAGGGATAACCTGTTCAGCAATAATCTGACTGGTGTTAATCGGGTCAATGGTCAACATATTCAGAGCAGCGCGGCGCTGCTCATTCATCAGTTTGGTTTGTGCCGGGCTAGGGGTTGGCAGGGTTCCGCCGCCATCCCCGACCGCCATTTGGGTAATTTCTAAGCGGGTGCCGAGCGCGGTGGCGTTCGCCAGCTTGGCCGCGCCGATGTTGGTCAGTAAAGCAAAGAATCTCGCTGTCATGGGTTCACTCTCAGGTCATCGATAATGTGGATTGCGGCACTGGCGTAACCCTCGCCGGTCACGGTTATAGTTTCAGGTAAATACGGGTATACGGTCAGCTCATCACCGCTGTAACTACCTGCGGCGACATACAGCGGGCCGCTACTGTCGAGATTGATAGACAGGCCGACTAAGTGGCGGCTGCATGGCTTGGCGTCGTCTATCAGCCGCTCAAGCTCTTGATACATTTCTTCGGTAATGCCGGTTTCCAATACACCAACATCGAGGCGAAAGGTGCCGGGGGTCTCGTTGGTCTTCCACCACTCAATCACTTTGATGAGATAGCCCAGCGGCTCAACCACCCGGCGGATTGCGCCAATGGTGCCTTTGTGTTTGTGGACGTACTGCGAGGACTTCACCACCGCGCGCTTGGTGGTTTCCGGCCATTTATCATCCCAGCGGTCAACCGACCACGCCCACGCCAGATAAGGCAGCAGGGATAACGGGCAAGTGTCGGCGTTCCAGAGCTGCCGAATGGGTACCGGGGTATTCTCTAGCTCGGCGCAGGCGCGCGCGGCGGCCACTTCCAGCACCGACGAACCAACAGGCAATAAACGGTCAGTCATCCGTACCCCCGACAGTGATGCTGCTGCCGGTGCACCAAGCCGCTTGGGTTTTATCCAGCACCACATCAGCCAGGGGAGCATTAATTACCACCCGCTGGACACCCTCAACATGCAGTGCGGCATAGAGCGCCGACAGACGAATGTCGCGACCAAGGCGGCGCTGTGCGGTCACAAAGGCGGTCAGTTTCTTCTCTGCCGCAATGCGCACCGGTTCAGCCTCCGGCCCCGGATGCAGATAGAGCACCGCGTCAATCTCATAATCTTCAATGTGGGCGGATTGCACTGTCACCCGGTCAGCCACTGGCCGCGTATTCTCATCATTCAACGCGGCCTCAACCACGGCCAGCAGTTCGGCTGAGGCTTCGCCGTTGCCCTCACGCGATAACACCGTGACCGTGACACAGGCGGGTGTCGGACTGATTGCCGAGGCATCAGCGACCCGGCCGTCAGCACTTTTGGCGTGATATTCATACGCACCGGTTGGCCCGGCGACACTCAAGCCCTCAAAGGCTTGCGGGATACGCACCCGGAAATCACTGTCAGATTCCATCACCGCCTCAATGGGTGGAATGGCGGCGGGGTCAGCTGGGATAATCACCAGCCGCTCAACGTTGTTATTTGCGCCGAGCTGGTCTAAATCGCTACCGACGGCATAGGCCACCATCACCGCGCGGGCCGCATCATTGACGCGCTGACGTAATATCACTTCGCGGTAGGCGTTTTCCTGTAGCAACTTGACCAGCGGCTCAGATTCTAGCGACAACGTGCGGGCCACGGCGGCGCGCTGTTCTTCCGGGTAAAGAGATATCAGCGTGGCTTTGCGCTCGGCCAGCAGGGTTTCATAGTCCAGTTCTTCCACCACAAACGGCGGGGGTAACAGGCTCAGGTCAATGGTTGCCATAGGGTTAGCTCACGGGAATGGTTAAAGAGAGAGGTGCCGCGCTATCGGTGCGGGTGCCGGTGATATCAACCACCATTTTTCCGTCAAAGGTGGTTTCAAAGGTGATACCAGTCAGCTTGACCCTCGGCTCCCAGCGCAAAATGGCACTGTAACTGGCGGCCATAATTTGCAGTCTCAAGGCCGGATTTTGCGGCTGGTCAATCAGCTCCGATAGCAGCGAACCATAAGCGCGGCGCATCACCCGCGAACCGACAGGGGTAATCAGAATGTAAGTATCCCGCTTAAACGGCCCATTCACTTTTAGAGATCTTCCGACATACTGATGATGTCACCTGAGGAGATCCTTATGCGCAAGATCCGATTTACCGAGCACCAGATCATCGCCGTACTGAAGTCCGTCGAAGCGGGTAGGACCGTCAAAGATGTGTGCCGCGAGGCTGCTATTTCCGAAGCCAGCTATTACAATTGGAAGGCGAAATATGGCGGGATGGAAGCCGCTGATATCAAAAAAATCAAAGATCTAGAAGACGAGAATCGCCGTCTGAAGCAGATGTTTGCCGACCTGAGTCTGGAATGCCGTGCGCTGAAAGACGTCATCGAAAAAAAGCTTTAAAACCAGCGATAAAGCGTGAGCTCGTCAACTATCTGACCACGCAGTTTACGATGAGCATACGCCAGGCATGCAGGACGTTATCGCTGAGCAGGACGGTGTTTCGTTATCAACCGAATACACGACGTGATGAACCGGTGATCCAGAGGCTGACTGAGGCGGCTGAACGCTATCCCCGCTATGGATTTAAGAAGCTTTTTCAGGTGCTTCGCAGGCAGGGATACGCCTGGAACCACAAACGCATACACCGGATTTACTGTCTGCTAAAACTGAATTTTCGTCGTAAAGGGAAACAACGCCTGCCGGTGCGTAATCCGGCGCCGCTGGCCACGCCGGAAGCCCTCAACCAAAGCTGGTCGATTGATTTTATGCACGACGCGCTGACATGTGGCCGACGTTTTCGGACTTTCAACGTCGTGGATGATTTTAACCGCGAGGCTCTGGCTATCGAAATTGACCTGAATATTCCGGCGCAGCGCATTGTGCGGGTGCTGGACAGAATAGCGGCAAACCGTGGCTATCCGCTGAAGATGCGGATGGATAACGGGCCGGAATTGATATCACTGGCGCTGGCACAATGGGCTGAAGACCATGGCGTGATGCTGGAATTTATCAAGCCCGGCAAACCAACACAGAACGCGTTTATCGAACGGTTTAACCGAACGTACCGGACCGAAATACTGGATTTTTATCTGTTCAGAACACTGAATGAAGCACGGGAAATAACGGAGCGCTGGCTGAATGAATACAACAGTGAGCGGCCTCATGAATCCCTGAATAATCTGACGCCGGAAGAATATCGGCTGATGGCTGAGAAACCGGAAATCTCAAAAAGTGTGTGGAACTAAAGCTGGGATACTTACAAGAATATCTGCTATTGACTGGCTGATATGGTCAGCGTCGGTAATGGTCTGCCCGGCGGTGCGGTTCATGCCGAGATAGGTGGCAGTGGTCATTTAATTCCCTCCGTATAATCCCCACCACGCAAGACGCCGCCGTGGTCATGGTCATCAACCACCACACCATTGGATGAGAACTTGCCGCCGGAATGTTCAATATTGCCGCTCATCTGGCCGCCTTTCTTCACGTTCAACGTGCCGGTGGTCAGGTTGTTGGTACATTCCACTTCGGGTGTATCCAGCAGGATTTTGACCAAGGCAGCACAGGTGATAGTGGGGGCAGTGGCATTTATCGATTCACTGGCATTGATAACCGCCGTTTTGATGCCATCAGCCTGCAACTCGCCGCTCTCAGGTTCATAGTGCAACGTGGCACCGTCAGGAAAGGCGATATACAGGCCATCCGCCGAGGCCGACGGCGGCGGGAAGTCATCAGAGAAAATGCCCGGCAGCACAAAGGCGGTATCCAGCTCGCCGCCGAGGGACAATATCAACACCTGCTCCCCCTCAGACGGTGCCCACCATGATCGCGATTGACCGGCGCGCAGTGTCAGCCAGTTAAGCCAGCCGGTGGTATTGTCCCCCGTCGCCACACGGCACAGGGCTTGGTCGAGATCGACCTCGGCCACCGTACCAATACGGATCAGGTTGCGCAGCAGGCGCAGAATTTCAGTAAGTTGGGTTTGTGTGTTCATAGATGAAGCATGTCTTTTTTATAAACACGCTTCAATTAGATGTTGTTCTGCTGTCTATGGCACAAAAATATATATCTATTAAATAAATTTAATTATTTTTTATCGTTAATTCAACTTCATGATATTTTTCCGAAAATAATGAACTAGAACCAGAGTTAAGTGTTTCACAAGTAAGAACACCTGCCTTAAGAAGCAATAATGGCATTGTCCCTATGTAATAATAAAAATCAGCAGCCTTTTTATTATTATAAAGCAACACTGTCATATCTTTATTATCTTCATCAAACTCTAAATGCCTATTAAGGACGGCTTCTAAACTGCTATGTGCTTCAGTGCATAGTTTTGAATATATTGAGTCGTACTCATCTTTCAATCCTGCCATTGTGAACTTTTCAGCTATGGTTGTTTTGCCATCAACTCTTTGAACTATTTTCTTTAGACTTCTTATTTCGTTCTTATTTTTTTTATAAATTAAACAAAAGCTATCCATTTCCAATAATGACTTAGTGTATTTATTGCCTTTTTTGGAACTCCGCATCAATCTCTCTTCTCTTTCGTGAAATTCCAATATAAGCAATTTAAAGTATTCTTCATTGTTATGAATATTTATAACATCAACATAACACTCTAGAAAAGTTCTAAAAATAGAGTATGGGCCGGTGAAATTATTAGTTTCCAAAAGTGTGATCATCGACCTTGTTAACTCAATCATAGATGAGAATATGCCTATGGCTAATACTGACTTGATAGACTTCTTATTAAACGATATTTCTCTAATGTTATTTTGAGAAAATGTAAGAGACTCTTTTAGAGTGTCCATTGGATTACCTTTTTCACCCATATTTTAAATTATATTAGCAGAAATAACATATTGTTAGACTATTATTTACCGATGTAACTTAGTACAGCCATTTCCACAATGTCTATATCTTGCTGACTGAAACCGAGCAACGGCCGCTCGTCATACTGCACATCTTTGCTGTGCACGTTCGGACGGTCACGCAGGCCAAAATGGTGCACTGCCGCCATCCGTTCCACGCGCCCGGCAAACTCAACCACCGCCTCATCAGGGCTACTGTTGGCTTTCATATAGCGGGCGGTGCGCAACTTGGCGAACATTTCCCGTTTAATGCGGCCTTTTGGCTTACGCAATGGTTGAGATTTACGCGCCGCATACAGGGAGCCATCAGGCGCTTGCTGGCGTTTAATGCGTTGCTGCTGGCTGGCCCGCAGGCGTTTGGCAACTGTCACCGCCAGCGCTTTGCGGGCTTTGGGTGTCAGACTGGCAATCAGCCCGGCCAGTGCATCATCAAAGGGTTTCAGCGTATTCATTTAATCCGCTCACCGTGGAAATAAATTTCAGTTGGACGAGGAAGTACGCCCGACAATGCTGGCTCAGGGGCATGGTTAACATGCAATGCGCCGTCCAGTTCTTTCACAATCACCCGCTCAGTCAGTTGCAAGTCGATACGGATATCACTTAACACATCGCTCATCACATCAACCTTATGAATAAAGCCGGTGCGGCGTTTTTCTTCTGTTGCCATGATGTCCGGTTGATGTTCCCGCAACCATGCCAGTATCGGCACAAAGAGATAATCAACATCATCGGGGAAATCCTCAATAAACAGCGTCAGCGTATATTGATTTTCAAAAGACAGCGACGGGGCCAGTGTTGAGACAATGCGCCCGCCATCAACAAACATTTTCAGCCGCTCCGGGTTAGTCTGGAACAGTTGCAGACTGTCGGTTAAGGCTTGGCGTAACAGTTTGGGTTTTAACATGGTGTTGTTCCTGACACTGTTTAACAGCTTCCACTTGCAGCCCGCAGGCCACCAGTGCGGTTTCTAATTGGCGAATGTCGGCACTTAAATCACCGTTAACCGCCGGTGTGCTGCCCGGCAGCGGGCAACTGCTCACCGTCGGACAGCCAACGTAAATAATCGTTGGGGTTGGCGAACGCGGGGCGCTGGTGCAGCCGGATAACGCCAGCAGGCAAAGCAGTAGCGAACCAATCACGCAAGACTTTATTTTCATTGAGTAACCTTTGAATTCTCTGTTCACGAGATAATGACAAGGTGCTGGCGTGGCTCAGTGATTGCCGTAATGCCCGCTCATTGTCTGCCTGTTGCCGGGCCTCATCTTGCAGGCGGGTGATCGCGTTGTCCCGGCTCTCAATTCCGGTGGATAAAGTGCCAATCACCAGTTTGGCGCTGTCTAACTCTTTTTTAAGGTTATGGGCGTGCCACGCCAGCACCCCCATCATCAAAACCCATAACAGAAGTAATGTGCGCATATCATACCCCGCTCAGGCAGTGTGTTTGCTCGGTGGTACGTCGACGCTCTAACCCTTTGGTTTTCACGCCGTTGACGTAGACCCAGCGCGGCAACTGATTGCAGGCGCTGCGCCAGTCGCCCTTGTTGACAAAAAAGGCCAGCGTCGAGCGACAGGCCGCCCCCGTACCCACGTTAAAGGCGAACGACACCACGGCGTCATACACCGGTTGCGGCATGGCAACCGGCATACACACTGCCACAGCCCGTTCGACCCGCTGCACGTCAGCAACCAGATTGACCGCCACCTGTCGCTCACTGATAACGCTGCCCGGCTTAACCCCGGCCGTGTGACCGATGCCATTTGTCCAGACGTTGGCGCTGCACTGATAGGCGTTGAGCTGGCAGCCCTCATAATCGGCGATCAGTTTTAGCCCGGCGGGCGATGTGTTGAGCGTCTGGTAATTTGGCAAGGTGGCGGCCAGCGCCAGAATCGCCCCGACCAGACAGCGCTTAACGATTGAGTTCATCGAACACCTCCCGCCTGATAGCCAACTCTTTTAGCAAGAAATAGCTCTTACGCCGGTAGTACCAGTTGATAAAACAGGTCGCCGCAGCGGCCACCGCCGCCACATAAAACGCGATATCTTGCGGACTCAGTGCGCCAATAAACGCCAGTACCAGCGCCAATACATAGGCTACCGCAGAGCTAAATTTCTCCATTTTCAATCCCATAATTGAACGGTTTCACGTTGGGCCGCCGGGGCCATGTCGGGCAACGCCACCGGATAACCATGCGGCAGAATGGCCCCCAGTTCCGACAGCCCCGGATTCGCGTCATAGACTTGCTCCAGCACATCTTGTGTGCGCCCGTAATAGCGCCAGCACAATGCGTCGAGCGTGTCGCCTTGCAACGCGTTGACCTGCATCAGATAAGGCCAATAATGTTGTGAGGCTTACCGGCAATGTTGCGAATACTAATCCGCGCATCACGCCACAACTCATCAACCGTACTTTCAATGGCTTCCGCACGTTTATCACCGCGCGCGCTGGCGTCATAGCCGCGATAACGCTCGGCCAACAGTGCAGCCGTAATGGCACAGACCGCCCGCTGGTACTCGGCCAACTGGATGCTTTCGCCGTCCAGTTGCTCGGCCTGCACCTCGGCCAGTGTTTTAAAGCCTGCCGTCATCTGGTCACGGCGGTACTCAAACAGTTCAGCGTTAACCTCGGCAATAGCGCCTTTGATGGTGAAGCGCAGTCGCTCGGCGGTGACGGTTCCCTCAAGGCGCAACAGCTCGCGCAGTTTTATCGGGTCAACCGCAGGCCAGAAAAAGGTATTTTCAATCACCGGTTCGGCCGTTTTGTCAGGCCGTGGCGCGGGGATAACAACAGTGGTCATGGCAACCTCAATATCAGAATGGGTGGGCGGTGGACGACGGCGTTAACAAGGTAAACCCTGTTGCGGCCATCGTGCCGCCCGGCTCGGGGAGCGTTCGGTTTAGCGGCTGGCGGCGTTCTTTAACTTCACGGCCAGTCGCTCAATGTCTTTCTTGACGCCACAACCGGTATGCAGTTGGAGTGCGCGGTGAAGGTGGCTCAGGGCCAGTTCGCCCCGGTCACTGTCACGCAGTACATAACCGGTCATTTTGTGCAGTTTTGCCCGCACCTGGTCGGGCATGTCTTCGTCTTCCATCAGCTCAATGGTTTGCAGCAGATGGTCAACATCAACCGGCTTACCGGTGGCATAGGCTCGCCCGGCAGACTCGGCCACTTCCTCGGCAATCAGGTAAGCGGTAGAACGAGTAAAACGGTCTGTTGGCACTAACTGATAACGCAGAGCATAACGGGCGATATCCAGTGCGCCGGGGATATCCCCGGCATCCAGACGCCAAATCATGATGGTCATTAAAATGGCGTCCTGCGCGCCTTTCCCCTCACTCAATACACCCGACACCCACGGCAGATAGTCCGGCAATAACTGCCGCTTCAGCTCGGCTTTACGCTCGTTTGAACGCACCTGTTTCAGCTTGCGTTTATCTTCATTGAGCTTGAGCAACATCAGCTCGTAGCCGGTGGCATGACGTAACGGGTTATCCCGTAGCTGTGAGGCGGCAATAGCCGACTGTTGGATAAAGTGGCGGCGCGCAGGACTGGTCATGGCTTATTTACCCTCGTCGGTAACGGTAGGTGCGGAGGCTGTTTTCACCGCTTCAACCAGTGCATCAGCAAGACGATCAAAGTTGGATTTGTCCGCTGCTTCGGTGTCTTCTTTTTTCGGCGGCGATAAAATCTCGATATTTTCCACCAGACAGCCGCAGGCGTAATCCTCCACCACATAATCCTGTTTAATGGATTCATAGTTTTCGATGCGGTCACGCTTGGCGTTCTCATCGATATGGCGGCGGTGCGAGTCTTCCAGCCAGTAAATAGACAGGTTATCGAGGCGGGTGATCATGAATGCGTTAGCCGGGAAGAATGGCACACGGATAGCCGGTAAATTGCCGATCCGCTTCTGGCTGATAATCAGGTCAGCGGCGAGGGTTTCGCTGTTTTCCTGCTCTTTATTGACGATGGGGAAATACTTATCCTGCATCAACTGACGGCCAGTGATAACCACCAGTTCAGGGTCTTCCTGATGCCATTCCGCAATCATGTTATTCGTGGCGTCCATCACCAGCGCGTCCAGATTGACGTAATCACCGCCATGGCCGACACGAATTTTTTCCGACACTACCGCGCCATCGTCACCGATGATTTTACTCATTACGCGGGTTGGGGCATTGGTGCGGTATTTTTGCAACCAGCCCGGCGCAATATCCTGCAACATCGGGTTGAGTGCACGGTTTGAGGTCTTGGCACGGTGGGTGCCATTGAAGCCCGCCATGATACGGTCAAGTGCCTGACGCTTGATAATCGCGTCGCGCAAGCGGGTCTGGAAGTCCTGATAACGCGCCCACAGGTCGAGGGTGTTATAGCGAATGTGGAAATCGTAGTTCACCTGCTCACAGAAATACTTCTCACTGTCCAGCCCTGCAAACTCAGCGGTTTCGCGCTCATCGCCACCGTCAGTATCAGTATTGCTGGCAATTGACCCGGTAACACTCAGGCCCACTTTTTCAGCGGTCAGCTCGGCGACGGGCACAATATTGATGCGGCTCAGAAACTCTGAGGACTCTTGAACGCGGGTCATGATGGTTTGCGTGACGGAGGGTTCAACGTTGAATTTTTTATTCAAATCGCCGGTTGCGACCCCGTTCAGTTCGGCTTGACGGGTCAGATAGGCATTAAATTTAAAACGGGTTGCTGGGCGCATAATAATCCTGATTCAGTTAAATAATGTAATGGTGAAATAACAACGTGACCGCACAATGGGCGGCCTGTGGCCCTGATTAGCAGTCAGTCAGCACGTCGGCTTGACCACTGACACCAGTGGATTCCGGGCGCTTGGTCTGGTTAAAGTTTTCAGTGATAGACAGTTTGTTTTCGAGGGACGTAACCCCTTGTTTTCCCTTTTCGATGCTCTTTTTCAGCTCCACCACGTTGTCAGTCAGTTGTTTCTCAATGGCGGCAAAGCGGGCTTCAATGGTTTCCCCCTGTTCCTGCACATGCACTGCCACGGCATTCACCGCCTCATGCACATCATTAAAACGGGCATCATCGGTTGCCTGTTTACGACTGAATACTGACTTCACCATGCTGAGTAAGGTGACACCCGGCTCGGCCACGTCTTCAAACTCCAATTGCACTTCAACTGCCGCAGAGAAAAAGTTATCTGGGTGAGACTTACGGGCGGCCAGTGGGTTGTGTTTGGCTTTGGCGCTGAATTCCAGCATTTCAGTACCGAGGCTGGCGGGGTCATCGGTCACGGCCAGCCCGACCAGATAGGCTTTACCGGTATTAGCAAAGTTCGGGCGAATTTCCATGGAGGTATAGATTTTCTGTAGGGCTTTGTTCATCTGCACCAAATCATCGGTTGGGCTGATTTGGGCGAACAACGCACGCTTACCGTTCAGGATGGAATCGTCTTCAATGGTTTCTGCTTTAAGTGCTGATACATCGCCATAACGGCGGAAGGGGCTGTCAGGGAAATAACTTTTCAAATGCTCCAAATTGATACGGCAACCGTAGACGCGTGGATCAAATGACTCGGCCATCTGGTTGATATCGTCAGCGTCAATCACTCGTCCGTCGCAGGTATCACCTTCAACGCCGATACGAAAATACTTAGAGACTTTCTTAGCCATGAGCGGCTCCATTTAATGTGGGTTGTTTGGTACGGGGCTTAGTTTCCAGACTGAGGGAGGCGGCAACAACGAAAGCCCGTTGTGACGGGGCTGGCACAACAGCGAGGACGCGCAGAGGGTCGGGCTGGTCGCGTAGCCTAATGGCATGAATACGATACCGAGCACCATCATCAGCGACCCACGGCGACAGGCGGCCTTGCTTTACTGGCAGGGCTTTTCTGTGCGCCAGATTGCGGACACGCTGGCCCTGAAATCGCCGACTGTGCAGAGCTGGAAGAAGCGCGACGGGTGGGACGCCATTGCGCCCATTTCCCGCGTGGAAACCAGCATGGAAGCGCGGTTGATTCAGCTCATCATGAAAGACGCCAAAGAGGGGCGGGACTTTAAAGAGATTGACCTGTTAGGCCGCCAGATTGAACGGCTGGCGCGGGTTAACCGCTACAGCCAGACCGGCAGCGAAGCTGATTTAAATCCGAACGTAGCGAACCGCAACAAAGGGGAGCGCAAAACCCCGGATAAAAACCTGTTCGGTGAATCCGCTATTGAAAAGCTGGAGTCAATTTTTCACGAAAATATCTTTGATTATCAGCGCAACTGGTTTGAGGCCGGACTCACTCACCGCATCCGCAATATTCTGAAATCGCGCCAGATTGGGGCAACCTTCTTCTTTGCCCGCGAAGCGCTGCTGGATGCCATCACGACAGGACGTAACCAGATATTCCTATCCGCCAGTAAGGCACAGGCGCATGTGTTCAAAAGCTACATTATCGACTTTGCCCGCATGGTTGACGTTGACCTGAAAGGCGACCCGATGGTGCTGCCGAACGGGGCGCGCCTGTTCTTCCTCGGCACTAACGTGCGCACCGCGCAGAGCTACACCGGCAATCTCTATCTTGATGAGTATTTTTGGATCCCCAAATTTCAGGAACTGCGCAAAGTCGCCAGCGGCATGTCATTGCACAAAAAATGGCGTACCACCTATTTCTCCACACCGTCGAGTCTGGCCCACAGCGCCTATCCGTTCTGGTCTGGTGAGTTGTTCAATAAAGGCCGCCGCAATAAATCCGACCATATCCAACTGGATTTAAGCCACAGCCATTTGGCCCGTGGTGCGTTGTGTGCTGATGGTCAGTGGCGGCAGATTGTCACGGTTGAAGATGCTCTGGCGGGCGGTTGTAACCTGTTTGACCTTAACCAGCTCTCACTGGAATACGGCCCGTCAGAATATCAAAACCTGCTGATGTGCGAGTTTGTGGACGATCAAGCGTCGGTGTTCCCGTTCGCCGAGTTGCAGGCTTGCATGGTGGACAGTCTGGAAGAGTGGGAAGACTACAACCCGTATTCGTTGCGGCCGTTTGGGCATCGCCCGGTGTGGATTGGTTACGACCCGTCAGAGGCCAACGGCGGTGACAGTGCCGGGTGTGCGGTGATTGCGCCGCCAATGGTGCCGGGCGGCAAGTTCCGCGTGTTGGAACGCCACCAGTGGAAAGGGATGGATTTTGAGGCGCAGGCCAAGCATATCGAAGAGTTGACGCATAAGTATTGTGTGGAGTACATCGGTATTGATGCGACTACCGTCGGTCAAGGCGTTTTCCAGTTGGTGCGCCAGTTCTTCCCGGCCGCAAGGGAAATCAAATATACCCCTGAAATCAAAACCGCCATGGTGCTGAAAGCCAAGCACACCATTAATAACGGCCGTCTGGAATATGACACCGGCCACACCGATATCACCCAGTCATTTATGGCCATTCGCAAAACCATGACCGCCAGCGGCAAAAGTTCGACTTATGTTGCCAGCCGCAGCGAAGAAGCCAGCCACGCCGATGTGGCGTGGGCGATTATGCACGCCCTGTTAAATGAACCCCTTACCGCGACATATGGCGGTCACAGCCCTAACTTCTTGGAGTTTTACGGATGAGTAAGCGCAAAGGCCGCAAGGCATTAAGCCGACCTGTCACCAATCACACCGCCAGCCAACAGCAGCCGGTGGAGGCGTTCACCTTTGGCGAACCCTCCGCCGTGCTCGACAAGCGGGAAATACTGGATTACATCGAATGCACCAGTAACGGTAAATGGTATGACCCACCTATCAGCTTTGACGGGTTGGCGCGCAGCTTCCGGGCGGCGGTGCATCACAGCTCACCGCTGTATGTGAAACGCAACATACTGGCAAGCACATTTACCCCTCATGCAATGCTCAGTCAGCAGGCATTTAGCCGCTATGCACTGGATTATCTGGTGTTTGGCAATGCGTTTTTAGAGGTGCGCCGTAACCAACTGGGCGCACCACTGCGCCTCGACCCCAGTCCGGCCAAGTACACCCGCCGTGGATTAGAAAAAGATTGCTATTGGTTTGTCCAGAACTGGAAAGATGAACACCTGTTCGCCGCCGGGAGCGTTTTTCACCTGATAGAACCGGATATCAATCAGGAGCTTTACGGTTTGCCGGAATACCTCAGTGGCTTAAATTCGGCTTGGCTCAATGAAGCCGCCACGCTGTTTCGCCGCAAGTATTACCAGAACGGCGCTCACGCGGGATACATCCTGTATATGACTGATGCGGCGCAAAGTAGCAGCGATATTGAGGCAATGCGTAAAGCGATGCGCGACACCAAAGGGCTAGGCAATTTCCGCAACCTGTTTATGTACGCGCCTAATGGCAAAAAAGACGGTATCCAGATTTTACCGTTGAGCGAAGTCGCCACCAAAGATGACTTTTTTAATATCAAGAACGCCACTCGCGACGACCTGCTCAGTGTGCACCGGGTGCCACCGCAGATGATGGGGATTATTCCCAACAATACCGGCGGTTTCGGTGACGTGGCGAAAGCCTCACAAGTGTTTGTCCGTAACGAGTTAACGCCGTTGCAAGAACGATTGAAAGAGGTGAATGACTGGATAGGGGAAGAGGTGATCCGGTTCAAGCCTTATGAACTGATAAGCGAGGATTAATATGGGACGTAAAGCGCCAACACCACCGCCATATAACCCCGGCGATATTGTGAAGAGGCCCGCGCCACCGCCTCAGCCACCCCAAAAATGCGAAACGAAACGAGTAATAATTATGGAAACTCAAACTAACCAGAAAATCACAGTGCAACGGGCTGTTGATATTCTTAATCAAGCGTTGTCACTTGACCCGGATTGTATTACTGCGCTGGTATCGCATCGAATAGAGTGTAACGCGACGTTAGCCCATGACTCTGAGGTGATGTGTGGTATGTCTGAAGGCAAATACATGACTGGCGCGCTTGGCGTTATCAACTCACTGGTTACAGACGGCTTTATCGCTGCACTGTATACAGATGAAAAAAAGCTGGCAGCGTTTCAAGTTTGCAAATAGTTAATTGATATTTTTGAATATCATAGCCGCCGAACCGGGCGGCTTTTTCATGCCCGAAAAGTAGCAATCCCAACACCTCGCGCCATACACCACCAGACGCCCGTCACGCCCTCGTAACCCATGAACACGCATTGATTCCCAACCCAACCGAACGCAGCACCACGGCCCGCCCAAGACCTATAAATAAGGGTATCAAAACCCTTTGCGCGCAATGCTATCCCCGCCACGCCTGCGCGCTTTACAGGTCGCTTTTCATGCACTTGCATGAGGCATTGAGAACAGCACTGGGACTGGCAGAGACAGGAAAAAGGAGGAAGAGGATCATAATGCAAAATAATGCAGAGTCATGCACAAATCTTCTTGAACAGTGGGCCACTCAAAGTGGCCCAATCAATACTAGGATTGCAAGCGAATTTGTTGCTGTATCTGGATTGGTTGTAAAGTTTGGTAGCGTTGGCGAATGTTGTTATAAAGCTCAGGTGTATCATGAGCTTTTAAAGTTACAATCAACACATAAGGTAAATTAGGTAAATCTTCAACCGCTGTTGGCATTCCCCCTTCTCGCCCATAATAGATAACATCAAAACAAGGGTCATTAATGATATCTTTCTTAAAGGTTTTTTCACTATGCAAAGTAGTTTCCCATTTATGGGCATCTCCTCTTTGCTCTTGTTCATCGGCATAGATACTTTTTAAATTGAACAGAGGGAAAGTCCCTCCCTGATTATTTTGATTTTTTCTAAAGGTAACAACTAGCCCACTACGGGTATAATTAATTGGATGCTCAGCATCAACCGGCGTAGTAAAACAAAATGTAGCTTTTAAAGTTACATCTCCACTGACTGGAATATCAGGAAAAGGAATTGATGCTCTAAGGTGCTGTGACGGTTTTAATTCGCCTTGATAAATAACCTTAACCTCATCATCACCACAGTAAATAATATCTCTGATATCATGGGGGAATTTACCCCAACCTACTTCACTTCTATTATAACCATTATTTCGTGAGTGATGAATAAGTAATGCTTTCGCAGTTAAAGGAGTAATATCATATTGTAAACTTGCAGATAGACCAATCGCCTGACGTAGAACGAGGGGCGAAGCAAAACTTGTTCCTGCTGTTTTCACTAAACCGTTAGTGAAAGGGCTATATAGCGTAAAAGGCTCTTCCGCTGAACCTCCAAAAGCAACACCATCTGGCTTCACATAACCGGGACTACGACCGGGACCAATACAACTATAGCTACTTCTCTCCCAATTATCCGAAAGTGAAGTTGCAGCACCGACAGCTAAAGCATTTACAAGATCTGATGGAGGTTGAATTCTATTTAATCCACCTGTTTTCTCTCCATCATTTCCAACTGCAACAGTACAAAGAGTTTTTCCTGTGGCAAAATACTGCTCTAATGTGGAAGTCCATACATGAACATCATCATCGTCGACAGGTAGCCTAGGGCCAAGGCTGAGATTTATATATTGGTAGTCATTGGAGTCTAATACTTTTTTTATTCTCAATAAGACATCGAAAAGATCACTATCTTGTCCATTGATAGAATTATCTAATACTCTATAATGATCGATTTTTGAATATGGTATAGGCAATTGGTTTTGGCCATCAGCTACAGCCCCAAAAAGAATAGTAGAAGTAACATCTTGTCCATGGCTTAATAGACTTCCACTGGTTTTTTGTTCCGCTGTAAACGTATGCTCTGAAACCCACCTGTCAAAATCTGAACATCCTATACCACCATCGAAAATAGCAACTTTAATATCATTATTAATTGCATTATCATCAGGAAGTTCTAATTGACTATTCAGAACAGTTGTTCTAGTAAATACGGGATTGTTAATTCTAAGTCCCGGTAAATCTCTAATTGTTCTTAAAAATGAAAACTCTGCAACCTCTCTAGCAATTTTAGAGTTAGCTAAGATTGGTAGAAAAGTAAGCCCCTTAATTGAA
Source organism: Yersinia entomophaga (assembly GCF_001656035.1). Taxonomy (NCBI): domain Bacteria; kingdom Pseudomonadati; phylum Pseudomonadota; class Gammaproteobacteria; order Enterobacterales; family Yersiniaceae; genus Yersinia; species Yersinia entomophaga. The sequence continues at coordinate 2,223,507 of NZ_CP010029.1, forward strand.
ATAACTTTATCTTCTTTAACCGTAGCACCACAAAGTGATGCATATCGGATAAATGAATTGAGAATATCATCCTCTTCAGCCGGGGTATGCAACGCTACTTCAATAGCCCTTTCCTGAGCAGATTGGTCGATGTTTTTAATCTTGTCATTAGCATCAAATATTTTTATCTCCTCTAAAGATATTACTTCATCTTTCTGCCCTTTATTTAAAGTCCCTCTATCAAGAGAATTATAAAAATCAGAAAATGACTTCGTCGTACCGGCAACATATATACAAGCAGTGTTATATTCTTCTTTGTTCTTATTTTTAACTTGTTTTCGTGGTGATATAGTCACTGATTTACTACCAATACTTCTCAGTGAAAACTGCTTAAGTATTTTTACAGGAAAATATGACTTTGCAAGAAAAGCGGGATGCAAAGTTATTTTCGCAACAGCTTCACCATTTGGTTTTGTAGCTTCGGGCATGTTGTTTACGAAATCTACTAGAGACCTCAAATTCTGCATTATAAATGGCCTATTCTCCTCATATGTATAAGGTTTATTTTTAGGGCCGTTACCGCTTTTAATATGCACATCACCAGTTAGTGTCTCACCATACCCCAAGAGCAAGTTTTTGTTATTCATTTCTTAATCCTTAATTCTGAATAATCTTTCTAATGATTGGCCGTGAAATTGATAGTTCAGCGGATATTTGTCGCTGAGACATTCCCTTTTTATGCATAAGTAAAATAAACTCATCTAGAGACTCGCCGTCAAACAACTCCTCAAATATTGCTTTATTCACAGGGATATTTTCTAAGATTGCATTACGTTTTGCTTGTTTTAGGGAGCGTTCTATCACTGCGAAAGAGCGCCCTTTTAACTCACCACTAATTTTTTCAGCTATAGCAGTTGGTATATCATTTTTTACTAAAAACTCGTGAATTAACTCTTCTGTTGGATATTCAAAGTTTATAACTCTATCAAATCTACGCCAGACAGCCGGGTCTAATAATTCACCATGATTCGTTGCTGCAACTAAAATAGATGTATGAGGCCACTCATCAATAGCTTGGAGTAAAACAGTAACTAATCTTTTTAATTCACCGACATCAGAGGAATCATCACGTTTTTTTGCAATAGAATCAAATTCATCAAGCAATAAAACACATGGGAATGAACGAGCATATTCTAAAACAGCTCTGATATTATTCCCTGTTTTCCCTAGAAAACTACTCATCACACTTGCTAAGTCTAATGTTAGTAATGGCAAACCAAGTTTGTTTGCAAGCCATTTAGCGGCTAAAGTCTTCCCAACGCCCGGAGGTCCACCCATCAAAAGAGAACGGGATGGCAAAAGCCCATTATCAATTAATTGATCTTTTTTCTCCCACTCAGTGATAAAGCGCAACAAACTAGTCGTAATATTCGCAGGCCATAGAGGCTTAACAGTTAGTTGTACTGGGTAAGTTTCAACCAATAGCTTTTGTCTTGTATCAGCATCTACAGGAGTTGGTAACTTACTTAAGCTCCCACCACGCACCAAATTCATCGGCATGCTATTTTTAATAAGAATATCATTTAGCTCTGATGCCAACTCAGGTGAGTCTTTTTTTAGCTTTCGAATCATGAGCCGTAAGCGCATCTCAAGATCGTCGCGTTTACCCTGCAATGCATCCGTCATCACTTCAACAAACGCATCCTTAGTGATGTTTATCATGTACCACTCCGAAAGAAAAACGTACCAAACATTATGAATGATATACCAACAAGTACCATATTTACATTAATTTTAACCAATCATAAGAAAAATGATACCATTAGGTATCTTGTTGAAGCCACTTTGGGAATTTTACATTAAAAGATAAAAATGGACTTACCAACTGCCAGAAATCTCTGACTAAACAGTAGACAGTTCTAATTTTGTCCTATGCCATCTACCACATCAGAAATCATACAAATGCAGTATTTTTATCTTTCACTTGTATAGCCTCTGCCCTCACTTCTTTAACAAGTTCAGCAATCCAAACCAAAGCAATCTCACGATCACGGTTTTGACTCTCACTACCAGTAGTAAGCCGCGCTATCAGATCGATTCTTTCGAGTAAGACTATTTCTTCTAATGAATCTGGCACCTCATCCCTCCGTCACACATATAACTGTGTTTATATACAGTATACTATGCACTTTTTAAGAAAACTTCTATATAAATATATGGTTTTACTTGAGTAAAAAATCTTGGATTAAAAAGCATCCTGTTGAACAACAACCCTTTTATGCATAAAAACAGCGAACACAGCGCGTCACGCTACATATTTAATTTTCAGTGTGACGCGTCACAACGATTTAACTGCACTAATTAATAATCTGTTGATACCTTTGGTCTGCCAACACGCCGCCTCACCCCGTAAACAACACCCATTCGGATCACCCGGCAAGGTATCGCCACATTTGCCACAACGTTGTTTATCCAGTTCAGCCAGTTGCTCTTTTAGTCGCTGGTTATCTTGTCGAATCAGGAGCGCGATATATTCCGGTAAATCGTAGGCTGGCCGGAACAGACGCCGTGTGGCCATGCCCTCGATTAGCATCGCGTACTCTTCTGGCTCCAGTCGGGCGCGGATCTCATTGATACCGGCAGATTTATCACGCTGGCGCTGTGCCTGTTTGCGGGTAGTTGCGGCGGTTTTAGTCATGGTTTTCCTCACAGGTAGATTAATCATCGAATTCCGGCCAGTCGGACAGGGCCGGATACTGAATAACAATGTCGCCGAACGTCATTTTTGCCCCACGGGCTAACGATTCCAGCTCCCATGGTTGGACGCTGATATCTTTTAGCTGCAGGTCATAGCGGATTTTGGGAATGCGCTGGCGTTCTTCGCGGGTTAAACGGGCCGATGGCGCAATAAGGCGGCCCTTGGTGGGGTTATAACTGCGTTGCATCTTGCTAATGCGTGGCTGATTTTCTTTCATTCGCGCCACAATCGCCCTCACGGCGGCAGTGTCGGTGAAGTCAATAACTGCATCCGGTGGGTATTCCATCGCCATCACAGGCGTTTTAGCCTGCCCGTTGGGGTCATTTGGCGCTTGGGTGTTTCCACCTAACCCACAGTTATTGACAGGACTCCGAGGCGCGCCAGAGGCGCTTTTTAAAGTCAAAGGCTCAACGTCAACGGCACCCGAAACGATGCGCCATTGGGTTATGCGGGTTTCATGAACACGGTCAGCACCTAAATGCGGCGCGTAGATACCGACGACTTTCTGTACTTCCTCGTCATAGGCGTTGAGTTCATCGGCGACGCGCTTGGCTAAACGGACAGTCTGATTTCCGCAATTGGTGCCACCTTGCGCCGTGATGTAGGCAGCAAAATCACCCTCGTCAGCCGCATGGCGCACAGCCTCAACGGTTTCGTCGAAAGTCTCGGCTAGACTAATAGAACGAATACGGCGGCACTCGCGATAAACGCCCATGGAGGGCAGACCAATCGGGCGGAATTGAGGGATACGCCACGTTGCCGCCCACGCTGTCACCGCCGCAGCGGAGTCAGTTAGAAGCTCGCCGGTTTCATGGTCACGTTCACCCTCAAGCGCATAGCCGTCGATATTTTTGGCAATGTATTTAGCGATGTAGCCAGCGGCCCCGCCTTTGTTCATGTGCTTGCATTCAAAGCGGTATTTAGCGGCTCCGCGCTCGTCACTGTCTTCTTTCAACGCATACCGGCGCATGACGTCGATAATCTGTTGGCGCTGGCGACGCTCACAAAACAGCATCATGTGCCAGTGCGGGGTTCCGTCGTGGTGCGGCTCAACCACCCGCATTCCGTAGACGCTTAATTTATTGTCTTTAAAGGCGGTACGCATTTTGCTCCAAATGTTGCAGAGATAACGCTGTCCGTCTTTGGGGGAATAGGCCTCATCGTCCCACTTGTGGTTAAGCTGGACTTTCTCGTTATCCCCTTTACCGATAACGCGGGTCGGGTGATATTTTGACGGGGTGGTGATGGTCAGGAACATGCCGACGTGCTTTTGATTGGCAGCATATTTTTCAGTAAAAGCAATGGTGTTCATTAGCTCCATACGGCGAATTTCTGGATTAGAAATACTCGCCATCACCTTATCAATCAGGTCGATGCGCTCGCCGGTTTCAATGTTTTCTAACTGGCAGCTTTTGAGATATTCCAAATTAGACTGACGACGAGCGAACACCTCACGGATGGCCTGCTTACTGGCATAAGACGACGCCGACATATCTCGGCTAACATTACCGACAGCAATCAATAATGCTTCCCGCCAGCACATACGTTGGGCTTTAAGTTTCCGCTCCCACCATTCGGGATTAACCAGTCGTGACAGACTGGCGATAGCAGACGTGATATCTAACCGGCCTTTCCGGTATTTGCGCCAGTGCATCGGCGTGATATTAAAAGCGCGCGCCATTTTGGCAATATCGCCGTATATCCGTACCTGTGTATCAGCCTGCAATAAAACAGACCTGTCACCCTGATTGGCCTTAATGCATTCATCACAATGATGGTTGTACGCCACCATTAACTCATCACCTATTTTGCGGGCAAAGCGGCGCAGCTCTTTATCATGCATACCCGCTAGGCTGGCATAGGTTGGTGCATCAGTGGAAAAGCTCATTGACGCACTGAGGCGCATAACATTTTTACTATTGACCACCTGAATACGCGGCCAGATACGCTGGTCAAAAACAAACACCAGCCATTTATTAGCATCGTTTAGCCCTTTATTGGCTAACAGGTATTCATAGCGAGAAATGAACTGGATACGCAGGAAGTGAGGCAAATTATTGATATTGGCTAAAACAGCTTGCCCCTGAATCAGTTGTTCACGGGTAAGCGGTCTTGCTGGTGCAAGGGTTTGGCGTGGTTTGCTGCCGGGGTAGGCATAGGCAGGAACAGCAGCGCCGCTGCCCGGATAAGGCAACGGCGCTGCTGGGGCAATGCGACCGCGCATATTATTAGTGCTGGTCATAAGACTGAGTGATTATGTGTTCAGCGATTTGGTTAAGCAGCTCCGCCGCCTCTACACCGTTCAATTCTCGGTTTAGAATTTGATTAGCAATCTCATCCAAACGAAATGAAACCAGCGCGGCCTGATTCTTTCTTTCATCCATGCGCGCTTCATTTAGCATTAGCTCCACTGATTCAACTGTCGTCATTGTTACTGTACTCTCACTGCCCGGCTTGGCTGGGTCTACACCCACCCATATATTTTGTGCTGGATGAGTGTTATTCAAAATGGGATATCTCCATCAAAAGAATAAACATCGATAGAGTCGATGCCATCAAATGAAAGCATGACAAAATTAGGCGCAGCAAAATCACATAGAGTAATATCTGTAACTTCTACCACGACTTTACGCCCGGTATATATATCTCTTTTAAAATCCCACTCAGCCAAAAGCAAATAATCACCAATAGAGTAATATCGGTCATTTTTCCGTAACTCAGCTTTTTTTCTCCCATCAATTACAGCTTGATAATACTCAGGCATAATTTCTAATTGATGAATTATAGGTGATGCTGTACATTCCTTTTCTTTTCCCCCTGTTATTTTATTGTTATTTTTTGACTTCACATAAATTAGGTTTGCTGCAGTCATAGCACTTGATAAATGCCCCCTTAACTTAACCTCATTCACTTCCCTATCTATAGGGCAGGTAGTTCTCTTAAGATACGAAAAAACATCACCAGCACGCTCAATTTCTTCCAGAACGGTATATATATCTGTCTTTTTCATTTCTATAACCTTATTTTAGGTAATGGAAACCCCGGCGAGTAAAACGCCATATATTTCGATTTTGGTTAATTAATAATATTCAGTACGCAGTCATCATTACTAATAAATGACGGTAACGAACGAGTGAACTCAATTAAATAATTTAATGCTTCAACAACACTCTCTCTTTCTGTTGGACTCAATTCTGAAAACTTCATATTCACATGTCGTTTTTTTAAACCAGCATGAAAGCAAATTGTTTTACGCAAATGCGCAGGCGACTTATCAAAAGCCTCTTGAGCAATATTCTTTCTATTACGGAAATGTGTTTCTTTTAATTCAGCAATACGAGTAATACCCGTCATTCTTAACTTTTCAGATTCCGTTAATTGCAACATATAACCCCCAATTAACGCCCGAACAGACGGCGTAATATTGGTGTCTTCTTTGCAGAGGACAGTTCTTGTAAAAGCGCCTTTTGATTACTTCCCGGCTTCCAGCGCTGGCCGCTCTTCAACTCCAGCACACCGTTACCGAAATGGCGCAGGTTTACCGGGCTTTGCTGTTTTAACAATGGGGCAATAGTAATAATCATAAAGACACCTCAACTCAAACCGGCGACAGCACTCAATCCGCTAATAACATCAACGGTTGAAGCAAGCGCAGGGGTTGACTGAATACGACATTGTACCGTCAGGCCAATTAATGACAGATGGCGAATCGCTGTATTGACCGTATCCAGCAGTGACGATTTACGGGAAGCGGTCTTATGATCGCCTTGAACAGCAGCGGCGGCAATCAAGCCAACGGCAGCGGTAGCATGTAGAGCATAAGTTGGGATATTACCGGGACAGGCTTCATTGACTGGCACCGATGGCATGCAATTGATTTGTGCCAACATGGCATCAATCAAGCTGGCGTCTTCTGTTGCGTCAGTGATCGCAAGCAATTCAGTAACCGTAAGATGGTGTGGCTGTTCCGGGTTCAGCTTGTTCCGCAACGTTTGCGCATTCATATCCAACTGTTTCGCCAACTGCGTCAAATTGTGACGTGTCGGAAACTGGCGGCATACATTGTCAAAGTGCGGATGTTTAGAAACAGAAAAATCAAACATGTCACATCCTTAAAATTCACTTAAAGTGAATACAGATTATCAATGATGAGCTGAAAACGAGCATGACCGAATGCATTGCGAAGTTGTTCTTCTTTCCAACGCGCATAGTAAATACGAATCGGGCCACCTGCTCTCTTACATCCCTTGCGAATCATTCGCTTTTCAATTGGTACGCGAGGGTTATCGCCAGTCGTCCAACGGTAAGCGGTACGTTTTGAAACACCCTCAAGTTTTGCGAACATTTCTAAGCTCACTACAGGAGCAGGAATTTTTATAATTGCGATTTCAGAAGCCATGGTGCATGATTCCCTATTTGCCAAAGTTTGTAAGTGATGCGCCTCTGTTTGCCAACACCAGCCATCAATTACGTAGGTTTAGCCAAAATATATCTCCATATTGGGAGATAGTAAATAGGTTTTGTCAAAATGAGAATTGATTCTTTAGGATGGAGCAACGTAGATGTATTGGATAGAGTCTGTTTGGCATATGGATTTTCTCAGAAAATTCAATTAGCTAACCACTTCGATATCGCGTCTAGTTCGCTGTCTAATCGATACACCCGTGGAGCTATCTCTTACGACTTTGCAGCACACTGCGCACTTGAAACGGGGGCAAGCCTTAGATGGTTATTGACCGGAGAAGGGCAACAATTTGAAGGTAAGTCTTCATCATCGGATACAAAGAGAATAGAAAAATTCACATTATGTGAAGAAATACTCAAAAGTGATGGTTATCTGAGTATTGATGTTCAGCTTTTTGGGAAGCCTTTATCTGATGGAATTGCTGTTCGCACTGATGGAAAACTTCACTTTATCGATAAAGCAGCATCGTTATCGGACGGTTTGTGGTTGGTTGATATTGATGAGTCTATTAGCATTCGTGAACTAACAAAGCTACCGGGCAAAAAATTACATGTTGCCGGGGGGAAAGTGCCGTTTGAATGCGGGATTGATGAGATCAAATTGATAGGGCGCGTTACGGGTATTTACAGCGAGGTTAACTAATGGCTGTGCGTAAGAACCCTGCTGGCGGCTGGATATGTGAACTGTATCCTAACGGATCAAATGGCAAACGCATCAGAAAGAAGTTTGCCACAAAAGGTGAAGCACTAGCGTTTGAACAATACACCGTTCAAAACCCGTGGCAGGAAGAAAAAGAAGAAAGACGCACATTAAAAGAGCTGATTGACGCATGGTATAGCGCTCACGGCATCACACTTAAAGATGGCCTCAGACGCCAGCAAGCAATGCATCACGCTTTTGACTGTATGGGCGAACCTCTTGCGAGAGATTTCGATGCGCAAATGTTTTCCCGTTACAGGGAGAAAAGATTAAAAGGTGAGCACGCCCGCTCAAACAGGGTAAAGGTGGTATCACCCCGTACACTAAATCTTGAGCTGGCTTATTTCCGAGCGGTATTTAACGAGCTTAATCGACTCGGTGAGTGGAAAGGTGAAAACCCTTTGAAAAATATGCGACCTTTCCGCACCGAAGAAATGGAAATGGCCTGGCTAACTCAAGACCAGATTGCATTGCTGCTCGGTGAGTGCAAGCGGCATGACCATCCAGATTTAGAAACCGTAGTGAGAATATGCCTCGCGACTGGCGCGCGCTGGTCTGAGGCCGAGAGTTTAAGAAAAAGCCAGCTCGCGAAATATAAAATCACCTACACCAACACAAAAGGCAGAAAAAACCGCACCGTTCCCATCAGCCAAGAGCTTTATGACTCTCTGCCTGATGATAAAAAAGGTCGGTTGTTTAGTGAATGTTATGGTGCGTTCCGGTCTGCATTGGAAAGAACAGACATCGAATTACCGGCAGGACAACTTACCCACGTTTTGCGCCACACCTTCGCTAGTCATTTTATGATGAATGGGGGCAATATATTAGTACTGCAAAGAATACTTGGTCATACAGACATAAAAATGACTATGCGATATGCACATTTCGCTCCTGAACATCTTGAAGATGCTAAACTATTAAATCCATTGGTAAAAAAATGACAACACTCGAAAAAATAATTCAATTTATCAAAGAGCACAAATTTCTTTCTGTAATGGTAGCTCTAATTACTACCTTCATTTTGGCGATCCCTCTCATACTCTATATTACGAAATTCAATGCTTCACTATCCACTGACCCCAACAAATGGGCTGCATTTGGAACGTATGTTGGAGGCGTATATGGGCCAATAGCAACAATAATTAGCATTGCCGTATTAATCCTTACCGTTGTAGAAATTAATCAATCTAATAAAATTAGTATTGCGGAAGCAAGAAACAATAATTTTATCAATGAGATAGTCAAGCTTACAGAGATATTATCCAACTGCCTAGATAAAAACCCTCTAATAATAGACAGAACTTACTTATTTAAATGGTTTAATAAGCAGATGGTTTCAAAATTTGAAAAAAATCACCCTGCAGATGAATATGATATTTGGAAAGAATGTATAAAAAAGTTCACTAATGATGAACTCTCTCTTTTCGAAAATGAAGTTGCAATCACAGAAGAGATACTATTAAGAATCCATTTTATAGTGGATGAAGATCTAAAAGCTAGAGCTAGGGGTATCTTTAAAGGGATAATCACTAACAATGAACGATTCTGGCTCGAATGCTACATACGTAGGTTTAACTTCCCTTTGGTTCATTTTTTGTCCCTATGGAACTCCTTCAGCATAGTTCCTAAAACGTTAAGTGATATGATCATAGACAAGGAACTTGAAGAGTTTATTCAGGAATACAGTGGCGATATAGTGGCGATAGATATGGCTAACAAACGGTAATAAATGGCAAATAGATGCAAACTATGTCAATGATAAATAACGCAAACCATTGATTTTCGGTTGTTACTGTAGGAACTCATAATCGCTTGGTCACTGGTTCAAGTCCAGTAGGGGCCACCAAATTTTAGCTGTTAAATCAGTATATTAAGCCACTTCTTCGAGAGTGGCTTTTTTGTTTTAGGGGATTTTTTTGTTTTTGGGGCTAATGCCCCCAAAGTGCCGCCAGCCACCAGATCTGCGGTTCGCGACGACAGTTTGGTGCTTTACCTATTAACCGGCTTTACCTATTTACCTATTTACCTATTTACCTATTTACCTATTTACCTATTTACCTATTTACCTATTTTATCGGCTTAACCGGCGATCTCTGGTTTTTACAATTTAGTCTTGCAGGCCTATCTCTCGTTACGAACCTTCTGCGCGGTAGCACTTCTCATACAGTTTGCCCTGGACGTAATACCAGAGTTCGTTATCCGAAATAACTTGTATTGCCTCCGGCTGCCCGCTCCCCAACACATGGTAATAAATGCTGCCGTCTTCTTTCTTGGCATAGAAAATTTCGTGTCCCGGACGCTGTAGCGATAACAGGTTGGCGTCCCTCGTCATCTCAAGGTGCTCAACCTTGCTGTCAAACATCTGATTTTCGCATACATAATCACTGGCCGATGCCTGGAAAACACATAACGACATCGCAGCCATACCCAACTTCCACAACATTATATTTCTCCCTAACACGGATAGGCTTCCTGAGATAAAAGCTATCACAATGATAAAAAATAATAACCTAAACGAAAGCTTTAATATAAATACCTACATTTAATAATACATCTTGCTTATATCTCATCTGCCAAACACCCTTAAATCAGATTTTTTCCCATTTTTTGTCCTATATTTATACGTGATATTAACCTGTGCAATGGAGCCCTGTGTTTGGGAGATAATATGAAAAAGAAAATCTTGGTTGTTGTCACCAGCGTTGAGAAATACCCTACTCTTGAGCGCGCAACCGGCCTGTGGCTTGGTGAAGCAGTGCATTTTGTGAAAAAACTGCAGAATGCTGGCTATGAAATTGACTATGTCAGCCCCAAAGGCGGCTACACGCCAATTGACCCCCACAGCCTGAGCATGGCAGATAAAACCGATTGGGAGTGGTATCAAAACAAGGACTTTATGAATAAGCTCGGCGCAACGCTGAAGCCAGAAGAAATTAAACCGGAAGATTATGACGTTATTTATTATGCCGGCGGCCACGGCGTCGTGTGGGACTTCCCGGATAATAAGCCGCTGCAAGAGATCAGCCGTAAAATATATGAAAATGGCGGCATTGTCTCGTCAGTATGTCACGGTGCCGTTGGCCTGCTGAATATTAAACTGTCAGACGGTTCTCTGCTGATTAAAGATAAAACCGTCACCGGCTTCAGTAATGAAGAAGAAAAGCTGGCTGAGCTGGATAAATATGTCCCGTATTTGACCGAAACTGAAATGGTTAAACGCGGCGCTCAGTACCAAAAAGCAGACAAAGCATGGGACGCTTTCGCCGTAGCTGATCGTCGGGTGATTACCGGTCAGAATCCAGCCTCTGGCGGTGCGGTTGCCGACGAAGTGCTGAAAGCTCTAGGCAAATAAGTACAACTCGTGCGGTTTGATCCGCCGTGATAATAAGCCACTCTCTGCGAGTGGCTTATTAGTTTCTATCCGCTATATCATTGCCTCAATATCATCAATTCTGGCTCATCTTAATGAAATCTGAAGCCTTAAAAACCCGCTTACGCGGGCTTATGAATAATGACATCACTTTGGATAATTAACTTTTGCAGTCGTTAATCCGTACATCGTTTTTATAGATACAGTTTGAAACCAGTTTGCCTTCTTCATTCCAGACCTGCGAAGCGCCCTCCTGTTTACCAGCAACATAATTTGTCACCATCTCTTTTTTACCATCCGCATACCAGCGTTTTACGGCACCGTTCAATTCACCGTCTTTATAAGGTTTTTCTTCTTTCAACTGGCCGTTGGAATGCCACTGTTTCAGAACGCCAACCTCTTTATGATCGTTATCCCACTGCCATTGCAGGGTTTGCACGCCCTCTTCATTCCATTGACCCAGGCTACGCTGCGCGCCTTTAACGTAAAAGTCTTTGCTTTCAACCTTACCATTTGGGTAATAGCTGATAGACCAACCTTCCAGCTTGCCGTCTGCGAATACCTGTTCATTACGTAAGGTGCCATCTTCGTAATAGCTTTTCGTCGGCCCATGCGGCTGCCCTTTTACATAGGGGTTGCTGCTGCGCACTTTTCCATTCGGGTAATATTCCAGATTAGTGCCGTCAAAAACGCCGCCCCGATAACTAAATTTGGCGGATAACTTACCCTTTTCGTCATAGCTCTCATCAATACCATCAACCGGTTTATCATTATGGAAAGTGCTGGATGTCGCCTTGCGCCCGTTCTCATGATAAAGAGTGGTTAAACCCTCACGTAAGCCATTGGCGTCTAAGCTGCTGTCTACGCTGACTTTGCCATTGCTGAAGTAGGTTTTATAGGGATGAACCATTTTGCCGGAAGCAAAATCTTCCGCATCAATATAACCTTCAACGTGTAGTTTGCCGGTGTTGACGTCGTAGACTTCCATTTTCCAGGCCTTCAGCTTTTGGTCATAAGGCATTGGCATTTTTTGTACGTACTGAGCGTCAGCTTCTCTTACCGGCTCCAGTTCTTCACTCAGATAAAGCATGCCTTTAGTAACCGCTTTAGGAGCAAACTCTGGGCAAGTTTGAGCATTGCAATCGTCAGCGCCGTGTACCATGGCTACGCTGCCCTGACAGTCAGCCAGAAACATCAGCATTGGAGTTTGATCGTCCATCAACGCTTTGAGCTTGCCCGCAACTGAGCCAAACTCTTTGGCTGGCGCGCCGATAGACTCCGGCGTGATGTAGGCAATATTGTTTCCGCAGGCGTGCTTGGAAGACAGCGTTAACCGCAGCGCCGGGCCGCTGTAATCCATACTTGCCGGTAATTTTGCGTTGGCCTCCATGCCAACAATAATCGCAGGATGGTGAGTTTCCAAACGCGCAGCCGCTGGCCACATTAATGCGATGCTCAGTGCCGAACCCACGCAAAGATTCCAGTGTTTCATTGACTTTCAGTTCCCTCTAAGGTGCCGTTTACGGCTAATTTAAGTGCCAAGCTGCTGGCATATCGAACGCAATGTCCGAGTTACTCTCAGCAGCGCTATACAGGCTGCTAATTTTTATAGTGCTATTCTATTCGTTGGCGATATTCATATAACCAGTCAATTCCAGATAACCAAAGAATAGAGCGCAATAATGTGAATTATTTATGATTACGATGCAGAAACGCACGAATGACCAACGTGCCGTGCACCGTGAGCATGCTCAGCACGATTAGTGCCAGCCAGAACGCACCTATTACCTGCCAGGGATGTTCCTCGGGCTGCACCAATACCACAGGAATAGCGTCTTTTGATAAGCCGGTAGCGCCAATAAAGGACACATGATGCTCACCGGCGCTGCTTGCCTGCGAACGGAAAAAAGCCAGAATGGGCAGCCATCCCCCCACTTTCTCAGGTGGTTGCACCAACAGGTCTTCCCGATTCAATCCCACAATTTTTACCGCATGTTCACTGGGAACAAAGGACGCGACCTGTTTACGCAGCACCGGACGTATATAAATCCCCATGGCATCCGCGCTTTGATCCAACATTTCGACTTTATGATTACTGGGGAATGCCGCAGGCTGCTCAAACGCCCCCAACTCTGACATTGCCAGTAGGTCATACCAATCGTCTGATTCCGTGCCGTAAGCGTCGTTAATGCTGATTCTCAGGCGATCTTTCATATAGTTACAATCAACGTTGGTACAAGCAGTGTTAATCATTGCCAACGCCTGAGGAATATTTGCCAAAAAACCATAATGGGTATCATCAACATAGAATTCACCGGTCGCCAGACGCGCCACGGTCTCATCCAACGGAATGATCGGTAACGGGTGCGGAGCATCCCAAATCAGGCGGCTACAGTCTGCATAGACTTCGCGATACGGCTTTTGTGAGCGAGTTTCATCGGTGACGTTAATGGTTTCAGGTAAAATCATTTCACAGCGCGCTGTCCCTTCCACCGTAACCCGCTCTCCCGGCGGCAACTGAGCGTCCCGTAAAGCCGTAGAAGAAGTAAAATGAACCGGTTCGCTACCTGCAAGTTGATGATAACCCAGGGCAATCCGAGCTAAAGGCGCCCGCCATTCGCTCCACGCCACGCCCAGTACCAGCAACGCCACAATCATGATGGAAACGTGATGGCGCCAGAACCTTGGCCTAACGTTATTCATTCCCTGATCGATAGCCCGACCATTGAAACGTAGAACGGTAAAATCTTCGGTACTGAGATGAACCTCAACCTCACCGGCAGGTGCCGTTACAGCGCCCCAGGATTCAGGGAATACCAGCAGCAGGTGGTCTCCCAGCCATAGCAAACCCTCCTGCTCATACACTTTCCCTCGCATAATGTTCACCGCGCCAGGAAGGCCGCGACGACGCAGCAGCAGGAAATACCCGAGCGGCAGAAGGCACGCAGCAGCCCCCCACCAGGCGATGATCCACTCGGTGGTCAATGTGCTGGCCAGTAATGCTCCTAAACCTAGCAGAATCAGAAACGTAGGAAAAATACGCCAGCCGGAACCTTTGCGCAGAATAAATTCACTTTCGGTTTCTTTGCGCTGCCTGATTAGCTTGATTGGCTCGCTGGAAGAATCTTCTGCAATCGTTCCCGGCGTACCCTTGGCCCAGTTCTCCCGCACGGTTTCAGCGCCGATAAGACGCTCCAGTCCCTCTTCAATCCTGAAACTGTTGTTGAGGGAAACAACCAACCCAATGTTGCCGATAAAAATCACTTCTGCCCGATTATGGGGCTGTAGAAACGCATCTGGGTCAAAGGGTAAATACACCTCGACGCCACCCAGAGTTTCATGCTTTACCTGCCCGCCGCCGCTCAAACCGTGGCTGGAATACTCACCTTCGATAATCCGCACGTCATGATTATTCAGATCAGACAGATTTGGCGGCTGGCGAAATGGATCCAATAGCAGCAGCTTATCCGTCACCGGGCCGAAAGTTATCTCTATCGCGGCGAGTTCCGCGCTGGTCAGGCTGCGCACGACAGGAAGTTGACGAGCCTGCCGCAGTTTAAAGCGATCGCGAAAACGCCTACCGCCATAGATCAGAACAGAAATAAGGGAAATAGCGCAGATAACCAACGGCAAAAACTCGTTAAAACTCATAATCCTTTACGACTCCAGCTTCCATGCTCAATAAAATGTTATCGGCTACACAGAAAAATCTAAAACCGGTATCGGCGCATTACCGAAACACTTGAACCTTTTCTATCAATGGATAGAGAGGAAATATTCTATAAGCGGCTAATTTAACCGACACATTTATTTACACGGCGCATATTATCAGTTCCTGACAATACCGAAAGTTATCCTTTTCTTTGGTTCTCATCTTTTATTCCTTATTTTTTATAAGGATAAACAAGTCTTTTCAGCCCTATCTGCGCTTTCACCACCTTTATGTTCAAAAAAACGATAACCTGCGGCGCTCCTTAAAACCGCATATTCATGACGGCTATCACATTCGCTACAGAGAAATTTCCCAAGCCAGACCACAGCGTCTAGATTGAAATAAAAATCTCATCCGACCACTTGCCCGAGAAGCTGCGAGGAGGGGAAATAATAATAACAATTTGGTGGTATCTAATATCACCAAAGCACTCGATGGAGACTGCAATGATCGCTTATCCCAACCTGCTCGCCCCGCTGGACCTCGGCTTTACTACACTAAAAAACCGCGTTCTGATGGGCTCCATGCATACCGGGCTGGAAGAACTACCCGATGGACCTGAACGTATGGCTCGGTTTTATGCCGAACGGGCAGCTGCTGGCGTTGGCCTAATCGTGACCGGCGGTATCGCGCCCAATAAAAAAGGGGTGGTTTATCAAGGCGGTTCGATGCTGAGCGATGAAGGTCAGGTGGCTCATCATCAAATTGTCACCGATGCCGTTCATCAGGCTGGAGGGAAAATAGCGCTGCAAATTCTTCACGCTGGACGCTATAGCTACCAAAAACAGCCCGTAGCTCCTTCTGCCCTGCAAGCGCCAATCAATCCTTTTTCACCTCAGGCACTTACTACGGAAGAAATTGAACAGACCATCGCGGATTTTGCTCGCTGCGCGCGGTTGGCTCAGCTGGCGGGCTATGATGGCGTCGAAATCATGGGCTCAGAAGGTTATCTGATTAATCAGTTCCTCGCCGCTCGCACCAATCAACGTACCGATGAATGGGGCGGAAGTTTTGAAAAACGGATGCGTTTTGCCGTGGAAATTGTGCAGGCAGTGCGTCAGGCAACCGGTGAGAAATTTATACTGATCTATCGGTTATCCATGCTGGATCTGGTAGATGAAGGCTCAGACTGGCATGAAATAGAACAACTGGCGCTGGCAATTGAACAAGCCGGAGCCACTCTGATTAACACCGGTATTGGCTGGCATGAAGCCCGGATTCCGACCATCGCCACCATGGTGCCACGCGCCGGATTTAGCTGGGTAACGCGCAAGTTAATGGGCAAAGTCACGATCCCATTGATCACCACCAATCGCATTAACGATCCGGCGGTCGCAGAAAAAGTGCTGGCCGACGGCTGTGCCGATATGGTTTCCATGGCACGCCCTTTCCTCGCCGATCCGGAATTTGTCCGAAAAGCGGCAGAAAACCGAGCGGACGAAATCAATACCTGTATCGGCTGCAATCAGGCCTGTCTGGATCAGATATTTGAAGGCAAGCTGACCTCTTGTCTGGTTAATCCTCGCGCCTGCCGCGAAAGCGAGATGCCGATACAAGTGACACCCGTACCCAAGCGCCTGGCCGTTATTGGCTCTGGCCCTGCCGGTCTGGCTTTTGCGACTACCGCAGCCAGCCGCGGGCATCAGGTGACCTTATATGACGCAGCCGACCGCATCGGTGGGCAATTCAATATCGCCCGACAGATTCCCGGCAAAGAAGAATTTAACGAAACTTTGCGTTATTTCCGGCGACAGCTTGAAATTCAAGGCGTGAATACGATGCTAGGGAAGCATATTCAGGCTGCGGAACTGGCAGAGTTTGACGAAGTTATTCTGGCCTGTGGCATTGTGCCACGCTTACCCGTTATTGAGGGAATCGAGCACCCGAAGGTTCTCACTTATCTCGATGTATTGCGTGATAAAAAACCGGTTGGTCAACGAGTGGCTATTATCGGCGCTGGCGGTATCGGCTTTGATACGGCGGAATACCTCAGTCAATCCGGGGAATCGACCAGCCTGAACAGTGAGGCTTTCAACGCCGAATGGGGAATTGACCAAAGCTTGAATCACCGCGGAGGTTTGGCTCCTCAAGGCCCCGAACTATCGCCTTCTCCACGCCAAATTTTCCTGTTGCAACGTAAAGCGAGCAAAGTGGGCGAAGGATTGGGAAAAACCACCGGTTGGATTCACCGCACCAGCCTGACCATGCGTGGCGTAAAAATGCTGAATGGCGTGAGCTATGACCGGATTGATGATGAAGGTTTACACATGACCCGCGGCGAGCAATCGACCTGTCTGCCGGTGGATAACGTGATTATTTGTGCCGGACAGGAGCCACGCAGAGAACTGTATCAACCGCTGCTGGATATGGGGAAAAAGGTGCATTTAATCGGTGGAGCAGACGTGGCTGCCGAGTTGGATGCACGGCGCGCCATCGATCAGGGCACGCGATTGGCTTTAGCTATCTAATATTGCGGATCAAAAAGGGGAGCCTCAGCTCCCCTCTGCACGATTAAAAATCGCTGTAAGACATATCCAGGCTGCCTGAGCCGCCGCCCTCGGAACGAGAGCTGGAGCTGGTTTTCACCGCTTTCAATACGACAAATTTCTGATTGGAATCGATGGTTTCACAGTTACCAAACAGGCGATTCAGCTTATGGTAGTAGTCCAAATGACGGTTACCAACAATCATTAGCTCACCACCGGTTTTCAGGCAACGTTTCGCATCACAAAACATCTGCCAGGCGACGTGATCACTGACGGTATGTTGTTGATGGAAAGGAGGATTACAGAAGACCATCTGCAAACTTTCACGTTCTACGCCAGCAAGACCGTGGCTCACCATAAACTCGCAGCGCGCCAGATCCTGCGGCAAATTGCGCTCAATATTCAAACGGCTGGAAGCCACCGCCATATAAGACTCATCCACGAACAGCATTTCTGCATCCGGATTCTGCTCAACGGCAATCAGCCCGACCACGCCGTTCCCACAGCCCAGATCGGCCATTTTTCCACTCAGATTGTACGGCAGGTTTTCCATAAAGAAACGCGCGCCGATATCCAGATTGTTGCGAGAGAAAACGTTAGCGTGATTATGAATTACATAATCAGTGCCGCCCAGCTTCCAATCGGTGGTTTCAGGTGTTTCTGTCAGCGGTAAATCAGCCACTTCACAGTGAATCAGTCGCGCTTTTTTCCATGCCAGGCTGGTTTTGGTTGGGCCTAAAATACGCTCAAACAGCTGCAAAGTAGAATTGTGTACGTCACGGGCTTTGGCGCCAGCAATAATAATGGTATCGGGAGCCACCACGCGACGCAGCGCCTGAAGTTGATGTTCCAGTAATGCCAACGCTTTAGGAATCTTAATCACAACCAACGCCGGAGCCTCAGGTAAGGCATCCATACTGCTCAGCAAAGTCACCGCGTTATCATCCAGACGGTTCAAATGCAGATTGTGCGCGGTACCCAACTGGCTCATATAAGAATCGCTGACGCTATACGGGTTGGACGCGTGTAATGCACAGGCCAAAGCACCAAATTGATCGTTGAACAGCAGCACCGGGCGTCCGCCAACTTTACTGATGTCGATGTTTTTTAACAGATATTCATCTGCTGCTTCCCACGCCTGTAGGTTGCTGGAATCTTCCTGCTGTGGGAAACGTTCAAGTCTTAGGCTTTGCGTTTCCAGATCGAGTTGGCTCATCGCCGCTCCTGAATGATAAATTTGGGCTGTTTATCCCCTAAAAAGGGCGATCAGTAAATTGTTTTTTCGTGAATAAGGGTTTTATTGATACTGGGCTAACCAGAGGGGAATTCTTCTTATAGTTATATTATTGATGCATAGAGATATATTTAAATAACGAATAAACCTCAAAAAATTCTACAGTTTATCCCATTTTTAGTTCTCTAAGGATATTGCAGCTATCAAATCGAAATAGGCAAATATACAATCCGCCAACTTATTACAATCGGAAAGGTTATATAGTCAATACCGATAATACATTATTAATGAAACAAATTAAAGAACTAATTAATGGGAAACTGCCTGTGCAATTTTCTATGCTTATCCAGCAATATAACCACGGAAGGTACTCACTCATGGATCTATTCAGCGCTTTGCCCTACACAATCCCGCCAAGTTCGCGTTTATACCAAACTCAACACTCTAAAGCCTTTCATCGTAATTGGTGTGCCAGAGGCATTGCCATTGCGCTGTTGGCAATGAGTAGTGCTAACGCCAGCACGACTTCTTGGGCTTCTCTGCCGACCTTCGAGCCACCTAGCGCACTGAGCATTCAGCCTCAGGCTGTTTACTTGTCAGCAGCTACTCCCCATTGGCCTACTGCAACTCCGCGCTGGCCTGCTGCTGCTCCCCGTTGGCCTGCCAGTCGAATCGATACTCCTGTCAATGATGTTGTGGAAATCATCACTTCTGGTGTTGAACATATTCATGAGTTCCTGATCAAAGAATTCAACAATGAACTTTATCTACAATTTAAGATTGCAGGTGCTCTATCCTCTATAACGCCACTTAATCATTTATCTCCTGCGTTAGGAATTAATGTTACTGATGATCTTATTACAGAAGAAAACATTTATAACCATATCAATAGCTCGGCCAGTCCCAAATCTATTGATGCATCTTCAGATGAAGATATGAATCAAAACAAAACAACCGAAGTAGCGGTTAATACCCCCCCTCAGCATGTTGATGTCGTTCCCAACGACGTAATACACCCGGTTGTGATTAATCCAAATTTGAATAACGATATCTGGACAATAGATGATGAGTCCATCATTGAAAGTTTATCTTTGAGCAATAACTCAAAAATAGTCATTTTGCCCAGCAGCGAACTGGGGAGTTATATTTTTTACATGAACGAGTACCAATCTGATAATAGCCAAAATGAAATACACTTCCACACACAAATTGGTAATAACGAATACCCAGGTGGATATCTTTGGATTAATAGTGACAGCGCAGGCACAACTTTTGTCACTATCCATAATCACCGAGTCAACGAATCAATAAATAAACACGATCAGGATATTCAACTCATAGAGGTTTCAGGCGAAATAAAAGGCAACTTTATTCAGCGTGGTCGCGTTATATCCGGCGCTTATGATTATCGATTGTTACGCGACGGGCCAGCTGGCAAAAGCTGGTATCTCACCAATAAGGTCTCCCTGGATCCTAAAGTGGCAAACTCTACCGCACGGGTGTACCGCCCAGAAGCGGCAGGTTATATAGCCAACCAGATAGCCGCTAACAAACTCTTTATCAGCGATATTCACGATCGCTTTAATCAAACCGATTATGTAGATCCTCTCAGCGGCCAGAAAATGACGCCCCCAATGTGGATGAAAACATCCGCAGGTATTCATCGTTTTAAGGATTCATCGGGCCAGTTGGCCAGTAAATCCACATATTCCTCTATTCAGTTAGGCGATATCTTGAACCAATGGTCAACCAACGATAACGATGTTGGATACTTTGGTATTACTGGCGGATATGGAAAGGCCAATGCTAATAGCGAATCGAATATTACCGGTTATCGCGCCCATTCCAACACTCACGGATATAACTTGGGGCTTTACACCACATGGTTTGCCGATCGCTCCACTAAGCTAGGTGCCTATATTGATATTCTGGGGCAATATAGCTGGTTTAAAAATAGCGTCGAAACCCAGGGAGAAGGTAATGAATCATATAAAAGTAAGGGATTTACTACCTCTATAGAAACTGGTTTTAAACACCCACTGATTGATCAGGAACAGTTTGGTTTATTTATCCAACCTAAAGCTCAGGCCGTTTGGCAGGGAATTAAAGCTAAAAATCATGTTGATGCTTATGGCACGCTGATTTCACCTAAAGACAACCACCATTGGATGACAAACGTCGGCTTACGCAGTTATATGCAGATCAACTCTGGCACGCTGTCGGAGAAACGCACACTGTCAGTCAAACCTTATCTGGAGACAAACTGGATCCATAATAGCAAAGCTGCGGGAATCATTATGGATAACGCAAAAATTGATCGTTCGGGTGGAAAGCATATCGCAGAAGTTAAGTTAGGTATTGAAGGCATCTTTAATAAAGATCTTAACATCTGGGGTAATTTAGGCCATCAAATGGGCAAACAAGGCTACTCTGACACCAATGCGGGTCTTGGCATGAAATACCAATTCTAAACGGCCTCCAGTGCCGGGCGCGCACTCAAAACGCTATCCCGGCCTTGGTGCATTTTTGTTTAATTTAGCTGAAAACGGTACTATCGGCTGATTACTTCCAACGTAAAGCCATCATCGTTAAAATCCTAACGGTGAGGCTTATCAGCCAGAGCATACTCAGATGCAGGAATTGACCTATCTGCAAGGTTATCCCGAACAGTTGCAAACCCAGGTTCGTCAGTTAATCACCGAACAACGTTTGGGGCAGGTTCTTCGCAGCCGTTATCCTCAACCGCATGATTACAATACGGATAAGTCACTTTATCAGTACACCATGGATCTGAAGAACCAGTACCTGCGTAACGCTCAACCGCTGAGCAAAGTGGCTTACGACAGCAAAATCCAAGTAATGAAACACGCATTGGGGCTACATACCGCCATTTCACGGATTCAGGGAGGGAAATTAAAAGCCAAGGCTGAAATTCGCGTAGCGACGGTATTTAAAAATGCGCCTGAGCCTTTCCTGAAAATGATTGTGGTGCATGAATTGGCGCACTTAAAAGAAAAAGAGCACAACAAAGCCTTTTATAGCCTGTGTTGTCACATGGAACCGCAATATCATCAGTTAGAGTTCGATACCCGGCTTTATCTGACCCAATTATCTCTGTTTGGCGATATTTACTAACCGCTTAATTGACCTAACGGCATCAATAAATTCTCATCGTCAGCCCTTTTTCTGGCGGCGGTTCAATGACTGACACAGTACACAGATACGGAGCTTTTATGATTCGCTTTGCTGTTATTGGCACAAACTGGATTACCGAACGGTTTATTGATGCCGCCCACGCAAGTGGCAAGATGTCGTTGGCTGCGGTCTACTCACGTCAATTGGAGCAGGCGCAAAATTTCGGCAATAAATTTGGGGTCAGCGCCTGTTTTCATTCTCTGGAACACCTAGCCCAGAGCAACGAGGTAGATGCGGTTTATATCGCCAGCCCCAACTCTCTGCACTATTCCCAAGCCTTGCTGTTACTCAGTCATAAAAAGCACGTAATTTGCGAAAAATCTCTGGCCTCTAATCTGGCCGAGGTTGAAGCCTTAATTGCCTGCGCCAAAAAATATCAGGTCATACTCTTCGAAGCGTTTAAAACTGCCTATTTGCCTAATTTTATTCAGCTGCAAAATGCGTTGCCCAAGTTAGGCCAGTTACGCAAAGCCTTTATCAATTTTTGCCAGTATTCCTCTCGCTATCAGCGTTATTTAAATGGCGAAAATCCTAATACCTTCAATCCCGCTTTTTCTAACGGCTCGATTATGGATATCGGCTATTACTGTCTGGCAAGCGCCATCGCGCTATGGGGAGAACCTCAGAGCGTACAGGCTAGCGCCACTCTGCTGCCCAGCGGAGTCGACGCTCACGGTACGGTCTGCCTGAATTACGGTGAATTCGACGTCGTATTATTCCATTCCAAAGTCAGCCAATCTCATATTCCTAGCGAAATTCAGGGCGAAGACGGCACGCTAGTTATTGAAAGAATCTCTGAGTGCCACAGCATCACCTATACTCCAAGAGGTCAGGAGATACAGGATCTGACGCTACCGCAGTATGAAAATAATATGAGGTATGAAGCTGAAGCCTTCGCCGATTTGATTGCTAAAAATCAGGTTGAGCATCCAGGTTTAGCGCTTTCAGTCAGCACCGCGCGCCTTCAAACTGAAATTCGTCGCCAGACTGGCGTAGTTTTCCCTGCGGATTCGCAGCAAGCATCATCATTAAAATGAATAGGTGTGATTGACCAACGCCCTCTTTTGAATTAATTTTGGTGCTGCAAAGGGGAGTAACTTCATTGCCGGTTTGCCGTCATTACGGTGCGAAAGCACTCGGTTACCGGGCAACCTCATCATGTAGAAGCAATTAAATCGCTTTTACATCATCAGGGTTGTAAGTGAGACCTTGCCGGAAGGCGAGGTTTGCTTGCAGCTCAGACATAGCGGCTGGCGTCTTCCGACGTTGGCCGTTTTGTTTTTTTATGAGGTTTACTCTGATGATGAACTCCGTTGGTACGCCCGTACTTTGGGTCGGTTTTGCCGTTGTAGTCGCGATTATGCTCGCCGTTGATCTTTTCCTTCAGGGCCGTCGCGGCTCTCAAACCATGACGCTACGTCAGGCCGCCGCCTGGTCGTTGGTATGGGTGAGCCTGGCTATGCTGTTTAACGCCGGTTTCTGGTGGTATCTGAGCGAAAGCGTAGGGCGCGAAATTGCGGATAAGCAGGCGCTCGCTTTCCTGACCGGCTATCTGATTGAAAAAGCCTTAGCGGTCGATAATGTCTTTGTCTGGCTGATGCTATTCAGCTATTTTGCCGTTCCTGCCAATCTACAGCGACGCATCCTGATCTACGGCGTACTTGGGGCAATCGTGCTGCGAACGGCAATGATCTTCGCAGGTAGCTGGCTGGTTTCGCAATTTAGCTGGATTCTTTATCTGTTCGGTGCCTTCCTGTTATTCACCGGCCTGAAAATGGCATTTGGCAAAGAGGATAACAGCCCCATTGGTGATAAACCCTTAGTGCGCTGGATTCGCAATCACTTACGCATGACTGACGAACTCCACGGCGAACGTTTCGTCATTCGCAAAAATGGTCTGTTGTACGCGACACCTTTGGTGCTGGTGCTGATTCTGGTTGAGCTGAGCGACGTCATTTTTGCCGTCGACAGCATTCCAGCAATCTTTGCCATCACCACCGATCCCTTTATTGTGCTGACTTCTAACCTGTTCGCGATTCTCGGCCTGCGCGCCATGTATTTCCTGCTAGCAAACGTGGCGGAGCGCTTCTCGCTATTGAAATACGGTCTGGCAGCGATTCTGGTGTTTATCGGAATCAAAATGATGATCATCGATCTGTTCCATATTCCTATCGGCATCTCTCTTGGCGTAGTTGCCGGTATTCTAGCCCTCACTTTACTAGTGAATGCCTGGGTGAATCACCGCGCCGATCAAAATACACCACACTAACTATGTGACTATCTGCCTGATAATCTATTACACGGGGTGTCTGTCACCCCGTATTTATTTGGCAGATACCACTAATCGCCAAATGTTATCTTGATCACACATATGTAAACAAAATGTTATGCAAAGTGATCAACATTATATTTCCCTAATTGTTTCTTTCCAGCCTATTCCATTCCCTTATACTAACCCTGCAAACACACTTGGTTACAGGTTTGAAGAAAAAGTACCCGGTCAGGTTCCGGCCGAGGTATGAAGCCTGTACAACGTCATTCAACACAGCGACATTCAGTTCACTGGGAAGAGGTAAATTGATATTTATGGAAAACAAAAAATCAGGGCTATTTCACTACTTAAGCCACGGAAGTCTGGTTAAACAGATATTGGTGGGTTTGGTTGCCGGTATCATTCTGGCAAGCGTTTCACAATCAGCCGCTGTCGCGGTAGGCCTGTTAGGCACCTTGTTTGTCGGCGCATTGAAGGCCGTCGCCCCGGTATTAGTATTGATGCTGGTAATGGCTTCTATCGCAAATCATAAGCAGGGTCAGAAAACCAGTATTCGCCCTATCCTGTTCCTGTACTTGTTAGGAACCTTCTCGGCGGCCCTGATTGCCGTCGCCGTGAGTTTCATGTTCCCTTCGACGCTGGTATTGGCAACCAATAATGCCGATATCTCCCCTCCGGGCGGCATTGTTGAAGTATTACGTGGGCTATTACTGAGCATCGTTGCCAACCCGATTCATGCGCTATTGAACGGCAATTACATCGGTATTCTGGCTTGGGCGGTCGGTTTAGGCTTTGCTCTGCGTCATGGCTCAGAGACTACCAAGTCTTTGATTTCTGATATGTCTCACGCCGTTACCTTCGTGGTACGAGTGGTGATTCGCTTTGCTCCTCTGGGTATTTTTGGTCTGGTAGCTTCTACTCTGGCAGAAACTGGCTTCGGCGTATTACTGGGCTATGTGCAACTGCTGGTCGTATTGATCGGCTGTATGCTTCTGGTAGCACTGGTGGTTAACCCACTGATTGTTTTCTGGAAAATTCGCCGTAATCCTTACCCACTGGTGTTTGCCTGCCTGCGTGAAAGCGGTGTAACCGCATTCTTTACCCGTAGCTCTGCGGCCAACATTCCAGTGAACATGGAACTTTGTAAAAAGCTGAATCTGAACGAAGATACCTATTCAGTTTCCATTCCACTGGGTGCCACCATCAATATGGCCGGCGCGGCAATTACCATCACCGTGTTGACGCTGGCAGCGGTACATACGTTGGGTATTGCGGTTGATTTGCCGACGGCATTATTGCTCAGCGTAGTCGCGGCTGTGTGCGCCTGTGGCGCTTCCGGTGTGGCTGGTGGTTCGTTGCTGTTGATTCCGCTAGCCTGCGGTTTATTCGGTATTCCAAATGAAATCGCCATGCAGGTAGTTGCTGTAGGCTTTATCATTGGCGTATTGCAGGATTCGGCAGAAACCGCGCTGAACTCCTCTACCGATGTGCTGTTTACCGCCGCAGCCTGTCAGGCTGACGATGCCAAACTGGCTAATCCAGACCCGCTGGCAACGCGTTAAATCTCAAGATTCTCACTTATCCAAAGGGTGGCAAAAGCCGCCCTTTTTATCCTTTCTTTTCGACCAGAAAAGGATCGATGCCCTGCAATTGCAAGCGACGGAAGCGGATGATATTAAAGCCGTTAATCAGCAGGAAACTCCCTTCAATCAGCGATCCGCCAATCGAACCCAGCCAGATATTATGAATTACCCAACAGGCGGTTGAGCACCACATAATACAGCGCGTGGTTAAGCCGTGAGTGCGGAACAGCGCCCAAGTACTGGCTACGGTGCCAATTATCGGCAAAAGCTCTACTACGTGATGCATTCGCCACAAACCTAACGTTAGTGTCAGAATGATAAACACAACCATCACTATGCTGCTACGAGTCTTGGTCGAGATCAGGGTGCGTAGAGCGTTAAGCAATGCACTGCTGCCTGCTGCACTGGCTCCCATCAGAAAGAAATGGCCACCGATGATGGCGCTATAAGCCGAAAGTTGCAGTTTGAAACGTCGTTCATCCCGGTTGAAAAACATGGTAATACCGACAAAAAATGCCAATACGCCAACAGCTTGGGCAAACCAATAGAACGTCATGGTGGGGTATTCCTGGTATAGGGGAGTCCCTATCTCTTCTGGAGTCGAACATAGCTAAAACGACGCGCTTACCGCTAATCGGGGCCCACGGTAAGCGCGCGAAAAATGAAATGTCGTTTTATTTTAATGGTTAACCATACTAGTTACAAGGTGACTCCGCTTTTAAAAATAGCTAATTCACGGAAATCATTGGCTTCATTGCGCGCCGGTTTGCCATTGGCAATGGCGACGATCAGTTCGACGAACTCTTCCAGTAAAACATCCATTGAAGTCCCTTTGATTAGTTTTCCCGCATCAAAGTCGATCCAGTGAGGTTTTTTCGCCGCCAACTCGCTGTTGGTAGCCAGTTTCACCGTAGGCACGAAACCACCATAAGGCGTACCTCGACCGGTGCTGAATAGCACCATATGACAGCCTGCCCCCGCCAGCGCACTGGTTGCCACCGCATCATTCCCCGGAGCGCTGAGCAAGTTCAGCCCCGGACGTTGCAGGCGCTCGCCGTACTTCAGCACGTCGACCACTTTGCTTTGCCCTGCTTTTTGGGTGCAGCCCAACGATTTTTCTTCCAGCGTAGTAATGCCGCCAGCCTTATTACCCGGTGACGGATTTTCGTAAATTGGCTGATGATGAGCGATGAAATACTGTTTAAAATCATTCACCATGCTAACAGTCTTTTCAAAGGTAGACTCATCGCGACAACGGCTCATCAAAATGCGTTCTGCACCAAACATTTCTGGTACTTCAGTCAAAACCGAAGTGCCACCGTTGGCAATCACATAATCGGAGAAACGCCCCAAGAGTGGGTTAGCCGTGATACCGGACAAACCGTCCGAACCACCGCATTCCAGGCCAAATTTCAGTTCGCTGAGTTGACCCGGCACACGCGGGTCGCTGCGCATTACCTGATATAGTTCTCGCAGTCGTTCCAAGCCAGCTTCCACTTCGTCGTCCTGCTGCTGGCACACCATAAAGCGAACCCGCTCATTGTCCACTTCTCCCAGCGTAGTTTGGAAAACGTCGACCTGATTGTTCTCGCAGCCTAAACCTATAACTAATACCGCACCGGCATTAGGATGGCGCACCATATTTTGCAGCATGGTTCGGGTATTTTCGTGATCCTGACCAAGCTGTGAACAGCCGAACGGATGGCTAAACAAATGCACCCCGTCAATGCCTTCCGCCTCGTTGGTTTCCTTCAGAAAACGCTGTTGGATCTGACGCGCGATACCGTTAACGCAGCCAACGGTTGGAATGATCCACAATTCGTTACGAATGCCCACGTCGCCATTTTTGCGACGATAGATCCGAACTTCTCGATCGGCCATTTGCACCGGCAGATCGCTAAATTCTGGCTGATATTGGTATTCATCCAAGTCACTTAAATTGGTTTTAGCGTTTTGAGAATGAATATGTTCACCGGTTTGAATCGGGCTAAGTGCATGACCTATCGGCAAACCATATTTCACAATCATTTGATCCGGCTGGATTAAAGTTAGCGCAAACTTATGCCCGCGGGTCACTGGCTGCGCCAGCGTGATTGCATCGCCATCAATTTTGATGACTTCTCCCTGCGCCAGATCCTGTAGAGCAACGGCTACATTATCCAGTGGGTGAATTTTTATCGTCTTTTGCATAGAAAACCTTTAGCTGTAAGCCGCAACCGCTGCTCTCATTCCACGATCCAGGATAGTTTGCAGTTGCTCTGTCACCTGTTCGGCCAACTGGGGTACTGCAGTTAAATCCTGCCCCCAATGATTCGCATCAGACAAAACGGTCTGAACCAATGCGGCGGGAGTCGTTTCGTATTGCTTCACACTGCTCCATAAGCGAGAGTAGGTTTCCAGCCAGTGAGCGTCGTCTTGCAACGGATAGGATTCTCCTTGACGTTCCCCGCGATAAAAGGCGAGCAACGCGGCTAATGCAAAGGTTAAACGCGGCGGCAGCTTGCCCTTTTGCTGCTGGTAAGCCAGCAGCTGAGGCAAAATGCGGGTACGGAATTTGGTCATACCGTTCAACGCAATAGACAATAACTGGTGCTGAATGAAAGGGTTACGGAAACGGCTTAATACCGCCTGCGAGAAGGAAAGCAGTTCATCCTCAGGTAAATCCAAAACCGGAACGATTTCTTCAATCATGGTTTTTTCCACGAACTGACTGATTTCAGAATCATTCATGGTTTGCCCAACGGTATCCAGACCGGCCAGATAAGCGATAGGCACCAGCGCTGTGTGAGCACCGTTCAAAATGGCGACTTTACGCTCTTTATACGGCTTGATGTCATCCACGATGCACACATTCAGATCCAGTTGATCCAGACGCAACTCTTTTGCCAACCACTGTGGCCCTTGAATAACAAAGAGATAGAAGTATTCCGCCGTATCGAGGAAGCTGTCCTGATAGCCCAATTCAGCCTGTAAAGCGGTCACTTCATCGCGGGGATAACCGGTCACAATCCGATCCACCAACGTTGAGCAAAAAGTATTATTTTCTGTTAGCCAACGGGTAAATCCAGACGGTAACTGCCAATGCTCCGCATAGCGCAGCACCAGTTCCCGCAAGGCTTCGCCGTTATAATCGATTAATTCACAGGGCAACAACACCCAGCCTTTATCTGCCGCGCCGTCAAAATGCGTATAGCGCTCAAATAATAAGCGAGTCAGCTTAGCTGGAAATGACGCCGGTGGCGCATCATCCGGTTTATCTTGCTCATTCCAGGCGATACCGGCTTCGGTCGTATTGGAAAAAACAAAGCGAATATTAGCATCGCGAGCCAGTGCCAGATACTCGTCGAATTGACGATAGATATTGATCTCCCGATTCACCGAACGGATCAGCCGAGATTCCCGCACCGCTTCCCCCTGCTCATTCAGACCGCGAATGACCGTGGTATACAGGCCATCCTGCGTACTCAAGGACGGAGGAAAATCCGTATCTATTGGCCGGATCACTACGATCCCAGCGTTAAGATCGGTATGTTCGTTCAAAAGGTCCAGTTGCCAATCGACAAAGGCGCGCAGGAAATTGCCTTCGCCAAATTGAATAACTTTGTCAGGGTAACTGCGGCCGGGAAAATCACGACGGTTCAGGGTTAGCATGTTGATCTACCTCATAACGCGTTCCGCCATAGACAGGCCACGGGCGATAAACCGGCATCATATGCACAGCCCGTCGCTTTCCGTCCCGCAGACAGCGTTGAATTAAGCAAAAGTTTGAAAGGCGGGAGGCCGATTGGCGCTCCCGCTTGGCACATTACAATTCGATAGTGAAATACTGTTTGGCGTTATCGAA
The DNA here is from genome assembly GCF_001656035.1 of Yersinia entomophaga. Lineage (NCBI taxonomy): Bacteria > Pseudomonadati > Pseudomonadota > Gammaproteobacteria > Enterobacterales > Yersiniaceae > Yersinia > Yersinia entomophaga. Next base: position 2,253,104 of record NZ_CP010029.1, read on the forward strand.
ACAGATGTTTTTCACCATCGCACCCAGCAGTTCAATGTCTGCCGGTGCTTCACCACCTGCCACCCAGCGGCCAATCATCTGACACAGTATTCGGCGGAAATATTCATGACGTGTATAAGAGAGGAAGCTGCGGCTATCGGTCAGCATACCGACAAAGCGGCTTAGCAAACCCAGCTGCGCCAGTTGGGTCATTTGGCGCTGCATACCGTCTTTTTGATCGTTGAACCACCAGCCGGAACCGAACTGCATTTTCCCTGCGGCACCTTCGCCCTGGAAATTGCCGACCATAGTGCCAATGACTTCGTTATCGCGTGGATTCAGGCAGTACAGGATCGTTTTCGGTAGCGCATTACGCAGACCTTGCGCATCCAGCAAACGGGAAAGCGGCTGAGCCAGCGGCTGGTCATTAATCGAGTCAAAACCGATATCTGGGCCAACCAGATTGAACATGCGACTGTTGTTATTACGCAGCGCACCGATGTGATATTGCTGAACCCATTCACGACGATGATATTCACCAGATAAAAATAGCAACACAGCGGTTTTAAACTGAGCCACTTCTTCCAGCGTTGGCTGAGTTCCCGTCAGACGACGAGCTAGAATACCGTCGAGCGTCGTTTCGTCTGCTTCACCATAGACCACCACGTCCAACGCATGGTCAGAGACTTTACAGCCGTGAGCGGCAAAGTGATCCATACGTTTGTTCAATGCGTCGCACAGGTCGGAGAATTTACTTATAGACGTATCTGCCGCAGCTTCCAGCAGCTTCAGGTAATCGCGAAAACCGGCGGCTTCAATATTGAAGGCTTTATCCGGACGCCAACTTGGCAACACTTTGATGTTAAAGCTGCCATCCGCGGCGATAGCTTTGTGGTGGCGCAGATCGTCAATAGGATCATCGGTGGTGCCGACCATTTTGACATTCATCTGTTGCATGATACCGCGCGCAGAGAAAGCCGGTTGAGCCAACAGCTCATTGCCACGTTGCCAGATTTCTTCCGATGTTTTCGGCGAAAGCAGTTTGCCGGTAATACCGAAAGGACGACGTAATTCCAGATGAGTCCAGTGATACAGAGGATTGCCAATTGTGTGAGGGACGGTTGCGGCCCAAGCTTCGAATTTTTCCCGATCGCTGGCATCGCCAGTACAGAATCGTTCGGCAACGCCGTTGGTACGCATAGCGCGCCATTTATAGTGATCGCCCTTCAGCCAGATGTCATACAGGTTCTTAAAACGATAGTCTTCTGCGATTTGTTCCGGTGGTAAATGGCAGTGATAGTCATAAATCGGCTGATCTTTTGCATAATCGTGATACAGACGACGGGCAAACTCGGTATCCAGCAAAAAATCTTCGGTTAAAAACTGCGACATATTGGCTTCCTCACATGGCTACATCGTAGAGCACTGTTTTCTGTTATCGCGAAGTTATCACACCAATTCCACTTACCGTCCAGCACTTTTTACAAGACAGTGATCGCAAAAACCTAACAAAATGAACAAATACTCAACATTTTCTATTATTTAGTCCCTTGCAGCACTAAGGCTGACGAGTTCTATTATTCCCTAATTGAAAAGTGGTTTTTGTGATGTCACTCAACTTTTAAATCTGTATGACAAGTTATTGTTGCGTCGCCCTGAGTTGTCTTATGGATACGCATCATGAGAGTTCAGGGGAAACCAAATCGAAAAAATTACAGGTCGTCGGTGAAGGGATACATCGTCAGTGTCATTTTTCTAACGGCTTAGGACCGTGGTGATACCAGGCATCGCAACCTTAGGGGCATCAGCTTGATTTAACCCCCTCGGCGTTGAGAGACACGATCAAAAAAGGAGCGTTTAGGTACCACCGGGTGCACGGGCATCGACTGGATGGACCAAATTGCGCCATGGACTGCCGCCAGACAGCACTCCATAGCAGTAATCTTAGAGACTGGGAGAGATTTAGAAATGCGTAAAATTAAAGGGTTACGCTGGTACATGATAGCCTTGGTCACCATGGGCACGATTTTGGGTTATCTGACACGTAACGCCATCGCCGTCGCCGCACCTACGCTTCAAGAACAGCTACATATCACTACGCAACAGTATTCTTATATTATCGCCGCTTATTCCGCCGCTTACACTTTGATGCAGCCGGTTGCAGGTTACGTACTGGACGTCATGGGAACCAAAATCGGCTACGCCATGTTCGCCGTTATGTGGGCGATATTCTGTATGGGTACCGCGTTAGCCAGCAGTTGGGGCGGCCTGGCCATTGCCCGTGGTGCCGTGGGTGCAGCTGAAGCAGCCATGATCCCCGCAGGCTTGAAAGCCAGTAGCGAATGGTTCCCGGCGAAAGAGCGTTCTATTGCCGTTGGTTATTTTAACGTCGGTTCATCCATTGGCGGAATGATTGCTCCACCGTTAGTGGTCTGGGCTATAGTCATGCACAGCTGGCAAATGGCTTTCATCATTACCGGTGTGCTCAGCCTGATTTGGGCTATCTGTTGGTTAATTTTCTATAAACACCCGAAAGATCAGAAACGACTGACGGATGAAGAACGGGACTATATTCTCAGCGGTCAGGAAGCTCACCACTCCACCTCCAACTCGAAAAAGATGTCTGCAATGCAGATTATCCGTAACCGCCAATTCTGGGGTATAGCCATCCCACGCTTTCTGGCAGAACCGGCTTGGGGGACGTTCAATGCCTGGATTCCACTATTCATGTTCAAAGCCTATGGCTTTAACCTGAAAGAAATTGCGATGTTTGCCTGGATGCCAATGCTGTTTGCTGACCTTGGCTGTATTCTCGGTGGCTATCTGCCTCCGTTGTTCCAAAAATACCTGAAAGTGAATCTGATTGTTTCTCGTAAATTGGTTGTGACTATGGGCGGTCTGCTAATGATTGCGCCTGGCACTATCGGCCTGTTCACTAGTCCTTATGTCGCTATTGCTCTGCTGTGTATCGGTGGTTTTGCTCACCAGTCTCTATCTGGCGCGCTGATTACCCTGTCTTCCGATGTCTTCGGTCGTAACGAAGTCGCCACTGCCAACGGGTTAACCGGCATGGCAGCCTGGACTGCCAGTACGCTGTTTGCTCTGGTGGTTGGCGCATTAGCAGATACGTTGGGCTTCAGCCCACTATTTGCCGCGCTGGCGGTGTTCGACGTACTGGCAGTCATCGTTATCTGGACGGTGCTGCAAAATCGCCCTGCCGATGACTCACAGACAGATCCGATACAACAAGCACCGGCTGAGCAAAATTAACCCGTCCGGCGACGTTCTCCAAGAGTGACGCACTGCGCACACACTAGCCCGGCAGAAGCTTGCCGGGTTTGTTTTTCTCCGCCCTACACTACCTTTGGTTAAGTATATCTGTGATAGCAATAGCTAGAACCAATCGGGAATAAGTGGTATAACAAGTCCGCGAGATATGCCGTTCGGGATAGCCTCCAAGCCCTGACAACACTGAGTCATAACATTATCTGCCTCAATTGATCCAAGAGCCTTAATCATGGAATTCACAGATACCAGACGGTTATACCAACAGTTGGCCGCAGAGTTAAAACGACGCATCGAAGCTGGTGTGTATCAGGTTGGCGATAAGTTGCCTGCTGAGCGCTATATTTCGGAAGAAATGAATGTCAGCAGAACCGTCGTCCGTGAAGCGATTATTATGCTGGAAGTCGAGGGCTACGTAGAAGTACGCAAAGGCTCTGGCATCCACGTCATGTCCAATCAGCAGAAGCATTTGGTCATGCCAAGCAATGAAATTGAGTTCGCTGCTGCCGGTCCTTTTGAGCTACTTCAGGCGCGCCAGTTAATTGAAAGCAATATCGCCGAGTTTGCAGCAACGCAAATCACTCGTCAGGATATAGTCAAACTGATTGAAATACAGGAACACGCTCGTCAGGAAGATCGTTTTCGGGATTCACAATGGGATTTGAAATTCCATGTGCAGGTCGCTCTGGCTACCCAAAATACCGCGATGGCCACTATCGTCGAGAAAATGTGGAGCCAACGGGTGCATAATCCGTATTGGATCAAACTGCATGAGCACATTGACGATAAATCCATTGAGAGCTGGTGCGAAGATCACGATCAGATCCTGAAAGCGTTAATGCGTAAAGATCCTTATGCCAGCAAACTGGCAATGTGGCAGCATCTGGAAAACACCAAGCAAATGCTGTTCCATGCCACCACTGATGATTTCGAATTTAACGTCGATCGTTATTTATTTGCAGAAAATCCAGTGGTTCATCTGGATAATCTTGCGGCCAACAATATGACGATAAACAGCAAAGCCTGAGCTGAATAGTCTCCCCGCTACTATTACCTACGTTTTTCCGCAGGAAGAATCGAAAAATAAAAGGGATACCGCCTGCAAAAATTGCGGTTTCCCTCTTATAACCTTGCATTGGCGGGATCACTCTAGTCAGTAAATGTCGAGATCTGTCAGCAAATGTAAGCAGAGAAGCTATTTCTTAAAAGCGGTACAATAAACCATCAATTAACGCCTATATTTCCCTGTTTCATATCCTGCTATTTTGCTAAAGTGACTGCTCTTTTTTTTCCCGCCACTTTGGGAGCGAAACGCGAAAGATGCGCTGGTTGTTGATCCTGCTTATTGCTGTTTCTTGCTGGACCGGTTCGGTCGCCAGCAAGCCGCTATTGGCTGGGCATTCTGATTCCACGCAGGACGTTTCTTATACCGCCCTTCAGCGCGCCGCAATTCAATACATTAATGTTGAATTCATTACTCAAAACGTCTTCCGACATAATGCGCCATTGCCCGACCAGCTGCGTCTTGGCAAGCGGATCAAAAATTTCTCAATTAAAAACCGTCTGAGCACATCTAAATTCACCGGAACAGGCAATACTTTATGGGTAAACCTGAGTTGGCATCCGTCCTGGTTCCTAACTTCACGCAATGCTCAGGCAAAAGAAATCTATAAGCAGTCCCGACAACCGTCACCATTACGCCAATCTGGCCGCTGGATGCTTCATTCAGCTGCGCAGCAAAATCGCGTGGGCGGCTGGAAAGAGAGTAATATCCTGTACAGCGGTGCACTGACTTATCACGACGCCGCAATTCTGTTTCCATTGTCATAAAAATTTATAAGCAAAAAATAGATTTACTGCATACGCATCAACGGATTGGTTCACTTTGGAAGTATCAGCACCTTTATCTGAACCGCCGCGTGAGCGCAACAAAAACAATGACGTTTTAGGAATACCAGATGGATATCATTAAAGAACTCTTACATGCCTTGTGGCAGCAGGACTACGAAACACTCGCTAACCCTTCGTTGGTGTGGGCCATTTATATCCTGCTGTTTGTCATACTATTTCTGGAAAATGGCCTGCTGCCAGCAGCATTTTTACCCGGCGATAGCCTGCTGATTCTGGTCGGCGTACTGATTGCCAAAGGGGCAATGAGTTTCCCGGTCACGCTAGTGGTTCTGACTACCGCCGCCAGTTTAGGCTGTTGGGTCAGCTACATACAGGGAAGATGGCTGGGAAATACCAAGATAGTGCAGGGTTGGTTATCCCATTTACCTGCTCACTATCACACCCGCGCGCATAATTTATTCCACCGCCACGGTTTGTCCGCCCTGCTAATTGGCCGTTTTTTAGCTTTCGTCCGGACACTGTTACCCACAATTGCTGGCCTTTCTGGCCTGAGCAACGCTCGTTTCCAGTTCTTTAACTGGGTCAGCGGCCTGCTTTGGGTACTGATTCTGACTACATTGGGGTTCGCGTTGGGTAAAACGCCGGTATTCCGCAAATACGAAGATGAAGTCATGTTCTTCCTAATGCTGCTACCGCTAGCGTTATTGTTTATCGGCCTATTTGGTTCTCTGTACGTACTGTGGCGTAAAAAGCGCAGCGTGCAGGGTGATAAAGGAAATCAGGCGTGATCCAGCTTCTGGCTCGTTTGCGCCGCCCACGCTGGCACTATGCGGTGCTAGCGTTAGGTATGCTGGTGCTTGTCGCGCTGTTTACCCCCGTGATACTGCATACTGAAAGCGCCCTGAAAATCAGCCCTAATCAACAAGGGCTGAGTCTTCCGGACGGCTTCTACCTTTATCAACATCTGGACGAACGAGGCATTCGGATTAAAAGCATTACGCCGGAGGCCGATAGTTTGGTGGTAAGTCTGGAATCACCGGAGCAGCAGAAAGAAGCCATTGAAGCATTGCAGGCTATTTTGCCGAAGGGCTACGTCATCGTGCTGAGTGAATCAACCAAACGTCATAGCTGGCTGCCAAAGTTTGGCGGTGATACGCAAAAAATAGGCTAGCTCAATCCTCTGTCGGGGGAAACTCTCCCCCGTCCCTCTGATGTCATTTCTCCCCGCGTGCTCTGATTACTCTTCGATATGTAACCGATAGGTTTCGCGCTGCCGCTAACCACGCAACAATTTGAAAAATGAAAGGGATTCCCCAATATAACCCAATAGAAAACTTGGGCGATGTTCTATTCAGCGCTATGCTTAACTTAAGTGCGGTTATCGCCATTACTGATATGTCCCATTTATTAAGCGGCATGGAACTAAGACACACCGTTGTCTTCAGGCTGCAAAAAGGAAGAAATATTATGTTGTTACGCCATTCCCTTCTGCTGGTTTTACCGGTTGTTGCATTCTGCGGCCTGGCTCAGGCTGCTACCGCTAACGGCTGCGATATCAAAGCGAAAGAAATTCAGCAGCAGATCGATTATGCCAAACAGCATGGTAATACCCAGCGCGTTGCCGGGCTGGAAACGGCTCTGAAAGAAGTGAAATCCAACTGTACTGAAGCCGGTTTACAGGCTGAGCATCAGCAAAAAGTTGCTCAGAAACAGCAGAAAGTTGCCGAGCGTCAGCAAGAGCTGAAGCAGGCGCAGGAAACCGGTGACGCAAAGAAAATCGCCAAAAAGCAGAAGAAGCTGGACGAAGCCCAAACCGAGCTAAAGCAACTTCAGGCTGAATAGATATTATTCATCGCTTTTGGTAGTCAAAAATCTGGTTAAAAAGCCATTTTATGGTGTTTTTTAGGACGAATCCGCAGGCGGATTAGCATGATTTTCCACAGGTTGGCCTTTCAACCGCTCAGAAAATCCGCTATGTTAGATATTCTTCTCAGTTATGTTAAGGAGTTATTTATATGGCACAAGATAAAAACGCTGAAAATTTGCGCGCCGAACTCAAATCACTGGCAGATACATTGGAAGAAGTTTTGCATTCCTCCTCTGATAAGCCAAAAGCTGAGTTAGATAAATTACGATCCAAAGCTGAGAGTGCCCTAAAGGACACTCGTGAGCGCCTGAGCGAAACCGGCGACAAAATTGCGGCTCAGACCAAAGAAATCGCCGACAAGGCTGATAACTACGTTCATGACAACCCTTGGACAGGTGTTGGTATCGGTGCCGCAGTTGGCGTGGTATTGGGCGTTCTGTTGTCTCGTCGCTAATTATGGCAGAGCAACCTCGCACACAGGGCCCCGGTAAAGGGGTCCTTGATACCATCCATCGCATCGCCACTATCGTGGTTGGCATGGTTGAAACCCGCGTTCGACTGGCGGTAATTGAGCTGGAAGAGGAAAAGGCAACGCTGATTCAGTTGCTGATAATGGCCGGAATCACTCTGCTATTAACCGCTTTTGGTTTAATGAGCCTGCTGGTGTTAATGATGTGGGCCGTTGATCCCGTCTACCGCTTTATGGCTTTGGCTATCACCACCGGCGTGCTGTTGGGGCTAGCGTTGATAGGTGTTATCTGGACGCTGGTTAAAGCTCGTCGTTCCACGTTTTTGGGTTCTACCCGTCAACAATTGGAAATCGATCGGGAATTATTGGAGAAAGACCAGTGAGCCGCCAGTTACGGTTAGAGAAGGAAAAGTTGCTGCGTCAGATTGAACAGCAACGCCTGGATCTGGCTAACAGCGCGGCACACTGGATTGAAGTGACCGCGCCTTATGATCGCGGCTGGCTCAAAATTCTTGAAATGCGTAAGTTTCTGGTTCTGGGTTCCAGTCTGATCGCAGTTTATGGCGTTCGCCATCCCAGCCGAATGATTCGCTGGTCCCGCAGGGCGTTAAGCGCGTGGGGTACCTTCCGACTTTTCCGTCGCACATTTTCTTCCCGCTAAACTCGCCTGTCGCCACTGTCTCAGACGGCGAGTTTTATTAACTCATTCAATTTATTATTTATTTTTTATTCTCAACCCTTCCACTTATCTTTATCGGCTAACCTTTTTCGCACTTTTTGTTAAACCCATCAATTTTTTTGATAAAAACAAACAGTATTACTTGCTAACAACTTTCCTACCTCCCTACTAACATATTATTCATCAACCCGGTATGAAGCTGGAAAGCCAACGGATTGCCACGAAATATTGCCGCTAATGTTAAGCATTAGCATCAACCCTTATTTGGAGTAAGTAGTCGATGAATAAATTACAAGATACCGGTCTGTTGGTTGCACGTATTCTGATGCCAATTCTGTTTATTGTTGCCGGTTACGGAAAAATGGGCGATGCCTATGCTGGAACTCAGCAATATATGCAGATGATGGGCGTTCCCGGCTTCTTCTTGCCATTGACTATCTTGCTGGAATTTGGCGGCGGTCTAGCGATTCTGTTTGGTTTCCTGACCCGTACTACCGCTCTGTTTACCGCGGGCTTCACGTTGTTAACCGCGCTGATTTTCCACACAAACTTTGCGGAAGGCGTAAACCAGCTGATGTTCATGAAAAACCTGACCATCGCCGGTGGCTTCCTGGTGCTGGCCGTTGCAGGTCCTGGCGCATTCAGTATTGACCGTCTGCTGGGCAAAAAGTGGTAACTTTCCCCCGCGGCTAATATCCGACGCCCTATCTGATGGTAGGGCGTTGTTATTTTGTCGCCTTACTGACGAATGGATTAATACGGCGTTGCTAATCCAAACTTATTTCGCCTTCCTCTGCTCTCTGCGCTATAAAATTCGTGATTACCTCTAAATACACAGGAGTACCCAATGGGACAACTAGTTGACGGCGTTTGGCAAGACATCTGGTACGACACTAAGTCAACCGGCGGCCATTTCAAACGTAGCACCTCACAATTCCGTCATTGGATAACCCCTGATGGCCAGCCCGGCCCTCACGGCCGCGGCGGCTTTAATGCGGAAAAAGATCGTTATCATTTATACGTTTCCCTTGCCTGCCCTTGGGCGCATCGCGCTTTATTAATGCGCAGCCTTAAAGGGTTAGAATCCCTTATTCCGGTTTCAGTCGTACATCCATTAATGTTGGATAAAGGTTGGACCTTTAGCACCGACGTCCCTGATACCACCGGAGATTCCCTTTACCAATCGGATTACCTCTACCAGTTGTATTTACGTGCAGAACCCACTTATAGCGGACGAGTGACCGTCCCCATACTTTGGGATAAGCAGCAGCAAACCATCGTTAGCAACGAATCCGCCGATATCATGCGTATTTTTAATAGTGCATTTGATGGTGTAGGTGCCGCCAAGGGGGATTATTATCCCGAAGCGCTGCGTGAGGAAATCGAAGAAATTAACGGTTGGGTCTACGATGCGGTAAATAATGGTGTATACAAAGCCGGTTTTGCCACCAGCCAGAACGCCTACGATGAAGCGGTAAATACGTTGTTTGTGGCGTTGGATAAATTGGAATTAATTCTGGACCAGCAGCGTTATTTAACTGGCAATCAACTGACTGAAGCTGATTTACGTTTGTGGACCACTTTAGTTCGTTTTGATCCTGTCTATGTCACCCACTTTAAATGTGATAAACGCCGAATTAGTGATTATCCGAACTTATTCGGTTTCCTACGAGATATTTACCAGATGCCAGGCATTGCTGGCACCGTTAGCTTGCCACATATTCGCAATCATTATTATCGTAGTCATGCCACGATTAATCCCTACGGTATTATTTCCGTCGGGCCAGAACAGGATTTATTGTCGGCCCACGGGCGAGATGTTCGTTTTGGTTCAGAGTAATAGTCTAACCCAATACCCTGTTATACCTTTTTTACTCGGACGGGCGACCAGCGCCCGTCTCACTATATTCCTAACCGCGCCCCAGTAATTTAGGAATTTCCCGCAGGCACCAGGACTTAGCCTCGCCCATACTGTCTCGCCGCCAGGCCATAATAATATCCACTTCTCGGCTGTACTCCGGCCCAACAACCCGTAAGCGACCCGCTTCGATATCTTTTTCGACCATTTCATAAGGCATGGTCGCCACGCCTAATCCGGCCAGCAACGCGCGTCGTTTATCTTCAATAGTACTGACCGTTAAACGCTGCTGTTTATCCAATAACTGAACGGTAATGACCGGGCGCTCGCGAGCGGTATCTGCCACGGCAATACCTCGATATTTAACCCGAGTCACTTCCGAGAGCGGCTCCGGTTCCTGATGGATTGGATGATCTGGGCTGGCCACGTAGACGCTGGTTACTTTATATAATTTTCGTGAATTGATTTCTGAAGAAGCGCGGAAATGCATATCTGGTGCGATAACAATATCAGCACGCCCCTGCTCCAATCGCTCCCAGGCTCCGGCCAGAACCTCAGTCAAAATTGAAACCTGCGTATTGGCCTTGAGCGACAGTTTGTCGATAAGCGGGAACAGTTTCCAGGCGGGCGACAACGCCTCACTCACAATTGTGATGTGTGTTTCCCAACCCCGCGCCAGCGCTTCAGCATCGGTAGTCAGTTTATCGGCAGCTTCCAATAACACCCGGCCGCGATCCAGTAGCATCCGACCAACATTTGTGAATTTAGTGCGATGCCCGGAGCGGTCAAATAGCACCACATCCAGCTCTTCTTCAAGCTTCTGCATGGTGTAGCTGAGGGCCGAAGGCACTCGACCCAGTTCATCAGCGGCAGCGGCAAAGCTGCCTCGACGATCAATCGCATCCATTACCCGCAGCGCTTCTAGCGTTAACGCCCGATCTTTGGCCATCAGTTTTCTCAGTCAGGAAATTTGAATATACCGACCAGATTAACTGGCTAACAATCCTGCGTCCAGACGCTTACCATTTGTCTATCAATTTATAGGGGCAATCATCGTCATGATCACATGCAGAACGGCAAAACAGTGCGGGCAAGCTGACTTTGGTTGGTTACAGGCCCGCTATACCTTTTCTTTCGGTCATTATTTCGATCCCAAACTGCTGGGCTACGCTTCATTGCGAGTGCTCAATCAGGAAGTTCTCGCACCCGGCGCAGCGTTTCAGCCACGAACTTATCCTCAGGTAGATATTCTCAACCTGATCTTACAGGGTGAAGCGGAGTACAGAGACAGTTTGGGTAATCATGTACAGGGAAAAGAAGGCGATGTTATTTTATTTTCGCCGCAGTCTGAGGTGAGTTACAGCGAGCATAATTTGAGTGGCTGTAAGCCATTAACCCGGATTCAGCTGTGGCTGAATGCCTGCCCTGAGCAGGATACTGATTCGAGTCAGCGTCTAGCGCTAGGCAATGAATCATATCGTTTACTGGCTTCGCCTGATGGCGATCAGGGGAGTCTGAAGCTGCGTCAGCAGATGTGGATTCACCATTTGGATATGGCGGCGGGAGATGAACATAGCATTCAGCTTCACGGTCAACGGGCGTATTTACAGTCAATTCACGGCACCGTAGAAGTGGAAGGTTCGCAGACCAGCGATCTTCAGCGTCTGACCTGCGGCGACGGCGCCTTTGTTCAGGAAGAGCAGCAGCTCACCATTAAAGCCAAAACGCCGCTACGCGCGCTGTTAATCGACCTGCCGGTATAGGTACTGATTCAAATAACAGCTGAATCCTCAAAGATCGCATCACGCTGGATTTTAGGACGTCGCGAGCTAGCCGAGTTGGGGTGCGCCCAGCACGTAGGAACCGGAACCTACACAAAGTAGGTGAGGATTCTGAGCACTGCGTCAGCCCAAAATGGCGACGCGCAGTAGCCTGTCACCTTACAGGCTCGAGCTTAGCGCACCGAGGGGCGCTCCGGCGGCTCACGCCGCTACGACCCCAGCGGCACGCTTTCACTCGCATCCGTATTAGTGTTGCTGACTTATCACGTCAAGAACCGAAGAAATTACACTCCATTGAATTTTAGGGCGACGCGCAGTAGTCAATCACCCAATAAAAAACCCCTTGTGAGGATAACCTCACAAGGGGCTCTATAATAGAGGGAGTTGACCGGTAAGCCGGGTTCTGTCGTGGACAGTCATTCCTCTAGGCCAGCAATCGCTCACTGGCTCAAGCAGCCTACCCGGGTTCAGTACGGGCCGTACCATGTGAACCCCTATTTGGCCTTGCTCCGGGTGGAGTTTACCATGCCACGGACTGTTGCCAGCCGCGCGGTGCGCTCTTACCGCACCCTTTCACCCTTACCTGATCCCACTTGCGCGGGCCATCGGCGGTTTGCTCTCTGTTGCACTTGTCGTAGGCTTGCGCCCCCCAGGCGTTACCTGGCACCCTGCCCTATGGAGCCCGGACTTTCCTCCCCTCCACCTGTCTCCCCCGAGAGGGACGGCAGTGAAGCGGCGACTGTCTAGTCAACTCCGCGGCGGATTATAGTCACATTGAAGCGGAATGTCATCTTTCACTTGAAACAAAGATTTATAGTGATTAATTATCAAACAAAGTGATTTTATCGAACGTGGCTTAACTCTGTTTTGCATATGCGATAATAAATGAAGCCGTTACCCGCGCAATTGGGTCAATGTATGGCGCGATATGTTCTCTTCCTCCGATACCGCGTGAATGACCTATTTTCACTTTATTACAGCTCAACAAACTCATAGATAATTGTAAAGATGCTGACAAAAATTACCTTTTCGATCAAAACAATACGCAGAATTTATTAGCTAGAATTAGAACTGTCAGGCCAACATTTCACTCGAGCGTTCTAGGAGCTGTACTATGAAAAGTATCGCGCTGTTCATTGCTCCACTTGCCGCAATTTTTTTGCTCAGTAGCTGTGTGGTGGAACCCGCTCGCTATCGCGAATCTGAATTTGTGGTACCGCCGGGCATAGTTTATGTCGCTCCTGAATATCCAATGCCAGGGCCGGGCTATGTTTGGCGCTATCATGAAGGCCATTCGTGGGGCTGGTATCACCCTGGGCATGGCTGGCATCACGGTTGGAAATAATGGGTAAAGAGCCTGATAAAAGCCGGACATCGCGCCCGGCTTTGCACATTACTGCGCTGCGTCTTCTTCTGTCTCTTCCGCATCGCTCTGCTGGTTGAGCGCATAGCGATATAAGGCATTTTTCTTCACGCCGTGGATTTCTGCCGCCAGCGCCGCAGCTTTCTTTAGTGGAAGCTCTTTTTGCAGTAATGCCAGAGTGCGCAGTACCTCAGCCGGCAATGCATCGTCAGCCAGCGCTTTGTGTCCTTCGACAATCAGCACCATTTCACCCCGGCGGCGCATGTCATCTTCCTGCACCCAAGCCAGCAATTCGCCCACTGGCGCACCGTGGATTGACTCCCAGGTTTTGGTCAACTCTCGCGCCAAAACCACGTAGCGTTGTGGGCCGAGCACCGTCACCATGTCCTGCAAACTTTCCAAGAGACGATGGGTCGATTCATAGAAAATAAGCGTTCGTGGTTCCTCAATCAGCGCCTGCAAGGTATCCTTACGGCCTTTGGTTTTTGCTGGCAAAAAGCCTTCGTAGCAAAAACGATCTGAAGCAATCCCCGCAGCTGACAACGCAGCTATAGCAGCGCAAGCTCCGGGCAAAGGTACGACCCGAATACCCGCTTCACGACAGCGGCGCACCAAATGGTAGCCGGGATCGTTGATTAATGGTGTTCCCGCATCGGAAACCAGAGCTATACTTTGGCCTTCCTGTAGCTTCGCCAGCAGTTGGTCAGCTTTTTGTTGTTCGTTATGGTCATGAAGCGCAAACAGGCGCGCGTTGATAGCAAAGTGTTGCAACAGCAAACCCGTGTGGCGCGTATCTTCTGCCGCAATCAAATCAACGCTTTTCAGTACCTCTAACGCCCGGTGGGTGATGTCCCCTAAGTTACCGATGGGGGTGGGTACCACGTAAAGCGTAGATGCAGAAATCACTGCTCGATCGTGTTGATTCATTGTTTCATCCGGATTACCGATTTAATATTGAGCATCTTGAAAAAAACATCACTGGATACAGTATGCTTTCCTCAACATCCGTTCGTACCAAAGCAGGAATTTTCATTCCTGCTGTTCTGGCCGCTCTTGTCTTGGCTGGCTGTTCTGGCCTGGCCCCACAGACTCCGCCGCCGTCAAATATACAGGACGAAGCAAGCGCGAACTCTGATTATTACCTGCAACAATTGCAGCAAAGTAGTGATGATAACAAGGCTGACTGGCAATTACTCGCCATTCGTGCCCTGCTACGTGAAGGGAAGCTGCCGCAAGCCAGTGAGCAACTGAATACATTGCCTGAAAAAATGAGCGACACTCAGCGTCAGGAACAACAGTTGCTGGCCGCCGAGTTATTGGTTGCACAGAAAAATGCACCTGCCGCCGCTGCAATACTGGCTAAATTAGACGCCAGCACATTATCGGCAAATCAGCAGGTTCGCTATTATCAGGCGCTGATCGGCGCCAGTCAGGGTAAACCGACTCTGCCGCTGATTCGCGCCTATATCGCTCAGGAACCACTGCTTAAAGATAAGGCTCATCAGGATAACATCGATGCCACTTGGCTGGCGCTGGCGCAACTGACGCCTCAGGATTTGAATACGCTGGTGATCAATGCCAATGAAAATGTCCTGCAAGGCTGGCTGGATCTGTTGCACGTATATCAGGATAACCGACAGAACCCTGATTTATTGAAAGCGGCGATCAAAGACTGGCAAACTCGCTATCCGCAAAATCCGGCGGCGAAATCATTGCCTGCGCAGCTAACTCAGATTGTGAACTTCACTCAGGCGTCCACCGCTAAAATTGCGCTGCTGCTGCCATTAAGCGGTCAGGCAAAAGTATTTGGCGAAGCTATTCAGCAAGGTTTTATGGCGGCTCAAAGCGGCCTGCCAGCACCTGCACCAACCGCAGAACCGACCATTGACGCAAGCGCGCCAGTGGACGGTGAGGCCGCCGCAACGCCGGAAGCCCCGGCTCCAGTTGCCGCACCTGTCGCTGCCAGCAATGCACAGGTTAAAGTCTATGACACCACTTCTCAGCCAATCGCTGCGCTGCTAGCTCAGGCACAGCAAGATGGTGCCACGCTGGTTGTCGGCCCGTTGCTGAAACCAGACGTTGAGCAATTAACCGCCACGCCGACCACGCTGAATATTCTGGCGCTAAATCAGCCAGAAACCGCCAAAGACAGCCCAAATATCTGTTACTTCGCTCTGTCGCCGGAAGATGAAGCGCGCGATGCCGCCCATCATTTATGGCAACAGCAAAAGCAAATGCCGCTGTTGCTAACCCCTCGCGGTGCTTTTGGCGATCGTATCGCCAAAGCCTTTGCTGAAGAATGGCAGAAGCAAGGCGGCCAGACCGTACTACAGCAGAGCTTTGGTTCCACCGCAGAGTTGAAGCAGTCCATCAACAGCGGCGCGGGTATTCGTCTGACCGGCCAACCAATTTCTGTTACACCGACAGCGGCTCCGCAATCAGTGACTATCGCCGGTTTGACTATCCCGGCACCGCCGGTTGACGCGCCGGTGGTTTCTACTTCCGCAGGCGGGAACGTGGATGCCGTGTATATCGTGGCAACGCCGGACGAGCTGACGCTGATTAAACCTATGATCGATATGGCGACCACCACTCGCAGCAAACCATCGCTGTACGCCAGCTCGCGCAGTTATCAGGCTGGTGCAGGCCCGGATTACCGTCTGGAAATGGAAGGCGTTCAGTTCAGCGATATTCCGCTGATGGCCGGCGCCAACCCTGCGTTGATGCAGCAGGCTTCCTCCAAGTTTGCTAACGACTATTCGCTGGTTCGTTTGTATGCCATGGGGATGGATGCTTGGACATTGTCTAACCACTTTGCTGAAATGCGCCAGATTCCAGGCTTTAAGGTATCAGGCTCTACCGGTGAACTGACCGCATCATCAAACTGCGTGGTTAACCGTAAACTGCCTTGGTTGCTATACCGCCAGGGAATGGTTGTTCCGGCGCAATAACCGGCGTTTTCAACCTGACTTTAGCGCCCCCGTTTCCGGTCGGGGGCGAAAATAATGGATTAAAACATGAGCCAAAGGGATATTGGCGCAAATTATGAACGGCTGGCTCGCCGCCATCTGGAACAAGCCGGTCTGGTCTTTCATTCTGCCAATGTGAGCGTTCGCGGCGGCGAGATAGATCTTATTATGCGCGACGGTGCGACTTGGGTATTTGTCGAGGTGCGTTTTCGTCGGAATGCGACCTTTGGCGGTGCCGCTGCCAGCGTGACTCATACCAAACAGCAAAGGTTATTACGTGCTGCAGCGGTTTGGCTGGCGCAGCGCGGAGCCAGTTTTGACACATCATCTTGCCGTTTTGATGTTTTTGCGATTACCGGTAACCAGTTAGAATGGTTGCCTAATGCTTTCAATACGGATTGATCATTTTTCTCCGGCCAAAGCCGGGCAATTCATTTTACTGAGTGGGTTAAATCAACGTGCTGGATAGAATCAAAGTCTGTTTTACCGAGAGTATTCAAACCCAGATTGCTGCGGCGGAAGCCTTACCTGACGCGATATCACGAGCGGCGATGATGCTGGTTCAATCACTACTGAATGGTAACAAGATTCTTTGCTGCGGCAATGGAACCTCGGCGGCAAACGCCCAGCATTTCGCCGCCAGTATGATCAACCGATTCGAAACCGAACGGCCAAGCCTGCCAGCTATCGCACTAAATGCCGATAATGTGGTGTTGACCGCGATTGCCAATGACCGTTTGCATGAAGAGGTTTACGCCAAGCAAGTGCGTGCTTTAGGCCAGGCCGGAGACGTTCTGCTGGCAATTTCCACTCGTGGTAACAGCCGTGATATTGTGAAAGCAGTTGAAGCAGCCGTAACCCGCGATATGACGATTGTCGCGCTTACGGGTTACGACGGTGGTGAACTGGCAGGTCTGTTAGGCCAGCAGGATGTTGAAATTCGCATTCCTTCTCACCGCAGCGCTCGGGTGCAGGAAATGCACATGCTTACAGTGAATTGTTTGTGTGATCTGATTGATAACACCCTATTCCCTCATCAGGACGATTAAAGGAGCATAAATGAAGGTTAGTTTCCCATTTTTTGCCGTGCTGTTTAGCGCATTGCTATTACAAGGCTGTGTTGGTGCCGTCGTAGTTGGCAGCGCCGCCGTGGCGACCAAATCCGCAACTGACCCTCGCAGCGTCGGTACTCAAGTTGACGACGGCACACTAGAAGCCCGAGTGACCAACGCATTGAGCAAAGACCAGCAACTGAAAAAAGAAGCCCGCGTCGTCGCTACGGCTTACCAAGGCAAAGTACTGCTAACCGGGCAAGCACCGACGACCGAACTGGCAACCCGAGCCAAGCAAATAGCCGCTGGCGTTGAAGGCACCAGTGAAGTGTACAACGAGATTCGTCTGGGCAAACCGGTCGATCTGGGCACCGCTTCATCAGATACCTGGATTACCACTAAGGTTCGTTCGCAAATACTCACCAGTGATTCGGTTAAATCTTCTAACGTCAAAGTCACCACCGAAAATGGCGAAGTGTTCCTACTCGGCCTGGTTACGCAGCAAGAAGGACAATCTGCCGCGCAGATCGCCAGTAAAGTTGGCGGCGTAAAACACGTCACCACCGCCTTTACCTACGTTCAGTAATTTACTCACTTAAAAGCAAAAGGGCTTAGTTGATACTAAGCCCTTTTTGTTTCTGCCAACTCAACCTAGCGGCCGTTTTACAGCGCATTTTCCTGTAGGAAAGTTTTGCCGCCCAGCTGACGCATTTGGCGTAAGATCCACTGTTGGCGGCTAATTACATAGCCTGAGGGTGCATTTGCCTTAAAGCGATGTGGATTCGGCAACACTGCCGCCAGCATAGCCGCTTCAGAAGCGCTTAACCGGCTAGCAGGCTTATGGAAGAAACGCTGCGCCGCGGCCTCAACGCCGAAAATACCGTCGCCAAACTCCACAATATTCAGATAAACCGTCAAAGTGCGCCTTTTGGTCCACACCAGCTCAATCCCGGCCGTCAATCCAGCTTCCAACCCTTTACGCACCCAACTGCGGCCATCCCACAGAAACAGGTTTTTCGCCGTTTGCTGCGATAACGTCGATGCGCCTCGGATGCGTTTTTGATTGCGCTGATTGTGCGCCAGAGCCGATTCAATGGCCCCCATGTCAAATCCCCAATGGTCAGGGAATTTCTGATCTTCCGCCGCCATCACGGCCAAAGCCATGTAAGGGGAAATTTCGCTCATAGGCACCCAGTCCGAATGCGCCACGTAAGAAAAATCGCCGGAAAACCAAGCTCCGAGCTGCCTTTCGACCATCACCATGGAGAAGGGCACGGGCAGGAAGGCAAAAATCAAAATAGCGGCCAGCCAAAAGCCCAACAGCGCCAAAATGCCACGCTTTAGACCACGCCAGATCCATCCTATCCCGTATTTCCCCAATTTCATTCGATTAAGCCCAGCACCTTACTCACCAGTTTGTTGATACCGACGGCTGCTTCTGAGATAGAACCGGCCAGCATATAGGCGGGCGTGGTAACGACTTTATGCTCCGCATCCACCACGACATCTTCCACCGGGCAAACGATATGTTCTCCCCCCATGGCCTCAATAGCATCGGCGGTATCGATATCATTACCAATAGTCAGGCGAATTCGCTCTCCCAACAGCTTTGGTAACAAAGCTGGGGCAATACACATAAATCCAATTGGTTTGCCAGACTTATGCATTGTTTGAGTAAGCTTATATAAATCTTCGTCTACAGAACACGCCGTTCCTTCGGTTGCGAAGCGACTCAGATTCTTCGCCGCACCGAATCCGCCGGGTACAATTAACGCGTCTAACTGCGCCGGATCGGCGGCAGAAAGTGGCTGAATCTTACCTCTCGCAATACGCGCAGACTCGACTAACACGTTACGATTTTCGTCGGTAATTTCACCAGATAAATGATTAATAACATGGAGTTGCGTCTTGTCCGGCGCAAAGCATACTGCCTCGGCTCCGGCGCGATCCAAAGCCAGCAATGTTAAGACGGACTCATGTATCTCTGCGCCATCGAAAACACCGCAACCACTCAACACTACACCGACTCTTTTCATCACAATCCTCCTTTTGTTTCGCTGTCAATCGCTAACCTGTTCTAGTGACAAACAACAATCTCTATCACATATTTTAATGAATCTTGTAACAAGAGCGCTTACATTTGCTATGTTGTTGCTTGTATGATGTATCAACGAATCCATAAAACCTGCGGACACACACAGAAATCAATACGCAGGTTCACGTTTTCCCTGGTGTTGGCGCAGTATTCGCGCACCCCGGCCTCGGTCGGGGTTATTTTTTTTCAGCTTCCGCAGTCCACTCACGCAGTACCTGAACATCGTTACGCCATTCCAGTTTCAGCTCATCAATCCAATCCTGAACGTTATCCCACCATGCTGGCAATGAAGGCGTTTGAATCTGCTGTGCCAGTTGCTGCAAATGCCGTAAACCTACCGAACCTGCCGCCCCTTTAATTTTATGCGCTTCTTCGGCAATACCTTTTTGGTCACGAGCGGTCATATTGGAATCCAACACCGCCAGATAACCCGGCATCATCTGCTCGAACATTTCCAAACTCTGATGAATCAGCTGTGGTCCCACCAAATCGATGTATTGCTCCAACATCACGGTATCGAGTAACGATTCATTAGTTTGCATCGGTTTATGTTCCTGTTTTTTTGTGGAGTGGGAAGGCTGATGATCCCAGAGCTGCTTGATCATTGCCGTTAAAGCCGGGACAGACAGCGGCTTGCTCAGCACGTCATCCATTCCAGCATCAAGATATTCTTTTTTATCTTTTAGAACGTTAGCCGTAAGCGCCACCAGCGGCGGCAAGTGGCAATGGCCATAATCCGCGCGAATTTTGCGAGCAATATCCAGCCCTGTCATATCCGGGAGCTGAATATCCAATAACACTAAATCAAAGTCATCCGGATTAAACATATCCAACGCATCCTGGCCATTCATCGCCACCTCAACGCTGTTACCCAATTTTTCCAACACCGAGCGCGCCACAATCACGTTGAGTTCGATATCCTCCACCAGCAGCACGTGCAGTGCTGGCAGCGGCATATCTTCATCAGACAACACGCTAGCCGCCTCATCCTGCACCGCAGGCGCCTTGATAGACAGCGTAAAGCAGGAACCGATGCCCTGAGTGCTTTTCACGGTGATATCGCCGCCCATGCTCTGCGCCAGCCGTTTGGACACCGCCAGCCCGATTCCGGTTCCGGTAGCCGGACGCCCGCCGTTGCTGTCTTTCACCTGATAATACATAGCGAAGATTTTGTCTTGTTCATCCTGCGGAATTCCCATGCCGGAATCTTCCACTTCGAAGATCAGTCGGTCAGGATTTTCTCGTCGGATACGCACAACTATCTGCCCTTCCTGAGTGAATTTCACCGCATTACCAATCAGATTCCACAAAATCTGGCGTAGGCGAGTGCCGTCGGTGATGATTTTCTCTGGTAATGAACCCTGAGGTTCCATCAGGAATTTCAGACCTTTAGGCTGAACCAGCAAACCGGACAGGTTTTCCAGATCGGTCATAAAACCGGTAAAGTCGATCGGTTGGTTGTCCAACTGCACTTTGCGCCGTTCCAACTTATCCATTTCGATAATATCGTTGAATATATTGCCCAGAGTGATGGCACTAACATGAATGGTTTTGAGGTATTTCAGCTGTTCATCGTTTAAATCGGTATCCAGCAAGATACGACTTAGGCCGACGATGCCATTAAGCGGCGTACGCAGCTCATGGCTGATTGTTGAGATGAAAGTGGTCTTATCCCTGCTGGCGTTCTCCAGCGCGTCTTGGTAGCGCTTACGCTCGGTTATATCGCGGCCAAAGCCCATCAGACCATGCCGTTTACCCACGCGATCGTAAAACGGTACTTTACGCAGTTCAAAACAGGCCTTACGCCCATCGGGGTACACCAGCCACTGTTCGTAGGTCAGAGAAACGTTGTGGCGGAAGACTTTTTCATCGGTTTCCATTACTTTTTCGGCAATATCTGGCGCGTAAACTTCCTGTGGCGTCAAGCCGACCAGCTGTTTCTCACTTTTACCGGTCAGCAACTCCATCGCGCGGTTACAGCCGGAAAATTCATTATCTTCGTTACGGTAGTAGACCAAATCGGGGGATGCATCGAGGAAGGAACGTAATAGGGCGGATTGTTGCCCTAATTCCACCTGCGCCTGCTCACGGTGCCCCATTTCCTCTTTCAGTTTATCCACAACCTGTAGATGGGCTTTCTCCGCTTTCTCGCGTTCGATAATTTCCAGATTTAGCTGCGAGATATTTTCCTGCAATTGCTGATTCAGTTCCCGATCGCGATAACGCATGATTTCCAGCTTATCTACCAGTCTGGATAGTCGCTGACGGGATTCCTCCAGCTGTTCCACCACCACTGACAGGAAGTAAACCGCCCACGGCGTGATTAACAGGCCGAAAAAGATGGAGCGAACAAAATCGATGCTTTCGACCGAGCCGCGTAATACCAAAGTGACGGCCATTTGCACCACCATCGCCAGTATTACCAGCACCGAAGCCAGCAGCAGCGAGAAGCGCACCAGCCCTAACTTCACCATTAAATCAACGTAATACTGGGCTAATACCCTGATTTGCTTCATAACCACTCCCGTCAAACTTCATGCGATAAATCATACCGCAAAACCAGAAATAGATAAGGCGGGTTGCCAAGAAGTGTGGAAAAGACTGCAAATCAACGGGAAATTGCGAAAGTTGAGAATGGCGATAGCCCGCAGACACGCCAAAAATAATGGGCGATGCGCTGTAGCCAAGTTGGGGTGTGCACAGCACGCAAGAAGCGGAGCCTGCACAAACCAGGTGCGGATTTTGATCACTGCGTCAGCCCAAAATGGCGACGCCCTAAGCCTATCTCCCAAGGCTTAGGGCGTTCGAGCGACAGTCAAACTGAGTACGCCTGCGCGCAGTGCCCCGGATTTACACCCAGTAGCACGCGAGGAGGTAGCAGTACGCGAGGAGGCCGAGCACAACCCAAGTTCAGGTGACAAACGCCTTGTAGCCGATCACCTACAAAGCGGAGGCTTGGCCTCCGTGGGCTAACATATACCGATTCAACTCCACCATACCGGTCCAGCGATTTTCGCACCACAGCGGAGCCAACAGGGTTGGGCGACGAGCACTGGCGGAAATTCGGTGATAGACAATATCGGCGGGTGTATGACGAATCATTTCTCCGGCGGTAACCACATAGTCTTCCAGAGCCAGTTCCGGCAAACGCCCTGCTCGCCAGGCTTTAGCCATAGTGCTGCCTTCCACGATATGAAGCGGATGCAGTTTTAGTCCATCCACGCCGGTATCCACAACTTGTTGCAGAGTTTGCAGGCATTGCGCTTGATTTTCGCCGGGCAAGCCAACGATCAAATGGCAACACACTTTCAGACCGCGCGCGCTGGCACGGCGAGCCGTTTGTTGGTAGCTGGCGAAATCATGGCCTCGGTTAATACGTTTGAGGGTTTTATCATTGGCAGTTTGTAGCCCCAGCTCCAGCCAGACTTCGTAACCTTGCCGATGATAACCACTCAGCAGGTCTAATACCGCATCCGGTACGCAGTCTGGCCGGGTTCCCACACAAACGCCAACGATATCCGCTTCGGCTAAAGCCTGTTGGTACATGGCTGCCAACGCATTAACTTCGGCATAAGTGCTGGTATAAGCCTGAAAATAAGCCAGATAGCGATTAGCTCGGTTAACTTTCTTCGCCTGCGCTTCCAGTTGCTCGCTAATGGTTCGTAGCTGCATTTGTTCGTCAGCAAACGAAGCCACCTGGCAAAATGTGCAACCACCACGCCCCAGAGTACCGTCCCTATTCGGGCAGCTAAAACCGCCGTGGAGCGTGAGTTTATGGATTTTTTCACCATAGCGGCGCTGTAAATCCGCACCAAACATATTGACTAATTGCTGCAACTGCATAATCTGGAGGATGCCTGTCGTAAAAGTCGCTTAGCCTAACTGGTCAGGGTGTTCCGTGCGATGACAGAGATCAACTCCCACTCCCTCGGGTGCAACTTCGCATAACCATTCACTATAAATGCAAATAAAATCATTTAGCTACCGATTAATTTTTCTAATCTCGGCAAACACCTTACCGCATCTATTACAAATTGATGAAAAATAGTTTTAAATGTCACAAAATCATTAAATCACAGAATATCACTCTGACATCCCCACCAGCACTAGCATGGTGCAGAGATTTGACGATTGCACTATAGTGAGACAGCTCACACTTCTACTGCCCATCAACGACTCTTTCACCGGGTCAAAAATGCATAAATTATTTTTAATATCATATAGATAAATCATTTTTTGTGATCTGGATATATCTTAGGCCTATATTTGACCTCGGTATTCTTTCTCGCTAAGTTGGAAGTCCGCTGGAAGCTTTCTAGACGGGCAAACGTCTAGTCATAATTATGCAGTTATTTAAGACTCCCTCTTAAAACAAGTCATATACCACTTGTGAGACCATCACGAGAGGTCATTGACGGAGGGCGGAAAAGCAGATTTGCCGCGCCAGGCGCGCCTGTCAGCCCACCCGTCACCGTGAATTGTCCCTCGCAGTCGGTTGTGAGAGTCACGCAGAGCCTGGGGAGGTTCACTGATATGTTGTACGATAAATCCCAAGAGAAGGACAATTGCGGTTTTGGTCTCATCGCCCACATAGAAGGCGAACCAAGCCACAAGGTCGTGCGTACTGCAATACACGCGCTGGCCCGTATGCAACACCGTGGTGCTATTCTCGCTGATGGTAAAACTGGCGATGGCTGCGGTTTACTCTTACAAAAACCGGATCGTTTTTTCCGCATGGTCGCCGAAGAGCGCGGCTGGCGTTTGGCAAAAAATTACGCCGTTGGCATGATATTCCTTAGCCAAAACGATGAACTGGCTAACGCAAGCCGCCGCATCGTTGAAGAAGAGCTACAAAACGAAACCCTTTCCGTGGTGGGCTGGCGCGAAGTGCCGACCAACCCTGATGTTCTTGGTGAAATCGCCCTTTCCTCTCTGCCGCGTATCGAACAGATTTTTGTTAACGCTCCGGCCGGATGGCGCCCGCGCGATATGGAGCGCCGCCTGTTTGTCGCGCGTCGCCGTATCGAAAAACGCATCTCAGATTTAGATTTCTACGTTTGTAGCTTCTCCAATCTGGTGACGATCTATAAAGGCCTGTGTATGCCTGCGGATCTGCCACGTTTTTATCTGGATCTGGCAGATTTACGCCTCGAATCGGCCATTTGCCTGTTCCATCAGCGTTTTTCCACTAATACCGTGCCGCGCTGGCCGCTGGCTCAGCCGTTCCGCTATCTGGCGCACAACGGTGAAATCAATACTATTGCCGGTAACCGTCAGTGGGCGCGCGCTCGTGCCTATAAATTTAAAACACCGCTGATTCCCGATTTGCAGGACGCAGCGCCTTTCGTCAACGAAACCGGTTCAGACTCCAGCTCGCTGGATAATATGCTGGAATTGTTCCTCAGCGGCGGGATGGATCTGATCCGCGCTATGCGTTTGCTGGTACCACCGGCTTGGCAGAATAACCCGGATATGGATACCGACCTGCGTGCCTTCTTCGACTTTAACTCCATGCATATGGAGCCGTGGGATGGCCCAGCGGGTATCGTGATGTCTGACGGGCGCTACGCCGCCTGTAACCTCGACCGTAACGGTCTACGTCCGGCGCGCTACGTGATTACCAAAGACAAGCTGATTACCTGCGCTTCCGAAGTAGGGATCTGGGATTACCAGCCCGATGAAGTGGTAGAGAAAGGCCGCGTTGGCCCCGGCGAACTGATGGTGATCGACACTCGCAGCGGCAAGATCCTGCATTCAGCCGAAACCGATAACGATCTGAAAAGCCGCCATCCGTACAAAGAATGGATGGAAAAAAACGTTAAGCGCCTGGTGCCATTTGAGGACCTGCCGGAAGATCAGGTCGGAAGCCGCGAGCTGGATGATACTCAGCTCGAAACCTATCAAAAGCAATTCGGTTATACCAACGAAGAACTGGATCAAATCATCCGCGTATTGGGTGAAAACGGTCAGGAAGCGACAGGCTCAATGGGCGATGACACCCCATTTGCCGTGCTTTCCAGCGGCCCGCGCATTATTTATGACTATTTCCGCCAGCAGTTTGCGCAGGTTACCAACCCGCCTATCGATCCGCTGCGAGAAGCTCACGTGATGTCACTGGCGACCAGTATCGGCCGTGAAATGAACGTATTCTGCGAGGCCGAAGGTCAGGCGCACCGTTTGAGCTTTAAATCCCCGATTTTGCTGTATTCGGATTTCCAGCAGCTCACTACGCTGGAAGGCGAGTATTATCGCGCCGATCGGCTGGATCTGACGTTTGATCCGAGCCAGCAAGATCTGCAACAGCGCGTTTTATCACTGTGCGACGAAGCCGAGCGTAAAGTTCGCGATGGTGCCGTAATGCTGGTGCTCTCCGACCGCTCGATTTCCCAAACCCGTCTACCGGTGCCCGCACCAATGGCCGTGGGTGCGATTCAGACTCGATTAGTAGAAAAAAACCTGCGCTGCGATGCCAACATCATTGTTGAAACCGCCAGCGCCCGCGATCCGCATCACTTCGCCGTATTACTCGGCTTTGGTGCTACCGCTATCTATCCTTATTTAGCTTATGAATCATTGGCTAAATTGGTCGACACACAGGCTATAGATAAAAAGTACCGCGATGTGATGCTCAACTATCGCAACGGTATCAACAAAGGCTTGTATAAGATCATGTCCAAAATGGGCATCTCGACGATTGCGTCTTATCGCTGCGCCAAGTTGTTTGAAGCCGTAGGCCTGCACAAAGAGCTGTCTGAACTGTGTTTCCAGGGTGTGGTTAGCCGTATCGGAGGCGCTAACTTCAGCGATTTCCAGCAAGATCTGCAAAATCTCTCCAAACGAGCCTGGCTCAAGCGTAAGCCGTTGGATCAAGGCGGTTTACTCAAATTTGTCCATAATGGCGAATACCACGCGTATAACCCGGATGTGGTCAATACGTTGCAGAAAGCCGTTCACAGCGGTGAATACAGCGATTACGAAGCTTACTCAAAACTGGTTAACGAACGTCCAGTGGCTACGCTGCGCGATCTCTTGGCAATCAAGCCGCAAGGTACGCCGATCCCAGTAGATCAAGTGGAACCAGCAGAATCTCTCTTTACCCGTTTCGATACGGCGGCAATGTCTATCGGCGCGCTCAGTCCGGAAGCCCACGAATCATTGGCTATCGCTATGAATAGTTTGGGTGGATTCTCCAACTCCGGTGAAGGTGGCGAAGATCCGGTGCGCTATGGCACCAACAAAGTCTCGCGAATCAAACAGGTAGCATCTGGTCGTTTTGGTGTCACTCCGGCCTATCTGGTTAACGCCGATGTTATTCAGATCAAAGTAGCCCAAGGGGCAAAACCGGGCGAAGGCGGCCAGTTACCGGGTGATAAAGTTACGCCCTACATCGCTAAACTGCGCTATTCCGTACCCGGTGTGACGCTCATTTCGCCACCGCCGCACCACGATATTTACTCCATCGAAGATTTAGCACAGCTGATTTTCGATTTGAAACAGGTCAATCCGAAGGCAATGATTTCGGTGAAACTGGTTTCCGAGCCGGGAGTCGGCACTATCGCCACCGGCGTGGCCAAAGCCTATGCCGATTTAATTACCATCGCCGGTTACGACGGCGGCACTGGTGCCAGCCCGCTTTCATCAGTTAAGTACGCCGGTTGCCCGTGGGAACTGGGTCTGGTGGAAACGCAACAGGCACTGGTTGCTAACGGTCTGCGTCATAAAATCCGTTTACAGGTGGACGGCGGCCTGAAGACCGGCGTTGATATTGTCAAAGCCGCGATTCTGGGTGCAGAAAGCTTCGGTTTCGGCACGGGGCCTATGGTGGCTTTAGGCTGTAAATACCTACGTATTTGTCATCTGAATAACTGCGCCACCGGTGTAGCAACTCAGGACGAAAAACTGCGTCGCGATCACTACCACGGCCTGCCGGAGCGCGTAGTCAATTACTTCCAGTTTATCGCCAGAGAAACTCGCCAGATCATGGCCGAACTGGGCGTAAGCCAACTGGTTGATTTGATTGGTCGTACCGATATGTTGATCGAGTTGGATGGCATTTCCGCCAAGCAGAACAAGCTGGACTTGTCATCCTTGCTGGCCACAGCCAAACCGCATCCAGGCAAAGCGCTGTACTGTACCGAAAACAATCCCCCGTTCGATAAAGGCTCACTGAACAAAGCGTTGCTGGAACAGGCTGAACCGCATATTGAAGCCAAACAAAGCAAAACTTTCTACTTTGATATTCGCAACACCGATCGCTCGGTTGGTGCCGCACTGTCAGGGGCGATCGCCGCGAAGCATGGAGATCAAGGGCTGGCGACCGATCCGATCAAAGCGCATTTCTCCGGTACCGCCGGGCAGAGCTTTGGCGTATGGAATGCCGGCGGCGTTGAATTAACGCTAACCGGTGATGCCAACGACTACGTCGGCAAAGGCATGGCCGGCGGTCGCATTGCGGTTCGTCCTCCGGTAGGCTCGGCTTTCCGTAGCCATGAAGCCAGCATTGTCGGTAATACCTGTCTGTATGGCGCAACCGGCGGTAAGCTCTTCGCCGCAGGTCGCGCTGGTGAACGTTTCGCCGTGCGCAACTCCGGCGCTATCACCGTAGTTGAAGGTATCGGCGATAACGGCTGTGAATATATGACCGGCGGCATCGTCTGCGTGCTCGGTCGCACCGGTATCAACTTCGGTGCCGGTATGACCGGTGGATTCGCCTATGTATTGGACGAAGACGGCGAGTTCCGTAAACGCGTTAACCCTGAGTTGGTAGAAGTATTGGATGTCGATGAACTGGCTATCCATGAGGAACATCTGCGCGGGCTAATCACTGAACACGTTCAGTTGACCGGGTCCAGCCGTGGCGAGGAAATCCTGGCTAACTGGCCGGATTGGGTTAGTAAATTCGCCTTGGTGAAACCAAAATCCAGCGATGTGAAAGCACTGCTGGGCCACCGTAGCCGTTCCGCAGCTGAGCTGCGGGTTCAAGCGCAGTAAGGGGTTAAAATGAGTCAGAATGTTTATCAATTTATCGACTTACAGCGCGTTGATCCGCCGAAAAAACCGCTGAAGATCCGTAAAATAGAATTTGTAGAGATTTACGAACCGTTCTCGGAAACCCAGGCAAAAGCACAGGCAGACCGCTGCTTATCCTGCGGTAATCCTTACTGTGAATGGAAATGTCCGGTACATAACTACATCCCAAATTGGCTGAAACTGGCCAACGAAGGACGCATTATGGAAGCCGCGGATTTGGCACATCAGACCAATAGTCTCCCGGAAGTCTGCGGGCGGGTTTGTCCGCAAGATCGTCTATGCGAAGGTTCCTGTACGCTAAACGACGAGTTCGGTGCGGTGACCATCGGTAATATCGAACGTTATATCAGCGATAAAGCCATAGAAATGGGCTGGAAGCCGGATATGTCACACGTCCATCCAACCGGTAAGCGCGTGGCTATCATCGGCGCAGGTCCTGCCGGGCTAGCCTGTGCTGATGTGTTGACCCGCAACGGCGTACAAGCGGTAGTTTTCGATCGTCATCCTGAAATCGGCGGTCTGCTGACCTTTGGTATTCCAGCCTTCAAGCTGGAAAAAGAAGTGATGATCAAACGGCGCAAGATCTTCTCCGAAATGGGCATTGAGTTTCGACTGAATACCGAAATCGGCAAAGACGTGGCGATGGAAACTCTGCTTAACGATTACGATGCGGTATTCCTCGGCGTGGGAACTTATCAGTCGATGCGCGGCGGATTAGAAAACGAAGGGGCAGCCGGCGTCTACGATGCGCTGCCGTTCCTGATTGCCAATACCAAGCAACTCATGGGTTACGCGGCAACCTCGGACGAACCTTACGTGAATATGGAAGGTAAACGCGTGGTGGTTCTGGGCGGAGGAGATACCGCAATGGACTGCGTGC
Organism: Yersinia entomophaga; assembly: GCF_001656035.1. NCBI lineage: Bacteria > Pseudomonadati > Pseudomonadota > Gammaproteobacteria > Enterobacterales > Yersiniaceae > Yersinia > Yersinia entomophaga. The sequence goes on from NZ_CP010029.1 coordinate 2,282,262, forward strand.
GCACCTCAATCCGTCAGGGCGCAACGCACGTTACCTGCGCCTATCGCCGTGATGAAGTGAACATGCCGGGTTCCAAACGAGAAGTAAAAAATGCTCGTGAGGAAGGCGTCGAATTCAAATTCAATCTGCAACCGCTCAGTATTGAAGTAAACGATGCGGGTAAAGTTTGCGGCGTGAAAATGGTTCGCACCCAATTGGGTGCACCGGATGCGCAAGGCCGCCGTCAGGCTGAACATATTGCCGGTTCTGAGCACATTTTGGATGCCGATGCGGTGGTGACTGCCTTCGGTTTCCGTCCACATAATATGGAATGGTTAGCCGCTCACGCTGTCAATCTGGATAAACAGGGGCGTGTAGTCGCGCCAGAAAGCGCCGATAACGCCTTCCAGACCAGCAACCCAAAAATCTTTGCCGGCGGCGATATTGTCCGAGGCTCAGACTTGGTGGTCACCGCTATTGCCGAAGGCCGTAAAGCAGCCGAAGGGATTATGGGGTATCTGGAAGTCTGAATTTGCCAGTAGGTAGGCAGAAATACACTAAAAGGGCTGATATTCAGCCCTTTGTTATTTCACTCTCATATAAATGGCGAGCCATCATTTGTGGGTAACCATATATCAAATTGAAGTCTTCAATCAGCTCACCGAATCAGGTAACTAATCCTTGGGAAAAATGATTTTACCCTGATCGTCTGAAGGGCTGACTTTCTCAGAGATATGTAGAATTTCGGTCCTTTTACCCGGAATCGGTAATAAACTAAGTGAACCATTGAAAATACCTGAGAAATAGGCCTTACCACCAATCATACGCTCACCGATATTCACTCTATCTTCTGCTAATAACTCTATTTCACGATTATCTGAACCTTGAATACGCTCAAATGTCATTTCTTTTGCCTTAACAATCGCATGTTCTGCAAAATTGAGCTCACCTAATGTTATGTTTTCTTTTGCTGTCATCTTAATATTTGTAGCATTCACCGAGGCATCACTCCTGGTTTTGGTAATACTTTTTCCAGCACTCATAATGACCTTCTGTCTAGCACTTAGGCCGTTGGTAGAGATATCGCCAGACATACTAGCCAGATAAACATTGCCTCCAGAAATAGAACCTTCTGTGACTAAATTATCGACTGGTGCTAAATTTATTGTTCCGTTGGCCTCAAGAGCAGTGGCATTTAACTTACCAAAAGTCTTCATGGTAATATCTTGCTCAGCTCTAATATCTTTAACAAGCAGTGGATTTCTGGAACCACTACGATATTTAACCGAGTTGATGCCGCTGTCAGCGTTTGCTACAAAACCGCTAGATGCAGAATTTACAACACCTTTTAAGGTATCGGTTTTATTGAAATGGTTCTCTAAATAATAATCACCTCCTTTCGTCATTTCATTACCTACAGTGATAGTTTTCGCTATAATTTCTGCCCCTGCGTTACTGCTTTGTACTACGCTACCCTCGCTATTTAATACAACATCTTTTGCATTGATCATGCTTTTAATATTAGTTGAAATACCCGAATTAAGATCAATAGTCCCATTAGGGCTATTCAAACTTCCCGCCAAATGCTCAACACTCTCGCCAATCAATTTAATTCGACCATTATTACTTTCTACGACACCAGCATTAATCACATTTCTATTTACCACGGAATACCGCGCATATGGCGCTTCCGGTATTAATCTAATATTTGAGAATGCGTGCCTTTTATCTTGATTATTCCAAGATGTTGTATCAACTTTTACCGACATGCCACTATCTCCAACTGATAGTGTCATGTCATCGCCAGCAGCCAATAACACTTCATTTCCTGAATCAATAACGCCTTCATTACCAACAGCAGCTCCCATCATCACAACATTATCTTTCGCTGTGATTTTTCCCAGGTTAACAACCAAGCCACCACGAGCGTCCCCAGAAAATGCGATATTTCCACCAGGTGTAGCCATAAAATTATCATTAGTGGAATTCAAGCTAGACAGAACCAAGCTACCTACATCAATTTTGGCACCGTCGGTAATGGTAACGCCGCGCGGATTAACGACGAAAACCTGTCCGTTAGACAATAAATTACCTTGAATGTAAGTTTCAAATTGTTCGTGAACCCGATTTAAAACAGCGGAATTAGTATTAGGTTGTTCAAACTTAACGGTTTCACCTGGTGCTATACCGAAGTTAGTCCAATCAATTACCGCTCTGTCACTATTCTGCGTAATAATAGTAGTATTCTCAGGGCTTTTTTCACCAATAATTGCATTACCCGCAGTGACTTCCCCAACGCCTAATGCATAAACTTGGCCACTTAATATAAAGCTAATACAAACGGCTAGAGGTTTGGCTATTCTATTACTTTTCATGATAACTCCTTTATATGCAGCAATATCTATCCCTGATTAGAGATAGCCCCGCGAAATAATCGCGTAAGATGTTTATATAAAAATAAATGTCAACTCAGATGATAATTAAAAATAAATAACACAACCAATTTATTCATAAAAATATGATTTAAGTGAAAACATGGTTATTATGAAATTATTATTAGAAATTAATCGAACCGGTTAACCACCATCGGCCACGATCGGTAGCGCCAAGTAAATTATCTACTGCGCCAGCCCGTCTGGCATAAGTAATATCAATGTTTCCTCGATCGTGCTGATAAGTCAGCCCTGCTCCATAACCTTGTAATAAAACATGATTAGATTGACCGATTCCTTTATTTGCCAGTAAAGAGCCTTGGGCGTAATCATAGAAAGCATGAGTACTGATTCCAGGATATAACGTAGTTAGATCCAGGCGTAATGCTGGGGATAGGGAAAAACCTCGGTCTACGCTAATCGTATTCACATCATAAGCCCGGACAATCGATGGACCACCTAGCGCCATTTTTTCCACGCCGTCCATATTCTGATGACTAAATTGCCCGGAGGCACGCAGACTAGCGCCAAAATAATCGTTGAGTCGCTGTAATCCCATACCCTGGGCTTCCCACTTCCAAAATTCCCCACGGTTAGGATTATCTTGCTGCGCATCCCTTAACTTTCCACGAGTTAATCCTGCACGATAGTTAAAAATATTAGGTTGTCCAAACCATCGGTGACGAAAGTCCCCATTGAGACTCAAACTTATAGAGTCTTGCTCACGGTGAGAAATGAAGGTCAATATTTTATCCCTCATCCACTTATAATCCCCCTGTACACCCAGAGATAAATTATTGCCCGCAGTACGGATAACCGGCCAAGAGCTATAAATCGAGAGCACATCAGCATTACTGTCGATAAAACCGGTAAATCTTCCCCCCGGCTGCGACTCAACCCGACTATAAGAAATACCGCCCCGTGCGCCTTGATAACCTAAGGGTAAATCATAGGCAATATTGCCCAGGATAGTTTTGGCATCATTGGAATCTTTATTTTGCAGGAACTGAGGAACATAGAGCACCATTCCCTGTAAGCGATCCGCCGATCCTGTTGGGTTATTAATGGTCATTCGAGCAAAAGTCCGGATGCGGCCGGAATAACGCCCCCCATGATTATCCATCATCAAACGTCCGCTAATCACTGGCTCTGATGCCACGCTCACGCTCAGCTGCGAGCTCCCTACCTGTTCACCCGGTGATAATATTGAAGTTAATGGCCCGATTCCTGGCTGATCCCCTAAGCGCAGCAGCGCGCTTTCCATTTGACTAATATCTTCAGGTTGCTTATTCCCTGCCTGTAGGAATTTATTTATCAAACTATCGCGCACGTTAGATTGATTGTTGTGTAGATGAATTTTCTCTAACTGCCCTTGCACCACCTGAATATAAACATGACCTTCAGTAATATCTTGTTCTGGCAAATAAGCAAAACTAAGAAGGTCGCCACTTTTGCGCATTATCCTTTCTATTTCCAATGGAATAGCCTGTAGCTGGGATAAGCTCATATTCTGATTCTGTCGCGCGGCTAATAGCGTATTTACTTGTTCCCGATAGCGCTCCGGTAAAGATTTCACACCTAGCGTTGCCACTCGCAGCATTTGCCCCGTGTCGCTTTTCGAATTGGATTTTTCGCGTTGGTCAATGACTGGTTTCTGCTGCACCCTCGTTGTTTCTTGGGACAATAGTTGTTCATTATCTTGTAAAATAGCCGCGCTACCTGTAACGACTCCTGATAAAGACGGGGTATTTGCCCAACTTTTCTGATTCAAACCTAATAACACGAAATAAAATAAAAAGTAATGAATAGAGTGAGTAATAAATCTATTATTTTCGCGCATGGGAGAATATCCAGTCATATTATAAGTTCCTTTTAAATGCGCATTATCACTCCTTGCATTCCAATTAATGACATTGATAGATATTAATCATATAAATATCCATACTAGATCATCAAAGTTAACAATGGATGCTTTGCGTTTTAATATTTAAATAAATAATATCATTTCAACGTAGCCACATCATTAACTCACTACTTAATGACAATTTCAATTAATTAACCGCAGCAAGCTTTAATTAAGAATATTCTGCACTAAAATATTTACTATATAAATATAAGCAATGAAACACAATGTAATACATATAAATAAAATTTGTATCATGAAATTAAACATGGGTTTTTGTTATGTATTTAAAAATAATTACCAGCATGATTCGGATGGGAAATAAAAATTAATAATATTATCAAATGAATAGGGTAGAAAAATAAAAAAATTGTAACAATCAAGTCAACTATATTCATCGCGATCTATACATAAATAGCTATAATGACTGACTTATCTTCGTGTAAGCGCAGATATTGGCACAGGTTAGCTATTGAACAAATAAATTATTTTAATTTGTTATAGTTACAACCCGTTATTTTGATCAAGGATATCGATGATGAAAACCCCTTTGCTATTACTCGCCGGTGGTTTACTGGTCACCAGTTTCAGTTCTCTGGCTATGTCACTGAATTATCAGGAAGTAGGCTACAACATTGAAGCACGAGGAGCCAAAGCGGTAGTAGCAGAACTGGCTAAATCCGGGCAACTGTCGGCGGTAGAAAATAATATCAAGCTGGGTGATGATAACTGGATTGCGATGGCGCCGAAGCTAGTAGAAGGTGGGAATCAGAAATTTGCGCAAGGCGTTAAATCAGCACTGTCTTCAGCCCTGATTTATAATCCAGCGGCGGTCTTGAAGGCCGTAGGCGATAGCCATTCGTTAACTTTGTCCGACGTCTGTACTGCTCCGACTGATGCAACAGATAGCACCGCCAAAATCAACTTCAAACAACGGGCTTCCAGAACTCTATCGACTATCAGAAATAGCGATATGATGACCACGCGGGATAGTTGCATCGCCGAATTGCAGAAGCTGTCTTAACGATCGGCTTTTGAGCCAGAAACAACAAGGGCGGCCTAAGCCGCCCTATAATAATACGCAGAACACTCGGATTATTATTTCACAACCCGTAATGCAGGCCGTCCACCCCGTGGAGGCTGCGGAGGCTCATCATCCGGTTTGCTGCTGTCCAGCTTTGCCTGAGTCTCATCGGTGACCAGCACCAGGCTTTCGCTCGGCGCGTTTTCTTCGTTCTGGTCATCCATCTCGGCAAAATAACCTTCTGCGTCGGCATCATAAGCCGCTTCAGGTTCAAACATCGTACCCGCGCCGTTTTCTCTGGCATAAATAGCCAGAACTGCGCCCATAGGTACAACAACCTGACGAGGTACACCGCCAAAACGGGCATTGAAACGGACATCTTCATTACCCAGTTCCAGATTACCCACCGCCCGCGGCGCGACATTCAATACAATTTGACCATCACGGGCAAATTCCATTGGAACCTCTACGTCGGGCAGCGTCACATCTACCACTAGATGCGGTGTAAGCTCGTTATCAATCAGCCAATCATAAAATGCGCGCAGCAGGTAAGGACGGCGCGGAGACATATCTGACATCTCCATAACCATTAACCTTGAATGCGCAAACGCATTTCGCGCTCAGGTTCAGTCAGCGAGGCCAGGAATGCATCACGTTCGAACACGCGAGTCATGTAGCCTTTCAATTCTTTTGAACCAGCGCCGCTCAGCTCAATACCCAGTTCAGGTAAACGCCACAGCAGCGGTGCCAGGTAACAGTCAACCAAGCTAAATTCTTCGCTCATGAAATAAGGCGTCTGACCAAAGATTGGAGCAATGGCCAACAGCTCTTCGCGCAGCTGGCGACGGGCTGATTCTGCTTCCTGACCGGTTTTTTGCTCGATTTTGTACATCAGTGAATACCAGTTTTTCTCGATACGCAGCATCATCAAACGGCTTTCACCACGGGCAACCGGATACACAGGCATTAATGGAGGATGCGGGAAGCGCTCATCAAGGTATTCCATGATGATACGGGATTCATACAGAGTCAGCTCGCGATCGACCAGCGTAGGTACCGTTTGGTACGGGTTGAGGTCAATCAGGTCCTGCGGCAGGTTATCCATCTCAACCTGCTCAATCTCAACGCTGACACCTTTCTCCGCCAGTACGATACGTACTTGATGGCTAAAAATGTCGGTCGGGCCAGAGAACAGCGTCATTACCGAACGTTTGTTGGCAGCGACAGCCATGAAAACCTCCAAGTTTATCTAGAAAACAGTGCGAATAGCCAACACAACGGTTGCTATCCTGAGTAGTTTTACCGCCAGTTCACTGTCTCGACCAATACGCCGTTAATAAGCCTTGGTCGAGATAATCATTCAGCCAGGGAGATAAACGGACGTCAGCAGCTCGGCGAACAGGCACAAAAGTGTGTGATAGTTTACCAGATTTTGCTTGTTTTGTGGGGATGGTGCAGTGATTTCATGGTGATTTGTCTGACGACTCGCAGTTTAGACCGCATAATCGCAGCCCCCAATAGGGATTACTCGAATTTTAGGCATAAAAAAACCCGGTGAGGCACCGGGTTTTTAGCATTAATATGATGCCGTAAAGGCAAAAAATTAACGTTTGGAGAACTGTGGACGACGACGTGCTTTACGCAGACCCACTTTCTTACGCTCAACTTCACGCGCATCACGCGTTACGAAGCCAGCTTTACGCAGTTCACCACGCAGAGACTCGTCATACTCCATCAGTGCACGGGTGATACCGTGACGGATAGCGCCAGCCTGACCAGAAATACCACCACCTTTAACAGTGATGTACAGGTCAAACTTACCAACCATATCTAACAGTACCAGAGGCTGCATAACGACCATGCGGCCAGTCTCGCGACCGAAGTACTGTTCGATGCTACGTTGGTTAATAACGATGTTACCGCTACCCGGCTTAATAAAGACGCGTGCGGAAGAACTTTTGCGGCGACCAGTGCCGTAGTATTGATTTTCAGCCATTGCCATAATCCCGATTAAATGTCCAGAACTTGCGGTTGCTGTGCCGCATGGGTGTGCTCAGTGCCCGCGTAAACTTTCAGTTTACGGAACATTGCACGACCCAGCGGGCCCTTCGGCAGCATGCCTTTAACCGCGATTTCAATCACACGCTCAGGACGGCGGGCAATCATCTCTTCAAAGGTCGCTTGTTTGATACCACCGATGTGACCGGTGTGATGGTAATAAATCTTGTCTGTACGCTTGTTGCCGGTTACAGCAACTTTATCTGCGTTCAGAACGATGATGTAATCACCAGTATCAACGTGCGGGGTGTATTCCGCTTTATGCTTGCCGCGCAGGCGACGAGCCAGTTCAGTAGCGAGGCGACCTAAGGTCTTACCGTTCGCGTCAACAACATACCAGTCGCGTTTTACGGTTTCTGGTTTAGCTGTGAAAGTTTTCATTAAAAGCTTACCCAATTATAAGTTACACGTTGGTGAACACCCAAACGCTCAAATCAACAGTTGAGGCTCACACGACCATCAAGTCCAGCAAACCTACCCCTTCGAATAGCCTATGCTGGCACTATAAAGTTTTTGGGAAAAAAACTTTATTGTAACGTGGGGTCGCAAGATTATAGAGAAGTCGGTTGCAAAGATCGAACTGTTTTTGGCGTGAGAAGCATAAAATTACAGGTGTTCAATCGGGCGATCAACGATCGCCCTGGCGCAGAATAGCATGTTTAACCAGCAATGTGCGAGCAACGACGTCAATATACTGCAACCTGACGTTTTACGGCAGATGAGGCAGTTTAAGGTACTCTTCGCTCTGCATCTCTTGTAGGCGCGATAAACAGCGTTGATACTCGAATTTTAAGCGCTCCCCCTGATAAATTTCAAACATCGATGCTTCTGCAGAGATAATTAACTTCACTCGACGTTCGTAAAACTCATCAACCAACGCTAAAAACCGGCGTGCGGCATTTTCTTCCTTTGCCGTCATCAGGCGCAAATTGTGAAGTAATACCGTGTGATACTCGCGGGACAGCGCTATGTAATCCAACTGACTGCGAGCTTCTTCACATAATGTATGGAAATCTACCGCCAGCACGCCATCAGCAGCGCTAATAGCTGCCAGCGGGCGATGATTAATCTCCAAAACCGGCTTTTCTTCCCCCACTTTCCCCGCCAGTTTAATAAACATCTGACGCATATTTTGTTCGGTTTGCGGGTTTAACGGCGTGAGATACAAGTGTGCCTGCGTGAGTGTCCGTAACCGATAATCAATACCGGCATCGACGTTCATCACTTCGCAATATTCTTTAATCAGGGCAATAGCGGGAATGAAGCGCGCTCGCTGTAAACCGTTTTGATAGAGATTGTCCGGCGGTATGTTAGAGGTGGCAATCAACGTGATACCGCGAGCAAACAGAGCCTGCAGCAGCGTAGCCAGCAGCATGGCGTCGGTGATATCCGAAACAAAGAATTCATCAAAGCACAACACATCGGTTTGAGCTTTAAATCCGTCGGCAATTATTTCCAGCGGATTTTCATGGCCTTGCAGTTCGGCCAATTCCTGATGAACCCGCAGCATAAAGCGATGAAAATGCAGCCGAAGCTTACGATCGCCGGGCAAACTGTGGAAAAACAGATCCATTAGCCAGGTTTTTCCGCGCCCAACGCCGCCCCACATATATAACCCCTGTACTGGGGGAGTGACCGCTAAAGCGTGGTTTCTTCCTAATAAACGACTCAGGCGACCACGCAGACCCAGCGTGGGTGTCGGCCGATTTGCCCGCTCACACAAAGCCAAATAAATCTGTTCCAGTTGCTCAACCGCTTGACGCTGAACCTCGTCGGGCTGATATTCTCCAGCGGCTAAAGCCTGCTGATAACGTGCTGTAGGTGTACTAGGTTGCATGTTTTTCAACAATCCCTGATAAAATATTTATCTGTTTTTCGCTGCGCTTTTATGCTGATTTATCTGGTAATCGACGCATTTAACGACGGTAATGCCATCGGAAAAAGTATGATAACCATAGGCAAAGTTGCATCAGGATTCCACTCTGACAAGGTTAACGGTTATAGTGGGTATTATTAGTGAAAAAGCCCTACCGAACAATGAAGTCAAAAAAGGAGTCATTATGACCTGGGAGTATGCGCTTATTGGATTAGTTGTTGGTATCGCCATCGGTGCGGTAGCCATGCGCTTTGGCAATCGTAAATTGCGTCAGCAGCAAGTGCTGCAAAACGAACTGGAAAAGAGCAAATCCGATCTGGAAGAATATCGTCAGGAGTTGGTTGGTCATTTCGCCCGCAGTGCGGAATTGCTGGACAATATGGCTCGTGACTATCGTCAGCTGTATCAGCACATGGCGAAAAGCTCGAATAACCTGCTGCCTGATTTACCAATGCAGGACAACCCGTTCCGCTACCGTTTGACCGAATCCGAAGCGGATAACGATCAGGCACCGGTAAAAATGCCGCCGCGCGATTATTCCGAAGGGGCGTCCGGTTTGCTGCGTCCTGAACATCAAACCCGCGATTAATCTGACCTATCAATATGTTGTCCAGATAGCGCACTCCCCCGCGCTATCTGGTTATCTTTAATTTACCCTTCTTTTACAGTTCTATACTTACCACTCCTTGAATCACCGACCCCCGATCCCTATATGATGGAATATCACGTGGTCGCTTCTGGCGGTAATCGCAGTAGCTTTTTGAAATAAGTGAATTTTTTACCGGTCCAACGGTCTTAGCTTTCAGTGGGCCTATGCCGCAATATCACTAATTCATTCACCGTTAGGTATTGAGAGAGTTTAATCCAATGAAAAAAAAGTCATTACTTCTTAGTGCACTAGCTATAAGCGTTGGCCTTAGCCTTGCCGCTGCACCGGCGGTTACCGCAGCCCCCTTGCCAATGGCCGTCGCCGGACAACCTTTGCCAAGCCTTGCACCAATGTTAGAAAAAGTCCTGCCAGCGGTAGTCAGTGTCCATGTGACCGGCACTCAAGCGCAGCAACAGCGTTTACCGGAAGAGTTTAAATTCTTCTTCGGCCCGAATGCGCCGATGAGCAAAGAAAGCATCCGACCGTTTGAAGGCCTGGGCTCAGGCGTGATTATTAACGCCGAGAAAGGCTATGTGCTGACTAATAATCACGTTATCAATAATGCAGATAAAATCCGCGTTCAGTTGAATGATGGCCGTGAATATGATGCCAAACTGCTGGGGCGCGATGAGCAAACCGATATTGCTCTGTTACAGATTACGGATGCCAAAAACCTGAAAGCGATTCCTATCGCAGATTCAGACAATCTGCGAGTTGGTGATTTCGCCGTTGCGGTCGGTAACCCATTCGGTTTAGGCCAGACTGCAACATCCGGTATTATTTCCGCTCTGGGCCGCAGTGGCCTGAATCTGGAAGGGCTGGAAAACTTTATTCAAACCGATGCTTCTATCAACCGGGGTAATTCCGGCGGCGCGCTGGTTAACCTGAACGGCGAACTTATCGGGATTAACACGGCCATTCTGGCTCCGGGCGGCGGTAACATCGGGATCGGCTTTGCCATTCCGAGCAATATGGCGCAAAACCTAAGCCAGCAACTGATTGAGTTTGGTGAAGTCAAACGCGGCGTTTTAGGTATTAAAGGCAGTGAAATGACCGCCGACATGGCCAAAGCCTTTAATATCGACGCGCAGCGTGGCGCATTCGTCAGCGAAGTTATGCCGAAATCTGCTGCGGCGAAAGCCGGTATTAAAGCCGGTGACGTATTGGTTTCTGTGGATGGCAAGCCAATTAACAGCTTCGCCGAGCTTCGCGCTAAAGTCGGAACGACCGGGCCGGGTAAAACCATCAAAGTTGGCTTACTGCGCGGCGGCAAACCGCTGGAAGTCTCGGTAACGCTGGAAAACAGCAACCCGACCTCCACCAGCGCCGAAACCCTGTCTTCATCATTACAGGGTGCGTCTTTGAGCAACACCGAAATTAAAGGCGTAGGCAAAGGCGTTAAAGTCGATAACGTCGCTAAAGGTTCCCCAGCTGCACAGGCCGGGTTACAGAAAGATGATGTGATCATCGGTATCAACCGTCAGCAAACTAAAGATATCAGCGAGTTACGGAAAGCGCTGGCAACTAAACCTGCGGTGATGGCGTTGAATATCATCCGCGGCAACGAAACCATTTATCTATTATTACGTTAATTTGTAGAAAAATCGGACACAGCACAATGCTGTGTCCGGTTAACTCATGCTATTCTGCCATCACCTATCTTTCATGCCTTAAACCTCATGTTTATTAAGCTATTGCGATCCACCATTATTGGGCTGATTGTTGCCGGTATATTACTGGCTGCGCTGCCCGTTTTGCGTTCGCCCGGTTACCTGTTCGCCGGAAAAGCAGAGAGCACAGATAGTGAAGTTCCCGTTAGCTACAACCTTGGGGTGCGCAGAGCCGCGCCTGCGGTAGTCAATGTGTACAACCGCAGCATGGGTGCCACCGCTCAGGACGGTCTGGCCATTCGCACTCTGGGTTCTGGCGTGATCATGAGTGACAAGGGCTATATTCTTACCAACAAGCACGTGGTGAATAACGCTGAGCAGATTATTGTGGCTCTGCAAGATGGGCGCGTGTCCGAAGCCTTGCTGGTTGGCTCCGACAATATGACCGATCTGGCCGTGCTAAAAATCGATGCGGGCAATTTGCCGGTTATACCGATTAATAACCACAGAATCCCACATGTTGGCGATGTGGTTCTTGCCATAGGTAACCCTTATAACCTAGGGCAAACAATTACTCAGGGCATTATCAGCGCGACTGGACGCATAGGTTTAAGCTCATCCGGTCGACAAAACTTCCTGCAAACTGATGCATCGATCAATCAGGGAAACTCGGGGGGCGCGCTGGTCAACTCTCTCGGCGAATTGGTGGGAATTAATACGTTATCTTTCGATAAAAGTAACAATGGCGAAACGCCGGAAGGCATTGGCTTCGCAATTCCTACCGTTTTAGCCACTAAAGTAATGGAAAAACTGATTCGCGATGGGCGAGTCATTCGTGGCTTTATCGGCATTACCGGCGGCGATTATCCGCCGTTCCACGCCAATACCCGCAATGCTTCCTCTAATCTGGAGCGCATTCACGGTATTAAAGTGAATCAGGTTTCGCCTAACGGCCCAGCGGCGGCGGCAAATATGCAGGTCGGTGATATTATCCTTAGTGTGAATAACAAACCGGCAATCTCTGCAGTAGAAACCATGGATCAGGTAGCCGAAGTCCGTCCTGGCACCACTATTCCCGTGGTTATTCTGCGCAATGGCGAACAAATCACCCTGAACTTAACTATCAGTGAATATCCAGACAGCTGATGGGATGAAATAATCTGAGTTACAGGCAAAAAAAGCCGGTCAGTTGAGAAACCTGACCGGCTTTTTTATATCTGGGTTCGGTTAAATCTGGCATGACTACATACCTGCCAGATTAAATCTCAGTTAGCTAAGCCGCAGCAAAGCTTACTCCCCTTGCACTCGTTCGATGTTGGCACCCAACGCACGCAGTTTGTCTTCAATACGCTCGTATCCGCGATCGATGTGATAGATACGGTCAACGATAGTTACGCCATCAGCGATACAACCCGCCAATACCAAGCTGGCTGAAGCCCGCAGGTCTGTTGCCATAACCTGCGCGCCAGAGAGCTGTTTAACGCCATGGCAAATCACGGTGTTGCTTTCTATTTCTGCACGAGCGCCCATACGAATCAATTCAGGAACGTGCATAAAGCGGTTTTCGAAGATAGTTTCGGTAATCACGCCAGTACCTTCGGCAACCAGATTCAGCAGGCTGAACTGCGCTTGCATATCCGTCGGGAAACCTGGATGCGGCGAGGTACGCAAAGTCACGGCCTTAGGACGTTCACCGTGCATATCCAGACTAATCCAGTCCTCACCTACTTCAATATCCGCGCCGGCTTCACGCAGTTTCGCCAATACCGCATCCAGAGTATCCGGACGGGTTTTGCGACACACAACTTTACCGCCAGAAATCGCCGCAGCCACCAGGAAAGTACCGGTTTCGATACGATCCGGCAGTACGCGATAAACGCCGCCGCCCAAACGCGCCACGCCTTCGATTGTGATGCGGTCAGTGCCTGCGCCGGTAATTTTTGCACCCAACGTGTTCAGGAAGTTCGCAGTATCGACGATTTCCGGTTCGCGGGCTGCGTTTTCAATAATCGTGGTGCCTTCAGCCAGTGTCGCCGCACTCATAATGGTGACGGTCGCGCCAACGCTGACCTTATCCATAACGATGTGAGCGCCTTTCAGGCGACCGTCAACGGAGGCTTTAACGTAGCCTTCTTCCAGTTTGATTTCAGCGCCAAGCTGTTCCAAACCAGAGATATGCAGGTCAACCGGACGAGCACCGATAGCGCAGCCGCCTGGTAAAGAAACCTGACCGCGACCAAAACGCGCAACCAAAGGCCCTAACGCCCAAATGGAGGCGCGCATGGTTTTCACCAGATCGTAAGGCGCGCAGAATACATCAACCCCGCTGGCATCAACAAAAATCGAGCCATTACGCTCAATTTTAGTACCCAGTTGGCTCAGTAATTTAATAGTGGTATCGATGTCCTTCAGATGAGGAACATTCTGTAATTCCACCGGTTCTTCGGCCAACAACGCGGCAAACATAATTGGCAGGGCAGCGTTTTTAGCGCCGGAAATAGTGACTTCACCACTTAGGCGAGTCCGCCCCTGCACACGAAATTTCTCCATTTGACTACTCTCTGTTGTCAGATTCGATGTCGCTGTTCGCCGTAGCCAACAGCATTAAAAGCCGTTAAGTTTGCGATCCCGCTGCCACTCTTGAGGCGTATAAGCTTTGATCGATAAAGCATGAATGCGGTTATCAGCGATGTATTCCATCAAAGGCGCATACACAGCCTGCTGTTTCTTCACGCGGCTCATATCGGCAAATAACTCACCGACAGCAATCACCTGAAAATGACTACCGTCGCCGGTCACGTGTGCTTCCTGTAGTGCCAATGCGTTCATCAGCACATCTTTAATTTCGTTGGTATCCATAATATTCATTCTATTTTCAGAGGATCATAATCAGTCAAACATAGTAGATGAATACGGCGAGCTCTTAAACTAAAGAAAAGCCCCTGTGTCGTAAGTTACGTACAGGGGCCAGAATGCCGTTATGCTCAACTAAGGTCGTGCGACGCGCTAAGTTGCCGCCGTGACTGGAATTATTTCCTGTAAGTTGTATAACGTAATCAGCGTCGCCAAACGATCGCTGACGCCTGAAATTTTCAGCTCGACGCCTCGCTGATGCAACGCTTCACGTAAATGAACCAGCAACGCCAAACCTGAAGAGTCAACACGCTGTAACTGCGCCACATTCAGGCAAGTTTTATCCGCCAGCAAAGCGTTCCGCTGCTGCCACAGTGGCAGCAAGGTTTCACGATCCAGATCCCCAATCAGCCACAGCGTGCTGCCTTGGGATTCCCAGCGAAGCTCATCTGCCATAATTATTTTTGATCCAACGTAATAGGCTGTTTGGCGGCGATTAACAATTGCTTAGTCAAACCGTCTACACCCTGAGTGCGCAAAATCGATGCCCATTCATTCTGCTTGGTGCTGATCATGCTGACGCCTTCCGCAATCATGTCAAAGGCTTGCCAGTGACCAGTTTGACTATTTTTACGCCATTGGAAATCCAAACGCACCGGAGGTCGTCCATTGGGGTCCAAAATGGTGACGCGGATAGCGATAATATTAGCATCACCCAGCGGGTGTTCTGGCGCAATTTGGTAAGTTTGACCGTGATATAAAGCCAATGCCTGGCCGTAGGCCTGTTCCAGATATTGGCCAAAAGCGTTGAAATAGGCTTCGCGCTGAGCTGGCGTGGCGCTTTTGTAATAAGTGCCTAGCACTAAGGCTCCGGCGTATTTAATCTGCACGAACGGCATCAGTTCTTCATGAACGATGGTGCGCAGATAATCTGGATTCTGCTTAATTTTAGGCTGTTCGTTTTTCAGACGAGTGAAAGTTTTTTGCGCTGCATCGTCCATCAGACGATAAGGGTTGGTTTGATCCACGGCATTTGCCAACGGTGCCACCACCAACAGTGCGACCATTAATAAACGTTTAAACATTCAAATGCCCTCTTAATGAATTTGAGCCGCAGGAGGAGTAGAACCCCCTGCCGGTGCAGTTTCAGGGGTTTCCTGATTATTACCGCCGCTTTTGTACAGGAACTGGCCGATTAAATCTTCCAGAACCAATGCAGATTTGGTGTCCTGAATGGTGCCACCCTCTTTCAAAATACTGGTGCCCATTTCCGGATCTTCAAAACCCACGTTTAACGCCAGATATTGTTCGCCCAATAAACCTGAGGTACGAATCGCTAAAGAGCTGGTATCAGGAATTCGGTTATATTGATCCTCTATATCAATCGCAACTCGCGGACTGTAATTTTTGGTATCAAGAGTAATATCGGCCACCCGTCCTACCACTACACCACCAATTTTAACCGGTGAACTGGCTTTCAGGCCGCCAATATTATCAAAAGTGGCATATATCCGGTAAGTAGGCTGATTGCCAACAGATTTAATATCCGCCACTTTCAGGCATAAAAAGATGATTGCCGCTAAGGCAATCACGATAAATAGGCCCACCCAGACTTCAGTTTTCTTCGTTTGCATCGACTCAATTCCCAAACATCAGTGCTGTCAGCACAAAATCTAATCCCAGTACCGCCAGTGATGAATGCACCACGGTACGGGTCGTTGCCCGGCTAATCCCTTCTGATGTTGGGATTGCATCATACCCATTGAACAGCGCAATCCAGGTCACGGTAATGGCAAATACCAGACTCTTGATCAGGCAATTCAGTAAATCTGTACGCCAATCAACCGCGCCCTGCATGGCTGACCAGAAGAAGCCGCTATCGATACCTTTCCAGTCCACGCCAACCACGGAGCCACCCCAGATACCGACTGCGACAAAAATTGCCGTCAGCAGAGGCATACTGATTAAACCGGCCCAAAAGCGGGGCGCAACAACCCGGCGCAATGGATCGATAGCCATCATTTCCAGACTGGAGATTTGCTCGGTGGCTTTCATCAGGCCGATTTCTGCGGTCAGCGCAGAACCGGCTCGCCCGGCGAACAATAACGCCGTCACCACCGGTCCTAGCTCACGTAGCAAGGACAGTGAGACCATCATGCCCAGACTGGCTTCTGCGCTATAGGTGGTCAGAATCAGATAGCCTTGCAAGCCCAGCACCATGCCGATAAAGAGGCCAGAAACGACAATAATCAGCAGGGATTGTACCCCCACGCTATAAAGCTGCTTTACCAGTAGCGGTAACTGCTTGCGCGGTTGCGGGCAACCAATTATGGCGTTGAACAACATCAATCCCGCTCGCCCGAACGTAGCGCAAATATTAATACCTTTGCGGCCTACGGACGCTAACGTCTGTACTAACATGAACACTCCATCAGCCTAATAGCTCGGTTTTATAATCGCCCGCCGGGAAACGGAATGGTACCGGCCCGTCAGCGATGCCATCCAGGAATTGACGCACCCGAGGATCGCTATTGGTTTGTAACTGCTTCGGCGTTCCTTCAGCAATAACATGCTGATCGGCAACGATATAGGCATAATCCGCGATGCTAAGCACTTCTGGCACATCGTGAGAAACCACGACGCAGGTTACGCCCAACGCATGATTCAGCTCATCAATCAGCTTAACCAATACCCCCATAGTGATTGGGTCCTGCCCGACAAAAGGCTCATCAAACATGATGAGTTCAGGATCCAATGCAATAGCCCGCGCCAGCGCCGCACGACGAGCCATACCGCCCGAAAGCTCGGCCGGCATAAGATTTGCCGCACCGCGCAGCCCCACGGCTTCCAGCTTCATCATCACCGTGCTGTGTAGCAGTTCTTCCGGTAGATGACCATGTTCGCGCAGCGGAAAAGCCACGTTTTCAAACACCGTCAAATCGGTAAACAAAGCTCCAGACTGGAACAACATGCTCATTTTTTTACGCACGTCATACAGGCGATGTCTGGAAAGTGATGGAATATTATCGCCATCAAACCAGATTTCACCGGCGTCCGGAGTTAGCTGCCCGCCAATCAAACGCAGCAGCGTGGTTTTTCCTATACCCGACGGCCCCATAATAGCGGTGACTTTGCCCTTAGGTACGGTCATGTTGATATCTGTAAAAATAGGGCGCTCTCCGCGGGTAAAACTCATCCTACGGATCTCAATCAGATTAGACACCGGCTGATTCATGCTTATTTATCCCTTCAGGCCGTTTATTACCTATTTAACCGCCAATGCTACAGTAAATGGAGTCAATAGGTGTAACGCGTAGCATTCTTACAACTTATTTGCGCTTTTTCGTAGCCAAAGTGGCCATAAGTTTTACTTTTCCGACGCCCACAGTCAAAATTAGTGCATTAAGAGAATGAGAGCGAAAGCTCAAACAAATGCCCTTTCGCCAACGGACCGGGGATTATACCCAATAAGGACTCTGCATGTTTCTTGCGATAGCATTATTAATCGTTGGCTTGGTTTTATTGGTGTACGGCGCGGATCGCCTGGTGTACGGCGCCGCCGTTTTGTCCCGCTCGTTAGGTGTTCCACCGTTAATTATCGGTATGACCATTGTCGGCATCGGCACCTCTCTACCTGAATTGATTGTTTCAGTTACGGCCGCACTCAATAACCAAACCGATATGGCGGTGGGTAACGTTATCGGCTCAAACATTACCAATTTGCTGCTGATTATTGGCGGAGCCGCGTTTATTCGCCCGCTGACGGTAAGATCAGAAATTCTGCAACGAGAACTCCCGTTAATGTTGGTGGTCACTGTTCTGTGCGGCTTTGTGCTATCTAACAATTATCTTAGCCAATGGGATGGGGTTATTTTACTGACTGCCGCCGCCGCTTTTATCACCCTGATGTTGAAGATTGCCCGTCTGGCGCACAATGAAGGTAACGATATTCTTACCCGCGAGCAATTATCAGAATTGCCTCAGGACAGCAGTAATACCGTGGCCTGTCTGTGGCTGGTGCTGGCGTTTATTATATTACCGCTTTCCGCCAAAATTGTGGTTGATAATGCCACGGTGATTGCCCGCTTCTTTGGGCTGAGTGAGTTAGTCATTGGTTTAACAGTGATTGCCATCGGCACCAGCCTGCCAGAATTGGCGACTTCTATAGCCGGCGCACTAAAAGGCGAGGATGATATGGCCATCGGTAATATCATCGGCTCCAATATTTTTAATATCGTGATCGTATTGGGCGTACCGGCGTTATTGTCTCCGGGTGCAATTAATCCGGAAGCTTTCCAGCGAGATTACTGGGTAATGCTGGTTGTAAGCGTCATATTTACCCTACTTTGCCTTGGGCGAAAACAACGAATCGGTCATCTGGCCGGCGCTCTGTTATTATGTGGCTTTATCGCGTACCTTGCGGTGCTATTTTTCGCCCCTTTCAGCGCAGTATTATAAAACGAGCGGGAACTGAGTATGTCGAACGTTGCTTTGCATCCGGATGTAGATTTTCAACAGGCCGGTAAACAGGTATTACAGATCGAACGTGATGGCCTGGCCGAACTTGATCAATATATTAATGAAGATTTCGCTCGCGCCTGCGAGAAAATGTTCCATTGTCAGGGCAAGATCGTCGTGATGGGCATGGGGAAATCTGGCCACATCGGTTGCAAAATTGCGGCCACCTTCGCCAGTACCGGTTCACCGGCCTTCTTTGTACATCCGGGGGAAGCTAGCCACGGCGATTTGGGAATGGTAACACCGCAGGATATCGTGCTGGCCATTTCTAATTCCGGCGAATCCAACGAGATTCTGGCATTGATTCCGGTGTTGAAACGTCAACGCATTCCATTGATCTGTATGACGAACAATCCAAACAGCACCATGGGCAAGGCCGCAGATATTCATTTATGCATCAAAGTGCCGCAGGAAGCCTGCCCACTGGGTCTGGCGCCAACCACCAGCACTACCGCGACCTTGGTGATGGGCGATGCATTAGCCGTCGCGCTGCTGAAAGCCCGTGGCTTTACTCAGGAAGACTTCGCGCTGTCCCATCCCGGCGGCGCACTGGGGCGTAAACTACTCTTGCGCATCAGCGATATCATGCACACTGGCGATGATATTCCCCACGTCAGTCCCGATGCTTCGCTGCGTGATGCATTATTAGAGATCACTCGGAAGAATCTTGGTTTAACCGTTATCTGTAACGACTTGATGAAGATCGAGGGTATCTTTACCGACGGCGACTTACGCCGCGTATTTGATATGGGTATCGACCTGAATAACGCCAAAATTGCCGATGTAATGACCCGCGGCGGCGTTCGGGTACGCCCGAATATTCTGGCGGTTGATGCGCTAAATCTGATGGAATCACGTCATATCACCGCGCTATTAGTGGCTGACGGTGACCAATTATTGGGCGTGGTTCATATGCATGACATGCTGAGAGCAGGCGTCGTATAAAGGATATGGAATGAGTAACACTGAGTATGCGGACACTTGCTACGGGCCGGTAACCGCAGATGTAATGCAAAGAGCGGCCAAAATCCGGCTGCTGATTTGCGACGTGGACGGCGTGATGTCCGACGGCCTGATTTTTATGGGCAACGATGGCGAAGAGCTGAAAAGCTTTAATGTCCGCGATGGTTATGGCATCCGCTGCCTGCTCACCTCTGGGATTGAAGTGGCCATTATCACCGGCCGTTCAGCAAAGTTACTGGAAGACCGAGCTAAAACCTTGGGGATTACTCATCTTTACCAAGGGCAACCCAATAAGCTTTTGGCCTATGGTGAACTGTTAGATACACTCTCCTGTCAGCCTGAGGAAGTCGCGTACATCGGTGACGACCTGATTGACTGGCCGGTGATGGCACAGGTTGGTTTATCCGTAGCGGTGGCAGATGCCCACCCTCTGCTGCTACCTAAAGCACATTATGTTACGCGGATAAACGGCGGGCGCGGTGCAGTGCGTGAATTATGCGATTTAATACTGCTCGCGCAGGATAAGCTGGAAGGTGCCGAAGGGTTGTCGATATGAGTAAAACAAAATTTTGGATCACGCTAATACTGGCGTTGATTACGCTGTCGCTGATTGGCTGGAACTTTTCCGGATTTAATCAGAAAGATCAGAATATTCCAGTCGACGATAATGAACCGACCTACCAAAGTCAGCATACGGTGACGGTAGTTTATAATCCGGTCGGTAAACTCAATTACAAACTGGTGGCGGAAGATGTTAAAAATTACACCACCAAAGAGGTGACCTGGTTTACCAAACCGGTCATGACCATGTTTGATGAAAATGCCGTAGCGACTTGGTCAGTCCGCGCCGATCGCGCCAAACTGACCGATGACAGAATGCTGTATTTATACGGTAATGTGGTCGTGGACAGTTTAACCACCACTTCGCAATTGCAGAAAATCAAAACCGATAATGCGCAGGTTAATTTGATCACTCAGGATGTATCCTCAGACGATGAAGTTACCCTTTATGGCATTGGGTTTACATCTAACGGCATGAAAATGCGTGGGAATTTGCGGAACAAAACCGCCGAGCTGATTGAAAAGGTTAAAACCTATTATGAAATCCAAAAATAAAATGCGTCACCTCCTGATTGCCAGCTCGCTTTTGGTCGCAAGCGTTCCGGCTCTGGCATTAACCGGCGATACCGATCAGCCAATTAATATTACGTCGGATAAACAAGCTCTGGACATGACCGGTAATACCGCCACTTTCACGGACAATGTGATCGTGAAGCAAGGTAGTATCGAAATTAAAGCCGATAAAATGGTTATTACTCGTCCCGGCGGCGATCAAAGTAAAACGGTGATCGAAGGTTTTGGTAATCCGGTGACTTTCTATCAAATGCAGGACAACGGGAAACCGGTAAAAGGCCACGGCCAGAAACTGCGTTATGAAGTGGCCAAAGAATTCGTTATTTTGACCGGTAATGCCTATCTGGAACAGCTGGATAGCAATATCAAAGGTGACAAAATCACCTACCTGGTGAAAGAGCAGCAAATGGAAGCCTTCAGTGATAAAGGCAAGCGAGTCACCACCGTGCTATTACCATCCCAGTTACAAGACAAAGGCCCAAACGCTAACGGCCAAAAGAAGAGTAAGTAAAAACTTATGGCAACATTAATCGCAGAAAAGCTGGCTAAGGCTTACAAAGGCCGTAAAGTGGTCGAAGACGTTAGCCTGAAAGTGAATTCCGGTGAGATCGTTGGCCTGCTGGGCCCAAACGGTGCCGGTAAAACCACCACTTTCTATATGGTTGTCGGTATCGTTCAACGGGACGCCGGGCGTATCGTGATTGATGAAGAAGATATCAGTCTGCTGCCGTTGCATGAACGCGCTCGTCGCGGGATTGGCTATCTGCCGCAGGAGGCCTCTATCTTCCGCCGCCTGAGCGTCTATAACAACCTGATGGCCGTGCTGGAAATTCGCAACGACTTGTCCGGCGAACAACGTAAAGAGCGTGCTGAAGAGCTGATGGAAGAATTTCATATCACCCATCTGCGCGACAGCCTAGGGCAATCTCTTTCCGGTGGTGAACGTCGCCGTGTGGAAATCGCCCGCGCGCTGGCAGCTAATCCAAAATTCATCCTGCTGGATGAGCCTTTTGCAGGCGTCGATCCTATTTCCGTGATTGATATCAAGAAGATTATCGAGCATCTGCGTGACAGTGGCCTTGGCGTACTGATTACCGACCATAACGTGCGGGAAACGCTGGACGTTTGTGAACGAGCCTATATCGTCAGCCAGGGGCACTTAATCGCCCACGGCACGCCGCAAGAAATTCTGGCGGATGAGCAGGTTAAGCGCGTCTATTTAGGCGAAGAATTCCGCCTTTGATGTTTGTTTTTTTGGTTCGTGATTCACTAAGGGAAATCGCCGTAATCCTATGAAGCAAGGTTTGCAACTCAGGTTCAGCCAACAGCTGGCCATGACCCCCCAACTCCAACAGGCTATCCGTTTGTT
The DNA here is from genome assembly GCF_001656035.1 of Yersinia entomophaga. Classification (NCBI taxonomy): domain Bacteria; kingdom Pseudomonadati; phylum Pseudomonadota; class Gammaproteobacteria; order Enterobacterales; family Yersiniaceae; genus Yersinia; species Yersinia entomophaga. Next base: position 2,304,630 of record NZ_CP010029.1, read on the forward strand.
GCAGCTCTCTACGCTTGAGCTTCAGCAGGAGATTCAGTTGGCGCTGGAAAGCAACCCGCTGCTTGAGCAAACGGATGTCCACGAAGAAGTCGACGCCAAAGAGGTTGAGGAGCGGGACGATCTGGATACCCGCGAAGCCCTTGAACAAAAGGATATGCCGGAAGAACTGCCGTTAGACGCGACTTGGGATGAAATTTATACCGCCGGTACGCCTTCAGGTATGGGTAATGATTACAGCGACGATGAACTGCCGGTTTATCAGGGTGAAACGACCCAGTCTCTGCAAGATTACCTGATGTGGCAGGTGGAACTGACGCCGTTTTCCGATACCGATAGCGCCATCGCGACCTCCATCGTCGATGCGGTGGATAACACTGGCTATCTCACCGTGCCGCTGGAAGATATTCTGGAAAGCATGGGTGATGAAAGCCTGACGCTAGAAGAAGTGGAAGCGGTGCTAAAACGCATCCAGCATTTTGATCCTATTGGCGTAGCGGCGCGCAATCTACGGGAATGTCTGTTGGTTCAGCTCTCTCAGTATGCAAAAGAGACGCCTTATCTGAACGAAGCCAAGTTGATCGTCAGCGATTATCTGGATTTGTTAGGTAACCATGATTTCCGCACGATGATCCGCTTAAGTCGCTTAAAAGAAGATACACTTAAAGAAGCGATCGCGCTGATTCAGTCTTTGGATCCGCGCCCCGGCCAGTCGATCAATACCGGTGAGTCCGAGTATGTGATTCCTGACGTTCTCGTACGCAAAGAACGCAGCGGTTGGACGGTAGAACTGAACGCGGACAGCATTCCGCGCCTGAAAATCAATCAGCAGTATGCCGCCATGGGTGGCAGCGCGCGTAATGACAGCGACGGTCAGTTTATTCGCAGTAATCTGCAAGAGGCAAAATGGCTGATTAAAAGCCTGGAAAGCCGCAACGAAACGCTGCTTAAAGTAGCGCGTTGTATTGTCGAACAGCAGATTGAGTTCTTTGAAAACGGTGAAGAACATATGAAACCCATGGTACTGGCGGATATCGCGCAGGCCGTGGATATGCATGAATCGACGATTTCCCGCGTGACTACGCAGAAGTTCCTGCACAGCCCACGGGGTATTTTCGAGCTAAAGTATTTTTTCTCCAGCCATGTGAATACCGAAAGCGGAGGCGAAGCCTCTTCTACGGCGATCCGGGCATTGGTGAAGAAGTTGGTGGCGGCAGAAAACCCTGCCAAACCACTGAGCGACAGCAAGCTAACCACCCTGCTTTGCGAGCAAGGCATTATGGTGGCGCGGCGAACCGTTGCGAAATACCGAGAGTCGTTATCCATCCCGCCGTCCAATCAACGTAAACAGTTGGTTTGACCCGAACAGAGAAGGAAGACACTATGCAGCTCAACATTACCGGACATCACGTCGAGATAACCGAACCTTTACGCGAATTTGTTACCACGAAATTTGCCAAACTTGAGCAATACTTCGATCGTATTAATCAGGTCTATGTGGTTTTAAGCTTGGAGAAAGTGCAACAAATAGCGGAAGCGACAGTCCATGTGAATGGAGGAGAGTTGCATGCAACCTCGGAACACCAGGATATGTATGCGGCCATTGACGGTCTGATCGATAAATTAGCCCGTCAATTAAACAAACATAAAGATAAATTAAAGCAACATTAAGAACATGATGACCGCCAGACTTATATGCCATACAGATTTCAGGATACAGGAAGGCCGCAAACCAAAGAAACTCATAAACTTACATCACTAAGTGATTGGGTGAATGATAGCAGCCAACACCAAGTAGTTTGAAAAATAACGGATATATAGTCTAAAGGGAAAGGTTCTTCACTCACTGTAGCCAGTCGCGCTACATTACCTGAGTCGGCGACATGGATTGACCAGCCGCCGACATCAGGAGTGAAACAGCGCTTAAGTGAAAGATGAGATGACCAACGATTTAGCCATGCAATTAGACTCGGTATTAAATATCGAGTGCACCAAAAGCTCCGTTCACTGCTCGAGTAAAAAACGGGCACTGGAAATCATCAGCGAGCTTGCTGCCAAGCAGCTTAACTTGCCGTCACAGGTCGTTTTCGACGCTGTGCTAACCCGCGAACGTATGGGCAGTACCGGTATTGGTAATGGCATCGCCATTCCTCACGGCAAGTTAGAGGAAGACACGCTGCGTGCCGTCGGCGTTTTCATTCGTCTGGATCAACCTATCGCTTTTGATGCTATTGATAATCAGCCGGTTGACCTGTTATTTGCCTTGCTGGTTCCAGCCGATCAATGTAAAACCCACCTACATACTTTATCTTTAGTCGCTAAACGATTAGCAGATAAAACAGTGTGTCGACGTTTACGAGCGGCACAAAGTGATGATGAGCTGTATCAAATCATTACAGAAGTTCCGGCTGAAACTCAATGATAAAGCTAGCTTTTCTGCCGTAACGCTCTTATTTTACCAGTGATGGATTCCGGCCTGTAAGCCGGAATAAAAGTTTCTAATTGTGGCGCATAACGCCATTGAGATACCTAGGGGAGTTGCCACATGGTGCTGATGATTGTCAGCGGCCGTTCCGGTTCAGGGAAGTCTGTTGCCTTACGTGCCCTTGAAGATATGGGCTTTTATTGCGTCGACAACTTGCCCGTTGTGCTATTGCCACAGCTGGCGCAAACGCTCGCTGACCTGAACATCTCCGCTGCGGTAAGTATTGATGTCCGCAATATGCCGGAATCTCCGGAGGTATTCGAACATGCCATGGCTCAGTTGCCGGACACTTTCTCACCGCAGCTGCTGTTTTTGGATGCCGATCGCAATACCTTGATTCGCCGCTACAGCGATACTCGCCGCCTGCATCCTCTCTCCAATAAGAATCTGTCGTTGGAAAGCGCTATCGATGAAGAAAGCGCCCTGCTGGAGCCACTGCGCTCGCGCGCCGATCTGATTATCGATACCTCGGAAATGTCGGTGCATGAACTGGCCGAAATGCTACGTACTCGCCTACTCGGGAAACGTGAGCGTGAATTGACGATAGTATTTGAGTCATTCGGCTTCAAACACGGCTTACCTATTGATGCAGACTATGTTTTCGACGTTCGTTTCCTGCCTAACCCGCACTGGGATCCAAAACTGCGCCCGATGACCGGTTTGGATCGCCCCGTTGCCGCCTTCCTCGATCGCCATACGGAAGTGCACAATTTTATCTATCAAACCCGCAGCTATCTCGAGCAGTGGCTGCCGATGCTGGAAACCAATAACCGCAGCTATCTAACGGTCGCTATTGGCTGCACCGGTGGTAAACACCGTTCAGTTTATGTTGCTGAACAGCTTGCCGACTATTTCCGCTCCCGTGGCAAAAACGTTCAGTCTCGTCATCGTACGCTGGAAAAACGTAAATAATGACCGTCAAACAGACCGTTGAGATCAAAAACAAGCTGGGCATGCACGCCAGACCGGCGATGAAATTGTTCGAACTGGTGCAAAGTTTTGACGCAGAGGTCATGCTACGCAATGACAGCGGGACAGAAGCCGAAGCCAGCAGCGTGATTGCGCTGCTGATGCTGGATTCTGCCAAAGGCCGCCAGATTGAGGTGGAAGCCACCGGGCCAGACGAAGTGTCTGCGTTGGCCGCAGTGATCGAACTGTTTAATTCCGGCTTCGATGAAGATTGATATCGGCTATTTATGCGCGATATCAGCCTTTGGTTAAAAGAGTATTTGGCTCTTTGCTGGCGTCATCGGCTGGAGCCTTCGGTTTCACCGCCTGATTTTACTCACTTCTGAATGTTTTTTACTCTTCGAGATATCTTCGCCCTGATTAATTTATCCTCGGCCCTGGTCACTCTCTTCCTCCCGCTTAACCGCCGTCGCAAAACCGCTGCGTAATAAAACCCGCTGGGTAATCGTTTGCTAATTGCAAAAAATGCACGGTTTACCCCTTGCAGAGAACGCAGGCACGAGTATAATTCGCCACAATTTGCCGGGAGAATCCATGAAAAACAGCGAGCGTTTTGTTGAATATCATCAGATTGAAAATCGACAAAATCGTCTGCCAATTGGCGGTCAGCTGCCGTGGTTTCTGCCGTTGCCAAACCGATCTTATCAGGCCCCTCGTTGAGGGGCTTTTTTTTGCCCGCCAAACGGACGGCGATGTCGAATGCCAGGCAAATAGATTCACGATTTTATATTCACGCTGATTTTATATTTACTCTGATTTTACATTCACGCTAAAGACACACCAGGGGCAGCCCCATGCCACGGGCTAGCACAGAGGAGAGCGAAACATGGCCAATCCGTTGTATCAAAAACACATTATTTCAATTAACGATCTCAGCCGCGAAGAACTGGAACTGGTACTTCGCACCGCCGCCAGCCTGAAAAGCCATCCGCAGCCTGAATTGTTAAAGCATAAAGTGATCGCCAGCTGTTTCTTCGAAGCCTCCACGCGCACTCGTCTGTCCTTTGAAACCGCCATCCACCGCCTGGGTGCCTCCGTCGTGGGTTTTTCCGATAGCAGCAATACTTCGTTAGGCAAGAAAGGGGAAACGCTGGCAGATACCCTCTCCGTTATCAGCACCTACGTTGATGCCATTGTGATGCGCCATCCTCAGGAAGGTGCCGCACGTTTGGGCGCAGAATTCTCCGGCAATGTACCGGTACTGAACGCCGGTGATGGTGCTAACCAGCACCCAACCCAAACCCTGCTGGATCTGTTTACCATTCAGGAAACTCAGGGGCGTCTGGATAATATTAATATCGCGATGGTCGGCGATCTGAAATATGGCCGCACCGTGCATTCACTAACGCAGGCGCTGGCGAAATTTAACGGTAACCGCTTCTTCTTTATCGCCCCAGATGCGTTGGCGATGCCCACTTACATTTTGAAAATGCTGGAAGAAAAAGGCATTCAATACAGCCTGCATGCCAGCATCGAAGAAGTGGTTCCAGAACTGGATATTCTGTATATGACCCGGGTGCAAAAAGAGCGTCTGGACCCATCCGAATATGCCAACGTGAAGGCGCAGTTTGTGCTGCGGGCGGCCGATCTGGCCGACGCGCGCGATCATCTGAAAGTTCTCCACCCGCTGCCGCGTATTGATGAAATCACTACCGATGTAGATAAAACGCCGTATGCCTACTATTTCCAGCAGGCCGGTAACGGAATTTTTGCGCGTCAGGCGCTGTTGGCTCTGGTTTTAAACGCTGAATTGGCTCTTTAAGGGGAAAGGTATGACTCAGGATTACAAACTACAGGTAGAAGCGATCAAATGTGGCACGGTCATTGACCATATTCCAGCACAAATCGGCTTTAAGCTACTGTCTCTGTTCAAACTGACCGCGACCGATCAGCGTATTACCATTGGCCTGAACCTGCCGTCCAATCAACTCGGCCGCAAAGATCTGATCAAGATCGAGAACACTTTCCTGACCGAGCAACAGGCAAACCAACTGGCAATGTATGCGCCACACGCCACGGTTAACCGCATCGATAATTACAATGTGGTGAAGAAGCTGACCCTTAGCCTGCCAGATCGTATTGACGGCGTGCTGACCTGCCCGAACGGTAACTGCATTAGCCGTAACGAACCGGTCGATTCCAGTTTCCAGGTAAAAGCTCTGCGAGATGAAGTGTTGCTGAAGTGCAAATACTGTGAGAAAGAGTTCGACCATCAGGTGGTGATGCAGGCCGATTAATCCGGGAAGACTCGCTGTCTCCGCCGCGACTTACTCAGCGGCGGACACTGTGAACTACCGCAATCATTTTATTTCCTTAGGTTGCCGTAATTCCCCTCCGCCCTATAATAGCGGTGATTACAGAGTATCCCTTTCCGCTTTACGTAAACCAGGAGTCAACATGTCACGTATTATCAGCACTGAGCTTGCCCCCGCAGCGATTGGTCCTTATGTTCAAGGTGTCGATCTGGGCAGCATGATCATCACTTCCGGCCAAATCCCGGTTGACCCAAAAACCGGCGCAGTTGCCGAAGACGTTTCAGCTCAGGCACGTCAATCCCTCGAAAACGTGAAAGCCATTGTCGAAGCAGCAGGCCTGAAAGTTGCAGATATCGTCAAAACTACGGTATTCGTGAAAGACTTAAACGATTTCAGCACGGTCAACGCGACTTATGAAGCCTTCTTTGCTGAACATAACGCGCCATTCCCAGCACGTTCTTGCGTTGAAGTCGCTCGCTTGCCAAAAGACGTAAAAATCGAGATCGAAGCTATCGCCGTTCGTCGCTAATCCCGACGGCGTGCCGATCACGGCTGACTCACGTCAGCCGTGATAGCTTAGCGTCGCATCAGACACTCCCGTCATAACATCCCTGTCTGTTCATCCTCCCTGATTTGCTAATTCCTTCATAAAGAGAGCATCCTGCCCTTAATTGCGGCCATAGTTATAATGTATATATAAATCAATACATTGCATAAATAAAACAGTTTATGAATAAAGTAGTTTATGGAAAAAGTAGCGCTATAATCCAAACCGGGGCGTTACTTTTTAATCCAGTAAATACCCTCATAAGGTCGAAGTTCCATCGCCTCTGGATGAACTGGGGCATCGTCGTAACTGCTCATCAGCAATGACCAACCGCCTAACTCCAGATTTTCTGGCTGCCATCCCATCGGCTTATTGCTAAGATTCGCTACCACCAGCAAACGTTTATCCTGCCAACTGCGTAAATAACACCACAGGCTAGGATGTTCTGGGCAAAGATCCTGATAATCACCGTAGGTGAAAATATCCTGCTGTTTGCGCAAGGCAATCAGGCGCTGATAGGCGTAAAACACTGAGTTTTCATCCGCCAGCGCTGCGCTAACGTTAACTTCTGGATAGTTGTTGCACGGCGAGATCCACGGCGTAGCCTGGCTAAAACCGGCGTTAGCACTGTTATCCCACTGCATTGGCGTGCGGCCATTATCTCGTGACTTAGTGGCTAAAATCGCCAATAACTCATCGGCCTGACGCCCGGACTCACTCAGTTCAGCAAACATATTCAGGCTTTCAACATCGCGATACTGCTCAATCGAAGTGAAGCCAGGGTTAGTCATGCCTATCTCTTCCCCTTGATAAATATAGGGAGTCCCCTGCATACCGTGCAATACCATTCCCAACATCTTGGCGGCAGGGACGCGCAGCGGTCCTTCATCACCAAACCGGGAAACAATGCGCGGCTGATCGTGGTTACACCAGAACAGCGCGTTCCACGCCTGGTTATGCATACCCTGCTGCCAAGTGGAGAAAATACTTTTTAGTTCAACCAGATCCGGCTCGGCCAGCGACCATTTTTCACCGTTCAGATAATCCACTTTCAGATGATGGAAATTGAAAGTCATCGACAGCTCGCCACCGTTTAACGCCGCATAACGCTGGCAATGCTCTAAACGAGTGGACGACATTTCACCCACGGTCATTAAACCGCGAGGCTGGAAGACATCGCGACTCATCTCTTGCAGGAACTCGTGAATGCGCGGGCCATCGGTATAGAAGCGGCGACCGTCCCCATCAAAATCGTTGGGGAAGTCCTGCTGTTTGGATACCAAATTGATCACATCTAAACGCAGACCATCGACGCCTAAATCGGCCCAGAACTCGCAGACTTTTTTCAGCTCATCCCGTACCGGCTGGTGCTCCCAGTTTAAATCCGCCTGCTCGGTGGCAAACAGATGCAAATAATATTGGCCGCTTTCCGCATGCCACTGCCAGGCATTACCGCCGAATTTTGAGCGCCAATTATTAGGTAGCTGATCCCCTTCACCGTCGCGCCAGAGATAAAATTGACGGTACGGGCTGGCCGGATCTTTTGCCGCCTGGAACCAGGCATGTTCAGTTGAAGTATGGTTGAACACCATATCCATTACGATACGAATACCGCGCTGATGAGCGGCTTCAACCAAGGTTTTAAAGTCTTCCAACGTGCCGTAAGCCGGATCGATGGCACAATAATCAGCCACGTCGTAACCGTTATCAACCTGCGGAGAGAGATAGACCGGCGTCAGCCAAATAGCATCGACGCCCAATTTTTGCAGATAGTCCAAACGGCTAGTTACACCGGCTAAGTCACCGTAACCGTTACCGGTAGTATCCTGAAAGCTTTTTGGGTAGATCTGATAGATGACACCGTTTTGCCACCAGGGAATGGGATTATTCATAGCGTGAACTCTTATTCATTTAAAAAATTGCCCCGTAATCGGTACGGGGCTCGACGCATATCAGACCGGTAATTCCCCACGGCTGTCTTTGCGTTTATAAACCAGAATAGTCAGGAACAATGGCACAATAATCGCCACCAGCATCGCCAACGAATAAATCGCCCAGAACTTCGGCTGTATGGACAAAATTCCCGGCAAACCGCCGACGCCAATACCGTTCGCCATAACGCCACTTAAACCGCAAATTAGACCAGCGATACCGGAACCCACCATGGCACACAGCATTGGGAAGCGATATTTCAGGTTAATCCCATACATAGCCGGCTCGGTAACGCCCAGATAGGCCGAAATCGCCGCTGGAACCGAAATTTCGCGTTCGTTAACTTTGCGGCTAATAATGATAATGCCCAGTACTGCGGAAGCCTGCGCGATATTGGATAAAGCGATTAATGGCCACACCGGCGTGCCGCCCATGCTTTGAACCATTTGCATATCAATCGCCAAGGTCGTTTGATGCACCCCGGTAATCACCAACGGCGCGTACAGGAAACCAAACAGAGCCGCGCCAATCGGCGCAAAGCTGCCGGTCATTACCGCTTTCACTCCCCAAGCCACGCCATCGCCAATCATACGGCCAAACGGCCCAATCAACGTATGCGCCAGGAATACGGCCAATAACAGAGAAACAACCGGAACAATAACCAGATACAGGTAAGCAGGAATGATTTTCTTCAGATTGACTTCAATCCAACCTAAGGCTAGCCCTGCCAAAATGGAGGGAATAACCTGTGCCTGATAGCCCACTTTCTCAATGGTGAACCAACCAAAGTTCCATACCTCCGGCAGTTGCTGTCCCAGCATGTAGGAGTTCATCAACTGCGGCGAAACCAGCGTAATCCCCAGTACGATACCCAATACCGGCGTACCGCCCATTTTTTTCACTGTAGACCAGCAAATCGCCACCGGCAGATAGAAGAAAATCGCCTCGCCCAACAGCCACAGGAAATCGTAGATGGTTTTCCACGCCGGATGCGCCTGCGCCAGCGTCATTCCGTCGGACATAGGAATATCGCCGATCACATTGCGGAAACCGAGGATCAACCCGCCTGAAATCAGCGCCGGTAACAACGGGAAGAAGATCTCGGCGAAATGGGAAATACCGCGTTCAAACCAGGTCATGTTCTGCCGCGCCGCCAACTTGGTTTGCTCTTTATCGGCTTCGGCATGACCAATGGTGGCAATCAGAGCCTTGTAGTAATCATCAACATCTGGCCCGATAACCACTTGAAATTGACCGGCGTTGGTAAAGCAGCCTTTGACCATCCGCAAGTTTTCAATAGCTTTTGGATCGGCCTTGGCCGGATCGTTTAAGACAAAACGCAGCCGGGTAATACAGTGGCTGACAGTGGCAATATTCTCCCTGCCTCCCACCAATACGATCAGTTGATCGATGTCTTGTTGCTTTACTTTGCTCATTTCAACGTACCTTTCATAAGGTGGGATCCCGCGCATTGACTGAAATAAACACGCGAATAATTAAATTAGTGGCTCATTAAAGATTAGCTACTGATTTGTTTTTATGAAATGGGAACGTTCCCAAGCTGTGCCGAAGATCACAATTTAACGGCTTTTTTTGCTTACTTAACCAGCAAAAAAAGCATCAATTGGATCGATCAGATCAGTTTCCCGGGGATGATGATCTGCTGAATAGCGAGGCCATTATTTAACTGTCCGAGCAGTTGCTGAGCCGCTTGAACGCCCGCACTACCATAACCTAATTCAACAGAAAATGAGTTAGGAAACAGGAAGTTAAGCAAAGGCGCGTTACCGATTCCGCACACCTGAATATGCTGTTTCCCCTGCTGTTGCAGGTACTTACTGACGCCTAAAGCGATGGTATCCGAAGCACAAACCAGCGCAGACGTGTCGGGTTTGATCACCTGAGCTGCCTGCTGAAAACCACTTTGATAGCTGAGCTCACCTAACGTCACCGTTGGGGTCAATCCATGGCGCTGGCAGTAGTTCAAATAGGATTGATGGCGACGCATACCGGTGGTGGCATCAGAGGGTTGTACGCCGATATAGCTAATGTGCTGGTGACCGGCTTTGCGCAGTTTGTCCATCAATAACGTCACCGCACCATCATCGTCATAACAAACCGAAGAAAAACCGGGATATTCACGTGCTAGCACCACCATTTTATCCTGCCACGGCGCAAGCATTTCAGCGGTCAAGCCGGTAAAACCAAATACAATCACACCGTCAACGTTACGCTGGCGCAAAATATTCAGGTGCTCCGTAACCAGCTCTGCATCAAACTGGCTTTCCATCAAGATAGGATCATAGCCCTGCTGATAAAATAGCGGCAACATGGTTCGTACCGCCTGATTCTCAGAAGCAGAATCCAGACGCGAAACAATAATCCCTACCACTTTATCGCTCTGACCGCGCATTGCCCGCGCTGATTTAGATGGCGTAAACCCTTGTTGACGGATAACCGCCTCCACCCGCTCACGGGTTTGCGGGCTAACGCTGCCTTCATTATTCAATACACGCGATACCGTGGATTTCCCCACGCCGCTCATACGGGCAATATCTTTGATCGTCAGACGGTTTTGCATGGTTTACCTAAGGTTTAGGTTAAAAAGTATAAACTGGACTAATTATTTATCTTTACCCTGATAATAGAAAGGTTATCCCGCCTATAATCAAAAGTATGACTCATGATATACCCAATAAATTTTGAGCCACACTCAGGCCCCAATAGCGGGAATCCCTGAAAGCTTAGCCCATTAAATCGATGGGTTAAGTAAAAATAGCCAACGGCGCTATGGATCAAAAAGTGAAAGGTATCATGCCGTTAGATACACAGATTTCCTACCTTTACGCGGAGTGATTCTGTAAAGGTTTTTGTCACCGGGTGGATGTCGCCTAGCGCCTACCCTATCTTTTGTCTTACCGGAGGTTAATTACCCAGTGGACCCCGTTCCCCAATCGGCCCCCTACGGCTGGCTCTGGTAAGGTGATGCTCCGTTTTCGCTGCTGCCTTACCAGAAACAATCTGGTAGGCAGTAACGTGTCATAGATTCGCTCGTTCCTGCTTAGCAATATTTTTGCCATTACCACGGCAGTTTTGTCGTGGATGTAATCAGGTTCAGCATAATGAAAGTGAAAAACCTCGCCCGGCAAATGCTTAACGCATTGAGCCGCAGTCTGCCACGCCGCCTTATCCGCCGCGAAGCTATGCTGGACGGCTTGCCGCAAAAAGGTGTGGCCAAAGAACTTCCCGCAGAACTGGCGCAGCAACGCCTGCACTGTGCCAATGAAACGCCGCAGCAGCTCTATGACCGTTTTAGCAGTCATCCGGAGGGGCTGACAGAGCCGGAAGCCAACGCCATTCGCCAACGCCTTGGCGATAATACCATTGAAAATCAGCAAGCTGTGCCTTGGTGGTTACATCTGTGGCACTGTTATCGCAATCCTTTTAATCTGCTGTTAACGCTGCTAGCGCTGATTTCCTACGCAACCGAAGATCTGACCGCCGCGTTGGTCATCGGCGCTATGGTGCTGATTTCCACTCTGATGCATTTTATTCAGGAAGCCCGCTCCAACCAGGCCGCCGACGCCTTGAAAGCCATGGTTAGCAATACCGCTACGGTGATTCGCAGCGATGCCCATACCGGGAAAAGCGAGCATCGGGAAATCCCTATTTCCCAATTGGTTACCGGCGATATCATCAAACTCTCAGCAGGAGATATGATCCCGGCGGATCTGCGTATTTTGCTCGCCAAAGATCTTTTTATCAGCCAGGCTGCGCTGACAGGCGAATCCTTGCCGGTAGAAAAAATCGCTACCAGCCGTTATCCCGATGAATCTAACCCATTAGAACGAGATACCCTGTGCTTTATGGGAACCAATGTGGTCAGCGGATCGGCGCTGGCTATCGTTATCGGCACCGGTAATCAGACTTATTTCGGTCAGTTGGCCGAACGCGTCACTCATCAGGATGAGCAGCCAAATGCCTTTCAAAGCGGCATCAGTAAAGTCAGTTGGCTGCTAATTCGTTTTATGCTGGTGATGACGCCTATTGTTTTACTGATCAATGGCTTCACCAAAGGCGATTGGTGGGAGGCGGCACTCTTTGCCCTTTCGGTAGCCGTCGGTTTAACGCCGGAAATGCTGCCGATGATCGTGACGTCCACTCTGGCTAGAGGTGCGGTGAAATTGTCGCAGCAAAAGGTCATTGTGAAACGTTTGGATGCGATTCAAAACTTTGGCGCGATGGATATTTTGTGTACCGATAAAACCGGTACGCTAACGCAGGATAAAATCGTACTGGAAAGCCATACCGACGTCTTTGGCGCCAACAGCGAACGTGTGCTGCATTATGCTTGGCTGAATAGCTATCACCAGACCGGTCTGAAAAACCTACTGGATGTCGCGGTTCTTAGCGCAATGGCGGAATCTGCCTCCACCAAAGCGCTGCTCGATTACCGTAAAGTAGACGAAATTCCCTTTGATTTTGAACGCCGCCGCATGTCGGTGGTAGTGGCCATTCAAGCCGATTATCACGAACTGATTTGCAAAGGTGCGCTGGAAGAAATGCTCACCATCTGCAGCCATGTTCGTCAGGGCAATGAAGTTATTCCTTTGACCGAAATGCTGCTGACTCGTATTCGCCGCATTACCGATGAGTTAAATCAACAGGGGCTGCGAGTTGTCGCCGTGGCCAATAAAATCTTACCGGCGAATCATCTGGACTATGGCGTAGCCGATGAGTCCGACCTGATTCTGGAGGGTTACATTGCCTTCCTCGATCCACCGAAAGAAAGCACTGAACCCGCTCTGCGGGCGCTGAAACAAAACGGCGTGACCGTCAAAATTCTTACCGGTGATAACGAGCTGGTTGCGCGAAAAGTCTGTAAAGAAGTCGGGCTTTCCGTCGATCAAGTACTGCTTGGTAGCGATATTGAGCAAATGAGCGACGAGGAACTGACCGCCGCCGCCCACGCTACTACGGTATTTGCCAAGCTGACACCGCTACACAAAGAACGTATCGTGCAAATTCTCCGTAATGCAGGTCATGTCGTTGGCTTTATGGGCGATGGTATCAATGATGCGCCAGCTTTACGGGCGGCTGACATAGGAATTTCCGTGGATTCTGCGGTAGATATCGCCAAAGAAGCGGCGGATATTATCCTGTTGGAAAAAAGCCTGATGGTATTGGAGCAAGGGGTCATTGAAGGCCGCCGCACCTTTGCCAATATGCTGAAATACATCAAAATGACTGCCAGTTCCAACTTCGGTAACGTATTCAGCGTGCTGATTGCCAGCGCCTTTTTACCTTTCCTACCGATGTTGCCGCTGCATCTGCTGGTGCAAAACCTGATGTATGATATTTCGCAAATTGCGATTCCATTTGATAACGTCGATGAAGATCAGTTGACCAAACCACAACGCTGGAACGCCGGCGATTTGGGGCGTTTTATGGTGTTCTTTGGCCCGATAAGTTCGATATTCGACGTGCTGACTTTTTCTCTGATGTGGTGGGTATTTAAGGCCAACACGCCAGAAATGCAGACTTTATTCCAGTCCGGTTGGTTTGTAGAAGGTTTGCTGTCCCAAACGCTGATTGTGCACATGATTCGCACCAAAAAGATTCCGTTTATTCAAAGTCGCGCTTCATGGCCTCTGTGTTTAATGACGCTGGCAGTGGTCGTGGTGGGTATCGGTTTAACCTTCTCTCCGCTGGCTGGTTTCCTACAGTTGCAGGCTCTGCCGCTCAGCTATTTCCCATGGCTGATTGTGATTCTGACCGGTTATATGGTAACAACGCAGTTGGTAAAAGGCTGGTTTGTCCGCCGCTATGGCTGGCAATAACGGTCAGATAGCCAGTATCCCAAACAGATAGCAGGAGGTTGAATATCCTCCTGCTTTTATTCTGGCAACATGATATGGGGTATTAAAAAATGGCTACGCTCTCTTATTTTCGGGATTAGATGCGCCCTAAACAATCGATCGCAATGCCTTTAAAACTTTCAAAGTTCTGGCTACTGAGCAGACGGCTCATTGAGCGTTCACGGACAAAGGTAACAAACAGATCGTAGATAGCCATCGCTTCTTCATAATCACTTTTACTGATTGCCAGCAGGAAAATAACGTAGGCCGTTTCCCCTTCCCCCCACGCAATTCCTTGCGGAGCCAAAAGCGTTACCACCACGGTCTTTTTAGCCAACAGGCCAAGGGAGTGAGGTAAAGCGATTCCTTCCCCCAGCATGGTGGAAACGATAGCTTCCCGCTCGACTACCGAAGGGTAAAAATCCGCATCGACGAAACCTTCAAGCTCTAGTTGCTGGCAAACTTTGCTGAACAACTGCGCCTGAGTCAGCGGTTCATTAACCCGCACAAAATGGTTTTCATCAAAGAACTTTTCCAACATATAAGGCCGGGTGCGATCGACTAAAACCAGTTTTCCTAATTGCTCCAGCTGATATTCCGTTGGAAAAGGCGACATCACCACTACCGGCCTATTTTTTTCCGTTAAACGCGCATTGGAGATAATAAAATCTTCGGCAATAGTCGCTATATTTTCATATTCCCGTAGAGATACCGTCCTAGTTACCACGATTTGAGGATACTTGCGGGAAATTTGCGCCTGAATCATACGAATCGTCGAATTTCCAGTATCACACACCAGCATGACCTGCGGATGACGCTCATAACCAATATTATAATGCCGCTCTAACCCTACCCCGATATGCAGTACTAAATAGCCAATTTCATTTTCACTCAGGCTGTAAGGGGAATACTTCCCCCAACTGGAAACCGCAGCCAGCGTTACATCATAGGCCATTGGGTAATGCTGTTTGATATTAGATAACAGTGGATTAGGGATAGTGATCTGATACTTAACCCGCGTAATCATCGTCTTGATATGGGTCAGCAAATCGATGCGTAATTGCTTATCATCCTGCAAATTATAGTTATAGTGAGAGTTAATATACGAAAGGATGTAATCCACCAGCGTTTCTTCATCGTCCGCGTTTATTTCGCTGGGCTGGCTGGTACTAGGCTCGCTGATTTCCATCCGCCGTGCGGCAATATTCACCCGAAGATAAGCCTCTTCTGCCGCTGAAATCTCTTTGCCAGCCAATAGCTGTAACTCATTGGCCAAACGTCCGGAAGCCAGTTTTACCGCTTCATCTACATCTTCAGCATCAAAATCAGATAGCGGATAGCCTTCAGCGATACGTTTTACCGCCACCGCACAGTAAAAAATCAGGTACTGCTCACCTTCATCAGACAATCGCACGGCGTATTGAGACAATAATTGGTGCAATAAATCGGTCAGCGCCGGCATCGCCGCATCGCTAAGAAAAACATTTTTTAACAGTGGGTTGTCGCTGTCCTGAACATGCAGCTGAAACAGTAAATCGGTCAGGCAGGAACGAATGGCTAGCTCGGTGCCAAACAGCTTCATACCATAGCGAGGCTTAGCCTCTATGGTCAGATGGTAACTTCCCAGACGCTCTCTCACCTCAGCCATATCACTTTGCAGCGTACCACGGCTTACAAACCATTCATCAGCCAAATCTTCCAGCTTCAATGCAAAGGCTGAGGTCAGAAAGCGAATAAGCAAATACTGAACCCGCTCGGCGGCGGTACGCGGCGTCAGGTTCGTCTTAGGCGTTTGCTGCTGCAATACCTGAAAACGTTCGGCATCATCGATCATTAATCGATAACCAAATCCCCGATTATGAATAAAACGCGCACCATAGTGCTCAAGAATATCGTTCAGCGCAGTAATATCAGCTCGTACCGTTCGGGTCGAAACGGCAAAGCGCTTTGCCAGTTCATCCTGCGGCAGAGTTTCAGATTGCAGCGCATCGAACATATAAGCCAAACGTTGATAAGGAAATCTCACTGCGCCTCTCCGCTGATGTAGGGCATTTCTGCCGAATACAGGCTGCTCCTATCGGGAGGAACAGCCTGCCAGTGCTACTCTTTTGCCAATGGCGTAAAAATCATTTGCGATGGACTACCTACCGGAATGTAACCAGGAATAAAGCTCAATTTTCCGCTGCTTTGATCCACCTTGAACCGGGTTATGTTATCGCTACGTTGATTCATTGCGTACAGGTAGTGACCACCGGGATCTAAAACCAACGTACGCGGGTAATCACCACGCGTCCATACCTCCTCAATGGCTTTGAGATCCCCCTCGCCATTTACTGCAAACTGCCCAATGCTGTTATGCAAACGGTTTGCCACGTAGAGGAAACGCCCATCTTTTGACAGTGTTAAACCCGCTGCAAAATTGGTTCCACGAAACGCTTTTGGTAGCGATGACACACTAACTACTTGTTCCAAAGTCCCTTTCTGAGTGTCCAGACGGTAACTGGTCAGCGTAGAGGCCTCTTCATTAATCAGAAATAGTGCTTTTCCATTCGGATGGAAAACAAAATGACGTGGGCCAGCGCCCGCAGAAGATGCACTGATATAGGGCGGTTCATTTGGTGTTAATGCACCCGTTGTTGGATCAAAATGCCATTGATAGATCCGATCCAGACCCAGATCGGTGGAAAAAACAAACTTCCCGCTGGGATCGCAGGCGATCATATGAGCATGAGGGCCGTTATGATCGCTGGCGGCAAAACTACCTTCAACCGCAGCAGCCGGTTTAGCCGCTCCCGCTGGGCCTTCATCTTGATGAACAGAGCTGGCCGCCTCTATTTTTCCATCCGTAGCCAAAGGAAAAACCGCCACAGAACCACTGACATAGTTCGCCACAAATAAATGGCTCCCCGAAGGCGTCAGAGACAAATAAACCGGCCCCGCACCTTGCGCATCAACCTGATTTAACAGAGTTAAGCCGCCGTCTTGCGGATCGACACGGTAGGCTGCAATTGAACCGTGTTTACCGCCGTTGTAATCCGATACCTCACTGGCGACATACAGCGTCTTCCCCTGAGCGTCCGCCACTAACTGAGCCGGATTCGCCAGTTCACTAACCAGCGTTTTATTCTTTAATTCACCGGATGCAGGATCGAGCTGTAGTCGATAAACGCCTTGGCCGTTCGGGTTATAGGTGCCGACATACGCAAATTGCTTCAAATTTTCCGCTCCGCTAGATTTTTCTGCCCCATAAGAAGATGGATGAAATCCTGCCAATAGAGCCAAAGAAAGGCCAACCGCAAGTAAACGCGGCGGAATGACATTAGACGCAGGGTATGTTTCAGAGAGGAATGGCCTGTTACGCATATTTTTCCCTTATCACTATGACGCGACCAGGGTATGGGTCTAGCTAACCTAACATCCAGATTTACAGGTAAAAACAGCCTACACCACACCCGATAAAGAATGAGGCATCTCAGCGATGCCCCTTCTGAAAGCTTATGCCACGATTCTTTTTACTATGTTCAGCAACGTGATAACGTCCTGCGGGCGTGTATCACCCGTTTCGCTATCGATAATTGAACTATAGATATGAGGAATAATTTTGCTGACTCCGGCATCGAGAGCGATCTGTAAAATTGTCTCAAAATTCTCCAGATCGATGCCGCCCGTCGGCTCCAGCCAAAAATCATGTTTGGCGCAGGCCTCGGCCACACAGCGGTATTCCTCAATGTGTTTTAACCCACCCATCGGGAAAAACTTAATCGAGCTGCCGCCCATATCTTTCAACATGGCAATGGCGGTTTCTACCGGAACAATCCCATCCGGCGCAGCGGCGCTCAGTGGGCCAGTGGATATCTTCACGTATCCCACTTTTCCAGTCGGTGAAATCAATCCATTCACTATGGTTTCCCACTGACCAAGCAGCGCCCGGCTTGGGCCTACGCCGGTAAATACCTGATTAACATGCTGTGGCTGCACCTGTTGAGCAATTAAACTCACCATAGCGGATTGATTTGGGTCCCCTGCGCCAAGCCCTACTGACAGCGCATTGTCTATCCGTTCAGCATATTCGCGCATATCGCTGACCGCACTTTCAACGTCCGGATAGTTTTTAGATAAAACACCAACCAAAACATGACCTTCAGCCGCCTGCCAAATAGCCTGCGCGTTGGATTTGGAACCCGCTAGCACATTGAGGCAAACTCGATTTCGGTAATAATTAGGGGTCAATTTCATCGATTAATCTCCCTGAACCAAGCGTTGAATGCAGGTAGAAATGACCTCAAGCTGTGCTGACGTGACACTGCGCACGTCCACCTCAATCTTGCCTTCATTTGCTTTGTACGCGCGGAAATAAATCGCCGGATCGCCGTCCATCAAAGCTGCGACCAACTCTGGCGTTGAACGCCCAATTTTGACTTCGTCGAAGCTGATTTCGGTTCGGGCAATATCCCGGCCGGCACTATCCCATACCACTTTGGCGGAGATACCGGGCAAAGCATTCAAATGACTGATAAATGGCGTCATTTTTTCAACCATTTGCTGGCCGGTGGTCTGTTCCTGTTGAATATAGCTCTCGATAGCCTGAGTCAGGCCAATAATGCTTTCCTTACCCACTTTCATCGCCCGACCAATACCATTCGACTGTAGCTTAACCCAATCTACGTAGGTCTTTTTGCCCAAGACTAACCCGCTGGTTGGCCCTTCAATTGCCTTCGCGCCACTATAAATCACTAAATCAGCGCCCATCTGATAGTAGCAGGCCAGATCTTCTTCGGCGGCCGCGTCTACAATCAGTGGCAGTTGGTGCTTACGCGCGACCACAACTGCCTGTTCAACTGACAAAATGCTTTTTTGTACGCAATGGTGGGATTTTATATACAAAATCGCCGCAGTATTCGGCGTGATCGCCGCTTCAAGCTGATCGGCAGAGCATTCATTGGCATAGCCCGCTTCCACCACTTTACCGCCACCGAGGGTCACCATCGTATCCACCGGGGCGCCGAAATTAACGTTGTGCCCTTTTGGCAACACGATCTCATGGGGGACTTGCAACACCGCAGCTTGCAGATTAACCAATAAATTGGCGTTATCTTTCACGATAACGGCAGCAACTGACTGCGCAATTCCTGCCGAAGCGCAGGAAACGACCACCGCACTTTCCACATTCAGTCGCTCTGCAATATAAGCACCGGTTTTATTCACCAGATCTTTAACTTCGAAGAAGTGATTTAGCCCGAATGCAACGGCTTCGACCACGTCCTGCCGCGGTGTAGAAACGCCCAAAATCGTCATCCGACCGGATGCATTAATCACGCTTTTTAGCTGGTACTTTTCATAGATCGAAGACATCGTGAGATTTCCCTTCGTCAGTTAACACCAAGTCACCGGCGACAACCGCAGCCAATGGCAGCAAATATTTCTCTCCGGTTACGGATTTACCTTCTGAATCGACAAATACTTGAGGCCGTTGTTTCACTTCGAATATAGTTAAATCGGCATCAAAGCCTGCGGCTAATACCCCTTTACCGGTCAAACGTAATGCCTGCGCGGCATTTTCTGTTACGCAGCGAATAACTTGTTCGAGGTTAAGACCAATGGTAAAGAATTTAGACATCACCGTTGCCAAGCTGTGCACCGGCCCGGTAATACGGTTGCGGCAGTAAATATCAGAACTGATGGTGTGAGGGTAAATTCCCTGTTTAATCGCCTGCTCAGCAACATCGAAACTAAAACTGGCGCTGCCGTGACCGACATCCAATAACACACCACGTTTTAATGCGCGTTGAATAGACTCCCGCAGCGTACCGGACGGGGTCAAAATACGGTTGGGTTTACCGTTATAGCAGTGGGTAATAATGTCCCCTTGGGTCAGCAAATCGGCAATTTCATCTAGATCCGGCGGATTATTGCCAATATGTACCATCAAAGGTAATTGGTTATTTTCTTGCTGGATTTCTTTGGCTCGAACCAAAGGCTTAATGCCGTTTTTCCCCACGACGCTACTGCTCATCCGAGCCTTAATCCCAATAATAAAGCCGGGATTGCGAGCGATTGCCTCGCTTACGCTGGATTTATCGATCTGCTCCATATCGGCTAATTCGTTTTGCGTCACAATGCCGGTTTTAGCGATATTTAAAAACGCGTAAACCTGTGTTTTCGCCGCTCGCGTCAAGGTATAAAAATCATCCACGTCATTGGCACCGGTACTCCCCGCGTCAATAACCGTAGTCACGCCGCTGGCCACGCCAATTAAATCCGCATCATCATGATAAATTGGCGAAGCTGGGTAGCAATGAACGTGTGAATCAATCCAGCCTGCGCTGACAAAGTACTGCCCCGCCAAATCTATGGTTGCCTTGGCAGAAAGAAAATCGATAGGATTTTCATTACAGAGTGAAACTGAAGTAATCTTGCCGTCATCAATAACGATATCGACCTGATGCCCTTCAACCAACCTTGCCCGTTTGATAATAAAGTCATGCATTATCTTTATTCTCCGTTAAATATCCGGGTAACAAGATGTGAGTGGCTAAATGATGATGGGGCAAAATTGATCATTTAATTTCGCCCCGTAATATCAAGAAATAGCGACCGGGAATAGAGAACCTAAAATCATCGCGCCTAAAATCGCACCACCGGTAATTGGCTTGCTCCATAAATAGAACAATAATGCGCCAGCCAAAGAACCAATACCGATAGGAATAGAAGCTGCCATTGCAGAAAGAATAATCAAGGGTCCAAGAAAACGTCCGGATGAATTACCTGCGCCCATCATGACATCCGCGCCGTAAGTTGAATCACTCTGATTAATGGTGAATTTTCTAGCCAGAATAATAAGATAACCGATAGCAATGCCAATAACTAACCCAGTGACCAGTGAAGCTGCAAAATTGGCTACGGGGAAAACAAATCCAGCGCCCAATAATAATGCAGGAACCCCCAAACCTACTCCGGTTTGAATCGCCCCACCAATATCCAGAATACCTACCAGCGAGCCTTCGATAATGCGTGCGAATAAGAAGCTGGCACCGAATGCTGCTACTGCACCATAAACGCCGGTATCCATACCTGCTCGCAACATGGAAACGAAAGCCACTTCGTTAAATGCGCCAATCCCATAGAGATAATACATATGGGTACCAGCAAAAACGCCGGAAGATAATACGCCAACAAATATCGGGAATGACCAGTCGGCATACCAAAAACCGTCTTTGGTTTGTTCATCCATCATCAAGCTCCTGTAGAAATGTTATTTACCGCTTAATGCGTTATGAATGCTGTCGAGCCAGACTGGAACGCCCAGACTGAATGACTCCAGGAATTTCATGTCAAAGCCACGGAAGAAACCGCTCAAAACAAACAGTAAGACAATAACTGCCATCATGATTTTTGTGACTTTATTCCAACCGCTTTCTTCTACGCCTTTACCGATTAAAATACCCAGAACCAGACCTGGAACAGCGTTCCCCATAATTAACTGAGCCAGACCGCCAAAAATAGTGGCCCAGAAACCGGAACGACGACCGGCATCAATAGCCGCCAGCCAGAAAATAACCGGCATCACGGTATTCACCAGAATATTAGCCGCCGGTACCAATACTTTAATTGCGGTAACCTGCAATGCTTCCGGTACAGCCGAAGCGGTGGTATTTAAGAAGCTAACAACGATAACGCCAATAATGCCGCAGGCAATCGCCATTTTTTTCGGGTTATGCATGGTCTCGGCCACATTGCGATTTTTAATCATCAATGCTGCTGCACCCCAGTTAGGAATAATGCGATGGTCAACATCTTGCGTAAACGCACCCGCCGCAACGGAAGACGCCCATGCGTTAAAGAAGAAGCCCAAACCAAAGGAGAAATGCGAGGCTGGATCGCCTTCACAAGAGTTCAGTTCACCCAAGGTACGAAATGCGCCCATGCCCTGAACCGTAGGCGCATGAAACATTCGCGCTGCACCGGCACCGACGCCGACACCAACCAGTCCGCCGATGATAATCGACTTAAAAAGAATGATTAAAAACATCAGTATATCCTTTCATTTATAGCCAACGTTTTTATTTAGAGACGAAAACAACCTTATCTGTATTAATGATTGTTACGCTCACGGTAATATCTAAGGCTACGGTATAAGTCCTCTTTTCGCGGGGAAGAAAGAAGAACAGAAATTTCTCTTTTTTTACCGACTCTTCCGCGCTTAATACCTTCACGTCCTGGGGTTCAATGCGTAATAAGATATTTTGTGTCGACTTCAATACCGTATTCTGGACATGACCTAATGCGCTGGCGAAAGCCTTAGCTTTAGTATCCCCTTTCCCTTTGACCTTAACCTGGGTGGTATATTGTTCTTTCATTACGGATTGCCATGTTTCTTAATATAAGCTTCAACCAGTTTCTGACCGAGTTCTTCTTTATCCATAAAACCAAAACCTAATACTTTACAACCTTCATTTATTGCCGTTACGCCCTCTTCAATAGAGCGCATTCCGTATTTCGCTTTATAGCCATATTTAGTTTGTGCCGTAATAGCGCCTGCGCCACCGCTGCCGCAAAATGAAATACCGAGGTCAGCCTGTTCTTTATTCATCACATCGCCCAATTTCATATCTGCGGCAACGCCAGGAATCACAATAGATTTTGCCCCGGCCAACTCAATACCCTGACCGACTTTCTGACCTTTACCCAAACGGTCGCCAATCACAACGGTAATTTGACTCATAATTTTTTCTCCAAGGCTGAATTTATGAATTATTATCTTTGGCTACTTCAAAATGCACGGACAATAAATAGGCTTCCTCAATGGGCAAATTCCCCAATGAATCGACTACTTGCTGAGCCATTCTCATTGAATCTGCTGATATTTCGTCAAATAATGACTTATCCACTTCCGGCAGTGGTTCACCAGTAATAGAGCGCAGCACCATAGCCCGAATATGTGAGGTCAACATCTGCTGCTGAACATCATTGGTATAAATATTCTCGGCATTCAGCATGGCCATTATATCCGCCAATAACCATTGAGTTTTCTCAATGCCATCATCGACATCGAGTTTATTCTCAGTATTTACAGATACGGCTCCATCATTCACGCTAGCGTTCCTCTGTACTGTGCTGATTTATTTTCTGACTGCAAAGAAAAGTTCATGGCGTTAAATCTTATTCCTTTCCTTTACGCTATAGCCTTACCCTACCCCTAAGCGTAAAAAGTATGTAGCCTGTTTTTTTCCAGTTCGAAGTGGAAATAAAGTGAGCAATATTGATCCAATTCGCAAAATCCGCGGTACTGGGCCTTCCCAGTGAATTTTCACTTTTTTAAAGCTAGCGCTATCCATAAATGTTTATAAACGATAAAACAGAAAAAAACGCCGAAGAAATAACAGGAAAATATCATGCAAAATCTTAGAACTTGCGATGATTCAGCTATTTTATAAGAAGATTAAATAGGGAAAACAGGGTAAGAGAATAAATATCCTTATTTTATTTCAGCATAAAAAATGGCAATTATGGAAAATAACGAGATCAAGATCACCTTTTATCAAAAGATAAAGCAAGAAAAGCTTCGTGATCCGGATCTCTTTCTTTTCTCGCCAGAAGCGCCTAGTATCAGACTAATAATCTGATATTTTCTAACACCCCCTCTCCTATGGCGCGGGGGTGTTGTTTTTATGTTTTCTGTACTTGAATTGGAGAGTGGTATGACCAAGCCAACCATCACGATTAACGAGCTGGACGCCGAACGTTTGGATGCGTTGTTGGCACAACCTGCTTTTGCTGACACAGCGATTGCCGATGCACTGAATGAAGAGCTGGATCGCGCTGACATTCTGCCTCCGTCAGAAATACCTGCTGACGTAGTCACCATGAATAGCCGGGTTCGTTTTCGTGATTTGAATAATCAGGAAGAGCATATTCGCACGCTGGTCTACCCCGCATCGCTGAAAGATAGTAACGAACAAATCTCGGTTATGGCTCCGCTCGGCGCCGCATTACTGGGATTACATGTTGATAATGAGATTAACTGGAAACTGCCGGGTGGGGATGAAGCCCGCATTAAGGTATTAGAACTGCTGTATCAACCAGAAGCCGCCGGTGAATATCACCGTTAATACCTTCGCGTTTTAGCGATGAAGGGTGGTAGATCGTCGATCTCTCACCCTTTTATGCATCAAGTGTTAAATCCATTTACTTCTCAATACTCTTTATTCCTTAAGCGCACTCATTATTTAGCCTGACTCATTCTTTCAAGCTATAGCATCTTAACGGTATTTTTTATGGTAAGTGTTGCGGGTGTCTTTGAATTCCTGCGCCACCTTTCGCGCCTCTTCCAGCTTGCCTTGATCGGCTAAAGCCAGAGATTGATCGATTTGACCGATCAGTATGGTTAATCCATGACGATAATCTTGTACTTCTGCGCTATCTGGCGCCTTGCCCTTTAATTTAGGCGGAATGCCTTTCTGCGCATCCAACGCCGCGCTGCGCATCCCCTGTAGGCCTTGTTTGAAGCTTTCCAGCGAATCGGTTTTCAGAACCGCACTGTAATTGCTCGCAATGGTATCCATATCTTCCGCAATATCATTTGCCATTGCCAAAGTGCTAGCGCTTAGCAGTATGGCGGCCACTAACACTTTTATTTTCTGACTCATGCTCACGCTCCTTATAATTATTGTTAATAGTTTGTATCACTCATAACATAGGTGGCTAGCAGGGAAACAGGCAATAGAATTTTTGTAAAACACTGAAAATTTAATGGTAGCAGCAATGAGACATAAAAATGGCCGAGGGCATTAGCCATCGACCATTTTACTACAGATTTTTATGCCACAATATTTGAACCCATTCCCGCTAATCGAGCGTGATTAACGAAAAAAATCCAAAGGATTATTCACCAGCAATTTTCATTTCTGGAAGTAATATTGAACCGCACTGAATATTACTGCGTGTTTCAATATCACTGCCTGCGCTAACCATATTGCGCAGCATGTCTTTAAGATTACCTGCAATGGTAATTTCACTGACCGGATACTGAATTTCACCGTTCTCCACCCAGAAACCGGCGGCACCGCGAGAATAATCACCGGTTACGGTGCTTACGCCCTGACCCATCAGTTCCGTTACTACCAGGCCTCTGCCCATCTTCTTAAGCATTCCGGCGAAATCCAGCCCTTGCCCAGCAATACGCCAGTTATGGATTCCGCCAGCATGACCGGTGCTTTTCAGACCCAGTTTACGCGCCGAATAGCTGGTAAGCAGGTAGGTTTGCAGAACGCCGTCTTTCACAATTTCGCGACGCTGGGTACGTACCCCTTCGCTATCAAAAGGCGTAGAAGCCAACCCGCCCAACAGGTGCGGATGCTCTTCGATGGTCAGCCATTCAGGCAAAATCTGTTTGCCGAGATGATCGAGCAAAAAGGTAGATTTGCGATATATATTCCCGCCGCTAATGGCTGAAACCAAATGCCCAAACAGGCCGGTAGCGACTTCTGCAGCAAATAACACCGGAGCCTTCATAGTTGGCAGTTTACGCGGTGACAGGCGAGACAGGGTGCGACGAGCGCACTCTGCGCCGACCCACTCTGGGCTGGCCAGATCTTCCAACCGGCGGCTGATGCTGTAAGCGTAATCACGCTCCATATCACCGTCAAACTCTGCAATCACGCTACTGGATATCGAATGGCGACTTGAGCAATAACTTTTCAGCATACCGTGGCTGTTTCCGAAAACCTTGATGCCATAGTGACTGTTAAAACTACCGCCTTCGGTATTGGTAATGCGCTTATCGGCCTTTAATGCCGCCTGCTCGGCTCTAGCTGCCAGTTGAATGCCGCGATCGGCGTCCAACTCCGCGGGATGGAACAGATCCAACTCCGGCGCATCAAACGCCAGCAAGGATTTATCTGCCGGGCCTGCATAAGGATCCGGCGAAGTATAGCGAGCGATATCCAACGCAGCCTGGACGGTGCGGGCCACTGCGTCTGGATTCAAATCAGTGGTGGACGCGCTGCCTTTCCGCTGCTGGTGATAAACGGTAATCCCCAGCGCACCATCGCTGTTGAACTCCACGTTTTCCACCTCGCCAAAGCGGGTGCTGACGCTAATACCCGTAGTTTTAGTAACGGCGACTTCGGCCGCATCCGAACTGGCGCGAGCCAGTTCCAAAGCTTGTGCAACAGCTTGTTCCAGCGTTTTACGCTGTTCTGCAACTTGAGTGACTACTTTCATCGATCTGCCATAATTAATGAGATAATCGTTCAGGAAAGTGCCGTGACGGCGTAGTAATACGACGATTTACACGGATAAAATGTAGAGCGCCATGGCTTTGAGTCTAACAGGATCTGCGTACAATTTCGCAGAAAGCCAACAACCTGATAGGATTAGCCTCTTTTTAAGGAATGACACCATGAACAAACAGCCCGAAGACTGGCTAGACGAAGTCCCAGAAGATAAAAATGAAGATGATGATGAGATTATCTGGGTCAGTAAAAGTGAAATTAAACGCGATGCCGAAGCGCTGAAAGATCTGGGCACCGAGCTGGTAGAGCTGGGCAAAAACGCGCTGGAAAAAATCCCGCTGGACGAAGATCTGCTGGCTGCCATTGAACTGGCGCAGAAGATCAAAAAAGAAGGCCGTCGCCGCCAGATCCAATTGATCGGTAAAATGCTGCGCGCCCGTGATGTTGAACCCATTCAGATCGCACTGGATAAGTTAAAAAACCGCCATAATCAGCAGGTTTCGCTGTTCCATAAACTGGAAGTGCTGCGCGACCGATTGGTAGAGGAAGGTGATGACGCGGTGCCTACCGTGTTGGATCTGTATCCCGATGCCGATCGCCAGCAACTGCGTAGTTTGATCCGTAATGCCCAGAAAGAAAAGGCAGCCAACAAGCCGCCAAAAGCATTCCGTCAAATCTTCCAGTACCTGCGTGAACTTTCCGAGAAGCAGCTATGATCGGACGGAGCCGGGAGTCTGCCACAGACCCCGGTTCCGACTAACAAATATTAAAGCGTAAACTGCCAGACAATTCTTCTTCCGCCTCTTCGAACAGTAGAATAATCGCGCCAAAACGCCGTTTCCGGCGGTGATTGAGATGAATAAACTCAATTTCCACCGGTAAACTGATAGCTCCGGTTACCGTATCCCACAATGCATCCAGATTGGCGCCGAAATCTTCGCCCAAAGAAAACTTCTGCGAAAAATCGTGATAAAATGCGGGAAGATCCGCGATATGGTCAAAATCAAACGTCACTTTCACCATCTTCTCACTCCACCCGAACAAAATTCTTATAATGATCCTGAGTCAGATAAATCAGGCCATCATTGGAATAGAGCAGCCGATCCGTTCCCCGATGGCCACACTGATAGTTGACGTCCGCTTCACGCCATATCCGATTATTCGCCTTGGGTAACGAACCTTCACGGTTTGAAAAACGATCGCCACCGATAGCTTTCCCCGGTAATACCTGGCATAAATTGCCGTCTTTCGGATTCCAACCTTGCTCACGCGCCTGCTTTTTCGTGATATAAAAATCCGGCAACCGGTTGTTTTGTTTTAGGTATTTCACCACTTTTTCATGCTGGGTCAGTTGGTCGATAGAGTCAGTTCGGCTGACTTTATTACTCTGCTGATGGCTACGCGTCTGCTCCTGACTATCGGCCTGCGCTATCACCGGTGTTGACGTCGGCACAGAGGCCGGCGCTGTTCCCCGCTCGTTTCCCTGAATGACCGCGACAATTAATACCACCGCCGCCGCCAGAATTCCCACCAGACGTTTGTTCATGATTTTCCAAATCAATTTGCTCGGCTAAAAAAGAGAGCTGACGCCGATGAGCGCCAGCGCTTTTCCGTTGATTTATTGGCTATAAATTACCTAAATGTAAGGTTTTCACTTCCATAAACTCATCCAAACCCAGCACCGAACCTTCACGACCCAAACCAGATTCTTTCACAC
Organism: Yersinia entomophaga; assembly: GCF_001656035.1. Taxonomy (NCBI): domain Bacteria; kingdom Pseudomonadati; phylum Pseudomonadota; class Gammaproteobacteria; order Enterobacterales; family Yersiniaceae; genus Yersinia; species Yersinia entomophaga. Next base: position 2,332,623 of record NZ_CP010029.1, read on the forward strand.
CGCCAAAAGGCGCTAATTCAGTAGAAACCGAACTATCGTTAATGCCGATCATGCCGCTTTCCAGCGTCTCGGACACGCGGAATACTCTTTTCAAATTTTGAGTATAGAAGTAAGCCGCCAGACCGAAAGGTGTGTTATTCGCGCGCTCAATCACCTCTTCTTCGGTCTTGAAACGGAAGCAGGCTGCCAGCGGGCCAAAAGTTTCCTCACTTGCTACTTTCATCTCTTCGGTAGCCTCGGCAATGACAGTAGGCTGGAAGAAGTTGCCACCCAATGCGTGACGTTCACCGCCCGCCAGCAGACGCCCGCCTTTCGCCAATGCGTCCTTGACGTGATCCTCAACTTTTTTTACGCCAGCAGAGTTGATTAGCGGCCCCAGGTTTACCCCTTCATCCATCCCGTTGCCGACTTTAAGTTTTTTCACTTCGGCAGCCAAACGGGTGACAAACTGTTCGTAAATACCATCCTGAATATAGAAGCGATTGACGCAGACGCAAACCTGACCAGCATTGCGGAATTTGCAAGCCATAGCTCCGGCAACTGCCGCATCCAGATCGGCATCGTCAAAGACGATATAAGGCGCATTTCCCCCTAATTCCATCGAGATTTTCTTCATGGTTTCTGCGGCGTTGCGCATTAGGGTTTTGCCAACCTCGGTGGAGCCGGTAAAGGAAATTTTACGCACTTTCGGGCTGGCCATAATGACATCGCTGATGGCGTGAGTGTCGCCAGCAACGCCATTTAACACGCCGGCCGGCACACCGGCTTTCTCTGCCAGAGCCAGCAGTGCGAAAGCAGAAAGCGGAGTGTTATTGGCAGGTTTAATCAAACCGGTACAGCCCGCGGCTAACGCAGGACCCAGCTTGCGAGTTAGCATCGCCAGCGGGAAGTTCCACGGCGTAATCGCTGCGACTACGCCCACCGGTTCACGAGTGGCAAAGATACGCGCGCCGGTTTTTGCCGGAGGAATAATTTCACCGTTGGCACGTTTAGCCTGCTCACTAAACCACTGAATGAAGCTGGCGGCATAATCTACTTCACCCAAAGCTTCTTTCAAGGGCTTACCTTGCTCTGCGACCATTAATTCGGCCAGATACTGACGGTTTTCGACGATAAGCTGATACCAGCGCTGTAGAATCTCGGCACGCTGTTTGGCCGGCGTTTTACGCCAGGCAGGGAAAGCCTCATGGGCTGCTTTGATCGCCGCCTCGGTTTCACTTTTACCGGCTTTAGCCACCTGAGCCACCAATTCACCCGTGGCTGGGTTCAATACATCAAAGGTTTCTGCGGCCTGATACCATTTTCCACCGACATAGTAGCCAGTTTTAAACAATTCATGTTTCTGTAACGGATTATCCAGATGTGTTGAAGCGGACATCTTTAGGCCTCCTGATCGGCAAAGGGCTGCCCACAATAGGCAACGAGGAAGGGGGGAGCGTGAGTTGAGTATAGCCCTTGATGGTGGCAGGAAAACAGGCTCCCTGCCGCCAATAGCTTATTGAATGAGCGCGTGCTGGTATCTGTGCAACATATCTGCAAGACGTTTGACCGTTTGAGTAACAGAGACAGGAGCATGATATTCAACCAGTTTTTGCTGGTAATCACTTAATTCCTGTAGCAGACGGAAAAAGTAGTGGCGTCGCTTTTGCTCGTTTTTCGACGTCATCACCCGATCGGCGGTATGGCGAATCTGTTTATGGAAGGCGCTTAACTCGGCGTTGACTGGAATCTCGGTATTATTCAGCCTTTGATGAGCGACAATCAGCAACAGAGCCAAACGGTACTTGGCGATATCACCGGGGAACATCATCAGCAATTGGTTGAGCTGCTGATATAACGCTGGCAAATGGTTATCGCTGCGGCGGGCTTGGTTAGTGGTCAGAGCCGCCACCGCGCTGTACACAAAACGGTTGAGCAACGTTCTACCGGTACGCACTTTAGCGTTATCACGAATCAGCAGCAGCACGATCAGAGAAACAAAACAGCCGACCATCTGGCCGAGGGCGCTATCCAGAAACAGGCTAACGTTGAATTCCATGGGGTTGCTGAGCACCAAAATGTTAATAGTACCCGCCAGCGTGCCCAAGGAGCCCAGCCGCCGTTTCTGCACTTCCACGCCGATAATAAATGCCAGTAACCCCAAGCTAATGCATAACAGCAGTAAACTTTGCTGAGTCGAAGGCAGAATAAACATGAAGTACAGCGCTCCCATCGGCAACGCCATTAACATACCGATGAGAAAGTCCATCGCCACCATGCGCGGATTGGGCGTTCGCATCGCCAGAGAGGTTACAACCGCTATCATGACCATACAGCCCGCCCCCGATGTCCAGCCGGTCCACAACCAGAACAGGCCGCCGATCGCAGTAGCAATACCGGTGCGTAGGCCATTGATCATCGCGTGATGGCCCTCCGCCGAGGTGTGTTTTATTTCAGGCTCGGTGGTTAACAGCTCTTCTTCAACGCTGCTAATACTGCTGTTGGTATGAATGCCCTTCGCCAGCAACAAATAGCGAGTGGCGGCACCAACCCAGCTACTGATGGTCAAAGGCACGGCACTACTGTGACTACCCGCGAAATGCTGACGTAACACTTTCATTTGCTTATGAATATCGCCGCAGTTATCTGCGGGTGTACTCAGTAGCGCTTTCAGTTCATCGGTTAGATAATCAGGATGATTAATCAAAATCAAATAGGTTTCACAGGCCTGAGTAATCATAGCGAGGGATTGGCCGTGTAACGCCTGTAAGCGGCGATCGCAGCGCTGCCAGCGTGAGGATTCCATCATCAGATAGCTACGCATCCCTTTCAATGCACTGGTATTTTTCACCAAATCATTCCACGCACGGTCGATATCTTCTTTATCCGCAGAGTGGATGCACAAATGCAGCAGGTGATACTGATCCACCAGCAGTTTATCGATCAGTCGATCGATATCCTGTTTGATGGATCGCGGAGAAAACAGCAGATCCGCGATCACCGCACAGACGATCCCCAGCACAATCTCGCTACAGCGTTCCACCGCAAACTGCGGCGTTAGCAACGGCGTTTCTCCGGTAGTCACAATGATGATCAATGCGGTGTAGCCAGCTAGACCGAAAGCGTAGGAATTCTCGACTTTCACCAGCGAGGAAATCCAGGTACAGACACCAGCCCAAACACAGCACAGTATTAGCGTCAGTACCGGTGCTCTTATGGTCAGAACGATAATGATCAGGCCACCAATACAGCCAATGAATGTGCCAATAATCCGCAGCCAGCCGCGGTGACGAATAGCGCCGGAAAAAGGTTCGCCACCGGCAGCAAAGGCTGGTCCAGCAGCAACAATCGCCGCCGTCATCACCGACCAACGCGGAGTTTCCAACTGAAAATGGAAGCCCAGAAACAGCGCCGCTATAATGGCAAAGCTCAGTTTGAACGCAAAGCGATAGCGGATAAACCTTTGGCTAGTGAACATACTTCCCCTTAGCCGAACTCACGCAGGCGATGCATTAGCTGAATCAAACCCGAAGCATGGCTTGGCTCGCGACCATTCGGCCCGGTAATCACTACGGTGGCAGTGGTGCCCGCAGGATACGGATGCTGTTGATCTTCCTCATCTAAACGAACTTTTACCGGCACACGCTGAGCTAAACGAACCCATTCCAGATTATTATCGATCGTCGCCAGCCCCTTACTATCGGCCTTGCTGCTGCTGTTAGTCACCCCTGCGGATACGCTATCGACGGTGCCGTGCATAATACGATGACTACCCAACGGGGTGATTTCGACGCGATCCCCTCTGCGTACACCTTCCAGCTTGGTTTCTTCCAGATAGGCCAGTACGTAAAACGTGTCTTTTTTCACTAGCGCTACCGCAGTAGCGCCTCGGGTAATAAATTCACCAGCATGAACATTCAAGTTAGTGACCCAACCCTGAGCTGGCGCACGCACCGTGGTTCTTTCCAAATCGAGTTTTGCCAGATCGCGCACCGCGATGGCTTTTGCCAGTTGGTGTCTGACGGTTTGCAACACGTTGGTGGACTGATCGATTTCTTCCTGTGACAAAGCCTGCACCCCTAAACGCAGACGACGGCTGGACTCACGCTGTTTCTCCGCCGCTAATGTTTGATAGTAGGCCACATCGGCTTCGGCACTGGCCAACGCCTGCTCGTAACGGGGACGATCGATAACAAACAATACCTGACCTTTTTCTACCAATTGGTTATCCACCACCGGCACATCGGTAATTAAACCGCTGACGTCGGGCGCGATGGCGACCACGTCGGCGGTAAATTTGGCATCACGAGTCCAGGGGGATTCGGTATAAAACGCCCAGATTTTAAAAATGGCCATTACGGCCAGCAGTACCACAACCAAGGTGATACCGATTCGGATTATTTTTATCAGAAATGTACTCACGGTAACCTCAGGAAAAGAAACGAGACGTTAAATAAAAAAGGCAACAGAACAGCGCCGTATTAAACAAAGCCGGGTGCCAGACAAATTCATAAATACCCGTCGGCTGTAAAACCCGACGCAGCAGAAAAAACAGCGCCAGAGAAATCAGCAACTCGAGAAATATCGGTGGAAAAGACAGACCGAAAACAACCATCACCGGAAGCAAACTCATTCTTTTATCCTTATTTTTTGGGTACCGGTTGGTTTACCCTACCGCTGGATTTATACCGTCGAGTGAAAGGTCACCGTTCGCTCGACCGATCGCGGCACTAACCTGAAATAACTATCAGGTGCCTGAAGTGTTAAACTTGCTGGTATCTGTCAGAGGAAGGTGCGAGGACAACTGAGGCGGTGCGTATTAACACCGAAGGTTATTTCTCCCGACCCCTTATATTAGCCTGCTTATTATCAACTGATCTACAATCTGTGATCTAAATCACTTTTAAGCCAGAGTTAACAATTCATTCAGAGAGAACAATGGAACGATTAAAACGGATGTCGGTTTTTGCCAAAGTCGTCGAGTGTGGTTCCTTTACCGCCGCCGCCCGGCAGTTAGGCATCAGCGTTTCTTCCATCAGCCAGACCGTATCCAAACTGGAAAATGAGCTACAGGTCAAACTGCTTAACCGCAGCACGCGTAGCATTGGGCTGACCGAAGCGGGTCGTATCTATTATCAGGGCTGTCGCCGCATGCTACAGGAAGTGCAGGAAGTGCATGAGCAGCTCTATGCTTTTAATAATACGCCAACCGGCACATTACGCATTGGCTGCTCCTCAACCATGGCACAAAACGTGCTGGCAACCATGACCGCAGATATGCTGAAAGCTTATCCTGGCCTATCGGTCAATTTGGTTACCGGGATTCCGGCTCCGGATCTGATCTCCGACGGGCTGGATGTGGTGATCCGCGTTGGGGCTTTGCAGGACTCAGGCCTATTCTCTCGTCGTCTGGGATCGATGCCGATGGTGGTTTGCGCCGCAAAAAGCTATCTGGCTCAACACGGTACGCCGGAGAAACCCGCGGATATGGCGAATTTTTCCTGGCTGGAATACAGCGTTCGCCCTGATAGCAACTTCGAACTGACCGCACCGGAGGGAATTTCCACCCAGATATCGCCGCAGGGACGTTTTGTCACCAATGATTCGCAAACCATGATTCGTTGGCTCAAAGCCGGAGCCGGTATCGCCTATGCGCCGCTGATGTGGGTTATTGATGAAATTAAACGGGGAGATGTGGAAGTGCTGTTCAACCGCTACCATTCAGAACCACGACCGGTTTACGCTTTGTATACCGAAAAAGACAAAATGCCGCTGAAAGTGCAGGTATGTATTGATTATTTGACGGAATACTTCAAGCGCGTGGCTGAAATTTATCAAGGATACCGCTGAGTAAATCTGGCCTCCACAAGCGAGGAGGCCAGCGAAAATCAGGCCGTGCCGCCGACGGTCAGATTATCCAGTTTCAGCGTCGGCTGGCCGACACCCACTGGCAGACTCTGCCCTTCTTTACCACACACGCCCACGCCTTTATCCAGCGCCAGATCGTTGCCAACCATCGAAATTTGCTGCATCGCCTCAATGCCCGAACCAATCAGCGTGGCACCTTTCACCGCGTTGGTGATTCGGCCATTTTCGATCATGTAGGCTTCCGAGGTAGAAAACACAAACTTACCGGAAGTGATATCAACCTGCCCACCGCCAAAATTCGGCGCATACAGACCGTATTCCACGCTAGCGATGATGTCTTCCGGCGTGGATTTACCAGCCAGCATGTAAGTATTGGTCATACGTGGCATTGGTAAATGCGCGTAAGACTCACGACGGCCGTTGCCGGTCGGCGCGACACCCATCAAACGTGCGTTCAGCTTATCCTGCATGTAGCCTTTCAGAATGCCGTTTTCAATCAATACGTTGTATTGACCCGGAACGCCTTCGTCATCGATAGCCAGTGAGCCACGGCGGCCTTGCAGAGTGCCGTCATCCACCACAGTGCATAGCTCTGAGGCCACGAGCTGCCCCATTTGACCGCTGAATACCGAGCTGCCACGACGGTTGAAATCGCCTTCTAGACCGTGACCAACCGCTTCGTGCAGCAGCACGCCCGGCCAGCCTGCGCCCAATACAACCGGCATAGCGCCAGCCGGAGCCGCCACAGCGAACAGATTCACCAAAGCCATACGAACAGCTTCTTTGGCATAGGCGTCGGCACGGACATCCCCATCAACCGGTTCTAAGAAATAGTCATAGCCGAAACGACCGCCGCCGCCGCTGGCACCGCGTTCACGTTTGCCGTTGTCTTCCACCAGCACACTGACAGACAAACGCACCAGAGGCCGCACATCGGCGGCCAGCGTGCCATCTGTAGCCGCAACCAGAATCAATTCATATACGCCGGTCAGACTGGCGCTCACTTCCTGCACCCGCGCATCTGCGGCGCGCGCCACTTTATCGACCCGATGCAATAGCGCGATTTTTTCTTCACGCGGCAAGCTTTGCAGCGGATCGAGCAGAGGATACAGCGAAGCGTGGGCAATCTCGCCCAAGGTGTGAACTTTACCGTTCCCATTATCACGCACAATACTGCGGGCAGCCTGCGCACTTTGGTGTAAAGCATTCAGGGTAATTTGGTCGGCATAGGCAAAACCGGTCTTTTCACCGCTGACCGCACGCACGCCAACCCCTTGATCGATATTGTAAGAGCCATCTTTGATGATGCTGTCTTCCAACACCCATGCCTCGTGATAGCTGGACTGGAAATATAAATCCGCATAATCCAGGCGGCGTTCAGCCAACTGACCCAGAACTGAGGAAAGATCCTGATGGGTCAGTTTGTTAGCAGCGAGTAACTGCTCACTGACAAACGAGAGGCTCATATTATTTTCACTCTTTATTGGATGAAACTTCATTGAATGGCGGCACCAGACTTGGCTGGAAGCGATTATGCTGCATCACCGGCATCTGCTTACGTATTTTTTGCAGGCCATTAGCCTCGACCCTCACTTTCAGGGCAGAAACGTTATCTGGATTCTCGATTAATACCTTGCCCCAAGCGTCAACGGCCATCGAATGACCCCAGGTTCGACGGGTTAACCCATGGCTGCCAACCTGTGCCGGCGCCAATATCATACATTGGTTCTCAATAGCCCGCGCCCGCAGTAACACTTCCCAGTGAGCTTCACCGGTAACCCGGGTAAATGCCGCCGGAACGGAAATAATTTCCGCCCCTTGCGCGCGCAACGCCTGGAATAACCCAGGGAAACGCAAATCGTAACAAATGGTCATGCCCAAACGCCCAACCGGCGTATCGACTACGGTTAGATGCTCTCCCGGCTGATAGGTATCAGACTCACGATAGTGTCCGTGTGTATCATTGATATCCACATCGAACATATGAATTTTGTCGTAGCGCGCCTGCAATTCACCCTGATCGTCAAACAGCAGGCTGCTCGTGGTAATGCGATCCGGAGACTCACGGCTAATCATCGGCATCGAGCCAACCAGCAGCCAGACGCCGTAACGGCGCGCCATTTCACGGATGGCCTGCTGTAACGGGCCATCATTGTGACGCTCGGCCTGTTTACGATAAGCCGCAGAATCGGCAAATAACAGCGCATTTTCTGGCGTCATCACCAATTTAATGCCCGAATTCAACTGCTTAATCTGTTGCTCTATCTGAGCTAGGTTAGAACGGGTTTGCTCACCGCTACAAAGCTGTAAAAGTGCAACATTGGCATTTTTCATGGTGCCTTATTCTCCTTTAGCTGGCGTAACACCTCATGGATATCCGGCTGATCCAGACTACCGGTTATCTGATATCGAATCAGAGATATTTTACTCCACAACGGCCCGAGCACTTTGGTGGCCGCAAAAACCGCCGCCCCAATCACCGGGTTAATCACAAATGCCGTAGCCACACCGACGGTCGCGGATATTTCCGGCGTAATAACGGCTTCCATGTTGATTTGGCGTTTCACCAAATCAACACTGCCGTTCATGGCGATATCTGCCGCCAGACCGTCGATCAAAAGATCGTTAGTATGCACCACGCCAGATTTCACGCTGGCGGTGCCGCGAATCGAATCAAAGGCAAAGTCACGGCTGAAGGTATCGCTGAAATCCAGCTGTAGTTTACGCAACAATGCGTCGAAGCTGACCAGCCGCAGCAGTTGCCCGGCGCGGCCTCCGCCCAGATTCACCATGGCACCTTTGCTTAGTTTGGCGCTCAAATTGCCATTAAGGGTTTCAATTCGCGGCTGCCAAGGCACGCCCTGCCACGCCAGCGTTGCGTTGCCGTCAAAAGGTGCATCTTTGAGCGGCGTGCTAATACCGAAGAATGACAGAGTGTCATCGATTTTACTGCCAGAAACCTTCATCCTAACCGACGTGTTATTGCCTTCCGCACTTTGCTGCCATTCGCCGTTAACCGCCATGTGAGCCTTAGCGACCTCAATCAGGCCATTCTTAAGACTTAACACTTTGTTGTTATGGGAGATATCGGCGCTCACTTTGCCAATATTCTGCCCCATAACCCAGCATTCTTGACAGCGAAGCTGCAACGCTGGCCAATCGCGGAACGAAACATCATGACTTAGTGGAGAATCTTGCAACGCCGCTTTTGACAAAGGTTTATCAACATCTTGCGCCGTCCACTGCGGGTTGTAGTAGAGATAGCGAATATCTGCCCGCCACGGCCCGCTGCTGGCTACGCGCACGCTGCCATCCACTTCGCGCCCTTTGGCGCTAATATTTGTCCCATTCAGCTGCGGCTCAATCCGCAGGGTCAGATTATGCCAAGCCTGGCCGCCCAGCAGCAGTTCTGGCGTTTGTAGCTCAATGCGAGAAGGTAATGTGAACTGGCTCTGGCTGGCAGATTTTTTACCGATCATGGATGACGCCTGCGGAGAGGCTGATGCTAGCGCAGGGCCAATTAGCGCCAGCCAACGTTCCCCATCCAAAGGGGGCAAATTCACCACCAACCCTTTTTCAGCAGGTAATGGCGGGACTTTTTTGCTGTCGGTTTGCCAGACCGCTTTACTCAATTCGACTTTCTGATCTTTTAACAACCATTGACTGTTAAAATGATTCGTTCCTGCCGCTGAACCAGAAAGCGTGAATCCATTGAGGCCACCTTTGGCCTGAACGCTCACCGGCAAAGATTCACCGCCTTGAGTATCTAGCGGCGGCGGTAAGCGACTGCTCACTTTCTTTAGGTCTGCGTTGACATCTACCAGATAACTTGGCTCCCCGTGCTTCGGCAACTGCACCGCAACTTTGCCCTGCCAACCGAAGCTACCCTTCAGCTGTTTGGCTATTTCAGCGGGAATCTCGGTGATTTTGGCTGGAATCCAGTCACCGCGCAGGTTAACCCCAACCTGAAAGTTGTCTTTTTGCTCTTCCGTGGTGAAATTTACCGTCAGCGGCTGACCAAACCAGTTAGCCGATATTTCATCGCTCGACAGATTGCCATCGCTAAAGCGGAATTTACCGCTGACATTTTCCAACTGACTTTGCAGTGGCTTAATCAATAAACTGTTGTTGTGCAGCGTCACTTCACCGGTAGCGTGCGTGATATTGCCTTCTACCAAGGGAATATCCAGATGTAAGCGCCCACTTACACCCCCACCAACCTGGAGTTCATCCAATGCACTCCCCACGGAATCATGTAGCGGCGTATCGTTAAAGTAATCATGAACATCCGAGCCTAGCCCCGCTACCTGCGCATCAACAAACAGGCGTTCTTTCAGATAATCAGGAATATTGGCGCTGATATTGGTGCCGGTGACGTTCCCCAGCATTGCCCGCGGTGCATTCATCCACAGGCCGTCATTGAGGAAATTCAGGTCGATAGCCAGATTTTCCAGCGCTGGCCATTCCGGTTGGAACTGGAAGGTCGCATTACGCAACGGAACATAAACCTGGAATTGACCCTCGTTATGGGTATAAGGGAAATAATGTGGATTACCGTTATAGACCAACGTGGCGTTATCCACCTGCCCGCCCTGAATCGCGCCGGTCAGATAATCCACCAACGCTTTCCCCATCAAAGGCTGAGGGAAGTAACGCCAGGCATCTGCGCCGTCATACAGGCGGATACCGGCCAGAATATTCAGCCACGGCTGGCCTTTTTCCGGCTGTTGATAACGGAAACTACCGTTTGCCCACAAAGACTTGGCTTTTACATCCAGCTTATCGCTCCACAGCTCCCAGCCTTTATCATCCATGCGCCAGTCAATGTCGCCCTGAGCGCTGCTGACTTCCAGCGGTGCGCCAAACATGTCACCGTAAGGCAAAATGCTGTCGTGCAGATTTACCGCCAGACGCCCATGGCTGACGGAACCGCTCAATGTGCCAGAGAAATGATTCACGCCCGGTAAGAGTTCCCAATGCTGCCAGCTGACATCTTGCCATTTAGCCTGAAAACGGGTCAATTCTGGCTGTTTTAGAGGAATATCCAGCGCCAGCGCATTCAAATGCCCCTGCGGTTTTAAATCTCCCCAACGGGCCAGTAAATCCGGGGTAAACAAAGAAATGGTCGGTAACAGCGGCCCAATTCGCTCTAACTGAAGGTCTTTGGCACGAAGGCGTAATTCTTCCGGCTGATCCGGGCCCAGCAGTTTATTATTTTCCGGCAACCACAGCGCCGACAGGCTCCCTTGCGGCCACGCCTGGCCGTCAGTGGTTAAATTCAGCTGTGGGGCATCAATCTGCCAGCCATTTCCCTGACGACGCGCGTCCACTACCAGTTGATCGACAGCGAGCTGATGGGGTTCACCTTGAGTAGTCCAAGCGGCTTGCCCTTGTTTTAGCAGCACATTCCCACTGTAAATATCGCCGCCTTTGAGCGTCAGCCAAGCTGCCAGACTAAATTCGGCGCTGTCTAATCCGGTATTATTATGCAACCAGCGGCTGATCCAAGGCTTCACGTCAATATTATCAGCCTGCATATATACAGTGCCGTTATTCAGAATGCCCTGATCGTCGTGTAAATCCATCCGTACCTGAACCACGCCGTGCTGGCCATTAATCGTCGATAGGCTGATCTGCCCTTCGGCGCGATGGCGGTTACGCGAGTTAAGCCAGGTTAACTGAGGAATTTCCAGCTCGGCGCTGGAACCAGAAGGGGTAAGAAATGAAATGCGGCTGTTACGCAGATCGAAATGATCCAACTGACGCAGAAAAATATCGGTGAAGTGGCTGGATTCAAAAGAACGGTTCTGATCACCCGGATTAATCAGCGGACGATCCAAATCCAGCTGTAGCTGATGGAACGTCATATCCCGTAGCTGCCAGCGCCAGTGCAGCAAAGATTGCCAGACATCCAGCGCTAGCGTGATGCGCTGAACCTGCAATTTGGTATCAGGCAACTGGGCGCGCAGATCCCGTACTTCCAGCGTCGGGCCAAAAGTTTCCCAACTGCCTTGAATAAAACCAATTTCCAGCGGAATTCCGCTGACGGCCTGAATCTTAGCCTGTAGCTGCGCACGATAGTCGTTGAGCTGCGGCAACATCAAACGAAGCCCACTCACCAACAATGCCACCACAACAATCATTGTGGCGCCTGTCGCTAACAAAATCCTGGGCAGTCGCCTCACGCATCTCTCCTTGCTTCCCGCTGCAAGGGGCGCAGCGGAAATTTATTACATCATCACCACGTCAAACTGCTCTTGGCTGTAGAGCGGTTCAATTTGAACTTTTACCTGCTTACCGACGAAAATTTCCACTTCGGCCAGCGCATGGGATTCTTCGCTCTTCAGCGCTTCCCCTACCGCAGGTGAGGCATAGACCAGGAATCTGTCGGTATCATAGGCATGGTGAACCCGCACGATTTCTCGCAGGATTTCATAGCATACCGTTTCGACGGATTTGACCGTGCCGCGACCGTGACAAGTAGGACAATCATTACACAGCACGTGCTCAATACTTTCGCGGGTGCGCTTGCGGGTCATCTCCACTAATCCTAGCTGAGAGAAACCGTTAATACTGGTTTTCACTCGATCTTTGCTCAGCGCCTGCTCTAATGAGTGTAATACACGGCGACGGTGCTCTTCATTACTCATATCAATAAAATCAATGATGATTATCCCACCGAGGTTACGCATTCGCAGCTGGCGAGCAATGGCCTGAGTGGCTTCGATATTAGTATTGAAAATGGTTTCATCGAGGTTACGGTGGCCGACAAATGCCCCAGTGTTGATATCGATGGTGGTCATAGCTTCAGTTTGGTCGATAATCAGGTAACCACCAGATTTCAATTCAACTTTACGCTCCAGAGAACGTTGAATCTCGTTTTCTACATCATACAGATCGAAAATAGGTTGTTTGCCGGAATAGTGCTCCAGCTTATTGGTCATTTCTGGAATATATTCGCGGGTAAATTCGATCAGTTGCTCATAGGTCTGGCGGGAATCGACCCGAATGCGATCCAAGGCCGCGCCCGCAAAATCCCGTAGAATTCGCTGCGCCAGAGCCATTTCGCCGTACAGTTTGCATTTAGTTTTATCACGTTTTTTACGCAGCTGTACTTTGGCCCACAGACGTTTTAAAAACGCCGCGTCCGCGGATAACTCTTCTTCACCAATACCTTCGGCGGCGGTACGGATAATAAATCCGCCCTGCTCATCGCAATAGCTGGCCACTGTATTTTTCAGACGATCGCGCTCAGCTTCGCTTTCAATACGCTGAGACACACCAACGTGCGCCGCTCCGGGCATCAACACCAGATAACGAGAAGGCAGCGTGATATCCGTAGTCAGGCGCGCGCCTTTGGTGCCCAGCGGATCTTTGACCACCTGCACCATGAGATCCTGCCCCTGACGTACCAGTTCAGCGATATCACGTACATTGAAATTCTTTTGCTCATCCCCAGCCACGCATTCGGTGTGGGGCATAATGTCTGAAGCATGAAGGAAAGCCGCCTTATCCAGGCCTATATCGACAAAAGCCGCCTGCATTCCAGGCAAAACCCGGCTAACGCGACCTTTGTAAATGTTACCGACGATGCCTCTTTTCGCTTCACGCTCAATGTGAATTTCCTGCAGGATGCCACCGTCGATGTAGGCAACCCGCGTTTCAGACGGTGTAATATTGACCAGTAATTCAGCTGTCATGTATTCCTCTCACATCACGTAGCGCGAAAAAATGACTCAGTAGTTCATGGGTTTCTACCAACGGCAGGCCGACAACGGCGTGATAACTGCCTTTAATCGCCCTGACGAAACAACCACCCTTGCCCTGAATACCGTAAGCGCCCGCTTTGTCCATCGGTTCACCGGTAGCAATATAGTCACTGATTTCTTGTTGAGATAACACGCGGAATGTCACATCTGTCACGACCATTGTGCCGAGTAAATCCTGTTTATCGGCTAATGCAACGGCGGTCATCACCTGATGCTGCTGCCCGGACAACGCACCCAACATTTGCGCGGCATGAACAGCATCTCGCGGTTTTTCCAAAACCTGTCCATTAAGCACCACAATGGTATCGGCACCGAGTACCGGTAAATCCCACTCGGCAACCGCCACTCCGGCGCGCGCTTTATCTTCAGCCAAACGTCGGACATAGTCCTCGGCGGCTTCCCCCGGATTACGCTGTTCCTCCACTTCCGTTTTCAGTATTTCAAACGGTAAATCGAGAAGCGCGAGCAGTTCACGCCGACGGGGAGAACCTGAGGCCAGATAAAGGGCTGTCATTGGAAAAATCCTTATTGCACCGCAAACTTACGGCGAATCTTACGCATTAATAAGAATAGCCACGGCCATAAGATACCGTTAATTAAACTACTCCAGAAAACTTCAGGTCGGAACGAAACGTTAATCACTAAGAATTCTGACCAGAACACCACAACATCCATCGTTAGCGACAGAAGCATCACGATTAATGCCTGCTGCCACAGCGCCATATTGCGGAATAACTGAAACTTAAAGGCCACCAGATAGGCAATGATGCTCAATGCCAACGCACGCACGCCAAGAGTTGAACCTAAAATCAGATCCAAAATCAGGCCGAGAATAAAGCCGCTGCCAACGTTAACCCGATGAGGCAATGCCATAACCCAGTAAATCAGGATCAACGTCAGCCATGACGGGCGGAACATATAAATTTCTTTTGGCCACGGCATCACCTGTAGCACCATTGCAATCAGGAATGATAGCCAGATAACCCAGCGCCCATTACTGGTGTAACGGTTCATGGCGTCGCCCTTACCGCTGGCGCGTTCGCCGGAGGCGGATTCAAACTGGCTGGTGCCGGTGGGCCGACCATTTCGCTGGCGCTTGGCAATACCTGAGGCATCATCTGCATCAGACGCTCATTAGCCACCCGATGTACTTCATTCGGCGGCAACGGCAAATCGCCATTGCGATCCGCGCCCCACAGCAACAGCAAATAACGCAGACGCTGTAAATCGGCCATTGGACGAGCCTGAATAACGGTATAGGCGCGCTGATTATCGACTTTAACCGAAGAAACCACCGCCACCGGATAACCTTCTGGGAAACGTCCACCGAGGCCAGATGTCACCAAAACATCACCAACACGAATATCAGTATTGCTTGGCAAATGTTCGAGCAATAAGTCGTCGCTACAGCCGCCACCGGCAGCAATAACGCGAATGTCATTACGCAAGACTTGAATCGGTAGCGCGTGGGACGCATCGCATATCAACAGCACGCGGCTGGTGAATTTGCTGACCGCCACTACCTGCCCGACCACGCCTTTATCACTGATCACCGGCTGGCCTTCATACACGCCATTATCGGTGCCCTTATCGATCACCACCTGATCGCTATAAGGATCGGTGCCGCTGGAAATAACCTGCGTCACCATTTTTTGTTCGTCCTGACGCAGCGGAGAGCCGAGTAACTCGCGCAGACGTGAGTTTTCCTGCTTAAACTGGCCAAGCAACTGTAGATCGGTATTTTTAAGCAACAGTTCCTGACGTAACGCACGATTTTCCAGCTCAAGCTGTTGGCGCGTTGCGATGGTTTCTGAAACGCTGTCTAAAACTTTACGTGGCCCATTGGCCAGAAAATAGAAGGGGCTAACTGCGGTGTCCATATAGGTACGAATTTTAACGAACGTACCGAGCCGGCTATCGACAATAACCAGCGCAATGGCTGCAAGAACGGCGAAGAAAAGTCGCAGTTGCAGGGATGGACCCCGGCTAAAAATCGGCTTCATAAATTATGCGTATTCCTCGACAACAAAAAGGAGGCACTAAACCTGATGATGCAATACCTTCATCCGATCCAGCCCTCCTTTTTTGGCTGACTATTCTTCGCTGAACAAATCGCCGCCATGCATGTCGATCATTTCCAACGCTTTGCCACCGCCGCGAGCTACGCAGGTCAGAGGGTCTTCTGCAACCACAACCGGAATGCCTGTTTCTTCCATTAACAAACGATCCAGATTACGCAGCAATGCGCCGCCGCCGGTTAACACCATGCCGCGTTCGGAGATATCGGAGGCCAATTCTGGTGGACACTGTTCCAGAGCAACCATAACCGCGCTAACGATGCCGGTCAGTGGCTCTTGCAGAGCTTCCAGAATCTCGTTGGAATTCAGAGTAAAGCCGCGCGGAACACCTTCTGCCAGGTTACGGCCACGGACTTCGATTTCCAGCACTTCATCACCCGGATACGCCGAGCCGATGCTGTGCTTGATACGTTCAGCCGTTGCTTCACCGATCAGAGAGCCATAGTTACGACGCACATAATTAATGATCGCTTCATCAAAGCGGTCACCACCGATGCGTACAGAAGAGGAGTAAACCACACCGTTCAGTGAGATCACCGCCACTTCCGTAGTACCGCCACCGATATCCACAACCATTGAACCGGTTGCCTCGGAAACCGGCAGGCCAGCACCGATTGCAGCCGCCATTGGCTCTTCAATCAGGAACACTTCGCGAGCACCGGCACCCTGGGCTGATTCACGAATTGCACGACGTTCTACCTGGGTAGCACCGACTGGCACACACACCAATACGCGCGGACTTGGGCGCATAAAGCTGTTGCTATGAACCTGTTTGATAAAATGCTGAAGCATTTTTTCGGTCACGAAGAAATCGGCGATAACGCCGTCTTTCATCGGGCGAATCGCGGCGATATTGCCAGGAGTACGCCCCAGCATCTGCTTGGCATCATGACCCACAGCTGCAACGCTTTTGGGGGAACCGGCACGATCCTGGCGAATAGCAACCACCGAGGGTTCATTCAGTACGATGCCTTGTCCTTTTACATAAATCAGGGTATTGGCGGTACCCAAGTCGATGGACAAGTCGTTGGAAAACATGCCACGAAATTTCTTAAACATAACGAAAGGATAATCCTGCAAGCTGGGGGCGAAAAATAAAATCCGCCTACTTTACCAACCACACGGAGCAGCGACAAGGCGCAAAAACGTCCTACTCCGGTGAAAAAGTGGCTACGTTATTCCAATCAAGTTCCGCTGAATAAGGTATATGCACTAAAACCCTTGAATAAAGGCTCATTATACCCCCCAGTCGACGCGTCGAACGGTGTAACACAGCACATAAAATCTAACATTTAACCTGATTTACCGCCGGAAGTAAGTGCCTACCAACGGTCTACGGAAATGGCTGGGACATTCTACGTTAATTTTTGCTCAACGATCAGGCTAAACATGGCCCTGTTACGAATATTTTTTCTGCTCTGGGTTCAAAAGCATCGGCGCAGCAAAAAAATTGCCCTGTCCGCCATAAACCCCTTTCTGTAGCAGCGTTTCCCATTCTTCCCTGGTCACCACTTCTGCGGCAAAAACTTTAACATTCGTACCGGCACAGGCACCAGTAAGACTTTGCACAAATAGCTGATTTTCAAGGCGGACATCAATACTTCTTACCAATCCCGGATGTAACTTAATCATTTCCACCCGTAAAGACTTAATATATGAGGTACTGACCACCGTCAATCCGGCCTGCGAAACCATCAATCTACAACCTAACCCTAACAACAATCGAATCACAGGGCGTAGGGCCTCAATATGTTGGCAGACATCCGCCTCAGCCAGCTCAAAGATAATCCGCTGACGGTAACTTTTCCGGCACTGTAATAAGGTATCCCGTAGCCAACGCTTAAAGGAACGTTGCAATAATGAATCAACGCTTATGGAAAATGCCAGCGTTTCATCCGGCCACAGCGCCAACAAAGGAATTATCCGACCTATTTTCTGTCGATCATAACGTTCGGCCAACCCGAGCAAACGTACCAACGGAGTAAACTCCGCCGCTATCAGCTCTTGTTCGCCATCAAATATCCGGCTGATGATTTCACGGTGATGAATTTTTCCATCACAGGTAATGACCGGTTTCTGATACAACCTAGGGCCACCGTTAACCAGCGTTTTTTCCAGCAATGTTCGCCACTTAACGCTACCGCGTCCTTTCTCCGGCACCTGATTGTCATAGACATACCAGCTATTGCCTCCATACAACGCCGCATTTTTGGTAGCTTGTCCAGCATTATCCATAATTTGTTCCGCCGCCTGCCCGTGGCGATAGGCCACGATACCAATATTGAGCAAAGCGTCGCGATCGATAATCTGCGGCGCTGGCATGGCACCCGCCACATGAACCAACTGTGCCGCCATCACATCGGCGTCTTTCAGAGTTTTATGCGGTAATAAAATGGCAAAATCGCTGTTGGCGTAGTGAGCTAGCAGTGCGGAAGGATAACGGTCGACAAAAGTGGAAAGCAGATTCACCATCGAATGCATCAATTCCTGCACCCGTGATTTGTCGTAAACCTCACTTAACGCATCAAAATCGGGTAAGTGCACCATCATCACTACGCCGTGGGCACCGGGTTCTTCAAGCTGGGTAGTCAGCTGATTATCAAAAAACAGCGCGTTATTCAGGCCGGTTTTAGCGTCCTGTGCGGCATAGGAGCGAATCAAAGTATCCAATTGGCTGCGTTCTTCACGCATTTCCGCCAAATCCAGCAGCAAACGGTCGAGAGCATGGCTGGCATAAGGCGGCCACTCATGAGTTTCACCGCGCAGTACATTCTCACGCTCGCCGTTGAGAATACGTCGCGCTCGGTTCTCCAGTTGCTCCTCACCTGCCGTTTGTTCCCGCAGCCAGCGAAAACTTAAAAACAGAATGACCGCAATCATCGCCACCGCCAACGACAAAATCACCGCTGCATACATTGAACGAGTGTAACTGGTGAGCGGATCGATATAAGTCAGGCGCATCGAACTGCCGGGCTGCTGTAATAATGGAAGAGACAGTTCGCGATAGCCGCTATTGGTATCCCAGGCGGTATAAGTAGGAAGGACTTTCAGATAAAACAATTGATGCTGCGAATTTTCAACGCTGATTTCAACCACGCCAATAGCGCCCATCATCAACGGCAACCAGCTACGCGGAACTTCAGGTGGATCGGTTAGTAAGGATTGATCGTACGCGGTCACGATAGTATTAAGGCGATGTTCCATTTTTTTCTGGCATAAGTAGAAAAAACTGAACGTACTCCCTAACAACATTAAACACATGGCCAATACGACCAGTAATGCCATAAACGCAGAAAGTTTGGTTGTAAATCGCATCCCTCAGCCTTGCCTACCGCAGTTAAATGGAAAGTATTCCTCACTCCTTTAGGGCAGGTACTATATGATAAAACCGACCACGGACGCTGGTTTTTTAATGTTTTATACGACAAAAACGCAATTTTTTACGAAATTCGCATCCATTGCCTCATCCTTACCCTGCATAAAGCATAGTCACTGATATAAGCATCGAGGCCAAATTTGTCCTCGGTCAGCCTTCGAACTTGATGTTTCCGGTATAGTCACCCAACCTGATGAATACGAAATTTTCGATCGTTATTAGTCGATCGTTCGTTATTAGTCGATCATTGTTAACGGCACTTCTTAGGGAGCCTCTAATGCGCGCACTGTTACTCGAACAGCACGATGGCAAAACCTTGGCCAACGTCCGTGATATTTCACCGGAACAACTGCCTGCGGGTGAAGTCACGGTTGATGTCAGTTGGTCTAGCCTGAACTACAAAGATGCACTGGCGATCACCGGTAAAGGCAAAATCATTCGTCAGTTCCCTATGGTGCCAGGCATTGATTTCGCCGGAACCGTTCACAGCAGCGAAGATCCGCGTTTTCACATTGGCCAGCGGGTATTGCTGACCGGCTGGGGCGTAGGCGAAAACCATTGGGGCGGGCTGGCAGAACAGGCGCGAGTACAGGGTGAATGGCTGGTTCCGCTCCCCGCAGGTTTGGATGCGCGCAAAGCGATGATTATCGGTACCGCCGGTTTCACTGCGATGCTGTGCGTGATGGCGCTGGAAGAAGGCGGAGTCACACCAGAAAGCGGCGAAATTGTGGTGACCGGTGCCAGCGGCGGCGTGGGCAGTACTGCGATTGCTCTGCTTTCAGCTCTGGGCTATCAGGTAGCCGCTATCAGTGGCCGTGAAGCGAATAACGACTATTTACTGTCACTCGGAGCCAAACGGGTTCTGCCGCGTAGCGATTTCAGCGATGCATCTCGTCCGTTGGAAAAACAGCTATGGGCTGGCGCTATTGATACCGTCGGCGACACTTTACTAGCCAAGGTGCTGGCACAGATGAACTATAACTCTACCGTCGCCGCCTGCGGTCTGGCCGGGGGTTATAAACTGCCAACCACGGTAATGCCTTTTATCCTGCGCAACGTGCGTTTACAAGGTGTAGATTCTGTCATGACACCGCAACCGCGCCGTCGGGCTGCCTGGGAGCGTCTGTTGAAAACGTTGCCAGAAAGCTTCTATCAACAGGCTGGACGTGAAATTACGCTAGAACAGGCTCCTGCGGTAGCAGCCGAACTGATGGAAAATCAGGTTACTGGCCGAACCTTGGTTAAAGTTCGCTAATTAGCCCATTAAAATAGAGTCATTTCATTGGGCGGATGTTTCGTTCGCCCAATCTCAGAAATTTCATATTTTCTGCTAACCTCTCGCTTTTACAGCCTTTTCACACCATGCTTTATTCCATTACGGTCAGTATGACTTTCTCTGCCCGATGGAGTAATCACATGAGCAAACAACGCAAATTAACCGAATCTGACGTCACGCCGGAAAGCGTGTTTTATCAACGCCGTAAGGTGCTGCAAGCGCTGGGTATTACCGCCGCCAGTCTGGCATTGCCGGTTTCGGCTCAGGCTGACCTACTGTCTTGGTTTAAAGGTAAAGATCAGCCCAAGGCACCGGCAGGCAAGCCGCTCACCTTCAGTAAGCCACCAGCCTATCATCCTGACTGGGAACTGACGCCGGAAGACAAAGTGACTGGCTACAACAACTTCTACGAATTCGGTCTGGATAAAGCTGACCCGGCCGCTAACGCCGGTGGATTAAAAACCGGCGATTGGCAGATTCGTATCGATGGTGACGTCGCCAAACCAATGACGTTGAGCATCGACGATTTGCTCAAACGCTTCCCGCTGGAAGAACGCATTTATCGTATGCGCTGCGTGGAAGCCTGGTCGATGGTGGTGCCTTGGATCGGTTTCGAGCTAGGAAAACTGCTAAAGCTAGTCGAACCCACCAGCAACGCGCGCTATGTGGCATTCCAAACCTTGTACGATCCGGATCAGATGCCGGGACAGAAAGATCGCTTTGTGGGCGGCGGGTTGAAATATCCCTATGTAGAAGGTTTGCGATTAGATGAAGCGATGCATCCGCTGGCCTTTATGACACTGGGCGTGTACGGCAAAACGTTACCACCACAGAACGGCGCGCCGCTGCGTCTGATCACGCCGTGGAAATACGGTTTTAAAGGCATTAAATCTATCGTTCATATTCGACTCACTCGCGAACAGCCGCCAACGACCTGGAATCTCAGCGCGCCGAACGAGTACGGTTTCTACGCTAACGTGAATCCCAATGTGGATCATCCGCGCTGGTCGCAGGCTACCGAACGCTTTATCGGTTCCGGCGGGATTTTAGACGTTAAGCGCCAGCCAACCCTGCTATTTAACGGCTATGCCGATCAGGTGGCTTCGCTATATCGCGGCATGGATTTGCGGGAGAATTTTTAATGCGTCTGAGCCTGAAACAGGTCAAAGGGTTGAAAGTAGCAATCTGGCTGGCCGCCTCATTGCCCTTCTTCTGGCTAATTTTATCCGTCGATCAGGGCTGGTTCAGCGCCGATCCGTCCAAAGACATTCAGCATTTTACCGGGCGCATGACTCTCAAGCTGCTGCTGGCCACCCTGTTGGTGACACCGCTGGCTCGCTATGGCAAGCAGCCGTTGCTGATGCGCTGTCGCCGCCTGTTGGGAGTATGGTGTTTTGCCTGGGGAACCCTGCATTTAGCCAGTTATTCAGTGCTAGAGCTGGGGCTGTCCAATATCGGTTTGCTGGGGAAAGAATTAGTTACCCGCCCCTATTTAACTTTAGGTATTATTAGCTGGCTATTACTGTTCGCACTAGCAGTTACATCGACACAGTGGGCACAGAGAAAAATGGGACCTAACTGGCAAAAATTGCATAATTTCGTTTATCTCATCGCCATCCTGGCACCGATTCACTATCTTTGGTCGGTCAAAACTTTATCACCCTTGCCGATAATTTACGCAATCGCAGCAATTATTTTGTTAGCACTGCGTTATAAAAAATTTCGCCAATGGTGCCGCTAAATGCTGGGACTTCACCCTCTTCTACCCCAGATAATCCGTTAGGCTTTGTATAGTTCACCATGTTTCTTATTGAATATCTTCGCTGATAAGACCAGTATTTAGCTGCTAATTGCTACGATATCATTATAATGCTCCACCTTAGTTCCGATCGTAGTGGGAATTTCACCGTTAACAGGTGACAAATCGGTGGCATCAGGCTATTTTTGACGATGACGAACTAATTGCCGGAGATACCAGCATAATGGCGGACAAGTTTCACATTTTGCTTCTGAACGGCCCGAATTTAAATCTGCTTGGCTCTCGCGAGCCAGAAAAGTATGGTTACACCACGCTGGCAGAGATTGTTAACGGGTTGGAGACACAGGCTCAGAATTTGGGTGTTGCGTTATCCCATCTGCAATCCAATGCAGAACATGCGCTGATAGACAGAATTCATCAGGCACGGGGCAACACTGATTTCATCCTGATTAACCCGGCGGCGTTTACGCATACCAGTGTCGCTTTACGCGATGCTCTGTTAGGCGTTCAGATCCCGTTTATCGAGATCCATCTGTCTAACGTGCATGCTCGGGAGCCTTTCCGTCACCATTCATATCTCTCCGATATTGCGGTTGGCGTGATCTGCGGACTCGGCGCAGACGGCTACAACTTTGCTTTACAGGCAGCGGTCAATCGCTTGTCAAAATCCAATTAATTGCAACGCAAAAGAGTACGGAATCACACTCATGGATATTCGTAAAATCAAGAAACTGATCGAACTGGTAGAAGAATCTGGCATTTCCGAGCTGGAGATTTCAGAAGGTGAAGAATCAGTACGTATCAGTCGTGCTACAGCCGCACCAAGCTACCCAATGATGCAACAGCCTTATGCTTTTGCCGCGCCACAGCAGCCAGCATTGGCTAACGCTGTAGCACCGGCACCGGCTGCTGAAGCCGCTGCACCCGCAGCCATCAGTGGTCACATCGTGCGCTCCCCAATGGTCGGTACTTTCTACCGCACCCCGAGCCCAGATGCTAAAGCCTTCATCGAAGTAGGTCAGAAAGTTTCTGCTGGTGATACCCTTTGCATCGTTGAAGCGATGAAAATGATGAACCAAATCGAGGCAGACAAATCCGGTACTATCAAGGCCATTCTGGTCGAGAACGGTCAACCGGTTGAATTCGACGAGCCTCTTGTCGTCATCGAATAACGAGGCGTTCCATGCTTGATAAAATCGTTATCGCTAACCGCGGTGAGATCGCGCTACGTATTCTGCGAGCTTGTAAAGAGCTGGGCATCAAAACCGTAGCCGTTCACTCCTCTGCGGATCGCGATCTGAAACACGTTCTGTTGGCTGACGAAACCGTGTGTATCGGTCCGGCAGCGTCAGTCAAAAGCTATCTGAACATTCCTGCAATCATTTCAGCAGCAGAAATCACCGGCGCGGTGGCTATTCACCCTGGTTATGGTTTCCTGTCCGAAAACGCAGACTTTGCCGAGCAGGTAGAGCGTTCAGGTTTCATCTTTATCGGTCCTCGCGCCGAAACCATTCGTCTGATGGGCGACAAGGTTTCCGCAATCAGCGCCATGAAGAAAGCCGGTGTACCTTGTGTGCCGGGTTCTGACGGCCCGCTGAGCGACGACACCACGCAAAACAAAGCTTTCGCCAAACGCATCGGTTATCCGGTGATCATCAAGGCGTCCGGCGGCGGCGGCGGTCGTGGTATGCGCGTAGTGCGCAACGACAAAGATCTGGAAGAATCCATTAACATGACTCGTGCGGAAGCCAAAGCGGCTTTCAACAACGACATGGTTTACATGGAAAAATACCTTGAGAATCCGCGCCATATCGAAATTCAGATTTTGGCAGACGGTCAAGGTAACGCGATTTATCTGGCTGAACGCGACTGCTCTATGCAGCGTCGTCACCAGAAAGTGGTTGAAGAAGCGCCAGCACCGGGCATCACCAGCGAAATGCGTCGTTATATCGGCGAACGCTGTGCAAAAGCCTGTGTGGAAATCGGCTACCGCGGCGCAGGTACTTTTGAGTTCCTGTATGAAAACGGCGAGTTCTATTTCATCGAAATGAACACCCGTATTCAGGTTGAGCATCCGGTTACCGAAATGATTACCGGCGTCGATTTGATCAAAGAACAGCTACGCATCGCGGCAGGCCAGCCTCTCTCCATTAAACAGGATGAAGTGAAGGTTCACGGCCATGCGGTCGAGTGTCGTATCAACGCTGAAGATCCAAATACCTTCCTGCCAAGTCCGGGTAAAATTACCCGTTTCCATGCGCCGGGTGGCTTTGGTGTTCGTTGGGAATCTCATATCTACGCTGGCTATACCGTGCCTCCGTACTACGATTCCATGATCGGCAAACTGATCACTTACGGTGAAAACCGTGACGTGGCAATTTCCCGCATGAAAAATGCTCTGGCAGAGCTGATCATCGATGGCATCAAAACCAACGTTGAACTGCAACAGCGCATTATGAATGACGAAAACTTCCAGCACGGTGGCACCAATATCCACTATCTGGAGAAAAAACTTGGGTTGCAAGAAACCTGATTTTATTTCGCCTGAAAATCAAGGCCGGTTAATACCGGCCTTTTTTATTTTCTGATCAAACAGGGCTAGGCAAACGCCGCGCTTGCCGTAAAATCCCCTACCCTTGTTAAACTCAGAACCGTCAATACCCACGGGAGAATGAATGGACACGAGATTTGTTCAAGCCCACAAAGAAGCGCGCTGGGCCTTTGGTCTGACTCTGGCCTATCTGGCAGGCTGGTTATTGTGCGCCTATTTTCCTGGCGATGTGCCGGGGATGACCGGGTTACCCGCCTGGTTTGAAATGGCCTGTCTGGCCCTGCCACTGCTATTTATTGTGCTGTGCTGGCTGATGGTTCGCTTTATATTCCGCGATATTCCGCTGGAGGACAGTGATGCAAACTGATGTCGTCCTGCCATTAGTTGCCTATCTGGCATTGGTTTTTGGCCTTTCTATTTACGCATACACCCGGCGACAGACCGGTAATTTCCTCAACGAATACTTCATCGGCAACCGTTCGATGGGAGGGTTCGTATTGGCGATGACTCTGACCGCCACCTATATTAGCGCCAGTTCATTTATCGGCGGGCCGGGAGCTGCTTATAAATACGGCCTCGGCTGGGTATTACTGGCGATGATTCAGTTGCCAGCGGTGTGGCTGTCGCTAGGCGTACTGGGTAAGAAGTTTGCGATTCTGGCGCGTCGTTATAACGCCGTAACTCTGAATGACATGCTGTACGCACGCTATCAAAGTCGTTTACTGGTGTGGCTGGCCAGCCTGAGCCTGTTAGTCGCCTTTGTCGGTGCCATGACGGTGCAGTTTATCGGCGGAGCGCGTTTACTGGAAACCGCTGCGGGTATTCCCTACGATACTGGGCTGCTGATCTTTGGCGTTAGTATCGCGCTCTATACCTCCTTCGGAGGTTTCCGCGCCAGCGTATTGAATGATGCGCTGCAAGGGCTGGTGATGCTGGTAGGAACCATTTTACTGCTGGTTGCGGTGGTTCACGCCGCCGGCGGCCTGCATAAGGCGGTCGATACGCTACAACACATCGATCCGGCGCTGGTTTCCCCGCAAGGTGGCGACGGTATCCTCGATTTGCCGTTTATGGCGTCATTCTGGATTCTGGTGTGCTTCGGCGTCATTGGCCTGCCACATACAGCAGTACGTTGCATTTCCTATCGAGATAGCAAAGCGGTTCACCGTGGCATTATTCTGGGCACTATTGTGGTGGCGATTTTGATGTTTGGTATGCATTTGGCTGGCGCATTGGGCCGGGCGATCCTGCCAGATCTGAAAATTCCGGATCAGGTTATTCCTACGCTAATGATCACTGTGCTACCGCCGTTCGCCGCAGGGATCTTCCTCGCCGCGCCTATGGCGGCCATTATGTCGACCATCAATGCTCAGCTATTGCAGTCTTCCGCGACTATCGTCAAAGATTTGTACCTGAATTTCCGTCCGGAACAGATCAAAAACGAGCGTAAGCTGGCTCGTATTTCCAGCATGGCCACGCTGGTTCTCGGCCTGCTGCTATTGCTGGCAGCCTGGCGTCCGCCGGAAATGATTATCTGGCTGAATTTACTAGCCTTTGGCGGTCTGGAAGCGGTATTCCTCTGGCCGCTGGTTCTGGGGCTGTATTGGGAACGCGCTAACGCTCACGGTGCTCTTAGCTCAATGATCGTCGGTGCGGTATGCTATACGCTACTTGCCAGTTTCGACATTAAGATCGCCGGATTGCACCCGATCGTGCCGTCACTTGTGCTGAACTTGCTGGCGTTTTATATCGGTAACCGGTTTGGCGACAGAGCGCGGGCGCGACAGCCTGTCGTCGCCAACGCTGAATAAATCGCTATTTAACGGTATTATTTACCGAAACCTTATTGACAAAAACCGGTCCAAAAACGCAAGTTGCGGAGCGGTTTTAGAAGAGAAAAGCTATGCCTTGGATCCAATTAAAGTTAAACACTTCCGGTAATCAGGCCGAATCCCTCGGGGACGCGCTGGTTGAGAGTGGCGCAGTATCCGTCACCTTCCAGGATACCCACGATAATCCGGTATTTGAGCCGCTGCCGGGGGAAACCCGTCTGTGGGGCGATACTGATGTGATTGGCCTGTACGATGCCGAAACCGATATGGCTGAAGTGATCGCTGTGCTGGAATACAACCCGCAGTTAGGCAAAGGCTTCGCCCACAAAATTGAACAACTGGAAGACAAAGATTGGGAACGTGAGTGGATGGATAATTTCCACCCAATGCGCTTTGGCGAGCGCCTGTGGATTTGCCCAAGCTGGCGCGATGTGCCAGATCCAACCGCCGTTAACGTGATGCTCGATCCCGGTTTGGCCTTCGGTACCGGTACTCATCCCACCACCTCTCTTTGTCTACAATGGCTAGACGGGCTGGATTTGGAAGGTAAAACTATCATCGATTTCGGCTGTGGCTCCGGCATTCTGGCCATTGCGGCTCTGAAGCTGGGTGCCAGCCGCGCTATCGGCATTGATATCGATCCGCAGGCCATTCAGGCCAGCCGCGATAATGCGCAGCGTAATGGCGTTTCAGAGCGTCTGGAACTGTATCTGCCGAAAGACCAGCCGACGGATCTGTCTGCCGACGTCGTTGTCGCCAATATTCTGGCTGGCCCACTGCGCGAACTGGCTCCGTTGATTAGCGTGCTGCCGAAAGTCGGCGGTCATTTGGGTCTGTCTGGCGTACTGGCGACTCAGGCTGCCAGCGTTGCTCAGGCTTATGAAGATAAATTCGCGCTGGACCCAGTGGCAGAGAAAGAAGAATGGTGCCGCATTACCGGCGTCAGAAAATAATCCCCACGCTATTTATCCCCGCTTACGGCCTCACTACGCCGCTGGCGGGGTTATTTCCCCCGTCGTCATACCCAAGCCCGCCTTTTACACTTAATCGCTGTGTGAGCTTTCTGCTGCGTTAACATGTCTTTGTTGCAGCTGATAGCGACGCGTCATGTTTTTTCCTCAAAGTGAGAGCTTTCTCACAGGATTTATGGGGTTATTACTGTGGTTTAACGCAGTTTTGCTTACTAAATCAGCAGTATCGATCGGTGTTAAAAGAAGTTTCCAGTCAATAATCAGGGTGTTTAGCAGAAAATATTGTCGTACATAAAACAACCAATAATTTATAACTGCATGTTTAATATGAATAAATAATTATTATTACAAGATTAGCTGGCTATTTATTGCTATTTTTAAGCCAATTGGTCAAAGTTTGGCCTTTCATCTGAACGTAAAAATGCGTAATATACGCGCCCTTGCGGACACAGTATGGTCATTCTTTGTCTATGCACATTGGACACTTCCAGCTTAAAAATTGCCTGATTGCCGCCCCGATGGCCGGTATAACAGACCGACCCTTCAGAGCCTTATGTCATGCGATGGGGGCTGGGATGGCTGTATCTGAAATGCTCTCCTCCAATCCGGAGGTGTGGCGGACGGATAAGTCGCGTCTACGCATGGTCCATAGCGATGAGCCCGGTATTCGTACCGTGCAGATAGCCGGTTGCGATCCGGATGATATGGCAGCGGCCGCCAGAATTAATGTGGCGGGCGGCGCTCAGATCATTGACATCAATATGGGGTGCCCGGCCAAGAAAGTGAACCGTAAGCTGGCAGGATCTGCATTGTTGCAGTATCCCGATCTGGTTAAACAGATCCTCTCCGCAGTCGTTAATGCGGTAGATGTGCCTGTCACGCTGAAAATTCGGACTGGTTGGGCTCCGGAACACCGTAACTGTATAGAGATTGCCCAATTGGCCGAAAGTTGTGGTATACAAGCCCTGACAATTCATGGCCGAACCCGTGCTTGCCTGTTTAATGGTGAAGCGGAGTACGACAGCATTCGGGCAGTTAAGCAGAGTGTTTCCATTCCGATTATCGCGAATGGCGACATAACTGACCCGCATAAAGCCAGAGCGGTACTTGATTACACTGGGGCTGACGCCCTGATGATAGGCCGTGCCGCTCAGGGGAGACCCTGGATCTTCCGGGAAATCCAGCATTATCTGGACACTGGGGAACTGCTGCCACCGATGCCACTTGGCGAAGTGCAGCGTTTGTTAAACGGGCATATACGGGAATTGCACGACTTTTATGGTCCAGGCAAGGGATTCCGTATTGCACGTAAGCACGTATCCTGGTATCTCCAGGAGCACGCCCCAAACGACCAGTTTCGGCGCACATTCAACGCCATTGAGGATGCCAGCGAACAGCTGGAGGCGTTGGAGGCATATTTCGAAAATCTTGCGTAAACAGAAAAAAGAGCTGACAGAACTATGTTCGAACAACGCGTAAATTCTGACGTACTGACCGTTGCAACCGTAAACTCACAAGATCAGGTGACTCAAAAGCCTCTGCGTGACTCGGTTAAACAAGCACTGAAGAACTATTTTGCTCAACTGAATGGTCAAGATGTAAGTGACCTGTATGAGTTGGTACTGGCTGAAGTTGAACAGCCATTGTTGGACATGGTGATGCAATACACCCGTGGCAACCAAACCCGTGCTGCCCTGATGATGGGCATCAACCGCGGTACGCTGCGTAAAAAATTAAAAAAATACGGCATGAACTGATACTAGTCAGTTAGGTTGTTGTTTAAAAAGGCGTACTCCACACGGAGAACGCCTTTTTTATTGCCTGTAAACTGCCCGCTGTTCTGAGATAAGGAGAACAACCTCGCAAAAAACAAATGATTCCTTCACTAATTAAATGGTCAATCATACTTATACAATCACAACCCTTCGTAGTAAGGTATTTTTTAGAAAAAGTTATCGCAATGTTCTGATTTTATTATTTAAATTGGTAAATATCATGTATTCTTTGTCGTCCCCGCCCATCGGGCAACCTGATAGTGCTGTATCAATCTTATCGATTCACTCAATCACTTTTCAGTCATTCAATAAGTTTCTGGTTATTAACGAGCTATATTAATTACAGCCCAAATTCTGCCTATAGCGCGGACTATCGAATATAAGGTAGATACTATAAATAATAACGCCGGTGGTTGGACTATTAATGAATCGCTGAAGGCCTGTGAATTACCTGCAAATATCAAAACAGGTTTTGCTGGCGTGACTAAAAACCTGGTTGGAGCGGAATGCGTTCCGGTATTATATGCTGCCAAGCAGAGAGGCAACGGTACCAACCCTACGCTGATTTGTGTGCAACCCCTTTCAGAAAAAGGCACGAGCAAACATCTTGTGACATTTATCCTTCAGGAATCCTTGGATAAAAAGTCAGCAGCGCCCTATCACGCCTATCGTTAAATAATTCAGTTTATTGATGGAGTTAAATAATGGAGTTAAATAATGCAGGTAAATAACAGAGATAAATAATAGAGATAAATAATAGAGATAAATAGTCATTTTTATATTTTCAATTTGATTACCGCAACTAAATACACCCGCCCCTCGACAATTATTTTTGTCGGAATGGCTGCTTATTTTATTTATTAATGAAAAATCACTGCAACGACAGTCTCTTAGCAAATCAGACAACGTCATCCTAAATATCCTGCAATGGGTAGAACAGAACGTTATTTCCCCTTGAGTTTGATTAATTAATCTCTTTATTTCACTCAGGAGATATATGTTATACTTGCCCAAAGAGCCGCTTCTCGCCTGCCAACTGCCTCCGATTGAGACCCGAAACACCGCGCGATCCCCGCTTTTAATGTAAAGATTCTGTCAATTATTGGTTTGATGAAAACGATAAGCGACAACTGGTGTCTTAAATAATGTACCGCTAACGAGTTATTTCCTTATGCGTTACACATTCGCTCCTAACGCATAATGATTGAGTTAACATGATAAAACCCCAAAAGTTCCAGCTTTCGCTGCTTCATCCTCGCTATTGGCTAACCTGGTTTGGTCTCGGCGTCCTATTTTTACTGGTTCAGTTACCTTACCCACTGCTGCAAAAGCTCGGCGTGTGGCTGGGCCGGACTTCAATGCGTTTTCTGAAACGCCGCGTCTCCATTGCCCGCCGCAATCTGGAACTGTGTTTCCCGGATATGGATAAGCAAGTGCTGGAACGCACCATTGTCGGCAACTTTGAATCCCTGGGCATGGGGCTGATGGAAACCGGAATGGCCTGGTTCTGGCCTGATTCGCGGGTTAAACGCTGGTTCACCGTTTCAGGCCTGAATCACCTGAAGAAAGCGCAGGAAGGCAACCGAGGCGTGCTGGTTATCGGCGTACACTTTATGTCGCTGGAACTCGGCGGCCGCGTGATGGGCCAATGCCAGCCGATGATGGCGATGTATCGTCCGCACAACAACAAAGCAATGGAATTTGTACAGACCTGGGGTCGTATGCGTTCGAATAAAGCGATGTTGGATCGTAAAGATCTGCGCGGCATGGTACATGCATTGAAAAAAGGCGAAGCCGTCTGGTTTGCACCTGATCAGGACTACGGCCCGCGCGGTAGCGTATTTGCCCCGTTCTTTGCCGTCAATCAGGCCGCGACTACCAGCGGTACTTTCATGCTGGCTCGTCTGGCCAAACCGGCGCTGTTACCTTTGGTGCTACTACGCAAACCCGATGGCAGTGGTTATGACCTGCTGATTCAGCCAGCGCTAGAAGATTATCCGATTGACGATGAGCAAGCCGCCGCCTGTTATATGAATAAGGTGCTGGAAAAAGAGATCTTGCGTGCGCCAGAGCAATATCTATGGCTGCATCGCCGCTTTAAAACCCGCCCAGCGGGTGCGCCTTCGCTGTATTAGCACCATCTGAATAGCAAAAAACCGGCGGAGCCGGTTTTTTATTGTCTGAAGAACGCCAAATCGCGGCTACTTCGCCGTTTTATCTTCTACGCGATAGTCCGAAAGCGATGAGAACGTGCGGGTTGCTTCATCCAGCACATCAATAGAACCGGTTTCAATATCATAAACCCAACCGTGTAAGCGCAAACGCCCCTGCGCTGTCGCCAATGCCACCGACGGGTGAGTTTTAATATTCGCCAGCTGCGCAATCACGTTCTCACGTACCAGAGAATTCAGCCGATCTTTGGGTGAAACATGCGGCAACGCGGCATTGACCAGCTTGGCCGAATCCGCATGACGCAACCAGGCTGCGACCGCAGGCAGATGATCCAAACACTGACACTCGGCAATCGCGCTCATGGCACCACAGTTTGAATGCCCGCAAATTACCACATCGGTAACGCCCAGCACTGCCACAGCATATTCTACCGTCGCGGAAACACCGCCCGGCTCAGGCCCGTAAGAAGGCACAATATTTCCGGCATTACGAATGACAAACAGCTCTCCCGGCTCCCGTTGAGTCAGCAGTTCCGGCACCACGCGGCTATCAGAGCAAGTCACAAACAGCGCGCCGGGACTCTGTGTATCGGCCAGCTGTTTAAATAGCTCAGAACGCTGTGGAAACACTTCTCGTTGGAACTTCAGAAAACCGTCAATAATATCTTGCATCATATCTCTCCTCGCCCGTTCAACGCTGGCCCACGCCAGCACGCTGGCAAGTTTTGTCGCTTACCATAATAAATATCCTATCAGCGGCGCGCCTATTACGGTAATAATTCCAGCCAACATCATGACTAGGCTAGCGACTACCCCTTCCTGTTGCCCCATTTCATAAGCTTTGGCCGTTCCTGCACCGTGGGAAGAGGCGCCCAAACCGGCACCTTTTGCTAAACCGCTACGCACCGATAGCCGCAGAAACAGCAAATCGCCTACCGCCATACCGAATACGCCGGTAATCACCACAAACAGTGCGACCAAATCGGGCTGTCCACCCAACTGTTTCGCCGCTTCCAGCGCAAAGGGCGTGGTGATAGAGCGCACCGCCAGACTGCGCTGCACCTCTTCCGAGAGCGTCAGCAGCTTCGCTAGCCATACCGAACTGGCTACCGCAACGGTAATCGCAGTTATCACTCCTGCGCTGAGAGAAAGCCAGTGGCGACGAATAATCGACAGATTCTCATACACCGGTACCGCAAAGGCGATAGTGGCTGGACCAAGTAGCCATAACAACCAATGGGTTTCTCCAATATAATCCTGATAGGAAATATGAGTAACCACCAGCAATAACACCAAAATCATGGGTGTCAGCACGAGTGGCATGAGCAGCAAGGAACAGCGACGAAGATAGAGTTTCTTATTGGCAAAATAAAGCCCCAGCGTCGCCAAAAAGCACAGGATACTGATAATAAAGTCATTCATGATGAGCTGATTTACGCCGCTGTAGCCAGATTTCAAACCGATAGACTCGATCGACCACTAACCCGGTAGCGGCCAGTGTCAGCATGGTACTCACGGCGATAACGGCAAAAATCTTCCAACCCTCAACCATTAATAGCTGGGAATAATTCACCACGGCTACCACCGCCGGAACAAAGAACAGCAGCATTTCTGCCAATAACCAGCGAGAACCGGCTTTAACCCAGCCCATCGGCATAATGCGTAATACGATCAGCGTCAGTAGCAACAACATACCTACGATATTGGCTGGCAGTGGCAAATGGAAAACCCGAACTAATTGATCGGCAATCACAAAGAGCCCAACGTATAACGCCACTTGAACCGGCACCTGTATGCGTTGGAGGAAAGACGGCGCAAAACTGCGTAACGCCAATGACATGAGTGAACCCCAATGGGAAAGATTTTACAGCATCCAGTATAGGCGCGCGGAAAGCTTGCCAAAAATGAATTAAAATTATCTTAATCATGCCAAATTGGCATACTTAGGGTGATGCTCAAGCTACCAGCCAATTTTTGGGGAATACAGATGGATATCCGTACCTTACGCTACTTTGTCGAGGTCGTACGCCAGCAGAGCTTCACTCGCGCCGCAGAGAAGCTGTTTGTCACTCAACCAACTATCAGCAAAATGCTGCGCAATCTGGAAGAAGAGCTGGAATGCAGTCTGTTGATTCGCGAAGGTCGCCGCCTGCATTTAACCGATAGCGGTCAGGCCGTTTATCAGCGCGGTGTCGCCATTTTGGATCAGTTTCAGCAGTTAGAAGCCGAGCTGGAAGATATTGGTTCGCTGAAAAAAGGCCGCCTGCGCCTGGGCATACCGCCGATGGTCGGCACCCAAATGGCGGTATTAATCAGCGAATTTCGCCAAAGTTACCCCGGTGTAGAACTCCGTATTGCCGAATTCGGCGGCCTGACCGTCCAGCAGGCAGTGCTTTCCGGCGAGCTGGATTTAGCGCTTACCGCCCTGCCCGCCAATGCCGATTTGCCTCTGACTTCATTACCATTATTCAGCCATCCACTGTGCGTGGTGGTGCCGCGCACGCCCTTTTGGCTGAACCGAACCACCATTAGTATTCCCGAATTGGCAGAACAGTCGATCCTGATTTATAACGAGGATTTCGCGCTTTATCGCCAGTTGATGGACGCATTCTCCGCTAACGGATTTTCACCGAAAATTGCCGTTCGCAGCGGTCAATGGGATTTTCTGGCTGCGATGGTGCAGGCCAATATCGGCATTGCCATTTTGCCGGAGCCTATCTGTCAGCGGTTGGATAAGAGTACGTTACTGTGGCTTCCGCTGGAACCTTTACTCCCTTGGCAACTGGGGCTGATTTGGCGCCAGGGCAGCTATTTGTCCCACAGCGCGCAGGCGTGGATTGCCCGTTGTCGAGAATTCTGGCCCAACGGCTCGTTATTAGGAAAAAAACGGGAGAGTTAATGCGAGGCTGAGTGACGGGAGAAACGAGCGGAGCCTGACGACTCCGCTCATTAAGGGAATTAACCTTCTTTTTCTATCAGCAAGGCTTCCAGCAAATCCAAATCGTGCAGTAGCTTTTGCAGCGTTTCGTTGCTAATTTTCTGCGTCGCGCGCAAATGGTAAAGCTCGCCGCGTTCTGCCCGTAACGCGGTTAAACGGAAGCGACGCTCCAGATTCTCTATCAGCAAGGTATTTTCGATTTCGTCTTTACTGCCAGTGCGCCGCCGCAAAGTCCCGATTACCCGCGAACTGACCTCCTTCAGCAATTGCTCGTCAATATTCTCTTCCGTACTGGCCGCCAGACGTTCTTCCATCTTATTCAGGCTAACAATAGCCACTTCGGCCATTGCGGCCTTGGCGGCGCGAATTTCTTCACGGCTGACGCTTTTATCCCCAACCACGACGCCGCGTAGCAACAGCGGCAAGGCAATTACCCCCATAATCAGCGAGAAGAGAATGACACCGGTTGCGATAAATACCAGTTGGTAACGCGATGGGAACGCGGTGCCATCGCTCAGTAATAACGGAATGGACAACACACCGGCCAGCGTAATCGCCCCACGCACGCCAGCAAATGAGGCGACCCATAACTCACGGGTGGTGTACTCACTAAACAACAGCGGGCGTTTTTTCATGACTCGCTTACTGATGCGTTTCATCAGCCACAGCCAGCTAAAACGCAGCATCAGCAGCGCCACATAGATAATGGCGACGTCGGCAAACAGGTTCCAGGTTTGAATAGTTGGATCCAGCTCGGCCTGTAGAATCGAGGTTTCCAGAATCCCCGGCAGTTGCAGACCCAACATGATAAACACCATGCCGTTGAAGACGAATTCCAGCATCGACCATACGCTATCCGCGCGCAGGCGCATTGCCAAAGGCGCATTACGAATGACGCCGGACTGACTGATGGTCATCCCCGCAGCAACCGCCGCCAGAATCCCCGATACGCCAATATGTTCAGCAATCAAATAAGAGGCAAACGGCAGTAATAGCAGGAAAACGATTTGCGTCGCTGGATCGTCACCGCTCCAGCGGCTCATAATACGCAGCGATTTACTGTACAGCCAGGTTACGGCCACACCGGCCAACAGCCCGCCAATCGCCACTTTCAGGAACTCTAGCGTAGCGCCAGAAACGCTGAAGATCATGGTGCCCATCGCCACGGCAATAGCAAACTTCAACGCCACCAGACCAGAGGCATCGTTCATCAAGGCTTCGCCTTCCAGCACGCCCATGATGGATTTTGGAATGCGCCCTTTGCCCACAATACCGGACAGCGCCACGGCATCGGTTGGCGAAAGCACGGCAGCCAGCGCGAAGGCGGCAACCAGCGGAATCCCCGGAACCATCCAATAGATCAAATAGCCAACGCCAACGACCGTAACCAGTACCAACGCCAAGGCCAGACCGAAAATCTCCCGACCGTGATGAATAAACTCGCGGGTAGGCGTTTTCCAACCGTCGGCAAACAGCAACGGAGGAATAAACAGCACCAGGAATAGCTCGGGATCGAAATTAACGTGCAACCCAAAGTGGGGCCAGGCGAGCAAAGCACCACAAACGATTTGCATCAGAGGGAGAGGGATTTGAAACGGCAACATCCGGGTGACAACACCTGAGAGTGATACCACCAAAATCAGGATGAGGATTGTAAAAAAGATTTCCATGCTTTCCTTAGACTCAACGCGACTTAAGTTCTGATCTTACCCACACTCTTCAAGGGGCGGGGGGCCTGATAGGTGATAGTAGATCACTTTTTTCTTCGCGGGGAAAAAACCTGTTACTGACAGCAGCAAAAGCATAAACAGCGGGGAGTTTGACTAAAAATAGCGGTAAGGAGAGGCGATTACCGCTCCTTACCAGCCAGATGAAACAGTTAAATCAGATAGCCCAGCCGCCGGCATAGAATGCCACCAGCGCGATGGCAATAATCACGGTGCCGATATTCAGCTTACGCCATTCGCCAGAGAAAATACGGCCAATCACCAGAGAGCTGAAGCCCAGCATAATGCCGGTAACGATGTTGCAAGTCAGTACGATAAACACCGCACACAGCAGGCCAGACATCGCATCAACAAAGTCGCTGAAATCCAGTTTGGCTACGTTGCTCAACATTAATAAACCGACGTACATCAGAGCCGGTGCCGTAGCGTAGCCAGGAACCAGATAAGACAGCGGAGACAGGAACAGAATCAGCAGGAATAAAATACCGACTACCGTTGCCGTCAAACCTGTTTTGCCACCCGCAGCGGTACCTGCCGCAGATTCGATATACACCGCCGCCGGAGCCGCGCCGACCAAACCGGCAAAAATGCTGCTCACCGAGTCAGACGTCAAAGCTTTACCGCCGTTGATAATCTGCCCGTCTTTATCCAACAGATTAGCCTGCCCCGCCACCGCCCGAATCGTACCGGTGGCGTCAAACACCGCCGTCATCACCAGCGCCAGTACGCTTGGCAACACCACGGGCTGCAAAGCCCCCATAATATCCAGACTGAAAATCAGCGAGTCGCCGTTGGCATCAGCCAGACTTGGCATCGCAAACAGACCTTGGTAAGTCACGCTTGGATCAAAAATCAAGCCAATGATTGAAATGGCGATAATCACCAGCAGAATGCCACCTGGCACCCGCAGTTTCTCCAGACCAAAAATCACCGCCAGACCCAATAACGTCATGATCACCGGGAAAGAGGTGAAAGCGCCCAACGCCACAGGCAAACCTTCCAGCGGGTTTTTAATGACCAGACCGACACCGTTGGCAGCAATCAGCAGTAAAAACAGGCCAATACCAATCCCTGTACCGTGAGCGACGCCCATCGGCAAATTACGCAGAATCCAGGAACGAATGCCCGTTACCGAAATAATGGTGAACAGTACCCCCATCAGGAATACCGCGCCTAAAGCCACGGGAATACTGATGTGTTGACCGAGAACCAGACTGAACGCGGTAAAAGCGGTCAGAGAGATGGCGCAGCCAATGGCCATCGGCAAGTTCGCCCATAAACCCATTAACAGAGAGCCAAGCCCGGCCACCAGACAGGTTGCGACAAATACTGCCGTCGGCGGAAAACCGGCTTTGCCTAACATGGCTGGCACAACTATGACCGAGTAAACCATGGCCAAAAAGGTTGTCAGACCGGCCAGAACTTCTTGGCGCACATTGGTATTGCGTTCGCTCAGTTTAAAAAATGCATCCAACGCGCCTTTCGGCTTTATACCGTCGTTCGCTTGAGGATTGGTGCTAGACATGGTTATGTCCCCTGTGTGTCAACAAATAGCCTGCACGCGGTTCCGACAAAATCGCTTTCATTACTGAGCATCCATCGAGCTATTTCCCCGAAATAGTCACGCTGGAAAGAAAAGCAAACGATTAGCTGGCTGCGCGCATAACCGAAAAAAAGTAAGGTTTATTCAAGGCAAACGATTATCTAGCCATCCATAGTGACTAATCAACACCAGATAGCGACATTTAATGCATTTTATGACATTAAATAGCCATTCTCAGAAATGTGCGGGGGATCTCATCCATAGAACGCCATTTTTATGTCGTTAAAATTGGGCAAAAGCCTGGGTGAGAATAATAACGAAAATGCCAAACGGCACGAGCGGGGAATAATCTGGATCACCGGTTTCCACAAAGTTCGGCCAAAGCCGCCAAGGGGAAACCGGTTTTTTATCACTGGCTGACGAAACGGCTCTAGCGAACCAGTTCGAATTTACCGCCACGCTCTACCGCACGTTGGTATGCTGGCCGGCGGTGAATCCGCGCCAGAAAATCTTGCAGTTTCGGGTAGCGGGATAGCCCTTTTCCTGCATCGATAGCCTCAATGGGGAAACTCATCTGCACATCTGCCGCACTAAAATCTTTGCCAGCAAACCACTTATTGGTACTCAAGTGCTGTTCCAGATAATCCAGATGCGTGGCGATCTGCTTATCCAAATAATTTTTCTGCACTCCTTTGCCGATTGCTCCCGCCACCGGACGCAGTAACCACGGCATCGGCGGGTGTCCCAGACGACCAAAGATCAACTTCATCACTAACGGCGGCATCAGTGAACCTTCGGCATAATGCATCCAGTAACGATATTGTTGGCGGTCGTAATGATCCGTCGGCTTGAATTCACCTTGAGCATCATATGTTTCCTGCAAATACTCAATAATGGCTCCCGACTCCGCCAAAGTCATATCTCCATCGGTAATCACCGGCGCTTTTCCCAGCGGGTGAACCTTTTTCAACTCACGCGGAGCCAGCAGGCTTCCCGCATCACGCTGATAGCGTTTTAGGTCATAGGGTACTTGCAGCTCTTCCAGCATCCATAAGATACGCTGAGAGCGAGAATTATTCAGATGATGAACTATGACCATAAGAAAACTCCAGAGTAGAAAAGCAGAGATCGGAAAAACTGAGTATAGCCGAGGATAATCGCCAACTTTTATTACCTTGCTAATCAGCTGATAAAAGATTGTTCAGCCAGTCGGCCATAAAGGAACGCCACAGGCCAATATTCCGCTTCAATGTTATATCAGAGAGCATCGCTTTGCGGTAAACGGATTCGCCATGAGAATAAATAGGCGTTGGCGATATTTTACTTAGAGGAAGGAAGATCGATAAACTCTTGCTCAATCAGGTATTTCTTGTCACTTAGCATGGTTAGCGCGCCCTGAAGCGTTGCTGATATCCCAACCAGATCACGCCATTCCACCAGACTGTTTTTCCAGATATATTTCCACCCTTTCTTGCCTTTGATGTAGGTTAACTGGAGTAGCTCAATCTGCACCTTATCTACCGAAGCGGCTGATAAATAAATGCGCCGACCTTTCAGTTCATAAATCAGTTTAGCCCTAAGCCCAGCCGACAAATCCGCATTAAAGCTGGCGCAAAACGATGCCAGTATCCCTTCAAGATCATCTAATTCCTCCATACCGCTAATCATCCGCACTCCCCTTGCTTAACCTGCATGATTGAAAGCCTGTTTGCATCCTATCCTTGATGTTATTGAACTCCCGGTCTTCATCGGTCCTATCAAGATAGGGATCCTGAATACACCCGAGATGATGTTGGCCTGTTGTTATCTCTATAGTGGTTATGTCAGCCAGAGCCGCCTGAGGGTGTTATCATTGCTCAAAACTTATCATGACATCCAGCCCGATAAATGGAGTCCAGCGACCAATGACTGACGATTTTAACCGCACCGCCAAGGTATTATCCGTATTTGACTTTGACGGCACGCTGACACACCACGATAGTTTTATCCCTTTTTTGCAGTTTGCTTTCGGCAAAAGATACTTTGTCCGTCGTCTGGTAAAACTGGTATTACCTACCATTAAGTGTCTTCGACGAGAACTTACGCGGGATGAGCTGAAAGAAGTGCTGATCAAAACCTACCTGACCGAGGTTGAGGATACATGGGTCCGGCAAAAAGCCGAAGAGTTCTGTTCTCTTTACTGGAGCAAATTAATGCGCCCTGCCGGGCTGCTGGCAGTAGCCACGGAAGTGAACTCCGGAGCCGAAGTCACGCTATGTTCCGCTTCACCGGCAATGGTACTGCAACCTTTTGCCGACAAACTCGGCGTTAAACTTATCGGTACTCAGCTTGAGGTAAAAGACGGTTTACTGACCGGGCGCATCAGCGGCCATAACTGTCGCTGCGCGCAGAAGATCAAACGTCTGGAAAGTGTGTATGGAAATCTGGCTGATTATCACCTGAGAGCCTGGGGAGACACCCGAGGCGATTACGAGCTGCTGGCCGCCGCTCAGGAGCCGCACTGGCGGCATTTCCATCCAGTCTGGTCTAAAAAGAAATCTCGACTGGCGAAATTACGCCAGACCAGCTTAAACCCGCCGCATCAGTAATAGCTCATACCTATCAGATAATGCGTAATGCGCCCCGACTCAGGGGCGCCCAAAATTATAGAATGCGCTCAGCAACAGCGGCATCGTGCCAGTCCTTAAACTCCTCTAGGAGCAGGTCATAAAGCCGGTCTTCTTTTAACGTGGCAAAGTTATCGATAGCAAAGAAATGGGTGTTATCCATCCGACGCTCAGTAAAGCTATCCAACTTTTCCAGAATTCCGTAATTTGTCCCCCCCAGCCCAACGAACTTCCAAAAAATCGGGTAATTGGCCGAGCGTCGTATGGCATTCTTGATTTCTCGGGTTTTACTGATCCCACCGTCAGTAATAAAAACCACATACACCGGCAGCTCACTGCTTTTAAAGAAATCGACAATTTCTTCCATTACCGGTGGCTCATTGTTGACGCCGCCCAATCCAGGCAAATTCTCCCACGTCGTACGTTTAGATGTATTTTGAATAGAATCAATATAACCATCGAGATTATCTAGCGTGACATCCGGATATTTACGGTGCCGCTCAGCAAATCCCCAAACATCCATCGAGCCATCGTCGTCAAACTGTACGGCTAATACCGCGATACGATCTAGCACTGCCTGGACATTTCCTCGATTAAATTGCCCCTTCATCGAACCTGATGCATCCAGCACAAAAGCCACTTTTGCTTGCACTGATTGTAGTTTGTATTTATTCAGGCTAACGACGGCATTTTTTGCCAGATTGACCAAACGAGGCGCTTTTTGTTCGAGCTTTTTCTCCAGGCTTACTGTTGGCGTTGAGGTTGAGGTTGAGGTTGAACGAGCTGGCGGTGGTGTCGTTGCGATATCAACGCCAAAATTGATCGCCAGCGGTTCCAGCCCACCGTTGAATCCTTGCCCAAGTGCTCGCAGCTTCCAATGTCCGCTATATCTGTATATCTCCGCCACGATCAGTGCTTTTTCGCTACGCCCGGAGGTTTCTACAGTAAATAAAGCTACATTGTCAGTCTCTGTCTCAGCGGAAAAATGTAGTTGTTGAAGGCTGGCAATGGAGTCCTGCCCATCAATAACCAATGTAATGGCGACCTTGCTGATTTCGGCATCAATCTTGGAAAGATCCAACGTGATTACGCTGTTTTGCGCTGCACTTTGTAAAGTCAGACTCCCATCCGCCGCTACCGGATGATTGAAAAAGAAAAAATCATCATCTCCTCTCACTTTTCCGCTGGCGGTCAATAAAAAGGCTGAGGTATCAACCTCGCTTCGGAAAGAAGGAGTTGTTGGGTAAGAAAGTGTCAGTTTGAGTGAGTTCTGAGTTAACGCGATGTTCTGGCCAGCCTGAAGATGCATATCTAAAGTCCTTGGTTCCATATCAAACTACAGTGGTCATTTTCCTATTATTTACGGGTTTTACTCATAAAAAACCCCGGTAATCACCGGGGTTTTTTATCACTGCGGAAATTAGACGTTTACGCCGTGCTGGGAGGCCAGCGCAGATAAACCGCCAGCAAAACCCTGGCCTACCGCTTTGAATTTCCACTCGGCACCGTGACGGTACAGTTCGCCGAAGACCATCGCCGTTTCGGTAGAAGCGTCTTCAGACAAATCGAAACGAGCAATTTCAGCGCCAGAATCGTTGTTGTAAACACGCATGAAGCTGTTGCTCACCATACCAAAGTTTTGTTTACGACCTTCGGCATCGTAAATAGTGACGGCAAAGACCAGTTTCTTCACGTCAGCCGGAACTTTGGCCAGATCGATTTTAACCTGCTCATCATCGCCGTCGCCTTCACCGGTGCGGTTGTCGCCCTGATGTTCAACGGAAGCACAAGGGCTGAGTTTGTTATTGAAGAAAATGAAGTGAGCGTCAGACAGCACTTTACCGTCTTCACCGACCATAAATACGGATGCATCCAGATCGAATCCCTGACCGTCGGTCACACGAGAATCCCAACCCAGGCCAACCATAGCGATGTTCATGGTGGGTGCTTCTTTAGTCAGGGATACGTTGCCGCCTTTAACGAGAGAAACTGCCATTTTAAAGCTCCTGCTTATAATTGGATTATTGGGCAACGACTTGCTGCCCAAGTATTAAACGGTGGCGATTAGAACGCGTTAATACCGTACTGTGCGCAGACGGAAGCCAGACCGCCAGCGTAACCCTGACCTACTGCACGGAATTTCCACTCTGCGCCGTGACGGTACAGTTCGCCGAACAGCATAGCGGTTTCGGTGGAAGCATCTTCGGTTAGATCGTAACGAGCAACTTGAGTCTGGTTGTCATCATTGACCAAACGGATAAATGCGCCAGAAACCTGACCAAAGTTCTGACGGCGAGTTTGTGCGTCATGAATAGTGACTACGAAGACAATTTTGTCTACGTCAGCTGGAATATGATCCAGCTTGATTTTCAGGGATTCATCATCGCCATCGCCTTCACCGGTACGGTTATCACCGGTGTGAACCACCGAACCATCGGCAGATTTCAGGTTGTTATAGAAAATGAAGTCTGCGTCGCCGCGTACTTTTCCGTTTGCAGCCAGCAGAAATGCTGATGCATCAAGGTCGAAATCCTGACCATCGGTAGAACGTGCATCCCAACCCAGTCCAATCAGGACATTCTTCATGGTTGGAGCCGCTTTGCTCAGGGAGACATTACCGCCTTTAGATAAAGAAACGCTCATGTGAGTAACCTCTTGAGTTGATATTTTTCGAATTCAAATTCAGGAATCGGGGATCAGTTCCCCTTTTCTTCCTCAGGGTCCGGTTTGCCAGGGAACATTACGCTGGCAATGATACCTACCGCCAGCACACCCAGAACCACAAACAGACTCGTGGTGGCTGAAATGTTGTAACCGTGGTGCCAAATGTGATCTGTTGCATTCAAACCCAGTTTCGCGGCGATGAAGAACAGCAACGCAACAACGGCCTTTTCGAGGTGAACCAGATATTGTTTCAATGCTTCCAAAACAAAATACAGCGTACGCAGACCCAAAATAGCGAACATCATGGCGCTGTAAACAATCAGAGGCTCGCGGCTGACGGCAATAATTGCCGGTACGGAATCGAAGGCAAACATCACGTCAGACAGCTCGACTACCGCAACACACAGCATCAGCGGGGTTGCGTACAGTGCGGCTTTGGTTCCACGCCCTACGGTAACGTCCTGATTTTCCGGCTTCGCCAGTTCTTCATCAACTTCTTTCTGATTCAGCAAGAAAGCATGACCTTTCAACTTCGGCCAAATCGGGAAGAAGCGTTTTACCATGCGATAAGCCAGATGCTGCGAATAATCTTCAATTTCATCGCTTTCGCCGCCGCTTCTCAGCATCATCACCGCTGTCCAGGCCACAATCAGCGCAAACACGATTTCAACATAAGGCCCAAGGCTCAATAGCCCGGTACCGATAGCGACGAAAATGCCACGGAAGAAGATTGCCCCGATAATCCCCCAATAGAGAACCCGGTGACGGTAACGGTCCGGCACCGAGAACCAGGAGAAGATCGCCATCATGACGAACAGGTTATCGACCGAGAGGACTTTCTCCAACGCATAACCCGTAACGAACAGGCTGGCAACTTCCGCGCCGTGATGAAGATATAGGAAGCCGGCAAACACCATCGCCACAAAGATCCAGAAAATAGACCATAAAGCGGCGCTTTTCAGCGAAATAGGCTTGTCATGGCGGTGCATGAACAGGTCGATAAAAATGGCTCCCACAGACAAAGCAATAAAGACAATGACTGTTTCAGTTGGGAAGCCGA
This sequence comes from Yersinia entomophaga, assembly GCF_001656035.1. Classification (NCBI taxonomy): domain Bacteria; kingdom Pseudomonadati; phylum Pseudomonadota; class Gammaproteobacteria; order Enterobacterales; family Yersiniaceae; genus Yersinia; species Yersinia entomophaga. The sequence goes on from NZ_CP010029.1 coordinate 2,376,566, forward strand.
TATGCGTGGATACCATATATAACCCTTACCAAATACTTATATTCAGAGGCCGAATTCAGCAGGCTCAAAGCCCAGTGCGACGGCGATTTCACGAACTGCCTGTTGTTCATTCTGGTCAAAGTCACCGTCACTTTTCGCGACGGCAATCCCGACTCGAATCGCCAACTGAGCGGCTTCAGGCTGATCTTTCAGAGCAAGAATGTGCTTCATGGTTTCCCCTTTGCCAATTTCGAGATCGAAATCGAAGCTGGAAACCAGTTTGTTAAAGAATTCAATAACCTCAGAGGTATCAAACACACTTAACTCATCGGATGCGCGCAGAAAACCAATCATCTTCTGTTTTTCTTCCGCGCTAACGCCGTCGCTGGAAACCGCAATACGTGCACACACGGCCACGGTACCTTGCATGAATTTTTTATTTTTGAAGCGACTAACCTGCTTAGTCAGCTCCGCACGACCCGTATTGAATGCGCCTTTAACTTTGTTGAAAAAACTCATTCTGTATTCCTTATTATTGTCTGAAATTACTTTGAACCCGCTTTCCAACGGAATCCCCAGCCAAGCGCTTTATCCATATCGCTGTGGTCTTTAAAGAACTGGTTGATACGTTCAACTTTGATCGTTCCCTGCTCGTTGACCAACCGGGCAATGGCACACATGTTGCGGCTGTTTTTCCCCTCGGTCATACGCGTTTCTATCGGCGGTTGATCTGGAATATGGATAGTGACGACGCCGTCGGTATTATCCCAGCTCGCGACACCTTCGTAGATAAAGGCGAAAACCAATACCTGACGAATATTCTTCCATTCCCGACCGTTGATATGCAGCCATTCGCCCTCTGATACATCCCCGGTACGATCGTCGCCCTGCAATTGCACGAAAGGTTCCTGATGGTACGAACCAAAGCCGTTCCCCAAAGCCTGAACCACCGACTTATGGCCATCATCCAACTCGACGAAAGCGCCTAAATCCAGATCAACACCTTTCTTCGCGCTAAACATGCTGCGCAGGCCGGAGGAAGAGCTGCCGCGATGCCAGTTCAGGTTAATGCGGATTTCGCCAAAGTTGTCACGCTTCGCGAGGCTTATCGCTGGTTTATCTTTGGTGAGGGAAACTTTGCTCAGGTTGATCTTAGCCGGAGCGGGCGTGGGTGCTGGAGCCGGAATCGGCGCAGGTGCAGGTGCAGGAGTATCCGCAATATCGACGCCAAAATGCTCAGCCAATGGCTTAAGACCGCCGTTGAAGCCCTGCGCGATGAAGCGGAATTTCCATTCGCCGTTACGGCGATACAGTTCGCCCAGAATCAAAGCGGCTTCCTGACGGCCAGTCAGTTCTACGTTGCCGCAGATCAGCACGTCGTTTCCATCCTCAACCTGCACCGACAAACGTTGCAGACCAGAAACGGTCTGATTGCCATCGCAGGTCACCGTAAACGCCACTTTCTCAACGTCTGAACGCAATCGCGTGACATCCACGGTAAACAGAGTGTCGTTGCCTTGAGCAACCAAACTAACGGTGTTGTCGTTATTAACAGGCTGACCGTAAAACACCATATCGGCGTCACCCTGCACTTTTCCGTTGGCAAACAGCCGAAATGCAGAGGCATCGACGGGTGCGCCGGATAACACTCTTACCGTCAATGACTTAGAAGGTACGGGGGCATTGCCCCCTGGAGTCATATTCATTAGCGCACCACGGTAGCAACAATATCCGAATGCATATCGTCAATAGTCCGACCGCGGCAGGCGTGACCATGAGCGGTAAAGTCCCATTGCCCGTTGTTACGGCGCAGTGACGCAATAACAATACCGGTATGAGCCCCCTGGTCGGTTAGCTGGTAACGAGCCATTTCTTTATTATTTCCCCGATCCACGACGCGGCAGAATGCGTTATCTACGTCATTAAACGTCTGGCCGCGAAAGCTGTTAACGGTGAACGCGAGGTATTCAACCTGATGTGGTAAGCGGTTCAAATCCACGCGAATGACTTCGTCATCGCCGTCGCCTTCACCAGTCAGATTGTCGCCGGTATGAACAACGGAGCCGCAAGACGACTCTAATTTACGGAACCAGATAGTATCGATGGTATTACCGGATTTATCCATTAATACACAACCCGCATCAAGATCAATGGAATTATTTCCGCCAAAAAGGCTGCCTAATAACCCTTTTTTCTTAATTGGATCCCAGCCTAAACCAAATTGAAGTTGGCTAAGAGAAGAAGATTGTTTACTCAGTGAGACCGTCTGGTTTTTGCTTAATGAAACCATATTTTATATTCCTTCAACAGGATATGAAAAATAACCACATTTTTTACATTAAAGTCGTGAATCCAAAAATCATATCATGATGAAGTTCTTGAACAAGTTAATTTTTAGTCATTATCGTTAACAAATCATTTATTTGAATGATATATAAGATATTTTATTTTTATACCCTTAGCGGAATAAGCTTTTTTGCCATCTAAAATCTTTTCATATCTTTACATTATAAACACAAAAAATATAAGTCATAATATGATTGACATACAAAAATAACGTCCATAGACTCTCGGCTATTTAATTCGCCTGTCGGCCCTGCGTGGAAATAGATATCAATGGCACATAAAATTTGGCTTATGGAAGGTTTGTCCTCCCAACGGGATATTATTCAGGGCATTAATACTTTCGCTAAAAATAAAGATACGGACATTTTCGTTATTGCTTCCCACCGTAATGAACGTAATGAAATTCTGTCGCAGGCGGACTTGGCAGTACTGGAGCCAAAAGAAGAAGAACAGCGCCTTTCTTTTATTCTCTCACTGGTTAAAAGACTTGATATTCAGGCCATCCATACCGGGCGCAATTCCCTATGGTTCGAATCCCATCGCAACGAAATTGAATGTTCCGGCGTAAAACTCACTACCGGAGCCCATAGCGTGGCGCGGCTTGAACTGGCGGATGACAAAGTGAGTTTTGCCCAGTTTATGGAGCAGCAAAACCTGCCGGTCGTGCCTTCTATTCGCGTGGAATCACTGTCCGAATTATTCCATTTCATCACCCACTCTCCCTTTGGTTTAAAACCTTTGTGCGTAAAACCGGTAAAAGGGATTTATGGCATGGGATTCTGGCGCTTCGATGACAAGGTTTCGGCTATGGCGGCGTTTACGCATCCGGAAAACCGCAGGGTGAATCCGCACTTGTATCTTCGCGCCCTCGAAGAATCGGATAGTTTTGAACCGCTGGTGTTGATGCCCTATCTGCCTGGCCCGGAGTACTCCGTTGATATGTTGGTTGAGCGAGGAAAAGTGCTGGCGGCGGTGGCTCGTCGTAAAGAAGGTGCTCTTCAGTCTCTGGAAAACGCAGGGGAAGCTTACGAGCTGGGGAGAGCCTGTGCCGAGGCCATGCAGGCTGACGGACTGGTCAACGTCCAAACCCGCCACAATGACAGCGGCAAACCCGAGTTACTTGAAATCAATATGCGCCCTTCCGGCGGCATCGGCTACACGCGATTCAGCGGCGTCAACCTGCCGGGTTTGTTTGCCCTGCGCCAACTGGGATTAATGAGCCAGCAAGAAGTGATGGACGAACTCCGTAGCGCATTCACCCCCGCTATCGTTCGATCCATTACCGACGTTGTGCGTTATAGCCCAACCTTGACCAACCTACTCCCGCAGGAATAGTCACCATGAATAATCACTCTGGCCTTCAGATATACCGCAGAGAGCTTTCCTGCGGCACTCTGAGTGTGACGCCAACCGGAGGCATCACCACCTTCGACGACCTGTTCGAAATAGCAGAAAGGCGTAATCCTAAACGGGCATTTCTTTTTGTCAGCAAAGTGCTTGGCAGACATATACCGGTTTCGCCGACGGTAATGCGTTCGGTTTACCGTCAGTTAGGGGAACAAATTCCCTCCCTGACGACAGGGCCGGTGCTGTTTATTGGCATGGCTGAAACCGCCGTTGGCCTAGGAGCCGGAGTGTTTGATGAAATTCGACACCGTGTGGCCGAGCCGGTCTATCTCACCTCAACCCGGCATCCGGTAGAGGGCGAGTTACTGTGTGAATTCAAAGAGAACCATAGCCACGCCACCGATCATTTGATTTACCTGCCGCAAGACGCCGAGCTGCGCCGCCGGGTATTACAAGCCAAAACCGTGGTTTTAATCGACGATGAAGCCACCACCGGAAATACCTTTATTAACCTGCTCGCGGCATTAAGAGAGACTGCGGGTCTACACCATATTCAGCAGGTGATTACGGTCACACTGACCGATTGGAGCGGTAGTTCCATCGCGGAACGCTGCCCGCTGCCGGTGCAAACCGTTTCCTTGGCGCAGGGAAACTGGCACTGGGAGAAAAATCCTGACGCACCTGTGCCAATCATGCCTTCTGTGAATATCACCGCTTCCGGCAACGTCCCGATAACCGGTAAACAAAGCTGGGGACGGATCGGAATGAATGAGCCTGAGAATGATCTTGGGCTATCCATTCAGACGACGGAAGGAGAAAAGCTATTGGTATTGGGAAGCAGCGAATTTGTCTGGGAACCCTTCTTACTGGCGGAGCGGCTGGAAAAACAGGGAGCAGAGGTCAAATACAGTTCAACGACCCGCTCACCGATTGCCACCAGCTTCGCGATCGAATCGGCCATTGCCTTCACCGATAATTACGGATTAGGCATCCCTAACTTTGTCTATAACGTGGCTCATCAGCGTTTTGACCGAATCTTGCTATGTATCGAAACGCCGACAGAAAGCGTCGATCCCGCACTGCTGGAGGCGCTGAAAAAAGTGGCTCCCTCCGTTGAGGTTATTTCCTATGAATAAGCCGGTTATTTTTTCCGATCTGGATGACACCCTGTTTCAAACGCGCCGCAAGATGGTGAATGAGCTGGATTTGCAGCCTTACCGCACCGGTGCCTTGGATCGCAGCCTGGAACCGCGCAGTTTTATGACGGAAGAACAGACCATGCTGGTGGATTGGATGCTAGAGCATGCCGAGCTGATTCCCGTCACCGCGCGAGGAACCGAGGAAATCGCTCGGGTCACTATTCCGTTTCGTTCATGGGCCGTGACCACTCATGGTGCCGTGATTCTCGATCCTCAAGGCCAGCCGGACGAAGGCTGGAAAACGCAGATGCTGGCGGCTTTACAGCCTTACGCAGAAAAGCTAGTCACTATGCAGCGTCAAATGACCGAACTCATGGAAGCCAGAAATATCAACGGCTGGGCGCGGCTCAATTACGAATATAACCATACGCCGATCTATCTGGTGATGAAGCATCGGGACAGCACCAAACTGGATGAGCTAAACGCGATTGGCGATGAAATTGAACAGATTTTCTCAACCGACGGTTTCTATATTCATCGCAACAGCAACAATATTGCCTGGCTACCGGAGCCGGTAGAGAAAGGGTTGGCGGTCACTTATTTACTGAACAAACTGCGGGAGGAACGGGGCGTATTTCCGGTTATCGGGCTCGGTGACAGCCTGAGTGACCACCGTTTCATGAAACTCTGCACCTGGTATGGATTGCCTCGCCAGAGCCAGTTTGCTGAAAGCATCGCCAGCAAAATCTTTGGAGAAAAATAATATGCATGATTTCATCCCTTTTTCCGGTTCCTATCTACCGGAAGACGTTCATTTCCTGCTGAAACCGGTCGAAATCGAAATGACACCGGTGGAACAAAAAGAACGGTTGATTCAGTCTGGCGCACGCCACTATTCGGAAATGCTGAGTCAGGAACCGGAGCCAACCTCTTGGCACTTAGATTTATTCACCCGCGCTCTCGATAACGGCGCAGATCGTCTTGCCAAAGAAGTGGTGATGCTGGCTAAGGCCTTGATTCAACGTTTCGGCGATACGCCGATTGTATTAACCAGCCTGGTGCGGGCAGGTGTCCCTCTGGGCGTTATGCTCCACCAAACGCTGCGGGCAATGGGAAAGGAATCTCATCATTACGGCATTAGTATTATCCGCGACCGCGGTATTGATACCGTTGCGTTAGATTGGATTGAAGCTCGCCACGGTACCGAAGGCATTGTTTTTATTGATGGTTGGACGGGGAAAGGAGCGATTACCGGCGAGTTAGTGCGTTCGCTAAAAGATCGGCCAGGCTATCCAGAACAGCCTCGTTTAGTGGTGCTGGCCGATCCCTGCGGATGTTCGTGGCTTGCCGCCAGCGACGACGATTGGTTGATTCCTTTCGGCATCATGGGCGCACCGGTTTCCGGCTTAATCTCTCGCTCGATCTGGTCGGCAGAAGGGCTGCACGGCTGCGTTCAATGCGATCACCTCAGCCAATATGAATGTAGCCGTAAGCTGGTGAATACCGTAGCGGCATCTCGCCAGACCTTAGATCTTGCCGCCATCCCCGCCAGCGATTGGGATTCTCAGCAAAAAACCTATCTAAAGCAGCGCAGCGCACAAGTTATCAGTGCGCTGGCAGAAAAATATCAGATTTCCAGCGTCAACCGTATTAAGCCCGGCATTGCCGAAGCCACGCGCGCTGTATTACGTCGTGTGCCTGATCATGTTCTGGTGCGCTCCGTCAATGACCCTGATGTCGCTTTGCTGGTTTATCTCGCCCGCGAGAAAGGAATAACCATTACCGAAGTCGGTGACGAGATTGGTCAATACCGCGCAGTCACAATCATTAAAAAGGTACTCTGATGAACAAACGGCTCTCCCCTTGGCATTTGGGCGCGACATTGTATATGCCTGCTACCCGCACAGACATTGCCGAGGCCATCTTACATAACAAAATTAGTGGGTTACGCTCGCTGGTTATCTGTCTGGAAGATGCGGTAAACGAAGCTGATATTCCCACGGCTTTAATCAATTTACGTGAGCTGCTAGCGGTTCTCGCTCAGGCCAAGGCTACTGATGGCAATAGCCATTGGCCGCTGGTTTTCATTCGCCCAAGGCATATTGAAATGGGGCAATGGCTAACGGAAAGTCTGGATCTCAGCCCGATCGATGGGTTGGTATTGCCTAAATTCACTTTGGCGTCATTGCCCGAGTGGTGGGCAATCATACGAGATAGCCATTTATGCATGATGCCCACGCTCGAAACCGAAGAGGTTTTCGACGTCGTTCAAATGCGCCAGCTTGCCAGTGAGCTACAAGCTCATCCTTGCCATCAGCGTATTATTGCTTTGCGTATTGGGGGCAACGATCTGATGAATGTGATTTCTTTGCGACGAACGCGTGATTTCACTTTGTACGACGGCCCTATGGGTTATGTGATTAAGATGCTGGTGGCCGTTTTTTCCTCGCGGGATTTTGCCCTAACAGCGCCGGTCTGCGAACACATTGATGACCATCAGGTGATGAATAAAGAGCTGGCTCTTGATATGGCTCACGGTCTGGTTGGGAAAACAGCCATTCATCCTAATCAAATCAGTAAGATAGAACAGGCCTTAATGGTATCACCCACGGATTATGCCGATGCATTACGTATCCTGAACTCAACCCAGGCCGTATTTAAATCTCAGGGATCAATGTGTGAACCCGCAACCCACCGTCGCTGGGCCTCCGGTATCCTCGCTCGCGCTCAGGTTTATGGTATTAGTGCGGAACCGGGGCAAGACGGCGTACGTCTCATGACCGTGACTCAGAACAGCTGAAGGGAACAGCATACTGATTTATCTTAAATTTAGGATCTTCCTGATATTATACACGCCGCAAAGATCGAAAATACCGAGTTGGTTGGCCTCCTGTGGCACAAAAAAACAGGGGAAACCATCTTGGCTCGAAACAGGATTATCTGTTGAGGCTGGCCGGAGTCGTCATTTATGCACTACTCTTTGAAGCGGTGAACATCTCAGGATTAACCAAATGCATCAGCAAGATAACGGGAAACCATCTGGTTATCAGGAAGATGTCCACCGTCTTTATCTTCCCGGCAATAGAATTCTTGACCATGAATGCAGGCGGTAACTAACTATGCAACTCAGCACAAAACAGGCTCGAATCTTCACACTGGCAAATATTCTGGGTTCGGGAAAACCAGTCTCTGCCATTCGAATTATTTCGTCCCTTGATTGTTCAGAGCCTACGCTGACCCGCGCGCTAAAAGAACTGCGTGAATCCTATTCAGCTGAAATAAAGTACAGCAAAGCCACTCATTCTTATCAGCTGGTTAGCCCCGGGAATCTGGATAAAAAAGCCTTACGTAGTATGGCCAAAGTACTAACCGCCCACGCGGAGTCAAAAAACAACGAGGTGGTTAGTCGAGTGTTTCTTGATAAGGATAAAAAGCGAGCGGTGTCGCTTTCGCTCAAAGGATCTATCTTACGTAAAATAGATAAACTGTCCCGATTGATCGAATCCACCCGTAGCGAAGCCGTAGAAATGCTTGCCAATAACTGCATTGATGATTTGATCCGTCATCTCCAAACCGCCAAAAAAGAGAAATAATTGCCGGTTTCTCAAAAAGAGGATGAATTAGTCTTTGAAGGCCAATTCATCTCCCCGGTACGCCTGTAATCTGCCCGTAACCTCTAGCGCCAAAACCAAGACTCTAAAAAAAGTGAAAGCGTATTGCGGCATTTCAGTCAAAGCCCGTATCCGATTGCAACTGCCAGAAACGAAAAAACCCAGCGATTACGCTGGGCTTTGATGTTTTATCTGTGTTTAGATGACGCCGATAAGAACCCGAGGATCAGAACGGGATATCGTCATCAAAATCCATTGGTGGCTCGTTGCCGCCCTGCTGCTGTGGCGCTGGAGCAGACTGCGCCTGACGTGGAGCCTGGCCGCCGCTGAACTGATTGCCACCCTGAGGTTGCTGAGGCTGACCCCAACCGCCCTGTGCGCCATCGTTGGAACCACCCTGCGCGCCGCCAGCAGGAGCACCGCCGCCTTGACGACCACCCAGCATTTGCATGGTGCCGCCAACGTTAACAACCACTTCCGTGGTGTAACGTTCCTGGCCGCTTTGATCCTGCCATTTGCGAGTTTGCAGTGCGCCTTCGATATAAACCTGTGAACCTTTACGCAGATATTCACCAGCCACTTCTGCCAGCTTGCCGAACAGCACTACGCGATGCCACTCGGTTTTCTCTTTCTGCTCGCCGGTTTGCTTGTCACGCCAGCTTTCGGAGGTGGCCAGTGTGATGTTGGCAACTGCCCCACCGTTCGGCATGTAACGGACTTCCGGGTCTTGGCCCAAATTCCCGACCAAAATCACTTTGTTTACGCCTCTGCTGGCCATGTGAACTCTCCTGATGAAGTAAATTTGTACAGTATAAACGAGTAAGTTTAACACGCTAGAGCCTAAACGGCACTGCCGATCGTTACTGCGGGACACATTCCAGTTTAGCAAAACAATCAGCCTGAATTGCAGCCATATACTGGATATTCATTCAGGTTTTTTTGTGTCATAATTATCCGTTTCGTACTGGCCGTGTCCTTTTTCTGGCGTTGCAAAGTGCATTTTTTACATTAGGCTGCGCAATAAAGGACACGGTGAGAGGCTCAGTTTAATCCGGGAAATGTTTGTATGGATAATATCGAAGTTCGGGGCGCTCGCACCCATAATCTCAAGAATATCAACCTGATTATCCCGCGCGACAAACTGATTGTTGTCACCGGCCTGTCTGGCTCTGGTAAGTCTTCACTGGCGTTTGATACCTTATATGCCGAAGGCCAGCGCCGTTACGTTGAGTCTCTTTCCGCCTATGCGCGCCAGTTTCTGTCATTGATGGAAAAACCGGACGTTGACCATATCGAAGGTCTGTCTCCGGCCATTTCTATCGAACAAAAATCTACGTCTCATAACCCGCGTTCCACTGTCGGAACCATTACCGAAATTCACGATTACCTGCGCCTGCTGTTCGCTCGTGTTGGGGAGCCGCGCTGTCCGGATCATGATGTTCCGCTGGCGGCACAGACCGTCAGCCAAATGGTTGATAACGTGCTGGCACAGCCGGAAGGTCGTCGTCTGATGTTACTGGCTCCGGTGGTGCAGGATCGCAAAGGCGAACACACCAAAACGCTGGAAAACCTGGCGACACAAGGCTATATCCGCGCGCGCATCGACGGCGAGGTTTGCGATCTTTCCGATCCGCCGAAGCTGGAACTACAGAAAAAGCACACCATTGAAGTGGTCGTGGATCGTTTTAAAGTGCGGGAAGATCTGGCTCAGCGTCTGGCAGAATCCTTTGAAACGGCGCTAGAGCTATCCGGCGGCACCGCGATCGTGGCCGATATGGACGATGCAAACGCCGAAGAACTGCTGTTCTCCGCCAATTTTGCCTGCCCAATCTGTGGCTACAGCATGAGCGAGCTGGAACCGCGCCTGTTCTCCTTTAACAACCCGGCCGGTGCTTGCCCGACCTGTGATGGCTTAGGCGTACAACAATTCTTCGATCCGGATCGCGTGCTACAAAACCCTGAGCTCTCGCTGGCTGGTGGTGCAATTCGCGGTTGGGATCGCCGCAATTTCTATTATTTCCAGATGCTGCGTTCACTGGCAGAGCACTATAAATTTGATATTGAAGCCCCGTTCAATTCCCTGAGCGCGGAAACGCAAAAAGCAGTGCTGTACGGCTCCGGCAAAGAAAGCATCGAATTCAAATACATGAACGATCGTGGCGATACCACGGTACGCCGTCATCCGTTTGAAGGCGTGTTACACAACATGGAACGCCGTTATAAAGAAACGGAATCCAGCGCAGTTCGGGAAGAACTGGCGAAATTTATCAGCAACCGCTCCTGTGCTTCTTGCCACGGTACTCGCTTACGTAGAGAAGCGCGCTATGTGTTTGTGGAAAACACCACGCTGCCGGAAATTTCCGAATTAAGCATCGGCCACGCTCTGACCTTCTTCCAGAATATGAAACTAAGCGGCCAACGCGCCCAAATTGCGGAAAAAGTCCTGAAAGAGATCGGCGACCGGCTGAAGTTTTTGGTCAACGTCGGTCTGAACTACCTTTCCTTATCGCGTTCCGCCGATACGCTATCCGGCGGCGAAGCCCAGCGAATTCGCCTAGCTAGCCAGATTGGAGCCGGTTTAGTCGGGGTCATGTATGTGCTGGATGAGCCGTCCATCGGCTTGCATCAGCGGGACAACGAGCGCCTGCTGGAAACATTGATTCACCTGCGCAATCTGGGCAATACCGTCATTGTGGTCGAGCATGACGAAGATGCGATTCGCGCCGCAGATCATGTGATTGATATCGGCCCAGGCGCTGGCGTTCACGGTGGGCAAGTGGTGGCAGAAGGAACCGTCGATGACATTATGGCGGCTCCAGAATCCTTAACCGGCCAGTTCCTTAGCGGAAAGCGGGAAATTGCGGTTCCAGCGCAGCGTGTTCCCGGCGATCCGAGTAAGGTGTTGAAGCTAATCGGCGCTACCGGCAACAACCTGAAAGACGTGACCTTAACTCTGCCGGTTGGCCTGTTTAGCTGTATTACCGGCGTATCCGGTTCGGGCAAATCAACGCTGATTAACGACACTTTGTATTCCATTGCACAGCGTCAATTAAACGGCGCTACCATTACCGAACCAGCACCATACCGTGATATTCAGGGTTTGGAACATTTCGATAAAGTCATAGATATCGATCAAAGTCCTATTGGCCGGACTCCACGTTCCAACCCGGCAACCTATACCGGTATCTTTACGCCTGTGCGCGAATTATTCGCCGGGGTTCCTGAATCTCGCACCCGCGGCTATAACCCAGGCCGTTTCAGCTTTAACGTGAAAGGTGGGCGCTGCGAAGCCTGCCAGGGCGATGGCGTAATTAAGGTGGAAATGCACTTCCTGCCAGATATTTACGTCCCTTGCGATCAGTGCAAAGGTAAACGCTATAACCGTGAAACGCTGGAAGTGAAATACAAAGGCAAAAACATTCACGAAGTATTGGAAATGACCATCGAAGAAGCGCGGGAATTCTTTGATGCGGTACCTGCGCTGGCGCGTAAGCTGCAAACCCTTATTGACGTTGGGCTATCCTATATTTGTCTGGGGCAATCAGCGACGACGCTGTCCGGCGGTGAAGCGCAGCGCGTGAAACTGTCGCGCGAGCTATCCAAACGTGGCACAGGGCAAACCCTGTATATTCTTGATGAACCGACTACCGGCCTGCATTTTGCCGATATTCAGCAATTGTTGGCGGTATTACACCAGCTGCGCGATCAGGGCAATACCATCGTGGTAATTGAGCATAATCTGGACGTGATTAAAACCGCAGACTGGATTGTGGATCTCGGCCCGGAAGGGGGCAGCGGCGGCGGTGAGATTTTAGTATCAGGTACACCGGAAACCGTTGCTGAGTGCGAAGCTTCTCATACCGCGCGTTTCCTGAAGCCACTTTTGACGCGTAAATAAAAGCGCAATAAAACGTGCTATCGGGGGGCGAGTTCATCGCCTCCCGCTCTGCTGACTCTCTAAGATCAAGCGCGTAATTCTTGCCGAATCTGTTCCGATAAACCTTGTAATACCAATTGATAAGAGCCATCAATCAACGCATAGAATTGAGAATTTGGCAGCTTTCCATCCAGAAACACCGTGTTCCAGTGCGCTTTATTCAAGTGATCACTCGGCACGATCTCCGGATGCTTTCCACGCAGTTGTTCTGCTAATTCCGGACTACTTTTCAATGAAATAGCAGGACGCCCCCGTACCTCGCTAACCATGGCAAACATCACATCGCCAACCTTAATCTGATTCGCCTGCCACTCTTCATGATCGCTTTGTTCCGCTCCCGGTTTAGACATACAGTATTCGAGTAATGTCGAATTATTCATTCGCTTATCTCCTGTTATCTGGCCGCATTCAGCCATAAAAACCGACTATTCCAAAGACGGATTTCCTCAGAATAGTAGCCAGAGAGCGTTAGATTTTCGCTATCCGGTTTTCTGATCATGCAGTAATGCCGTGAGATTTACTGTGATCGATAGATAGCCCTGACATTCCTGACATTAATGATGACACCTACTATCAGTATATTCTTTAATCATCCCACCACAACCCACGCATCAGGAATAGGCCATCACCTTCTGTTCCTCAATAGAAAAGGGCGATATCTCTATCGCCCTTAGGTACCCAACACAATCAGATCAGATCAGCGAAAATTCACTCGCCATCTGTTGAGTATTTAAACAAAACGGATTTACTGCACGGCGGCAAACGCAGCGGCTACCTGCTGAACATTTTGGTGATTAACCCCAGCCATGCACACACGGCCACTCGCGATCAGGTAAACACCGAATTCTTCTCGCAGACGATCCACCTGCTGTTCAGTAAAACCGGTATAGCTAAACATGCCGCGTTGAGTCAGCAAATAATCGAAGTTACGCTGCGGCAGCGCTACTTTCAGTGCCGCGACCAGAGTGTTACGCATTTCCAGAATACGGGTGCGCATTTGCTCGACTTCATTGCGCCACTGGCTGCTTAATTCTTCGTCATTCAAGACCTTAGCCACAACCTGCGCACCAAAGTTCGGTGGGCTGGAATAGTTGCGCCGAACAGTAGCTTTGAGCTGCCCCAACACGCGGCCTGCGGCTTCTTCGCTTTCACATACCACGGATAAGCCGCCAACACGCTCGCCGTACATTGAGAAAATTTTAGAAAAAGAGTTGCTGACTAAACACGGCAAACCTTCCGCGGCCATCTGGCGAATGGCATAGGCATCTTCATTCAGACCAGCACCAAAACCTTGATAAGCAATATCGAGGAATGGGATCAATTCCCGTTCTTTGGCGATCCTGATGATCTGATCCCACTGATCGTTAGTCAGATCCGAGCCGGTCGGGTTATGGCAGCACGGATGTAACAGCACAATGCTTCTTGCCGGTAACTGCTGCAAAGTGGCCGACATTGCCTCGAAATTAACGGCTAACTTTTCATTATCAAAGTACGGATAGGTGTTCACCTTAAAACCCGCACCGCTGAAAATTGCAATATGATTTTCCCAGGTTGGATCGCTGACCCACACTTGAGAATCCGGGAAGTAGTGGTACAGGAAATCAGCCCCTACATTCAACGCGCCAGACCCCCCTACGGTTTGAATAGTGGCTATACGACTTTGTTCCAGCATCGGGTGATCTTGCCCAAACAGCAAATGCTGAATAGCAGAACGATAAGCCTGCAAACCTTCCATCGGTAAATAGACCGACGCAGCCTGTGGCTGAGCGCTCATTTGCGCTTCCGCTGTGGCTACCGCCTGCAATTGCGGGATCACACCCTGAGCATCGTAATAAAGCCCAATACTCAGGTTAACTTTATGCTCTCTGGTATCGGCTTTAAAACTTTCCATCAGCGAAAGGATGGGATCACCTGCATAGGCATCTACATTCTGGAACACGGCATTACTCTCCTTAATTAGGTGCAACCAAAATAGCACTAACTTACCCTGCCAGGCTACTCAGGAATAAAAGCGTTTACTGAAAGTAATAAATAACTTTACCTCATGTTTTATAATGTAATTATTAGGATTCTCTCTCTAAAAAACTCAGGAATGAGAAAATAATAATCAGTGAGGTATTCGGCTCTGACTAAAACGAAAAAGGCGCACATATCGCTATGCCGCGCCTTCAGATGACTTGCTAAATCATGCTCGGTGAAACTATTCGCCGATATATTCCATTGATACGCGAGACGTTAGTTTGGTAATCAATTCATAAGCGCTGATACCGGTAGCGATAGCCACTTTTTCCACTGGCAAATCCGCTCCCCATAGCTCCACTTCATCACCCACTTTATCCCTAGAATCCGGGCCGAGATCGACAGAAATCATATCCATAGAAACTCGTCCAACGAGCGGCACTTCGCGACCATTCACCCACACCGGCGTGCCGGACGGCGCGCTTCGCGGATAGCCATCGCCGTAGCCCATCGCCACTACGCCTAAACGCGTATCCCGCGGGCTGATCCAGGTTCCACCGTAGCCAACCGGTTCACCGGTTTTATGCTCGCGTACCGCAATCAGACTGGATTTCAGCGTCATCACCGGTTGCAGACCAAAATCGGCTCCGGTTTTCTGCTCCATCGGGGAAACACCATACAATATAATGCCTGGGCGAACCCAATCGCGATGGGATTCCGGCCACAGCAAGATTCCGCCGGACGCAGCAATTGACTGTTTACCCGGTTTCCCAGTGGCAAACTCATCAATGCACTGAATTTGCAGTGTTGTTGCCGAGACTTCCGGTTCATCTGCGCGGCTAAAGTGGCTCATAATATTCACCGGCTGAACCACATTCGAGCAAGCGCTCAGGCGCTGATAAAACGCTTCGGCCTCCTCCGGACGCACACCCAGACGATGCATTCCGGTATCCAGTTTCATCCAGACATTAATCGGATAAGGTAAATCTGCCTGTTCTAATGCTTCCAATTGCTCAACGCTGTGGATGGCCGTTTCGATATGATTGACCACTAATACCGGTAAATCCTCAGCGGAAAAGAAACCTTCCAGCAATAAGATAGGTTTCACGATCCCGCCGGAGCGCAGCATAAGTGCCTCTCCGATACGAGCGACGCCATAACAATCAGCATCTTGTAACGTGCGCGCAGTTTCTAACAGCCCGTGGCCATAAGCGTTTGCTTTCACAACGGCAATCAGGCGGCTTTGCGGCGCCAGACGCCGAACCTGTTGCAAGTTATGTCGCAGAGCGCGGCGGTCGATTACTGCGGTTGCCGCTTTCATTTTCTATCCTTAATTATCAATATGTACCCAAGAAAATTGGAGCTTCAGCTCAATTGAAGACGAACCACCCAATAAGCTGAATTAAGCAAGAAATTCATGTAAATGAACGTTAACTAACTACCTTAAAACTCCAGATTCGCTGGGGATTATTCGTCGTCGTATTGCGGACCGGCATAATTATCAAAGCGCGACCACTGACCGTTGAAGGTCAAACGAACCGAACCGATCGGACCATTACGTTGTTTACCCAAAATGATTTCTGCGATGCCCTTCATATCGCTATTTTCGTGATAAACCTCATCGCGATAAATAAACATGATCAAGTCGGCATCCTGCTCAATCGAGCCAGATTCACGTAAGTCGGAGTTCACCGGCCGCTTATCGGCACGCTGCTCCAGGCTTCGGTTAAGCTGAGAAAGCGCCACCACCGGTACCTGTAGTTCTTTCGCCAACGCCTTGAGGGAGCGAGAAATTTCCGCAATTTCCAAAGTACGGTTATCAGAAAGCGCAGGTACCCGCATCAATTGCAGGTAGTCGATCATAATCATGCTCAGGCCACCGTTTTCACGGTAAATTCGCCGCGCTCGCGAGCGCACTTCCGTCGGCGTCAGGCCCGAAGAGTCATCAATATACATATTGCGTTTTTCCAGCAGAATACCCATGGTGCTGGAAATACGCGCCCAATCCTCATCATCCAACTGACCGGTACGAATGCGGGTTTGATCGACGCGAGACAGGGACGCGAGCATACGCATCATAATCTGGTTTCCGGGCATCTCCAGACTGAAGATAAGCACCGGTTTGTCCTGCATCATTGCCGCGTTTTCGCAAAGGTTCATGGCGAAAGTGGTTTTACCCATCGACGGACGCGCCGCCACGATGATCAAATCTGATTTCTGTAAACCCGCGGTTTTCTTATCCAAATCCTGATAGCCGGTAGAAACGCCGGTCACGCCATCATGCGGGCGCTGATAAAGTTGCTCAATACGCGCAACGGTATCTTCCAGAATCCGGTCGATACTTTTCGGACCTTCATCTTTATTGACGCGGTTTTCCGCAATCTGGAATACCTTGGATTCGGCCAGATCCAGTAGATCTTCACTGGTACGCCCTTGAGGATCGTAACCGGCATCAGCGATCTCGTTTGCGACCGAAATCATTTCGCGTACTACTGCACGTTCACGAACAATATCGGCATAAGCGCCGATGTTCGCCGCACTTGGCGTATTTTTTGACAACTCGGCCAGATAAGCAAAACCGCCGACGGACTCCAGATCCCCTTTCTGTTCCAATGATTCGGAAAGAGTGATCAAGTCGATCGGCTTGCTCATTTCCAGCAAGCGTTGCATTTCAGTAAAGATCCGGCGATGAGGGCGACTGAAGAAATCGTTGCTGGTAACTCGTTCGGAAACGTTGTCCCAGCGTTCGTTATCCAGCATCAAACCGCCCAACACGGACTGCTCTGCCTCCAGCGAATGAGGCGGGAGTTTCAGCCCTTCCATCTGGCGGTCTCGTGGCTCTGTCGTATTGTTGGTTGGTTTTTTTCCTGCCATGAAGAGTGTTCTTTACCCGGTTGAGAATAGAAAATATAACGACCCAGTATACGCGATGATAGGCAGCGAGTAATTATATACCCGTTGAATTAGCTATCGCATATCGGTATTAGCCTCATGGTTATAAAGGTGGAACCGCCAACATCTTAGCTGTAGGGTTAAATGACTTCCATTATGAGGATTTCACATGGCCAAGCGTATTCAGTTTTCCACAACCGGCGGTCCCGATGTGTTGCAATATATTGATTTTACGCCAAAGGATCCGGAAGAACATGAGGTGCAGGTGGAAAATAAAGCCATCGGCATTAACTATATTGATACCTACATCCGCAGCGGTTTATACCCGCCAGCCCAGCTTCCAAGCAGCTTGGGAACCGAAGGGGCGGGAGTTATCAAAAAGGTCGGTTCGGCGGTGAGCACTTTAAAAGTAGGTGATCGCGTGGTGTATGCACAATCAGCCCTTGGTGCTTACAGTGAAATTCATAATGTTCCAGCCGAAAAGATCGCTCTGTTGCCAGATAACATTTCTTTTGAGCAAGCAGCGGCCTCATTTCTGAAAGGGTTGACGGTGCAATATTTGCTACGTCAAACCTACGAAATCAAACCAGGAGAAACCTTCCTGTTTCACGCTGCCGCCGGTGGCGTCGGGCTGATTGCCTGCCAATGGGCAAAAGCGCTGGGAGCCAGACTGATTGGAACCGTAGGCTCTGACGAAAAAGCCGAGTTGGCAAAAGCGGCAGGAGCCTGGGCCACAATAAACTACGCTAAAGAAAATATCTCGCAACGGGTTATCGAGCTGACTCAAGGGGAAAAAGTAAAGGTTGTTTATGATTCCGTCGGAAAAAGCACTTGGATTGATTCACTCAGCAGCCTGCAAAAGCGCGGCTTACTCGTAAGTTTCGGTAACGCTTCCGGCCCGGTTACCGGCGTGGATTTAGGTATTCTCAACCAGAAAGGCGGACTTTATGTTACTCGGCCATCGCTAAATTGGTATGTTACCAATCGGCAGGAACTTGAGCAGGCCAGCAGCGAGCTATTCTCACTGATTGCCTGCGGCGCGATTAACGTCGATGTAGCACCAGAGCAGAAGTTTCCACTGAGTCAAGCCCAACGGGCGCACCTGATGCTGGAAGGCAGGAAAACCACCGGCTCCAGCCTTCTCATTCCTGGAAACTAACGATTAACTGACGTTTATTTTCGGCAATTATCCTGATTTCAGCCAGTAAAAAAGGGTTCCCGCAAAGGAACCCTTTTTTATAACGCATTGATACAGTGTAGGGGTACAGCAGTGTATTCCGACGGAAAAGAGTGCGGCTTATGCCACTATTGTTATTCCCGGCGAAGATGAAAATATTGATACAAGAAACTATCGATTCGCATCCTAGCAGCCAGTTCAGGCAAAAAAAACGCTTTAACCGCAAATTAGCGGATAAATGTTTCAAGCTGTGATCACAACCGCAAAACCTCTGTTCAACTTTTCTTCAGTTGCATTTATTTCATGTGGTTTACACAAGAAAAACTTATCTTAACATTTTGTTCTTTCTGCCATTTAGCCGACAGAAGCCGATCGATATTCCATCAATTATATTAGTAGCGACGAATAGTCGGATTCTGCATAGCGCGCCAGATCCATACAATCGCAACGGCTAAAATCAGCCACGGTAATAACTTAATCATCATCACAAATAACCCACCGACCATCATAAAAGCAGCCGCAACCAGCAAAGCACCTAAAATGCCCAGCAGGGAAATACCGGTCACCATCAGCATGATGAAAAAACCGATAACAAAGAAAATCTCTAACATGGTTGGCTCCTCAATAATTGTTATCATCCAAAATATTGGATAATGCTGATTGGGTATTACAAGAAGCGTGCCAGCTTATAGATAAGGGCTAATTGACTGAATTAAATAGAGATGAACAATTGTAGCCCGCTAAAGAACATAACGGGCTTGGTCATTTTGACTAACTTATAGTGAATTATGTTGAGGCTGTTTCACTAATGATAAGGCTTTCTCTACCACGGAAACATCGGCGCCAGGCTTATGAGCATTCTCGCTTAAATGGCGGCGCCACTGACGCGCACCGGGAATGCCCTGGAAGATGCCCAGAATATGTCGGGTGATATGGCCTAAATAAGCCCCACGCGCTAATTCTTGCTCAATGTAGGGATAGAGAGCCTCTACCGCCGCTACACTATCCGTAATCGCCGCCTGTGGATCGAAGAGTTCGCGGTCTACCTGCGTCAAAATACTCGGATTTTGATATGCCTCGCGGCCAATCATCACGCCATCGAGATATTTGAGGTGTTCTTTCGCTTCATCCAAGGTTTTCACGCCGCCGTTGATGGCGATGGTCAACTCGGGGAAATCACGCTTTAGCTGATAAACTCGCGGATAATCCAGAGGTGGCACTTCACGATTTTCCTTCGGACTCAAACCGGATAGCCAGGCTTTACGCGCATGAATAGTAAACATATCGCAACCGCCCTGCTCTGAGACTTTCTGCACGAAATCACACAAAAACTCGTAGCTGTCCTGATCGTCAATGCCGATTCGGGTTTTAACCGTTACCGGTATGGAAACCACATCGCGCATCGCTTTAACACAATCGGCAACCAGCTCCGCTTCCCCCATCAAACAGGCACCAAAGCGACCGTTTTGCACCCGATCGGAAGGGCAACCAACATTCAGATTAATTTCGTTATAACCACGCTGTTCCGCTAGTTTCGCGCAATGGGCTAACGCCTGCGGATCGCTGCCGCCCAATTGTAGCGCTACCGGATGATCTTGCTCACTGTAAGCCAGATAATCAGCCTTGCCGTGGATAATGGCACCAGTGGTGACCATTTCCGTGTAAAGCAGCGCCTGTTTGGTCAGCAAACGGTGGAAATAGCGGCAGTGACGATCCGTCCAATCGAGCATCGGCGCGACGGAGAAACGTTGTAATGGGTAGCCTGAATGACCAGTTTGGGCGTTAGATACAGTCTGATTTTCGTGCATGTGCGGTGAGTTTCATCGGTTGTTATTACGTCAATTCCCGCTGTTTTGGTTGCATAGCAAATCATCAGTGGGCTGGAATGCGGGATTATACCATAGAACCTAAGGACGCATTCCAGCGCAATAATCTTACGACTTAACCTATTGATCTATGCGGAAATGTGACGCGGATAGAGGTAACTCACGGCGCCTATCGGCGATCACGCGGAGATATGTTAAAATTGCACAAATAATAATGTTGCGGGACGATTATCATGACTTCAATCAACCAAGAAAAGCTGCTTGCTCAGGCCGAAAGCCTGTGTAAACAACGAAATGTACGGCTGACTCCGCAACGTTTGGAAGTTTTGCGTCTGATGGCACAGCAACCGGGCGCAATCAGCGCTTATGATCTGCTGGATTTATTGCGGGTTTCCGAGCCTCAGGCTAAGCCGCCAACCGTCTATCGCGCTTTGGATTTTCTTTTAGAACAAGGATTTATACACAAAGTTGAGTCGGCAAACAGCTATGTGCTGTGCCATCATTTTGAGGAGCCGCTGCACACCTCAGCGCTGTTTATTTGCGATCGCTGCGGTTTGGTAACGGAAAAAACCACCGTTGGTATTGAAGAAGCCTTAGCTTTGCTGGCGAAACAATCAGGTTTTGCGCTGCGTCACAGCGTGGTAGAGGCTCACGGCCTTTGCGCCACGTGCGGCGAAGTCGAAGCCTGTGATAGCCATGAACATTGCGATCACGACCATAGTCTAGTGGCAAAAAGAAAGTAACCTTGGAAAAGTAACCCCTGGTGCAGAAATCATTTCTGTCGTCATACGGCGGCAGAAATAAAATAAAAAATGGTTTGTCGTCATGACTCACTGTATTAATTAACATTGTATTGATTGACATTAATTATAACCAACACTGGAAGTGTCAGCACCTCCTTGTGCTTGCAACATCTTAATATAAAACATGTAAACTTGATGATATTAAATTATATTTTAATAAATAACTCTATTTATAAAATATCGACACATTTAATAACACCGTGGAGGGAGGTAAGTTTTATATTCATATATTAATACCAACTCAGGTTACCAGCGATATTTGGTATGATCTTCCCAAGCTTTCACTTCTTTTTCCGCAGCTTCCTTCTGATAACCGTATTTTTCCTGAATTTTACCTACCAGCTGTTCGCGTTTCCCTTCTATCACCTTCAGGTCATCATCCGTCAGCTTGCCCCATTTCTCTTTAATTTTCCCTTTAAACTGCTTCCAGTTACCGTCGGCTTGATCTTTATTCATAATATCTCCGTTAACTTTTGTTAGCTCAGTTTATTTAATTCCTATTAATATATAGGCTAATATAATTACCAGTAAATTAATAAGACAATCTTAAATTGAATCGTTGTCTTATTCTTACCGTGAAATAACTATAGCAGAGCATTCTGCCGATGGCTAAATTAGTACTATGGAATAGTAATGAAATAGTAGGCAGGCTAAGAAAACCTCATATTATTCTGTATTTAAATCAGCAAGTAACTCGTTATTATCGGATAGTTCTCAATATTACTAAAACACTGTCATGTGAGTGATTAACCAATATATATGCCTTCATTTCTGATGAGATACAGGATTATTTGAGTCGTAGCACACATAATAAAACCCCAATGAAGGGGCTTTATTTAAGGGATAAAATCAATTGCTATTAACGCTAACTACCGCAGGTAGGAATACGTGGTTCGTTAAATCCAGTCGCCATTGCGGATAACGCCAACGGCTAAACCTTCGATAGTAAATGTTTGCTCGCGCAGATCGACGACGATGGGCTGAAATTCACTGTTTTCAGGCAGCAACTGAACAATATTACCTTGTTTTTTCAGACGCTTAACAGTAACTTCATCATCAATACGCGCCACCACAACCTGCCCATTGCGCACATCCTGAGTTTTATGAACCGCAAGCAAATCACCGTCCAGAATACCGATATCTCTCATAGACATACCGTTTACCCGCAGCAGAAAATCAGCATTAGGCTTAAACAGCGAAGGATCAACTTTATAGTGACCTTCAATATGCTGCTGCGCTAACAGCGGTTCGCCCGCAGCAACCCGGCCAATCAGCGGCAGGCCTTCTTCGTCTTCCATTAATAGGCGAATACCACGAGAAGCGCCGGAGACGATCTCAATCACCCCTTTACGCGCCAACGCCTTTAGATGCTCTTCTGCGGCATTAGGCGAACGGAACCCCAGACGCTGCGCGATCTCGGCACGTGTCGGTGGCATGCCCGTTTGCGAGATGTGATCGCGAACCAAGTCGTAGACCTGTTGCTGTCTGGTAGTAAGTGCTTTCATTCCGCCCCCTGTTTGTTTATACAGTTTAGCTGTGAGTATATACAGCCAAACCCCTATTGGGAACCGAAGAGTGAATAAAAACAGGGATTAATGGCTGTATTGTTCTTCACCACTATTTGCTCTTTCCCTGAACTATGCCAAATTCAAGTATTGCCACAGCACAGTAGCCCAAATAAATACCGCCAGCAGGATAGTGATGAGCACTGCGGCGGACCCCATATCCTTTGCCCGACCTGAAAGGTCATGCAGCTCGCTGCCAATCCGGTCAACAACCGCTTCAATCGCACTGTTGATAATTTCAACCACCACCACCAAGACGACAGATCCGATCAATAAAATTCGCTCTATGACTCCCACATCAAGCCAGAAGGCCAGTATGATAGCGATGACGGCCACCACGGCCTCCTGCCGGAAAGCGGCTTCATTTTTCCAAGCAGCGGTTAACCCTTTCACAGAATAACCTGCCGCTTTATAGATACGGGTTAGTCCTGTTGATTGATTAGCCATGAGTTATGTACCTTTTTATTGGATTGATAATAGTTTCGCTGCTTCCATCAGTCTGATCACCACAGATCTCAAAACGAGTTTCTGGTATCCTTGCGGCGAATTGCTAACAAGAGGCTTCACGTTGTTATGTCAGGTTGGCGTAAAATATATTATAAGTTACTGAATTTACCACTTAAATTGTTGGTAAAAAGCAAGGTAATCCCCGCAGATCCTGTGACTGAACTGGGGTTAGACCCGTCACGTCCAATTTTGTATGTTTTACCTTATAACTCTAAGGCTGATTTGCTGACATTGCGAGCGCAGTGCCTGGCACAAGATCTTCCCGATCCGTTGATTCCACTGGAAATAGACGGTGCACAGCTGCCAAGTCACGTTTTCATCGATAATGGCCCACGGGTATTTCGCTATTATGCCCCGAAGCAGGAATCGGTAAAATTATTCCACGATTATCTGGATCTGCATCGCAATAATCCTGAGCTGGATATTCAGATGCTACCGGTATCAGTAATGTTTGGCCGCTCTCCGGGCCGGGAAGGTCACGGTACACCACATCTGCGCGTACTGAACGGCGTACAAAAATTCTTTGCCGTACTGTGGCTGGGTCGCGATAGCTTTGTGCGATTCTCGACTACCGTTTCCCTGCGCCGCATGGCCAGTGAGCACGGCACTGACAAAACCATCGCCCATAAGCTGGCCAGAGTCGCGCGTATGCACTTCTCTCGTCAGCGTTTAGCTGCCGTTGGCCCAAGTCTGCCGGCACGTCAGGAGCTATTTAAAAAGCTGCTGGCGTCAAAAGCTATCGAAAAAGCGGTGGCTGATGAAGCGCGTACCAAGAAAATTTCCCACGAAAAAGCGCAGCAAAATGCCATCAATTTGATGGAAGAGATTGCGGCAAACTTCTCTTATGAAGCCGTGCGTTTATCCGATCGCGTGTTGAGTTGGACCTGGAACCGTCTGTATCAGGGCATCAATGTTCATAACGCCGAGCGCGTGCGCCAATTGGCACAAGATGGCCACGAAATCGTGTATGTCCCCTGCCATCGTAGCCACATGGACTATCTGTTGCTGTCCTACGTGCTTTATCATCAAGGCCTGGTACCGCCGCATATTGCTGCCGGTATCAACCTGAACTTCTGGCCGGCTGGCCCGATTTTCCGTCGTTTAGGTGCCTTCTTTATTCGCCGTACCTTTAAGGGCAACAAGCTGTATTCCACCGTGTTCCGTGAATACCTAGGTGAGCTATTCACCCGTGGTTATTCCGTTGAATACTTTGTGGAAGGTGGCCGTTCACGCACCGGTCGGCTGCTGGAACCCAAAACTGGCACCCTGTCGATGACAATACAGGCCATGCTACGCGGCGGCTCCCGCCCTATTACTCTGGTGCCAATTTACATCGGTTACGAGCACGTAATGGAAGTTGGGACATACGCCAAAGAACTGCGCGGCGCGACCAAAGAGAAAGAAAGCCTGATGCAAATGCTGCGCGGTCTGCGCAAACTTCGCAATTTGGGTCAGGGCTATGTGAACTTTGGCGAACCTTTGCCATTGACTACTTATCTCAACAACAACGTGCCAGACTGGCGTGATGCTATCGATCCAATCGAAGCTCAGCGCCCAAGTTGGCTGACTCCGGCGGTTAACGATTTAGCCGCTAAAATTATGGTTCGTATCAATAATGCCGCAGCGGCTAACGCAATGAACTTATGTTCTACCGCGCTGCTGGCATCGCGTCAGCGTTCATTGACTCGCGAGCAACTGTTGGAGCAACTCGATTGCTACCTGCAACTGCTACGCAATGTGCCTTACGCCAAAGATGTGACCGTACCGGATAAAACGCCGGAAGAGTTGCTGAACCACGCGTTGAAAATGAATAAGTTCGAGGTAGAGAAAGACAACATCGGTGACATCATAATCCTGCCACGTGAGCAGGCGGTGTTAATGACTTACTACCGTAATAATATTCAGCACTTGCTGATGCTGCCTTCACTGATTGCTAGCATGGTGATGTACCATCGCCGTATTACTCGTTCCGAGTTATTACGCAAGATCGGTATGATTTACCCAATGCTGAAAGCCGAGCTTTTCCTGCATTATACCAAGGAAGAACTTGCGCCAACGCTGGATACGCTGGTTAACGAACTGGCGCGCCAACAGTTGATTTGCGATAAAGGCGATGAATTAGTGTTGAATCCAGCGCGTATTCGTCCGTTGCAGCTGCTGGCCGCTGGCGTGCGTGAAACTCTGCAACGCTACGCAATTACGCTCTCTTTGCTCAGCGCAAACCCAAGCATCAATCGGGGCGCGCTGGAGAAAGAGAGTCGCATCATGGCGCAGCGTCTTTCCGTACTGCATGGTATTAACGCGCCGGAATTCTTTGATAAGGCCGTATTCTCCACGCTGGTTGCAACTCTGCGCGAAGAAGGCTATATCAACGATATTGGCGATGCGGTGCAGGAACATACGCTGGAAGTTTACAATATGCTAAGCAACCTGATGACGCCGGAAGTGAAGCTGACGATTGAAAGCGTCAGTATGCCTGCCGAGACAAATCAGTTACCTGCTCCAGATAAACCAGCAGAATAATTTCCAGATAGCTGAATAAGCAAAGGGCCAGATAATATCTGGCCCTTTCTATTTGTATCATTTGGGGTTTAATTCAATGACCAATAGCTCAACAGAATCCCAAGGAACAGAACCAAACCAACGTAATTATTATTCAGGAAAGCCTGGAAACAAGGTTCACGCTGACGTTTAGCAATCATTTTCTGCTGATGAATAAATAGAGCGCCGGCTAATAAAACGGACCAATAGAACGCCCCGCCTAAATGCATCAGATAACCGATAATCACCATCAATAACAACGTAGCCAGTTGCAGCAACCCGACGATGAGGCGGTCATACTGACCGAATAGAATAGCCGTGGATTTGACGCCAATTTTTAGGTCATCGTCCCTATCTACCATCGCATACAGCGTGTCATAAGCGACGGTCCAGCAAATATTCGCCAACAGCAACAACCAACATACCAGCGGCAGGCTTTCGCTTACTGCGGCAAAACCCATTGGAATCGACCAGCCAAATGCCGTGCCTAACACCACCTGCGGCAAGTTGGTTACCCGCTTCATAAAGGGATAAATCCAGGCCAGTGCCAGCCCCACCAGAGATAGCCAGATGGTCATACTGTTTAAGGTCAGAACCAGCCCGAACGAGATCAGCACCAGTACGCCAAACAGGATTTTGCTTTCTTTTTCGCTCACAGCGCCACTGGGCAATGGCCGTGAAGCGGTGCGTTTTACGTGTCCATCGATTTTACGATCGGCGAAATCATTCACCACACAGCCTGCGGCACGCATCATAAACACGCCCAGCACGAACACGATCAGAATTTTTGCATCAGGAATACCGCGTCCTGCCAGCCATAACGCCCATAATGTTGGCCACAGTAACAGCAGTGAACCAATAGGCTTATCAATTCGCATCAAACGGCAATAGGCGCGCCATTTGCTTTGAAGAACACTTCCATCCAATTTATTTATCTCCCAAATCTTTGCTCATAGTCACACCCTGGAAAGCTGATATAACGGCGACGCTGGCAAGAATACTTCCGTCAGTAACAGGGGTTTCCCAGACAGGCGTAAAAGTGAACGGCGCGCCCAAAGCTTTTCCTGTAACCCCGTTTGGATATAGTCTCGCGTCAGAGCATCGCCACTGAACAGATAGCGCCCTAGAGGCACCGTTCCCAGATCCACCAGCGCACGATCGGAGCCAGAAAGGGTTTCTTCTGGCACCACCGTCCGCCCCAATAACCAAGGCTGAGCATCACCGAACAAAATAACTTCTCTCAGCCAATAACGCTGGCTTATCGGCAAATGTTCCGCCTCTTCACCCAGTTCATCGCGAGTAATAAAACATTCCAGCTTTGGTTCGATATGTACCCGTTGGCAATGTTGCTCAAAACGGCGGGTCATTGACCCCAGCTCCATCAACCAATCGGCAATATCGGCACTGAGATTAGGCTGATCAATAGATCGCCATTGAATAGGTTTTAGAATTGATACCTCGCCGTATGACATTCGGCTCGCTCCCGCCGGGGATACATCTGGCTCCCCGCAATTGGTCAACATGGGGCTATTGTAGCGCAGAAAGCCCTTGGGGTAACACGTCGAGTAGCATCTGATGATCATAACGACAACAGTGAGTTAACTGCGTCACATTTGCAGAATGCATTAGGTAAATTGATCTAATTAAGAGAAATAAGGTTTAGAAAGGGAAGAACGCGATAACCATCATAAATCATCGCCAAAGATGTCGCAGATAAAATCAGTCGGGGTATACATTCGTACGTAAACCAAAATCCACACGCGCAGTAGCCGCCATAGATCACAAAGAAAAAAGGTGCGCCACGGCGCACCAATCATCCAGCCACATTCGGCAGCGCTGGGTATCTAGCCCTTGCCTTTGACGCTGCCAATAAAGGTTTGACGCGCGGAGGTTGAGCCTAGTTTTTCCGCTTCATTCAGCAGTTTCAGCGCTTTATCCACATCGCCCGCTTTTACCGCATCTTTGATCGCCTGATTGAAATAGCTTTCGGTATCGTTAAGCATTGGCTCGGTCGGTTTACTCACCGTAGCCGGTGCGGCTGCCACTACGGGCTGAGTATTTCCGACCACGACAGGAGCGGGCGCGGCTGGCTGAGTGAAACCAATCATAATGTTGCCCATGCTTTGTTCCGCAGTGGCTTTGATTTTCAGCACACCAGTCGGAGCATGGCTGGCGATAGGATCGGGAATATTTGGTACTGCGTTACCTACGCCTTGGGCATAGGCTTTGGCCGGATCGAGCAGTTGAGTCGTTTTTGCCAGATCCTGTTTGGTGGTGTACACCAGCAGGTAGATTTGTTTTTGGCCTAATGCTGGAGTCAGTTTCAGTACGCCTTCAAGACGATCGAAACTCATGATGCCGGCTTTTTCGTAGGTAAAATAGCTGGCTGGATAGTAGGCCGCCGGGCGCATTTGTTCGTCCAGCACCACGACGCTTGGAGAGTAGAGTTTATTATCCACCACCTGACTACTCAGCGTGACTTCCATCGAACCGCGATCGGCTGGCAACGCGAAAGCGGCTACCGCACCTTCAATTTCACCCTGAGAAATATGCGGGCTGGCGTTGGTCAGTTTGATTTCCTGCGACGCCGGTGGAACTAACGGTTGCCACGGCAAGCTTTGTAAAGTCGATGGACTAATGCTCGGTGCAACCGAAACATTGGCCGGAGAAATAGTAGAAGCGGCCTGCACTGCCAGCGGCGCAGTCAAACCCAAGGCCAGAGACAAACAGAGTGACAGCAGATTCTTTTTCATTGTTATACCCTCATAGATTGAGCGTCAGCGCTAACTCCGCACGGGCAAGGTCGGCAAAGTTAACCAATCCATAACCCTTTATGTTTCAATCGGCTTTAAGGTGGCGATTTGAAATTTATCGGGTTATCACTTGATCTTGCTTTAAAAAATCAAACAGCCGCCCCGAAGGACGGCTGCGTCACTGCTGTTACCACCAGGCTTCGAATTGTGCGCCGAAGGTTACTTCGTTGTTTTTACCACGGCTATCGGTGCCGATAGTGCCGTTCTGCGCCAGCCCGAGGTCAGGACTGCCCTTAACGTTATCGTAGCCCCATTTCTCATCCCAGTTTGCATAGGTTGCAAACACGCGGATGGCCGGACGAGACCAGATGCTATCCCCCGCCTGCCATTGTTGAGCCAGAGTCAGTTTGTACTGGCCGTTACGGTCGCCGGTACGCTGAGATTTCACGTTGTCGTAGCCTGCTTCCAGTAAGGTGCTCATGATCGGCGTCCATTTATACATTGGGCGCACGCCCACACTGTACCAAGTGGTGCCGTTTTTGTTATCCCAATCGGTATCCTGGTATAAAGCGACGTACATCATGTCCCATTTTTCAGCCAGATTAATGGCACCGTGGTCAATAATACGCAGCATACTGCCGTTGTTATTCACCAGAGAGCCCTGTGAATGGCCGCTGTTCCATGAGGTCATCGAATCGGTGGCGTACTGAACCACAAATTTGTTAAAGCCGCCGAACATGCTTTGAGTATGTTCCGCCGTCAGCAAGACGCCGTCTTTGGTCGCATCTTGTGCCAATGCATAACCGTCCTGAGTATTAGCGCGACCGTAGTCCACACCGAACTCAAGCGTACCGCCTGGGTTGGTTTCCAATCCGGCTAAACGCACGTCAAACACGTCATTAATGGTTTTATCTGCATCTTTACGCTGATTATCGATCCAGGCGCTGGAGCCACCGGCTTCAGAGTTACGGGTTGCGGCCAAAGACAGCTTGCCGAAGCCCAGATCGATGTTTTCCAAACCTGCACCTGGGCCGGAGATATCCCAGTAGTAGAAGTCGATCATGTGAACGTCATGACGTTGATAGAAGCGTTTACCTGCCCACATGGTGGAACCCGGCAACCATTCGATCAGATTCTTACCCTGCACGTTGGCTTCACGGAAAGCGGGATCCGTTGATTCCCAATCGTCACGCTGTGATACGGAATAGGCTACGTTGGTATCGAAGTAGAAGCTTTTATCCCCTTCTTTCCACAGTTCCTGGCCTAATTTGATTTCCGCATAGGTTTCACATTCGTTGCCCAAACGGTATTTAGTTTGAGCGCCGGTGGTTTTGAAACATTGTTGCTCACCGCCGCTCCCTGTCCAACCGATACCAGAACGTGCATAACCGTGGAAATCTACGGCCATCGCTTGTGTTGACAGAACACCAGCGGCAACAGCCAGTGCTATCGGTAACTTGCGCAGAGTAGTCATCAGAAATCTCCTGTTTAATTTGCCTAACGGCGTGCGTGCTTTACATTCACTGTCAGTAGACGCCCGGCTCTTGATGCAGCCGTTGACACGCAGAGCCATCTTCACGGAACAGATGACAGCGATATGGCGGCAGCCCGATGGCGAATGTTGCACCTTCTTCTACCAGCACCACGTCGTTCTGGCGGTAAACCAGGTTCTGACGTATTGCGGGGATTTGGATATGAATCTGTGTTTCATTGCCCAGTTGCTCTACTACCTGAATCGGGCCTTCCAGCGTGACTTCCGATTCGCTGCTTGGCAGCAGATGCTCCGGTCGAATACCCAGCGACATATTGGCGCCGACCTGTACGCGATCGCCTTCCACCGGTAGCCAGACCAACTGGCGGTTCGGTAGCTCGATTTGTACCTGACGAGGCTCAACGGCGGTCACTTTCACTGGGAGGAAATTCATTTTTGGCGAACCGATAAAACCGGCGACAAAGCGGTTGGCCGGGTAGTGATATAGCTCCAGCGGTTTACCCACCTGCGCCACGTTACCGGCATCCAACACCACGATTTTGTCTGCCAGCGTCATGGCTTCGACCTGATCGTGCGTAACGTAAATCATGGTGCGTTGCAGGCGCTTGTGAAGTCGGGAAATCTCAATGCGCATCTGCACCCGCAGCGCGGCGTCCAGGTTGGATAAGGGTTCGTCCAGCAGGAACACATCCGGTTCAGCCACCAGCGTACGACCAATAGCGACTCGCTGACGTTGCCCGCCGGACAAGGCTTTTGGCCGACGATCCAATAGGTGCGCCAGTTGCAGCACTTCAGCGACCTGATTAACTCGCTGGTTAATTTCAGTTTTTTTGGCACCGGCCAGCTTCAGGCCGAAAGACATGTTTTCCGCCACCGACAGATGGGGATAGAGCGCATAAGACTGGAATACCATGCCGATGCCGCGTTCTGCGGGCGGCACTTCGTTCATCCGTTTACCGCCGATCAACAACTCGCCAGCGGTAATATCCTCAAGACCGGCTATCATGCGCAGCAGCGTTGATTTCCCGCAGCCTGACGGACCGACAAACACCACAAATTCACCATCTTCGATCTCCAGATTGACGTCTTTGGAGATCACGACCTCACCAAAGGCCTTATAAACGCCGCTTAGCGTTACGTTAGCCATGCGTTACTCCTTTGCTTGCGCAAACAACTTTTTCATGTGAATCCGATTGAAGAAAAATGGCGGAAGCAAAACCCGGCATAACCCAGCGATGACTCCCAGCACTCTGATGACTTTCTCTCTGCGCGCCGTGCCGCCATGCCACTGGCAAGGTTGCCTCGGACGGCGTCGCCGTCTGAGTATAAGGCTGCAAATTGATCAGCGCTTCAACACATTGATCTTGCTGGGTAATAAATAATCTGATTACGCCGTTCTGCTGGCTGATTTCAGCCAGTTGCCCTTGTTGAATCACCGGCTGACGGCGTAGAGCCAACAACGTTTGGCAAAAGCGCAGGGTGGAATCAGGATCCTGCTGCTGGCGGCTGATGGCCATAGCGCGATGTTCAATAGCCACACGCTGATACCAATGAATCTCTCCGGACGTAGCCTGCTCTGGCGCTTCGTGCCACGGCATCGGCGTCTGCGCACCTTGTGGTTCCTGTAGCGAAGCGGCGTGAGGCAAGCCCAGCTCTTCCCCTTGGTACAGCGCTATAGGCGCGGGCAATAGCGCCAGCAAGGTCAGAAAAGCGTCTGCGGAGCGAAGATCGCCCTGCCCCCAGTTGCTCACTACCCGTGGCCGCTCGGCGTCGCCGGTGCTCCACACGGACTGAGAAAGCGTGGCCCGACGCTCGGCTAATACCGACACCAGTTTTTCCGAACTGAACGGCACCACCTGCTGAGCCAAGGCACCTTGCAATAGCGGTTGCTGTAACGCCTCGGAGCCTGCGTTGCTCTGTGGGTTAATCCACACCGCCAGGCCTTGTTCGGCTAACCGCCGAGCCGTCTGCTCGCAGGGTTGCATATCCTGTGGCACAACCAGCCCATCAATCGATAAGGCGTTCAGATAAGTCAGTGCTCTCAACAGGCCGCGATAATCCCCCATGCCGTCGCCGTTTCCGTCACGGAAACTGATCGGGTGAACCCGATACAACGTAGGATGAGGAACGGCACGCGCTGGCAACATAGTCCTGGCCCTGCAAACTGTGGTTAAAATTGATGCTGCTGATACTGCGGGAATGCCGCAATTTGGTAATCATCCGTAACAAAGTTTTTCATGGGGGAGGAGATGGGAGGATGAGAGAGGTAAGGGGGTAAGCGAAAGTTCCCACCGAAAGACAAATTCGTGATCCTGCTTACAAATTTCGACCGGTATTTTTGTGGCTAACCCCACAGAATAGGCAGCAGTGTTAACTGGGTCACAATAACCTTGTCGGGGGCGTAGACGGGGGGAGGATGAGACTGTGTCCGGTTGTGACCCAATATGACAGCGTACTAAATTGCAGCGCACCCACATTATGACGCTGTCGCTGCCACCTCGCACTGTGACTCACAGCTACCCGATAAGCGGCTATTGATTCACACGAAAGTCGGTGCCCACAAAATTGGATAAAAGGATTGGATTATGACTCACAGTTTCATGAAGTCCGGCGTTGGTAAGACCGCTCGAGTCCTGGCGCTTTCCGCGCTGACCACGCTGGTACTTTCCTCTTCCGCTTTTGCCAAGATTGAAGAAGGTAAGCTGGTTATCTGGATCAATGGCGATAAAGGCTATAACGGTCTGGCAGAAGTGGGTAAAAAATTCGAGAAAGATACCGGTATTAAAGTCACCATCGAACATCCCGATAAACTGGAAGAGAAATTCCCGCAGGTTGCGGCCACCGGCGACGGCCCTGACATTATCTTCTGGGCTCACGACCGTTTCGGCGGCTACGCGCAATCCGGCCTGCTGGCCGAAGTCCATCCATCCAAAGCCTTCCAGGACAAACTGTTCCCATTCACCTGGGACGCGGTGCGTTTCAACGGTAAGCTGATCGCCTACCCAATCGCGGTGGAAGCGCTATCGCTGATTTATAACAAAGACATTATTAAAGACGCGCCAAAAACCTGGGAAGAAATCCCAGCGCTGGATAAAGAACTGCGGGCCAAAGGCAAAAGCGCCATCATGTGGAACCTGCAAGAACCCTACTTCACTTGGCCGGTTATTGCCGCTGACGGCGGTTATGCCTTCAAGTTTGAAAACGGCATCTATAACGTGAAAGACGTCGGTGTTAACAATGCCGGAGCCAAAGCTGGCCTGCAATTCATCGTCGATTTGGTGAAAAACAAGCATATCAATGCCGATACTGACTATTCCATCGCTGAAGCCGCCTTTAACAAAGGCCAAACCGCGATGACCATCAACGGCCCGTGGGCGTGGTCAAATATCGACAAGAGTAAAATCAACTACGGCGTCACGCTATTGCCGACTTTCCACGGCCAGCCGTCTAAACCTTTCGTCGGAGTATTAAGTGCCGGTATCAACGCCGCCAGCCCGAATAAAGAGTTAGCCACTGAATTCCTGGAAAACTACCTGTTGACCGACCAAGGCCTGGCTGAAGTAAATAAAGACAAGCCGCTGGGCGCCGTGGCGCTGAAATCCTTCCAAGAGCAGTTGGCGAAAGATCCGAAGATTGCCGCCACCATGGATAACGCCACCAAAGGCGAAATCATGCCGAATATCCCGCAGATGAGCGCATTCTGGTACGCCACGCGCAGCGCGGTATTGAACGCAATCAATGGTCGACAAACTGTAGAAGCCGCATTGAACGATGCCGCGACTCGTATTACCAAGTAACGGCTCTGCTCGTTAAAGGGGCACGGATTCCGTGCCCTGATAAATTCTTCACGTCAGATCGCAGTGCTGTAGTCGCTACAGAATGGCCAAATAGTCACAAAAGGGACCCGTTATGCAGTTATCCCAAACCGAAAGTTATGGACGCAAAAAGAAAGTCGCCTGGTGGCAGAGTGATGCGCTGAAGTGGCTGGCTATTGGCCTTATCAGCCTGTTTACCTGCTATCTGATCATATTAATGTATGCGCAAGGTGAATATCTTTTTGCCATAGTGACGCTGATTCTGGTTAGCCTTGGGCTGTACGTGTTTGCCAACCGTCGCGCCTATGCCTGGCGCTATGTTTACCCCGGCGTGGCCGGTATGGGGCTATTCGTCCTGTTCCCGCTGATTTGTACCATCGCCATCGCCTTTACCAACTACAGCAGCACCAACCAGTTAACCTTTGAGCGGGCGCAATCCGTATTGATGGATCGTCAGTTCCAGACCGGAAAAACCTACGGCTTCGGCCTCTATCCTGCGGGCAATCAATGGCGTTTACAGCTCACCACGCCGGATAGCGATCAACTTTTGATATCTGAGCCTTTCAGCCTCGATGGGCTGAGCGAGCAGCGAGTTAACGTCGCTCCGGCCAACACTGAAGCACAGGGTGAACGCGCCTCTTTGCGAGTGATTACTCAAAACCGTCAGGCGCTAAACCAATTGGTCGCGGTATTGCCTGATGGCGGCGAACTGCGCATGAGTTCACTGCGCCAATTTGCCGGAACCAGCCCGCTGTATGCGCTTGGTGCAGACGGCAGGGAGCTGATTAATAAGCAAACAGGCGTTATTTATCGGCCCAATATTGCAGAAGGCTTTTATCAGGCCGTCAACGCCGATGGACAGTGGGAAAATGAAAAACTCAGCCCCGGCTTTACCGTCACTATTGGCTGGAAAAACTTCCTGCGCGTGCTGCACGATGAAGGCATCCAAAAACCGTTTATCTCAATCTTTGTCTGGACCATTATTTTCTCGGTTCTGAGCGTGACCTTTACTGTCGCCGTGGGCATGGTGCTGGCGTGCGCAGTACAATGGGACGCATTGAAAGGCAAAGCTATTTACCGAGTGATGCTGATTCTGCCCTATGCGGTGCCGTCCTTTATCTCCATTTTGATTTTCAAAGGGTTATTCAACCAAAGCTTCGGTGAAATTAACCTGATGCTGAGCCACCTGTTTGGTATCAAACCGGCGTGGTTTAACGATCCTCTGACCGCCAAGAGCATGATTTTAATCGTCAATACCTGGCTGGGTTATCCCTACATGATGATTCTGTGCATGGGATTATTGAAAGCCATCCCTGACGATTTATACGAGGCTTCCGCAATGGACGGTGCCGGGCCGTGGCAGAACTTCACCAAAATCACCTTCCCGCTGCTGATCAAACCGCTCACGCCGCTGATGATCGCCAGTTTTGCCTTTAACTTTAACAATTTCGTATTGATTCAGTTATTGACTAACGGCGGCCCGGATATGATCGGCACCACAACGCCGGCAGGGTACACCGACTTGCTGGTCAACTACACCTACCGAATCGCTTTTGAAGGCGGCGGCGGGCAGGACTTCGGCCTCGCGGCGGCAATTGCCACCCTGATTTTCATATTGGTAGGCGCGTTAGCGATACTGAATCTGAAAGCCAGCAAAATGAATTTTGATTAAGGAGGAGAGGCAGATGGCCATGGTTCAACCTAAATCCCAGCGTTTGCGTCTATTGGGTACCCATTTTCTGATGCTCTGCTTTATCGCGCTGATTATGTTCCCGTTATTGATGGTTATTGCCATTTCACTGCGACCCGGCAACTTTGCTACCGGTAGCCTGATTCCAGACCAGATTTCCTGGGAGCACTGGAAGCTGGCATTGGGGATGAGCGTGACTCACGCCGATGGCAGCGTGACGCCGCCGCCGTTCCCCGTGATGCTGTGGTTGTGGAACTCGATTAAGATCGCGGTGATTACCGCCGCCGGTATTGTCACCCTTTCCACCACCTGCGCCTATGCCTTTGCGCGTATGCGTTTCAAAGGAAAAAGTAGCCTATTGAAAGGAATGCTGATTTTTCAGATGTTCCCTGCAGTGTTGTCACTGGTAGCGCTGTATGCGTTGTTTGACCGACTCGGCCAATATTTACCGTTTATTGGGCTGAATACCCACGGCGGCGTGATTTTCGCCTACATGGGCGGTATCGCGCTGCACGTTTGGACCATTAAAGGCTATTTTGAAACTATCGATAACTCGCTGGAAGAAGCAGCCGCGCTGGATGGTGCGACGCCCTGGCAAGCATTCCGATTGGTGCTGTTGCCGCTGTCGGTACCGATTCTGGCGGTGGTGTTTATCCTGTCGTTTATTGCCGCCATTACCGAAGTACCGGTGGCCTCTCTATTGCTGCGAGATGTGAACAGTTACACGCTGGCGGTCGGTATGCAGCAATACCTCAATCCACAAAACTACTTGTGGGGTGACTTCGCCGCGGCGGCAGTCCTGTCGGCCATTCCAATTACCGCGGTGTTCCTACTGGCACAGCGCTGGCTGGTGGGCGGATTAACCGCTGGCGGGGTGAAAGGTTAGTCAGAATCGTTTTGCTGGTACAGGTGTCTGTGTCGGGTGACTGCACCAGTTGGTTACAAAGCATGCCACTGCTTACTTTGCTGTAATTTACCCTGGTACTGTGTCTTTATGGCGGCCTATATGGCCGCCATTTTTTATGCCTATTATTGTTTACTCGCGTTTTAGTCGCTCGGTATTGGCCAG
This sequence comes from Yersinia entomophaga, assembly GCF_001656035.1. NCBI lineage: Bacteria > Pseudomonadati > Pseudomonadota > Gammaproteobacteria > Enterobacterales > Yersiniaceae > Yersinia > Yersinia entomophaga. The sequence goes on from NZ_CP010029.1 coordinate 2,413,014, forward strand.
ATATAACGTCACCACCAGCAGCAGAATCGACGCCGAATACACCAGCGTATCAATAGGGTTCTCGTGATCGACAATAATCAGCCGGATAATGGCAGTTATTCCGATATAGATAAAATAGCGTAGAGGGAAGTGATAACCTGACTCAAAGTACTTCACTATCAATGCGATAAACTCGAAGTACAGGAAGTAGATCACTATTCCTTCGATCAACTTATAGGATGAGGTTTCCTGATTATTGGTAAACAAAACCTGCCCAAGATGAAACGTCTCTTTAATCAGAAAGACCACCAAAATAGCGGCCAACGCGATCAAGCCAACGTTTAATAAACGCTGTAGATTTTTAGCTACCCATTGAGAACGCGAATTTTTCGCCATAGATACACCCAGAGAAAGAGGGGGAAACAGTCTGAGGCTAACACAAGGCCAAGCCTCAGACCGAAAAAAGGCCCCTTACATCAGTAAGAGGCCAATAATAAGCACGGATCAAAGAGCTTTAGCTCTCTAGCTTAACGCCAGTTCTTGAAACGGTTAATCAACGCATTGGTTGAGCTATCGTGGCTGGTCACCGGCGCATCATCCGCCAGCTCAGGCAGAATGCGGTTAGCCAGCTGTTTGCCCAGTTCTACACCCCATTGGTCGAAGGTGAAGATATTCAGGATTGCGCCTTGAGTAA